>CAZWPD010000008.1:0-7085 GCA_964636145.1 uncultured Coxiellaceae bacterium
ATCACTAATCTTCTCCGCCAACATAATCGTCGGCGCATTTAAATTTCCCGACGTGACGGATGGCATGATAGATGCATCAGCGACACGCAAATTCTCAATACCGTAAACTTTCCCGCGAGGATCAACCACTGACATTTCATCAATTCCCATTTTGCACGTGCCGCACGGGTGATATGCAGTTTCGATTTTTTCGCGAATAAACTCCTTCATTTCTGCTTTGCTGTTGCACGCACGGCCTGGACGTAATTCTTTGCCTTTGTACGGCTTGAAAGCAGGCTGATTGAAAATCTCGCGCGTGATGGGGATACTGGCTATTAAATCGTTCCAGTCATTTTCAGTTTGCAAATAATTCGCGAAAATTCGCATTGGCGTGAAGGCGTCACTTGAGGCAAGTTCCAGATAACCACGACTTTCTGGTCGCATGGTGCCAGCATGAACTTGAAATGAATGGCCGTTACCCAAGCTGCGGCCGTGATCATTCACAAGACCCGGCAAGAAATGATATTGCAGGTTAGGATGCGGCTGATTGGCGTCGGTGCTGATGAAGCCACCGGCTTCGAGATGTGAAGACGCAGCCAGTCCTTTGCCTGTTAAAAACCATTCGATACCGGTTTTGGCTTTTCTGATTGGATTCGCCATCGAGTACAGAGTGATTTTTTCTTTGCACTCGAACTGCATGTAATATTCGAGATGGTCTTGCAGATTTTGGCCGACACCTGGCAAATCATGAATAACAGGTATTTGATGCTGGCTCAATTGATTGGCGGGTCCGATGCCTGAGAGCATCAATAATTGTGGTGAGTTGATGGCGCCGCCGCTTAATATGACTTCATGTCGCGCAAAACACTTTTTTTTTTACTATCTTGAATGTACTCAATGCCGATTGCTTTGTTATTTTCAATAATAATCTTGGTGGCATGAGCACGAAGATGTAATTTCAGATTTCTGCGATGTTTTAATATCGGGTGCAGATAAGCATTGGCGGCACTGCAGCGCATACCATTATAAATGGTCATGTCAAAGCGTCCGAAGCCTTCCTGTTGTGCGCCATTAATATCTGCAGAATACGGGTGTCCAGCTTGAATACCAGCCTCAATGAACGCATCAAACAAGGGGTTTTCGGTGATTTTGTCGATGACTTTCAATGGCCCGGAATCTCCGCGGTAATGATCGCCACCTTTGCTGTAAGTTTCCGAGCGCTTGAAATACGGCAGGATATTTTCATAATTCCAGCCAGTTGCACCTTGCTGATGCCAGCGATCGAAATCTTTAGCGTGCCCACGAATGTATACCATGGCGTTTAATGCGGAGGAACCGCCTATCACTTTACCGCGCGGCCAGTAGATGGAGCGGTTGCCTAGCGCTGGTTCCGACTCGGTTTGATAATACCAATTATATTTTTTATTCATCAAATTATAAGTCAGCGCCGCAGGCATGGAGATTTTCCAGGTTTTGTCGCCTTTGCCAGCTTCAAATAATGCAACTTCATGGGCGGGATTGGCAGAAAGCCGGTTAGCTAGCACGCATCCGGCAGATCCTGCACCGATAACGATATAATCTACTTCCGTACGATTATCTTTGTGACTCATTGTCTTCTCTTATTGATATGAATGTTCAATTTGATTCAATTCGATATAGATACTCTTCAATTGTGAATAGTGAGACATGGCAACCATGGCGTTTTCACGGCCAAATCCCGAGGATTTATAACCGCCGAACGGCATGGATACTGGGGTGACATTGTAATTGTTAATCCAGCAGACGCCAACCTGTAATTTTTTCGCAATATTATGTGCGCGTCTAATATCATTGGTGAAGATGCCGCCGGCTAGTCCGTAGCGCGTGTTATTGGCACGCTGAATGACTTCATCTTCATCATCAAAAACGAGAATGGTCATCACTGGACCAAAAATTTCATCTTGTACGATCGTCATATCATCATGGCAATCTATAAAAATAGTTGGCTCGATAAAATTACCAGATTGTAATGCCGGGTTAGTGCTGGTATGTCCACCACACAAAAGTATTGCTCCTTGTTCCAGGCCTTGCGTGATAAAGCCTGCAACTTTCTGCGTGTGTTCACGGCTAATTAAGGCACCGACTTGTGTTTTTGCGTCGAATGGATCGCCTATCACTAATTTAGATACGCGCGCTTTCAGCATTTCAATAAATTGTGCATAGCACGTGCGCTCCACAAAAACTCTGGTGCCATTCGAGCAGATTTCACCTTGGGTGTAAAAGTTGGCGAGCATACTGCCAATGATGGCTTGGTCAAGATCGGCATCAGCGAAGATGATCAAGGGTGATTTGCCCCCGAGCTCTAGTGTGGTTGGAATGAGCTGGTTTGCGGTTTGTTGCAGAATTTTTTTGCCGGTGGGCACTGATCCTGTAAATGACACTTTAGCGATACCTGGCTCAGAAATCAGTTTTTCCGCAACGTTGCCATTGCCGATAATGACATTAAATACGCCTGGTGGCATACCGGCTTCACTAAATATTTCAGCAAGGGCAATGGCTGTCATAGGTGTTAATTCTGAGGGCTTGAAGATCATGCTATTGCCCATCATCAGTGCGGGTGCGGCTTTCCAACAAGCAATTTGCAGTGGGTAGTTCCAGGCACCGATACCAATGCACACGCCCAGCGGTTCGCGACGGGTGTAGATGAGGGCATTAGTGTTGGGCATGACACTGTCTTCAGCCGCCAATGCAGTTTTCGCGAAATACTCAAGACTATCTGCTGCAGAGAAAATATCAACAGTCATCGCTTCCGTAATTGGCTTGCCTGTGTCCCAGACTTCAAGCGCAGCAAGTTCATCGACTCGTTCGCGCAAGAGCCCGGCTGCTGTCAATAAGATATTACTGCGTTGATTAACAGAAAATTGAGACCAGATAGCAAAGCCTTGCTGGCTACTTTGTATTGCCATACGCAAGTCTTCATCACTGGCGTAAGCGCTCTGGTTGATAATCTCATTGGTTGCTGGGAAGTAATTGGGATGAAGTGTCGTATCACTGGCAGGTTTAACTAACCTGCCGTGAATGTAACTGCAATTGATAGCTTTTAAGGTGTCTCGTGTTACTGATCCTTTGTTACGGCGCGAAATAGATGTCGGTGTACTGTCCATAGCGTGATTCCTTATAGTCGGCCTGTGCTTTTTCCTAATGCTGACAGTAGCGCGCTACCCATGGATGTGTCGAGCTGAGATTTTGGCTGCTGTTTGATCTGTTTAGGTGATGCCGGTGCGCCGCGCTGTTGCGTCGATGGTGCTGGTGCATCATTGAGGCGCATACTTAATTGAACGCGTTTGCGAATCAAATCTACTTCCAGAATTTTAACTTTGACGATATCGCCAACTTTGACAACTTCATTAGGATCTTTGATGAAGCGGTCAGCCAACATGGAGATATGAACGAGACCGTCTTGATGCACGCCAATATCAACGAATGCGCCGAAGTTAGCAACGTTAGTGACCACTCCTTCCAGAATCATGCCGCTTGCTAAGTCTTTTAATTCCTCGACACCCTCTTTGAAAACAGCTGTTTTAAATTCAGGGCGAGGGTCGCGTCCAGGTTTTTCTAATTCGCGAATGATATCGGTGACTGTTGGCAGTCCGAATTGTTCATCGGTGTAATCGGCTGGTCGCAAGGTGCGGGTGATCGCGGAGTTGCCGACAATTTCCTTGATCGACTTTTGCGTTTTCGTCAGGATGCGTTCAACTACAGCATAAGCCTCTGGGTGCACGGCTGATGCGTCGAGCGGGTTGTCGCCATTACTGATGCGTAAAAAGCCGGCAGATTGTTCGAAGGCTTTGTCACCGAGACGCGGAATCTTTTTCAGTTGCGCGCGATTTTTGAAGGCGCCGTTTTGCTCGCGATAATTCACAATATTGTTGGCAACGGTTTCATTGAGGCCGGCGATACATGCGAGTAATGGCACCGAAGCAGTATTGATGTCGACACCAACGGCATTCACGCAATCTTCCATGACCGCGCGCAGTGCACGTGATAAACGGGTTTGGTTCACATCATGTTGATACTGACCAACACCGATGGATTTCGGATCAATCTTGATTAATTCTGCCAGCGGATCTTGCAGGCGGCGGCCAATCGAAACGGCGCCGCGATAAGTAACATCGAGATCCGGAAATTCTTTGGCGGCTAGTTCGGATGCAGAATATACCGATGCGCCAGCTTCAGAAACAACGATGCTGGTGAGTTTTAATTCCGGGTGACGCTTTTTTAAATCCATCACCAGTTTATCGGTTTCACGTGAGGCCGTACCGTTACCAATGCTGATCAGACTGACGTTGTGATCGACGCATAATTTATGTAATACCTTGAGTGACATATCCCAGTCATTACGCGGCGCATGCGGGAAAATCGTGATATTTGCGAGTAATTTCCCAGTACTGTCGATGACAACTGCCTTGGTTCCGGTGCGCAAGCCCGGATCGAGTGCGAGTGTCACATGCGAGCCAGCGGGAGCAGCCATGAGCAAGTGCTTCAAGTTGTTGGAAAACACTTGAATGGCTTCTTCTTCAGCGGCTTGACGTAACTGCATCATTAATTCGAGCTCAATTTTGAAGGCGATTCGGATGCGCCACGTCATGTTGATGGTTTCAATTAACCATTGATCTGCGGCTCGGTTTTTATTGGCAACGTTAAAGCATTGCTGCATCTCGGTTTGGCAATGACTGACTTGGTCATCGTTCAGTACCAGATTGACGTATAATATTTCTTCGCGCTGACCACGGAATAAAGCGAGGGCACGGTGCGAGGGGATTTTTTTGATAGCTTCTTCGTATTTGAAATAATCGGTGAATTTATTACCTTCAACTTCTTTCCCGGCAATCACGACACTTTGAACAATGCCGTTATCCCAGGCGAATTGTCGGAGTGAGCCGAGCAGGGCGGCATTTTCAGAAAACACTTCCATGAGAATTTGACCGGCGCCTTCAAGTGCTTCTTTGATATTATTGATGCCTTTTTCAGCATCAATAAACGTTAAGGCTAGTTGTTCCGGTGCTTGTGTTGGATCGTTCAACAGCGTCATGGCAAGCGGTTCGAGGCCGGCTTCGCGTGCAATCATCGCTTTGGTGCGGCGTTTCGGTTTATACGGCAGATATAAATCTTCGAGTGTGGACTTGTTGTCGGTCTCGATAATCGCTTTCTCGAGTTCAGGCGTTAATTTGCCTTGCTCGGTTATGCTTTTCAAAATGGTTTCGCGTCGGTCTTGCACTTCGCGCAAGTATCCAAGCCGTTCTTCAAATAAACGTAACTCAGTATCTGTTAGGCCGCCGGTCGCTTCTTTGCGATAGCGTGAGATAAATGGCACGGTTGCACCGCCGTCTAGCAGGGCAATAACGGCCTCCACTTGTTGGGATTTGATATTTAATTCAGTGGCGAGTTTGGTATTTAAATTCATGGTGTCCTGCCTGTGTAGAAGTTCCATTCTGAAGGGCGGTCATTCTATCCGAATGAAATTTAAAAATCAGCAATAAAGTGAGTCACAAATGGCCAATATTTGCGCGATAACATCTCTGCTTGAATGAGAATCATTTGCATTTGTGGGGCAATTTGCGGTAATCTGTGTCCGTTCTGTGAAGCTGCGCAACTACAATAATAAAACACCGATTTTAGGGGCATTTTTCATTGAAAATTAAACGAATTCCACTTGCCGTAGGTCTCTATACCCTTACCGGTGTGCTCACGACCGGCGTCATTATTGCCTTTGGTATCTTGAGCGCCAGCGGCATGCTGCTGGTTTCACCGTCCCTGGCTTTAGCCATTGGTGCTTTTGTGTTTGGCGGTGTCGTTGAGGGTGAAGTGTTTAAAGAGGAAATTTTTGAGGGCTTACATGATTTTGTCCTGTTGGGTAAGCGTGGTTATCATCAACTGATAACGAATATGCTCGATCAATTAAGTGACGAAGTGCAATTCGGCGGATTTCTCGGCGAATATCAGCGATTAAAGAAATTTCTTGGTAATCTTCGCGGCAACAAATTGACTGATGCTCAGAAAGCAGAAAAACATGCCGCGCAGAAACGATTGCGGCATATGCAGGCATTTCTTGCCAAGCGTGTTCTTGCTAAAGGAGATTTGTCACTTGCACCTTTTGGCGAAGATCAAGAGCTTGCGCAAATGATTGTTGCTATCAAGCAGAGATTGCCGGGTATGAAAGCCAAAATGATTTTATTCAGATTGGCGCTGCCATTTAGTTTATTGTGCGGGGCAGGGTTCGGGATGGCAACGGCAGCTGCTTTGCCAGCCGCATTGGCGATGATTAGTGTTTCCTTGAGTTTCATGCTGTGGCCGCTGGTAGCTGTGGCTGCTGTTGGTTACACGTTGCTGGTGTTTCATACCGTGAAAGATATTCTCTTTAGCGACAGCATGCGTCATTGGCTGCAAAGACTAAAGAAGTGGTTTACACCAGAAAACGGGCGTATCACACCAGGATTTATTTTCAGAACCGTTGCATTATCACTGGTTGTTGCGGCAACAGCAGCATTGTGTGTGATGGGTACCCTGGCGACAGCTGGAACGTGGTGGATAGCCGTTAAACACGGTGCGAAATTATTGCCGTATATGCAGCAAGCCGCGAACTGGATTCGTAATATTTTAACGCCGCTGGCCGTTGCCGGTAATTTTATATTTTCCGTTTTTAACTCCTTCGAATCTATTTCTACTATTGTGCATGCTATTCAGGAATCGCATCCTTTCCGGCAGCTCAAGGCTGATTGGCAGCAATTGCGTGAGCGAGAAAATCTGGCGCAGATTCTCAATCCATTCAGATTCGTTTGTAAGGTTTTGCAAAAATCACTCGATACAATTTTATTATTAGGGCATACCGCGGCATCAGGTGTGGCGAGGGATCAATTTTTAAATATACCGCCAGCTTTGCTAGCGGGTACGAGTGCTGCTAATGAGCTGGCACAAGATATTCCGTTCTTTTTTGAGGAAGGTAAGAAATCATTGGCGCAACGTGCAGTGACGGTATTGTTGTCGCCGTTATTGTTACTTTCCGCTAGCTGGCAATTTATCGCGAGTCGCAGCAATGAGTTAGACAAGCGTGTCTCTTTCAAACGGGC
>CAZWPD010000008.1:7185-16322 GCA_964636145.1 uncultured Coxiellaceae bacterium
CGCTGGTTTTCCTCGCGCGAGCAACCTGCGCGCAGCGCGGTATTTGTTGAGCATATAACGCATAAATTTGGTTTGAATAATGCCTAGCACCTTGATTGTATTCGCAACTGTTTGATCGGCTATAGCCTATAATTAAAACAATTATGTTGCTCGTGTTGGCTGGCAACTATAGACAATGGAGGCTTATCATGAATTCGCGTGGTGATCTGGATTTGACTCATATTGAAGCTGCTGAGATTGTCGATGTTGCTGATGCTCATTTTGGAAGGTTGTATACGGTTGCGCCTGGGGCACGAGTCTTTCTATTCGCTAATCCGCCGTCGTCCAAACTGCATAAGGCTGCCCTCGCCAACGGTGTTGTGCAGGTTCCCGTGTTACACGGCGAAAAATTTCCGGCAATACTCATTGATGGTAAAGGTACGGCCATTGCGTGTATAGAGCAAGAGTTAGGGCCTGATCACCAGGTACTTGCTCGAGAGGTGCCGGGTCGTGAAGATGTGCTAGAGATTGTTACATTCAAGCGTAAGCATGCTGGTCGCGCTGATATGCCCGAGACTGGCGAGGCAATTGAAATTTTACACCGCGGTTATATGCATGCTGATTCACGTCAGTCGCTGTCAGATGCTCATTATCAAGAAAGTTTCAAGCGAATCAACGGTGATATTTTTCCTCATGATAATTTGGTTGATGATGTTAGGCAAAGCATATTTGGCGATTGTTTTTTCTTGTCGAGTCTTTTAGCGATATTGTCCAGAGAAGATGGTGAGCGCTATATCAAGAGCATGATGCATCAGGTTGAGGGAACGAATAAAGTGATTGTTCGTCTGTTCGACCCACAAGTAAAAAGATTTTTTTATTATAGTATCGACAACTCTGAACACTGCATTAATGGCAAGACCACGGTCAAACATCGTGCGCCGTGGGTGCATGTATTGGAAAAGGCATATACCGCACATTCTATGAAACGAAAAATCGCTGTCGATCAGAATAAAAAATATGATTACACTTATCCGGCATTTCGTGAAATGTTTGGTAATGGCGGTGATGCCATGACAGCAATGCGCATTATTACCGGCGAAGAATCAGATGAAATTTCAATACCTGAATCTGCTGGATATCCATGGGATAGTCAGTCATTTCTTTATGCGCGCTCTGTCTATTTGCATATCAAAGCTTTATATGATGTATGTGATGCAAGTGAGATGAGGCAGTGGGATGGCTCACTGGATGAATTATTTTCGAATGAGCTCGGTAAGCTAGCGTTAGAGGGCTTACGAGAAAATCTCGCTGCTTTGTTTGAGAATTACGGAGATAAGGAAATAAATCTTGCCGATATTCTCGCGCAGTTAACCAGCATAAAAGGGCATCCACCTGTAAATCTGGTACGCGAGAGATTACTTGATACGATTTCAACCAAACTTTCTTCTGTTCCACCTGAGCAGGTAATTTGGGTTCTGGAAGCATATAATCAATATATTGCTGATTATCTGAAACTTAAGGAAGAAAGAGATATTCCGATTAATTCTGCGCTGAATAGTGTGCGCTTACTGGCAGATCTTGGTGCTTATATCAATCAGATGTTCGAAGGTGATCTCGTTGATCATGTTGTTCGTGACGAAGATGGGCGGCAAGTTGTTACTCGTTGCACAGCGTGGGAGAAATTTAGTGAGGAGGCGCATCTTGATGAAGTGAACCCTTCTCTGGAAGCTATTCTGGCTGGTTATAACGGCTTTCGAAAATACGTAGCTAGCGATGCGCGAAGTCCCGATCTGGAAGAGGTTATTCAGGCATTTGATCTCATGTTTAAAGATACGAATAATCATGATTTGCGCTGGTCTGGTGCGCTCGGTACGGGGTTATATAGCCAGTCTACGTTGAATCTTTTTGATCGCATCAATAGTTTTTTTATCGATAGAGATGCGAATATTTTTCTGGTTGCTTCCTCGCGTGACAATGTTCCTCAATCAGCAGGCGTGAAGCCTCAACATTGCTATTCAATTATTGGTGTCTCTGAAAAAATGGTCAACGGCCATTTACAAAAATTTATCAGGATACGTAATCCCTGGGGTCACACCGGGATACGCTATGATTGGAATGCTGAGCACGAGTTGCGAGACGGTAACAAATCTGTAGCGAGTGAAGTCAGGGAAGGATATGCAGAATTCGATGTGGAATTGAGCGACTTTGCCAAGTTTTTTGGAAGGTACTCTGTCGGTAGGTTTGACTCGCCGCGGCTCCGGAGTGTTGCTATTGCAGATATGCGTGGTGAGCAAGAGCTATATTCGCCGATGCGAGCGGGTGCACGCAATCAGCCTGCGCCTGCACGCGACTGGTCAGACGTTGCAAAAGTTGCAGGTTTTGTGGCGGGTGCGGTCATTGGTGGTCTTGCTGCTGCAGCGTTTGCATTTATTCTTCTTCCTATGTTGATGACTACATGGGTGGTTGCATCTATTGCGATTGTTGTCGCCGGCGCATGTGTTGGTGCTTTACTCGGTCTTGAAATAGGGGAGCGTGCCGTACGTGCTATCAGATCGAGGCGTGCTGCCCGCGCTTATGAATACCAGCGCATCCCGAGTGATATCGAACAGCAGTCTTCCATGTCAGTTAATCGAGTTTCTCGGCGGGCTGATTCACCAACCACAGATTTTCGTGTACCTGCTTCGCAATCATTAGGTAAAGGAAAATTATTTTCACCGCTAGTAAGTGCAGCAGAGGCTGACGCAAGAGGGCGGGAGAATGATGATCGGCTGGAGAGGGAGAGTGAAGTGGCTCGACCAAATAAGCGGAAATAATGCTTACCTGGTCGTTGCCGGTATAACGCTGAACTTACCCACTTACCCCTGGTTGTGCGCTCACTGGCTGAGCATCTGTTGTTGGTTGAACTGGTGTGTTAGCTGCTGGTTGTGCGGCTGTTGGATTTGTCATGCCTTGTTGCAGGCCCTGAGTCAAAGCATCTTTTTGATCACTCATGTCTTTACCATTCACTGTTATGCTATTGCCTTTTTTAATGAATGAAAGCACGTAATCATTCTTGTCTCGCACTAGATAACCTTTTTCTAATAATGCATCAATCACTTGCTTGGCCATGGCTGCAGCATCATTTGCTGCTGGTGCGGTGGATGGCTCCGTTGCCGGTTGTGCCGTATCGGTGTTGCCAAGTGAGGCTGTTCCTTCGGCTGTCGCAGTCATTCCGCCGTTTGCGTCACTTGTGACGGTTGGTTGTGATTGTCCAAGATTAGCAGGCTGCTGTGATGCGCGGATCTTGCCAGCCAAATAAGATGTGACCATTTGCTCGGCTAACGGCGCTGCGATACGTGCATCGATGTTGGCATTGAGATTGTTCATCACCTCGTCTTTGGATTTTGGTGCATTCTCCAGGGTTAGTTTGATCGTAGCCTGACCGTTGCCAAGATTGGTGGCAACAGAAGATGTTGTGAGCAAGCTGCTAGATTTAGACAGCATCGCTAAGGCCTTGTTGATCTGCACGTCTTCTGGTGGTGTTCCGGTTGTTGTGCTTGCAAACGCTTTGTAAGCTTTAATACCGTCGATATCCAAATTATCCAGGGCAATTGAGTATTTGAAATCGTTAATGGTGGTAATTGGCATTGATGCTGGTAGCTGCAAGCTGCCAAGTGTGAGCTGCGAGGCGATGTTATACATGCCGCTGGTTGCGCCGTATGTGGAATGCATAGCGAATTTCATTGCTTTAACAATGCGTCCGTCTTGCCATTTCATATTTAAACCATCAGAAGTTAAATCTGAATTGCCAGACCACAAGTTGGATGCGTCTATTACTGCGGTCATGGTGTATGACATGGGCGAGATTAAAATTTCCGGGAGTGATGGCATCGCTGGGTTCGCTGGTACGCTGAATGCACCGAATGAGAAGTTGCTGGAAATTTTCTCTGGAGTATGAAGTGGTGATTCGATGGTCATTTTGCCGGTTAATCCATCCCACTTTGCCATGCCAACAATAGATACCGCTGGAATGTTGTAGGTGCTTAGCCATTGTGTGCCGTCAATAGAGATGATGGAATTAATCGTCATGAACCCATTGCCGTTATCCGGAATCAAAGCTGCGGCAATGTCTGGAAGGTGAATCACGGTGTCCACGCTGGCATAAGCAAGAACAGGTTTATTATCAACGATAACGATGGGGCCGTGTTTAATAATCGAATCAAAGTGGAATACCATCGGCGGCATGGTAAATCCGGATTTGTTGTTCGCCGGTTGTTGGCTGGTAATAGTTATTTTTGCAG
Organism: uncultured Coxiellaceae bacterium; assembly: GCA_964636145.1. Lineage (GTDB taxonomy): Bacteria > Pseudomonadota > Gammaproteobacteria > DSM-16500 > DSM-16500 > Aquicella. Next base: position 11,445 of record CAZWPD010000008.1, read on the forward strand.
TGGATTCCAGCCAGCCGATTTTATATTCGCTTACTTCCATTTTCATGTTTGGACTGCCAATCTGCTCTTGCATGAGAGCCATGCGCTGCATGAAAATTGTTTTGAATAAATAACCATCTAGATACGGGGCGGCGGCAGCGATAGCGGCGATAAACACCACGAGAAATAACAATACCTTTCTCATTGCAATTCTTCCTTGTTGGCTGGTTTAACGGTCTTATAGGTAACAATATACCATTGCCGCAACATGGCTGCTTGATGTATGACTCGTCATTTTACATTTAGATGCTTGATTTTATTGCGAGAAAATTTTTTATCGTTCAGCGTCGTCGCTAGTGCCTGATAGCTGCGATTTTCTTGCTAGCGATATAATCATGTCCGGGAGGAGGGAGATATATAATGATAAGGAGGTCTTTTGAGTATGCTTACGATGCGTCCACTGAGGCTTGATGATCATCGAGCTGCATTTCAAATTTAATTTCTTTTAACATAACATTTTCATCAATTTTATCTAGTCTTGAAGCAGTGGTTGCGCAAAAGCCCATGGCCTCGTAAAATTTTCTGGTTTGCTCTCTTCCCTCGACTATCCACACAAGTACTTTTTTAAAATTATTTTCACGCATTTTTTCCATCGCAGTTTTACATAGCAATCTGCCGAGGCGGTGTCCGCGTAATTCCGGGACGACGTAGATGTTAGTGATTTCTGCAGTTTTGTGTATGGAGTGATGCGATTCTTCACTTTGGGTGTAGCTAACAAGCCCGCAAGTCTTGCCGGCAACGCTTAGTATGAGTGTCAGCTCGCCGTTGTGAAATTTCTTTTCCCAGCGTCTGGTGTACTCGCGTATGAAAACCTCATTGAGGATATGCTCAAGCGGGTGAGGGCTGGCTCCGCGGTGATTCTCAATTTTAATTTTGGCAATGTGATGGGTGTCGTCAAGTGTCGCTTGCCGGATATTGATATCGCCGAGGATCGTATTATTGTTTTTGTTACGGCATTGGTGTTTCATGCGCACAGGGTAATCTTCCAAACCGAAATTGGACAGGGTATTAACTACCTTTTCATCACGGTAAATCTATAAATTGTTCGAAAACTCGCTCGATTAATTCTGACTTTGAGGAGACAGCAAGTTTGTGTTTGATAGTATCAAGCCGATGTTCAACAGTGCGATGAGAAATACCAAGCACGCGAGCGATATTTTTTGCGGTTTTGCCGCGTATAAGCAGGCGCAGGATGCTGGTGTCACGCTGATCAAAGTGAACATCTTCACGCTGCCATCCTGGTATGTTCGTGGCCGACGCCGCCAATAACCCGGTTTGCATCAACAGGGTTAGTGCTTCCGTCAGCTCTGATGTGCCGTGCTGTCCGAGTAAAATGGAGCACCCGAAAATACCTGCAATATTGTCATCTTGGTACCAGGGATATTTGATGGAGATTGCAGTCAGGTCGGTGTCATCAAGGCGTGTGTAGGTTTCAGTGGTGATTTTTAATATTCTGGTGTCAATAATTTCACGATCGTTTTTGAGGATGCTGTCGGCGGTTTCGCGTTTCGAGACATCGCGTATGGATTTGCCAATGGCATCGTGCTCAGACAGGTAGCAGCTGGTTTCTGCGGTTTTGGCATTGATTTTTTGCATGATGCTGTCGCGATTCATGAAGTAAAAATTCATGGGCAATCGCATGATGCTGCCAACTGTAGTGCCGTGCTCCGCCTGATAGGTATTTTCAGGCGCGCTTAATTGCACGCCTTGCCCGTGTCGATGTATGAGTAGCTCGTTACTGATCATTTATTTGCATGACTCTTGGTGTTAATGAGGCGGATTCTACTTGAAGACTCTTAAGTGGGGATTAACAAGCGTCAGGAATATAATGAAGTGATTGCAAAAGAAATCCCCGCTTACGCGGGGATGTTCGATATTGTTTGTGATGGGATGCCTTAACCCTTGCTGGTTTCGGTTTCTTTAACATTGCAGATGGTTTCTACCAATACCGTGGCAACTTCATAGGGGTTGGCGTTTGCGCCCGGGCGGCGATCCTCGAGATAACCGTACCCTTTAGCAGCCACTGGCTGAGGGATTCTGATTGATGCGCCACGATTACCGACGCCAGCCATGAATTGATGGATAGGGGCGGTTTCATGTCTGCCGGTCAGGCGCAACTCCAGATCATGTCCGTAAACGGCAATATGTGCATCATGACGTTTTTCCAGTGCTTTAATAGCTTGGTTAATAGCTTCCATGCCTGTTTTGGGATCTCTGGTTTGGCGGGTGGAGAAGTTGGTGTGTTTGCCGGCACCATTCCAGTCGCCTTTTACCGGTTTTGGATGCAGCTTCGCTGAAATATCGTAGTTTTCGCCGAGACGATAGAGTAACCAGCGTGCCAACCATAAGTGGTCACTTACGGTTAATGGGTCGGCGCTTTCGGTGTCGAGGCCGCGATAACCAATCTGGAACTCCCATTGACCTGGCATTACTTCGGCATTGGTGCCGTAGAGCATAATGCCGGCATCCAGGCAGGCTTGTGCATGTTCATCAACCAGGTAGCGGCCGAAGACTTCATCGGCGCCAACACCGCAATAAAATGGGCCTTGAGGGGCTGGGTAGCCGCGGTCTGGCCAGCCAAGTGGCTGGTTACCCTGAAACAGGGTGTATTCTTGTTCAAAGCCTATCCATGGATCGTATTCTTTGCTGACTTTACTCATCAGCTGCGCAAGGCGTGCACGTTTGTTGCTGGGATGTGGGGTTCCATCCGGGTTTAATACTTCGCATAGGGCTAGATAGTGGCCAGTGCCGCTAATTGGGTCGTTTACTACGCAGACTGGCTGCAGGATCAGGTCGGAGTCATGTCCGGTGGCCTGATTGGTGGATGAGCCGTCGAAATTCCATTGGGGTAAATCACCGGCAGTTAATTGGCTTTTATTGTGCGGGTGAACTTTCACTTTGGAGCGCAAAGTTTTGGTTGGAACGCTGCCATCAATCCAGATATACGTGACTTTAGATAGGTGCATGAATAATCCCCATTAATTAGATTTACGCGAACAAAACGATGCGAAGATTATATCTAAATTCTGCTGTGACTGCAGGTGTTTTGTGTGCCTCATGATTGTGGTAGTGCTTTGTGCTCCGAGGGCTGTGATCAGGATGATTCAAAATTGAGCTTATTAGTGTTACTCTGCGCGCTTCATAAATTATAAGCGAATCATCGCATGACACAGCCAGAGAACCAGCACACCAACCAGCAGCACGCATTTTCCCAATTGTCTTTACGCGACGAATTGCAGAGCAATCTCGCCTCTCTGGAATATGATTCCATGACGCCGATTCAGGCACAAAGTTTGCCAGTGATGCTGAAAAATCTGGATGTCATCGCGCAGGCCAAAACCGGCAGTGGCAAGACTGCAGCATTCGGCTTGTCTTTGCTCAATAAGCTTGATGTTAAATTATATGATGTTCAGGCTCTGGTGTTATGTCCGACTCGTGAATTGGCTGAACAAGTCAGTCAGGCGCTGCGACGTTATGCGCGCTTGATGCATAACGTGAAAATTCTCAATTTGTCTGGCGGCATGCCCATGCGCCAACAGCTGGATTCTCTGCGTCACGGCGCGCACATTATTGTTGGTACGCCTGGCCGCGTGCAAAAGCATCTTGATCAGGCTTCCTTGCGTCTCAATAATCTGCGTACGCTGGTGCTGGATGAGGCGGATCGCATGCTCGATATGGGTTTCTTTGATGATATCAAACAAATCATCTCTTTCTGTCCGGTGCCGCGGCAAACATTATTATTTTCCGCTACTTACACGGCAGAGATAAAGCAGATTGCTAAGCAGTTCATGCAGAAACCGGAAATGATTGTCATCGAAACGCCGGAAGAAAAATTGGATATTGAGCAGAGGTTTTACGAAGTACAAAGCCAGGCAGAAAAATTGTCGGTCTTGAAGTCACTATTGTTGCATTACCAGCCAGAATCAACATTAGTGTTTTGTAATACCAAGCAACAAACCGCCGAGCTCGCCGAGATGCTGGTACGCGATGGCTTTAGTGCGGCGGCGTTGAATGGCGACATGGAACAAATGGAGCGTGATCTGGCTATGGTGCGTTTTGGTAATAAGAGTTGCTCAATACTCGTGGCGACCGATGTCGCTGCACGTGGTCTCGATATTAAAGAACTGCCAGCTGTGATCAATTTCGATCTTGCTTTCGAGCACGATGTTCATATTCATCGCATTGGTAGAACCGGGCGCGCCGGGAATGCCGGTCTTGCCTTGAGTCTGACGACCCCGGCGGATGCGATGCGTTTGTGTTTGATCGAAGAGAGCTTGGGGCATCCTGTCACATGGGGCGCGAAGAGTGAGCTTAAGACTGCCGGTGCCAAAAAATTAATTCCCGAGATGGTGACGCTGTGCCTGACAGCGGGGAAAAAAGATAAAATTCGCCCGGGTGATATTCTGGGTGCATTGACCAAAGACGCCGGCTTGTCTGGCAGCATGATAGGCAAAATTGATATTGCTGCCATGCATTCGTTTGTAGCAATTCATCGTGACGCCGCTGATCAAGCCTACCAGTATTTTCAGCACGGCAAGCTGAAGGGGCGTAAAGTGAATATCAAGCGGATACTCTCATCGCGTTAGGGGTAAATCAGACTTCAGCTTGATGCATTTCTTACTCGTAAATGGAAGTTTTTCGAGATAATATCTTAGGGTCATCTGGATAAGATTGATTATAGGGATGTGTCATGAAAAGAAAATTTTTGTCATCGTTGCTGCTACTGCTAAGCGCCCCTGTTTACGCTGCGTCGAGTTTTATCGGCAGCTATCATTGCAAGGGCTTCGATCCCTATCTCAATAAAAATTATTCCGGAACTGTGAAGGTTGAGCAGCAGAA
>CAZWPD010000008.1:16422-24676 GCA_964636145.1 uncultured Coxiellaceae bacterium
GTTTTGCGTAAAATGCACGCATTAATTGACGCTTAGTTTAAAACATTAATATTTAGAAATTATTTAATAGATATATAATCATTCAGTCATCTACAAATATAGCGGGCAGTTAGTGAATACTACCATCGACATTATGGGCGCATTACTCTCAGTGATCAGCGCTTATTTTTACATCAAGGAGAAGCCAGTTGCCTGGCTGATTAGTCTGTCCGCCATTCCTTTTGATGTCTTGATGGATATCAACATCGGTGTGTACGGCGACTTGCTGTTGCAGCTTGTGTATTTCATTTTGCTGATTTACGGTTGGTACGCCTGGCGTCATGGCGCGAAAGTTGAAGAGGGCTTGCCACTTCTCAGAATCACCGCCAGACAATTTTACCTGTTTAGCCTGATGGCGCTTGTCTCAGTCGTCGCTGTTTGGTTGAGCCTGGGGCATTACACCAACTCAGAGGTAGCGTTGCTGGATTCGCTGGTGACAGTGTTGAGTTTGTTGGGTATCTGGCTGCTTTGTCGCAAGATCATTGAGTCGTGGCTGTTGTGGATTTTTGTCGATTGTCTTTACATCGCGCTTTACGTTCACAAGCAGATGCCGTTTCATGCTTTTATGTCATTGTTTGACTCGGTCACATGTGTCATTGGGTATCTGTATTGGGTCAAAGAGTACGGCGGAACCTTGGCTGCCAGTAATATTGCCGAGCTTTCAGCGCAGGAAATTTATGAAGAAGGCGTCACTCAGGGCGAGTGACGCTGGTTCCTGTATTTGCCTATCTGATTTTTCTCTTCTTCTGTCTGTTCGCCACTGGTTCTTCTCTCGCACCCCATGTGCTGCTGTCAAAAATGCTATTCGCCCTTAGTGCGGATGTTGGCGCAATCTTTGCTGGTTTGATGTTCATGGTCGTGGTTGGTGCTTTATATGCATGTAGCTGCTGGCGTAGTGTGGAGATGAATTCCGGTAGCGAGGGTCTATGGCTGATAGTGATGGATTGTCCGCGTTTGATGAGGTCTTTGATGGCGGGGAAGTGTTTATCCAGTTGTGAGTCTATGGTTTTATCAGCGCGTGTGATTTGACTAAGTGCATCTTTAAACGTAATCGCGAGTGAGAAAACATCTTGTGATGGGTGGCCGGCCACGTCCCAGCGCAAGCGCTCGGGGGCGACGTATGGATTGTTGCTGTCATCAAACGGAGCGTTTTTGCCGATTTTGTGCGCCATGTAAAAATCGAGCAAGTGCACGCTGACATCGTCTTTGCCATTAATCTTGGTTGGTTCGATCAGGATATTTCCTGTTCTGATGTCACCGTGAATAATGCCAAGGTTGTGGATGCGCTGGATCTCTTCCGCGATTCTGAGAAATGCAACAGCGATCTGGTCGGCGCGCCGGAATGTTTTTTGGTGCTTCTCCAGTTCCTTGCCAGGAACAACAGGCATAATCAGGCGGTAGGAGTAGCGGCGCAGATTCTTTTTGATGCCGCGTAATTGCTGTAAAACATAAGGGCCGTTGTCTGGATATGCGAGGCTCAGATATTTATATTCATGCTTCATCCATTTTTTATGGTTTTTGTAAGCATCAATGTCACTCTGGTCTTCACGCATTTTGATCCAGTCTTGTTTCGGCTTTTTTACAGCGAACATTTGTGAACCAAATGTGAATTTTATGACGCTCCCAAAGCCTCCGGCACCCATACGTTTCTCTGGATGATAGGTTTCACTGTTGCCTGTTAAGGTGTCGAGCACGACGACTGCTTCGGTATCATTGGCGGCAGTATAAAAAACGACGTAGCGGTTCGTGTCAAAACCTCTGCCATTGTCCGGGTAGTAAATCATGAGGTTGGATTTATCAATTACGCCGCCGAGGCCGCCCTTGTTGACGGGTTTAAGTAATTTGTGCAAGACGTCGGTGGCATTATGTTGCATTGCAATTGCGTCAAGCCCAAAGTCGTGCACGTCGCGCACATCTAGCGATAAGCCAAAACCACCAAGTTCCACGGGTGTTACCATCTCGTGCAATAGCTCTGCTTGATTGTCGTATGCTGCCCGCATAATAGGGTGTGTGTGCGCATCGTTTGTGATGGTGTCGAACTCCAGGCCAAAGCCACCTTCAGTGATTGGTGTGTTTAATGCATGCAGTAATTCACGATGACCTTTCGAGATCGCCAGCAGAATGGGGGTGTCGCCGTTATTATCAGTGACATCAAGTGATAGTCCCTCATCTTCTGTCAGCCAGGTGAGTACGTCGATGCGATTGTGAATGCAGGCGACTAAGACGGCGTTTGCGCCTTGTTCATCAACATAATTAAAATCGATTAACTTGCTCAGGTTTTGCAGGTCACTCAGTTCGCCACGCTGGATGAGATGCAAATAGGCGGCGGAACGTTGATCCTGATCTTCGCAGCTTGTAATCAGGTACTTCAACTCAGTGTTAGATAAATCTTTAATTGCGCTTAAGTAGTGTTTACTTTTTTTTGTTGCGAGGTTGTCGAGGAATGCCTCTTGCTTGGCGGTGAGTGCGAGCTTATTGTGTGTTGGCTTGGTTTTTCGTGCTGTTTGCTTTGGGGCGTGGGCGTACTGGTTACGGACTCGCATGATAATTTCCATTCCTTTGGTTGCTACGCTGCTCTTCCGAAGATAGCACAACGGGTGCAGGGGTCAAGCGCGGAGGAGTGGTGACAAATTTCGCTTCCAGTTGGATTCGCTTGACATTATATTAGAAACATCTAAATTAGAGTTTATGAATATGAATCCTAAAGACATCAAAAAAAATGCAGCCAAGGCTGCGACCTTATTGAAAACTCTGTCTCATCCGGCGCGGCTTTTAATTTTGTGTCAGTTGATTGGCGGTGAGCAAACGGTCGGCTCTTTGCTGGAGAAGTCAACGCTTAGTCAGTCTGCCTTTTCCCAGCACCTGGCGGTTTTAAGGCGTCATAAAATTGTCATGACACGCAAAGATGCGCAAAACGTTTTTTATGCTCTTGCTGATGATAAAGCGGTGAGGGTGCTGGAATTAATGTACGAATTATATTGTGTGTGAGGTGAGTTAAATGGCAAGCGAATTGAAATGTTTAACAAATAGCGAACTATCCAACTGGTGCAAGCAAGGTAAATTGCCAGAAAATGTTGTTGTGATTGATGTTCGCGAGCCTGGAGAATTTCGCCGCGAACACATACCTGGCAGCCGCAACGTTCCCGTTTCCATGCTCGGCAAAACCGACTTCTCTGCGGATAAAGACAAAATTGCAGTGTTTCATTGCCGCAGCGGCAATCGTACTAAAGCCGCTAGTGATGCCATTCTTGCTTGCGGATTTAAAGAAGCTTATTGCTTGCCTGAAGGAATTGAGCAGTGGAAAAAATGCAATTTGCCGATTGTGTTAGACAGGAACGCTCCTATCGACATCATGCGGCAAGTGCAAATTGCCGCCGGTAGCCTGGTGGTTATTGGTGTGTTGCTGGGGTATTTATTTTCGCCGTATTTTGTTTTGATCAGCGCCTTTGTCGGTGCAGGGCTCATTAATGCAGGTGTAACAGGGTCTTGCCATATGGCAAAAATGCTGGCGTGGATGCCTTGGAACCGTGAATAGTTTCATCTAGAGGAGGGCTGTTATGCCAAAGTTATATAAAGAAATTACCGGAGAGCTTTCTGCAAGTCTGGCTAAATTACGCAAGGAAATTCCAGATGTCATGAGCGGTTTTAGTGCGCTTGCAACTGCTGCCACTAAGGATGGTGTACTGGATAAGAAAACCAAGGAATTGATTGCGCTTGCTTTAGGTGTGGCGTCGCGCTGCGATGGTTGCATTGGTTTCCATGTGCAAACATTGATCAAGCTTGGCTCTTCACGCGAAGAGTTGCTGGAAACCCTAGGTATGGCGATTTACATGGGCGGTGGTCCGTCGCTGATGTATGCCGCAGATGCCTTGCGGGCGTTTGAGGAATTTAGTCCAGCGTCTGCCTGAATCTAATCGCTCTCGTACGTGGCAGTAATAATATTGTGTTAAGTTACGACTGCTAAACTCGCAGCCATAATAATAAAAATATCATGCTGCCATGCTACCTAGAGTCGGTCACACAAAGTCAAAAATAATTTTCGACAAAAAGCTCGTTACTATCGATGCTGGTGTCGAGGTGCTTTATCGCGGTTTTGACGACATTGTGCCGATGATCTATGCCATGCCGGTTATTTTGGGCGGTATATTTGGCAGACACTATCCAGATGAGGTATCGATCTGGGAAGTCAGAAATCACAAAATCACTAATCTTTCTTCTGAATACTACTTTGCGGCGATGACTACATCGCTGGATGTGGCTAGGGCGCGTGGTCAGGGCGATTATCTGCAGATTGATCCAGCCTTGTTTCGAGGTCGGATTATTGACGTGAATAAATCGTTTTCCCGTCGCAGTTTTACCATGCCAAGCATGATGAGCGCTGAAGCGGAGCAGATTGCCGTTGCGATTCCATATTGCGCGATCAAAAGTCTGTGCATTCAAGGCGATCTGTTACCAAACCCATTTTATGTGGCTGATGCTGATGCTCGTGCGCAAACAGAGTATGCAGCTATTTACGAAATTTACCTCAATTTACTGCATGATAAATTTAATCATGCTTTAAGCAGTAGCGAAGAGGAGCAAAGCACGCGAGAATATGTGCGGAAATATCTCGACTTCTATGCTGATTTTGGCGGCAAAAACAATCCATTCGATATGACTATTGATGAGCTCGCTGCTAAGCATCCCCAGTTTGCGGGTCAAATGCAGCGCCAGTGCAGTTTTACTTCAGGTCCTTCATTATTTCAGCAGCGCAAAACCCTGGCTGATCTGGCTCTGCACATCGCAGACAAGGTCTTATCTCTGCATCCGTATTGTCAGAATATTCCCGCGACAAAGCCGGAATGTACGACGGTCTACGACGATGAATATGCTCGGCCGCAATATGAATAACTGTTATTCCCCGTCGTTTTGCTTTACGCCAGTAAACAATCAGTGAATAATATTCGAATTATTCAGCAATAAGACACAATCATGGGCTTACTAGACGATACCGCTGTTTTTGCTGCTGTGATTCAGCAGGGTGGCTTTAGTCACGCCGCCAGGTTCCTGGGGCTGTCAAATGGCATGATCAGCCGCCGCATCGCGCATTTGGAGGCGAGCCTTGGCGTGACGTTGTTGAAGCGGACAACTCGCCAGATACAGCTGACCCCAGAGGGTGAAGTTTTTTGGCAGCATGCCCAGCGTATTCAGCAAGAAATGGACGCCGCTGTGAGTCTCGTGCAGTCTTATGCCAAAAAGCCCAAGGGCATGATTCGCGTTAGCGCGCCCATGTATTTTGGCCGTCATTATCTGACTCCCATAATCATGAAATTTTTATTGAATTTTCCTGATATCAACATTGATTTGGTGCTGACAAACAAGCGTCAGGATCCTATTAAAGAGCAGATAGATTTGCTCATTCGCGGTGCGGGCTATGTTGAAGATGCAACGATGGCAGACAGTAGTCTGCAGATGAAGGTATTGCTGAACGAAAAAATTGGCTTGTACGCGAGCCCGGCATATGTGCTTGAGTACGGCGAGCCTGATTCTCCGGCTGAGTTGCATCAATTTGCGACGGTGAGTTATGCCGATAATCAACAGCCAATGGATTTTGTAAAATGGCGGTATCAGGCGGGCGGCAAGAGCGTTGTGATTTCATTGCAGCCGAAATTTACGTGCAATGATATTGAGAGCGGCTTGATTGCCTGTGCCTCTGGCTACGGCATCGGCAGATTTACAGATTTAAATGTAAAATCAATGCTCCAGAGTAATCAGTTGCGCCCAATTTTGACCGGTTATGATTGGGGCAGTCATTATTTGCATGCTGTTTACCCGCAGCAGAAATCATTACCCAGGCGTACCAGATTGCTGCTGGATTTTATTGTCGCTCACACACAACATTTGACTGAAAAAATTACTTAGCGCAGGTTTGGTATGTGGTTCAAAATCATTGATCAAACAGTCGAGCTGCGCATCTATGCCAAGCCAAATGCCAGGCGCACTGAGATCACTGGTGTTTGCGCGCATGGCCTGGGGGTTGCCTTGCGAGCCAAGCCGCAAGATGGCGCGGCAAATATCGAGCTGATCAAGTTTTTATCAATTACATTTTCCTTGCCTAAATCCAAGATTTTATTGCGGCGCGGTGAGGCGAGTCGGCACAAGGTGGTGGTGTTGCCGTTGACGGAAAAGATTCAGGAATTTTTACGGTGTTCGGAGTCGGACCGTTAGCTAAGAGAGTGATATATATCTTTGTAACTTAATTGTTTCTTAATAAATAAGTGCTAATATCCTCTCAAAATAATAATAACAAACAATCGGTAGATTGCTGGAGTCAAGAAATGAGAGTTAGAACACTTATAGTAAAACAAATATCGGGTGATTTAACTGGCCGCATCGGTTATCCGATGGCTTTGTCACCGCGTGCGCTGAGTACAGCCACTAGTCCAGTCACCAGTCCAAGTTCTAGTCCGCGTAATAGTTATGCTGAAGATGAGCCGGTTGAGTTTTTCACACACGATAATAAAGCTGTTTTGTGCGAGAGCGAGACGAGTCGCGAAACTGTTGTGTTATCAACCGGAACCTTTGATCCTCCACATAAAGCACACGTCAAATCAATTGAGATGATGCGCGAAGAATTTGGCGTTGATCAGATTATCGTGTCTGCCGTATTTGATCCTGTTCATAAAGCTGGACGTGGTCTCAAAGACACACACCATCATCGCAGCCAAATGGTGAAAGTTGCAGTAGAAGATATTGAGCGCGTGAGTGTGGATGTAAGACCGTTTACCTCGACTGCTCAGGCGTTGGCAAGATTACATGCCGAACATCCTTATGAGACACGCATATTCATCATGGGTATGGATTTGCTTGAGAGCTTCCCAACCTGGGACGGTGGTCCGGAGCGTTATCTTCGTCACGCGCATATCGTGGTAATTCCACGTCCTGGTTACAGTGTGCCAGACAGTGAAGCTGTGCGAGCTGTTTTAGAGCGATACGGTGCCGAGAGTATTGATCAGCTGAGAATGGAAGAGGCAGGTCGCATACTGTTGTGGCAGGAACCATCAAAAACTGAAGAAGAAGATATTTCTTCCACATCGGTTCGTAAAATTTACGGCGAGAGAGGCGCGAACCATCACTCATTAAGTAATTTATTGCCGCCAAAAGTGGCTCAGTATATTGCCGACAATAAATTATATGTCGTCAAGAAGCCGGCTGACAAACCAGAAAATGCTCCAATTCCAATAAATCGCAGCCTCGTTCTTGCGCCTAGTGCACGTTTATTTAATAGCTATTCGCGTTTAGCATTAGAGCATGAGCTCGCGGCGAAAAAACTGGACGATGATAAAACCCTAAATTCACGATTCAATAAATAACGGAAGATTGTAATGCCAAATCATGATGACATCCTGACGCCTGAAAAGTCTGAGCTTGGTAAGAAAGCTGCTTATGAAACGCAGTATAATCCAGATAAGCTCTATCCTATTCCGCGTCAGGCCAAGCGTGATGAAATTGGTATTGGTGCCGAACTCCCGTTTTACGGTATAGATATCTGGAATCATTACGAAGTGTCGTGGTTGAATCAGAAAGGCAAGCCCGTTACAGCGATTGCGGAAATTATATACGGCTGCGAATCACCTAATATTATCGAATCGAAATCCATGAAGTTGTATTTCAATTCATTCAATAATACCAAGTGCAAAGGTGCAGACAATGCACGCGCCATGATGGAGCGTGATTTGACCGCGCGTGTTGGTGTGCCGGTAACTGTTAAAATTAAGTTGTTAAGCGAAATGCAAGACAGTGTGCTCGCTCACAGCTTGCCTGGCATTAACATCGATGATCTTGATGTTGAGTGCAATGAATACAAAGTAAATCCAGAATTTCTCAAGTCTGCTGGAAAAGTGGTGCAGGAAACATTATGCACGGATTTGTTGAAATCCAACTGTCTGGTCACTCATCAGCCCGATTGGTGCAGCGTACAGGTTACTTACGAAGGTAAGAAGATTGATCGTGAAGGTCTGCTGCGTTACATCGTTTCCTTCCGGAACCACAATGAATTTCATGAACAATGCATTGAAAAAATCTTTATGCACATCATGGAATACTGCAAGCCCAAGCAATTAACAGTTTATGGGCGCTCAACTCGTCGCGGTGGTCTCGATATCAATTCATATCGCTCGACGCAAGAGCTTGCTACTGAAATCAATAATACGAGGCTTTGCCGGCAGTAATGTAC
>CAZWPD010000008.1:24776-66073 GCA_964636145.1 uncultured Coxiellaceae bacterium
GCTGCGGTTAGTAAGATTATGCGCAATCAGGATTTGGTTGCCGTCGCCAGCAAGTGTCGGGTGATTACGAAATTCCGCAACACTATCGGCTTGCCAGGAAGGTTTTCCACGCGTTTGCAGCCGAATCATTCTGCTGATGATGTGACGGCCATCGCCTGTAGTATTGTTGATGGTTTGCTTTACGGGTGTGGTGATGCAGTGATCGGTGTTAATCCGGCGTCAGATGATTTGCGTAAGCTTGAGACGTTACTTAGATTTCTTGATCAGGTGCGTATTGCTCTTGATGCGCCGCTGCAAACATGTGTGTTGACACATATCACCAATACCATGCAACTGGCTCGCCAAGGTGTGCCTGTCGATTTGTTCTTTCAATCGATAGGCGGTACTGAACAGCTTAACAAGAGTTTCGGTGTGTCATTGGCATTGCTGCAAGAAGCGCATGAATTGGCACTATCATTGCAGCGCGGCAGCATTGGTAACCATTGTATGTATTTTGAGACCGGCCAGGGTAGTGCCCTCTCGGCTTCTGCGCATCATGGTGTTGATCAGCAAACGCTTGAGGCGCGTGCGTATGCGGTAGCACGCGCGTTCTCACCGCTGTTGGTAAATTCTGTGGTTGGTTTTATCGGGCCAGAATATTTACTGGACGGCAAACAAATTATACGCGCCGGTCTTGAAGATAATTTCTGTGGAAAATTATTAGGACTGCCCATGGGCGTAGATGTTTGCTACACGAATCATGGTTATGCTGACCAAAATGATATGGATGACTTATTAAGTTTGCTAGCGCTCGCTGGATGTCAGTTTGTGATGGCAGTGCCCGGTGCTGATGATGTGATGCTTGGCTATCAAAGTACTTCCTTTCATGATGCCATGTATATTCGCGAATTACTGAAGCTGAGACCGTCGCCTGAATTTGAAGACTGGTTGGCGCGAATAAATATCATGCGTGACAATGCTCTCATGCCATGTGTTGGGCGTGAATGGATTGATAGCATTATTACGCGCTCGCTTGAACATAGAGATCATCCATGACTGCAAGCATCAAATCAAAATTATTAAAATTTATTGCTAACCGTGCTGACCGTCAATTCGATTTCAGTGCATTGTCTCAAGCCCGCATTGGCATGGGCCATGTTGATGGTCATCTGCCAACGGCAGCGTGGTTGGATTTGCAGGCGAGTTTCGCGCAAGCAAAAGACGCGGTGTTCGCAGAATTTTCTCAAGAAAAAATTGATACGGTTTGTGCATCACTCGGTCTTTCAACAATCGCTGTGTCTACTCCAGTTGTTGAGCCGTTACAATTTCTGCTGCGACCAGATTTGGGCCGGCAGTTGAGTGATGATAGTCGCCGTCAATTAGATGAATATTTTGCTGACGCAAATGCCTCGTATGATGTGTTGCTGATTATTGCCGGTGGATTATCGCCTGCTGCAATTGGCGCCCAGCTGCCAGAATTTTTAAGCGCTTATACCAGTCTCGCTAGTGCGGCAGGTTTAAAAATTGCGCCAGTCATCACAACTCCGCGTGGTCGAGTTGCGCTGGGCGATCAAATTAATGCGAGTGTGCGCGCAAAATTAACGGCGGTTCTCATTGGCGAGCGTCCGGGGTTAACGACCAGCGGCAGTATGGGTGTGTATTTTACTTACGCTGCGCAACCTGGGTGTACAGACCAGCAACGTAATTGCATTTCTAATATTCATCAACACGGCCTGACAGGTCGAGATGCAGCGGCTAAATTTCATTATCTTTCCTGTAAAGCTATTGCTCAGCAAATGACTGGAATTTGCTTGAAAGATGACCAAGATCTTTACTTGACCACCTGATTTTTTCTCACTAATCTAGTTTCCTAGTTTATAACAAGGACAGGTTTGTCTGGTTGTGTTTGCAGCCAAGATGGCACAAATCTAATTCGTTCAATTAATTAAAGGTTCTATCATGAAAAAACAAATTCTTGCTACTGCTCTGCTTGCGACGGCAATGCTTGCTGCGCCTGCATATGCTTATGAGTTCGGACAGCCAATTGAAACACCCGTCAATCTCACCACTACCGGTAAGACATTGACAGGCAATTCTCAGAAAGATGTGACTGTGATGAAGGTTAAACTTTCCGAGAAGGAATTGCGTGCGCTGCAGTATCGTAAGCCGCTTGCTCAATCTTCCCGTTCACTCGTTACCAGCAAATTACCGCCAGCTATTCAATTAGGCATGAATGGCGTGCCTGTGTTGAATCAAGGCCGTCATGGCTCATGCGTGACGTTTGCTGATAGTGCAGCCATTAATGCCGCACTTGGTAAAGGCGACTACGTCAGTCAGCTCTGCAGTCTTGAGTTAGGTACGCACCTGGAAAGAAATGGTTACATGCCAAGTGGTTGGGATGGCTCATGGGGTCCGCTGGTTCTTGAGCAAATGATGCGTTTTGGTATTGTCAGCAAAGACACCCAGAAAACAAAATCTTGCGCGAGCGTGAATGAGTATCCTTTGACAGATAAGGCCAACACCGGCAATGAAATGGCATTGGTAGAATACAAAACCATCAGCGAAAACATTAACAATAAAATTTACTGGACACATTTGTTCAGCAACGATCAAGTGTTCGACTGGAAAACTGATGCACCAGAAAAAATGCATGAAGTGTTAGATAACGTTAAGCAGGCACTGGTTAATGGCCATCGCCTGACTTTCGGAACTTTCTTGATTTTGGCAAATCATTGCAAAGCCGGTGCGTGTGCAACGCATAAGGGATCTAAAGATACCTGGGCATTAACCAGTAATCTTGAGGTTCCACCATATGAAGTTGGTGGTCATGAAATGGTGATCACAGGCTATGATGACAATGCCGTTGCTTACGACGATCAAGGCGGTAAACATCAGGGCTTGCTGACATTGCGTAACTCGTGGGGTTCCGATGTTGGTGATAATGGTAACTTCTACATGAGCTATGATTACTTTGTGAAGTATGCCAACGAAGTGCAAGAGATCATTGAAATTAAGTAGTTGTCTGTCATTGCGAGCCCTGCGTTCTTTGCAGGGCGCGGCAATCCAGTCCTTAAGTGGTATTAGGGAAAGATTATTGTCTGGATTGCTTCGTCGCAAAAAGCGCTTCTCGCAATGACAACACGTTACGCCGCTTCCGGTTCCAACTCAAAATCACAATCCTGCAATTTCACAACTTTGGTCTTCTTCGCAAACTTATATCCCAGCCACAATGCTATAAACACTGGCAAACCAATATAGCTAACCGTGACACCGTACCAGTCAATATTAGATTCCATAAAAGCTTTGTAGTTTTGACCGCCAATCACGATCACGCAAAGTGTGAATGCAATGAGCGGCGCGTACGGAAATCCTTTGGCTAAATACGGTAATTCTTTTAGGTCACGGCCTTGTGCGATATAGGCTTTACGAAAGCGATAGTGGCTAATGGCGATGCCGAGCCAGGCGATAAATCCAGACAGGCTGGAGGCGCTAATCAGCCAGAAATAGACTTTACCGTTGCCAAACGAAGAGGAAAGGAATGCAAGCGTAGCAACTAAAGTTGTAGCGATTAACGCTGGCATGGGCACGCCGCGTTTATTGACCTTGCCAAATATTTTTGGCACATGACCTTTCTGCGCGAGATACCAGAGCATGCGAGTCGATGCATACATTCCAGAATTACCTGCGGATAAAATGGCAATCAAGATGACCGCGTTAACCAATCCAGCCGCGAAGGTAATTCCGTATTGTTTGAAAACCAAGGTAAACGGACTGAGTTCAACATCCGATCCGGCGAGTTGTGGATCAGTATGCGGGATTAGCAGCGTAATGATCAGAATAGATAAGATAAAAAATAATAGTATGCGCCAGAAAACTTGTTTAACGGCTTTTGGTATGGTTTCGCGTGGGTTTTCACTCTCACCGGCTGCTATGCCGATTAATTCTGTACCTTGAAACGCAAAGCCTGCGATCATGAAAGCGCTAAATACCGCTAAATATCCGCCGTGAAATGGTGCATCGCCAGTTGTCCAGTTGCTAAATCCACCCGGGTGAAATTCGGTGACACCTAACATAATCGCCGAGCCTGCCACAATAAATGAAATAATGACGGATATTTTGATAAACGAAAACCAATATTCGGCTTCGCCAAATCCGCGTGATGACAGTGCGTTAAATCCAACTACAATTGCTAAAAATGCTGCACACCAAATGAAGGGTGGGCTGGTTGGGAACCAGAAATGCATAATGAGTGAGGCGGCTGCAATTTCAGATGCAACTGTGATTGCCCAGTTGTACCAGTAATTCCAGCCTAGCGCGTAACCAAGCGCTGGATCTACAAATCTGGCAGCGTAGATGTAAAATGAACCGGTGCTCGGCATGAATGCAGCCATTTCACCAAGGCTGGTCATGAGAAAATAAACCATGATGCCCGTGATAAGAAACGCGAGCATGGTACCGCCTGGACCTGCCAGGTAGATAGCGTTGCCACTGGCAAGGAAGATGCCGGTGCCGATTGAGCCGCCGATCGCAATCATGTTGAGCATGCGTGCACTGAGATT
The DNA here is from genome assembly GCA_964636145.1 of uncultured Coxiellaceae bacterium. Classification (GTDB taxonomy): domain Bacteria; phylum Pseudomonadota; class Gammaproteobacteria; order DSM-16500; family DSM-16500; genus Aquicella. The sequence continues at coordinate 29,315 of CAZWPD010000008.1, forward strand.
GCGTTGCAATTTATGAGGTGTTGCTGATTGATCCATATCTTCTCTCGTCATGTTTAATTCCAGAATTTCGCAAGTCTATACCTATCAAATTGAAAGTGCAGTCAGGAAGTTTGGCTGCATAGCGATTTCATAGCATGAGGTATGTTTAATATTTGACCAATAGTAGCGGAAATGACGCTAAGAAGCAATCTGCGAATGAGAATAACACTATTTATCAGATGGTTATAATGGTTCTGAATCGGTGTGGTTGATCTGGTCTGTGAGTTGCCCGGCCGTAAACAGTGCGCCCGGGTTACGAAACGAGAAAGTTCGAGCTGGAACTTTGAAAATTCTATGAGAATATCAACAACTTAGCGCAAGTATTTATTTGATGCGTTTGGATCTGGCTCCTTTAACTCTCGAAGCGGGCATTTCATAGCGTTTCTGTAAGTAATCGACCGTGATAGCACATACCAGATCGCCGCAAACATTGGTCATGGTGCGGAAGCGGTCAAGGATGCGGTCAAACGGCAAGAGCAGGCCTATGGCGGAGGTTGGGACGTTTACATTACGCAAGACCATCACCATAGTGATGAGGCCGCCTTCAGGGATGCCTGTGGCGCCCATGCCGGCCAAAATTGCGGTAATGAAGACGCCGATTTGTGACAAGAGGGATAAGTGGTAGCCAAGAATCTGGCAAAAGAAGAGTGCGGACACTGCTTCGTACATGGCGGTGCCGGCTAGATTGATGGTAGTCGCTAGCGGTAAAACGAAGCGGGCAACATCGTCACTAACCTTTTGTTCTTTGGCGACCAGCATGGTGACGGGTAGGGTGGCCATGGAGCTCGATGTAGCGAAAGCCGTGATTAATGCGTTTGATGCACTTGCGAAGAATTCGCGTGGGCTGGTTTTTGTGAGGATGGTCGCGAGTGTGATTTGCCAGCTAATCTGCAGAACGAGGCCTGCCATGAAAACCAGAATAAAGGCAATCATGCCAGCCAGGCTTTGCAGCAGTAGGTGTTCAATAGATGCTTCGGCAACAGCTGCGCCCAAGAGTGAAAATAAGCCTATCGGAGTAAGATACATTAACCAGAGAATCATTTTAATGAGGATATTGCGCAGACCTACAAAAAAATTAATAACAGGTTTTGCGCTAGCACCGACGCTTAGCGCTGCAAGAGAAAACACAATGCTGAAAAATACTATCGGCATGATTTCATACTTGGCGGCCGCAGCAACAATATTCGGTGGAAAGAGTGAAAGCAGGTAGCGTGACAGTGGCATGGGTTGAATGTCAGATGGTGTTGCATTAGCAAGAATCAGGCTGGGCGGAATTCCAATGCCGGGTTGGAATACATTTAGTAAGACGAGGCCAATGGTAACGGCAATAGAGACGCTGATGAGAACATAGCCCAAGGTGAATACGCCTATCGAGCTCAGGCGCTGCATGCCGCCGATGGAGGTAATGGCGCTGACCAAGGCAGAAAATATCAAGGGCAATACAATTAACTTGAGTAAATTAATGAAAAGCTGGCCTATCCATTGCATGGCAATCATCTGAGACGGAAATTCGATCCCGCAGAAGATGCCAAGAGCCATACTGATTAGAATCCAGGTCAGCATATTGTTTTTGATCGTCATAAATACCCACCTTCCATGGCAAACAAATCATTATACTACAATTAGGTTTGATAGCTATTCACGCTGCCACTAATCCCGATGAGTGGTATGTGAGTTTAGCGTTGAAAAAAGTTCGTCTAATGGTATGGATTTTCCGATTGCGTAACCTTGGCCGTAATCAATGCCGATTTCACGCGCTGTGCGCATGATGCCTTCTGATTCAACAAATTCAGCCACTGTTCTTGCGCCAAGTTTGTGGGCGAGCTGGTTGATGGATTCAACAATGGCACGCTCGACTGGATTCGTGTCGATGCCGCGAATGTAATTGCCGTCAATTTTTATGTAAAGCATTGGTACGCGTTTGAGGTATTGTATCGTACTCAAACCTTTACCGAAATTCTCCATGCTGACAAAACAACCGTGTTTTTCCAGAATAGATAAAAAGGCTTGCGAGATTTCAGTGTCATTCGAGAATGCGATCTCTTTAATTTCAAATCCGATTTGCTTTTTATTTACTTTGGATTCGGTTAGGTAATCGTCGAGAATTTTATGAAATTCGATACAATTAATTGATGCAGCCGAAATATTGATGCTGACATTCAGTTTTGGCTGGTTGATAAGGGCGGGTGCATCATCGAAAAGTATTTTTTTGATGACCCAGTGATCTATGTTGCTCATTAAGTCTTGCCGTTCTGCGCTTTTCATAAACGTGGCTGGTAACAAGAGGTTGCCGGCGTCGTCTTTCATGCGCAGTAGAATTTCATAGTAAGACGTGAGGTTGATGTTGCTTTGTAAGGGTCTAATTTCTTGTGCATATAACACGAATGATTGTTTCTCAACTGCACGTTTGATTTTAGGCCCCATCTGGATTTCATCTAGATACTTTGATGCATCACTGCTTGTGCCCTCGAAGATGCTGACACGGTTGCCGCCGAGATTTTTAGCAGTGTAACAAGCAATATCCGCATGACTTAATAATGTTTCAAGTGTGGTTTCATTCGATATGAAATTAACCAGCCCGATGCTGGCACCGATCTCATAGGTTTTGTCTTCCCAGGCGAACGAGTATTTTTTTATTTTATCAATCAAGGTTTCGGCAATTGCAACGCCGTGATCAATTCCGCAGTTTGGTAGTATGACGGCAAATTCATCGCCGCCAAGTCTGGCAACGGTATCAGTAGCTCGAATATTGCTGGCGAGCATTTCGGCTACGCGTTTTAATAGTTCATCGCCTGCTGCATGGCCGGCAGTGTCGTTGACTAGTTTGAAGTTGTCGAGATCAAGGAAAAACAGGCAGTTGGTGTTTTTAGCTGTTCGGGTGGTACTGATTAGCGAACGAATTTTTGATTCGATTTCACGACGATTAATTAATCCGGTTAGTCCGTCATGGGTTGCCTGATGTTTTAATTCGGTTTGAAGATTGCGATTGGTGGTGACATCTTGAAGAACCAGGACGCTGCCAGCTACTTCTCCTGATGGCAGGATAATCGGTGCGGCGGAATCCTGAATGAAATAACGTGATCCGACGTAATTGACGAGAACGCCTTCTTCTTTTAGACAATGCTTCTTTTTTTTCTTGAGGCTCGCTTCGATTGGATCCTCGAGTAATTCACCTGTTGTCTCAGATATAATTTTGCAAATTTCATATAGTGTCTTGCCGATAGCGATCTTTGCGTTGCAACCGATAAGTTGCTCAGCGACAGAGTTAATAAAGTTTATAGTGCCGTTAGCGTCGGTAACTATCACGGCATCACCAATTGCTTTCAGAGTCGTATTGAGGCGTTCTTTTTCTGTGAAAAGTTCGTGAACAAGTTTTTTTTCATTGGTTATATCCCAGTTCATTCCTAGCATCGTGATAGGCTTGCAATGATTGTCGCGTAATACCTGGGCTCTGGCTCTTATCCAGCGTACTTCTTTTGATTTGGACATGATACGAAACTCAGTGTCGAATTCCTTTAGACCATATATTGCCTGGTTGAAATCATGGAGAGCTGATTGATAGTCATCAGGATGAATGAGAGATTTCCAGGACTCAAAATTATGCGAGAATTCATTGCGTTCGAGATTATACACTTCGAACATTCTGTCATCCCACGTCAACTGATCTTTGCCTATATCGTAATTGAAGATTCCTATCTTGCCGGAATCAATGGCCATCTGCAGACGTCGAGACATTTTTTCGGTTTCTACTTCTGATTTTTTGATGAGATCAATGTCGGTGAATGTGCCAATTATACGTTCTGGCGTTCCGTCTTGGAGGCGTGAGATTACCTTGCCGGAAACAAGAAACCACTTGTAGAGATTGTCATTGCATAGAATGCGATGTTCAAAGTGCAGATCATCGGAATTAGCGGAGAGATGTTGATTGAGATTTTCTTGTAGCAATGGGATTTCTTCAGGGTGTACCCTTGAAAACCATTCATCAGGATTGTTTGAAATTTCATTGTCCGCAAATCCAAGCATGCTTTTCCAGGTGCGAGAATAATAAATTGTGTTTGTTACCTTGTTCCAGTCCCAAACGCCCTGATTGCCGCCTTCGAGTGCGAATTTCCAACGTTGTTCGCTTTCTTGAAGCGCAAGCTCCATGCGTTTACGTTGCGTGATATCTTCAACCTGAGAGATTAAATGCGTTATTTTACCGCTATGGTCGTAGGCTCCGGACACTATTACTGAAACCCAGACTCTTTCGCCGTTTTTCTTTATATAGCGCTTTTCTCGCGAGTAAGACGGCGTTTCGTGGCTAATTAGTTTTTCGAGTAATTCGAGATCTTTTTCTAGATCCTCTGGATAAGTTATTTTTTGAAAGGTCATTTTTAATAATTCATTTTCACTATAGCCAGTAATTTTGCATAACGCTGGATTGACAACTAGCCATTCACCTTTTGTAGACATTAATGACATGCCAATCGCCGAGTACTCAATCGCGCTGCGAAATCTTTTTTCGTTTTCTAGTAATTTTGTTTCGAATTCCAGTCGCTGCTCAATCAGTGCAGCGGTGATGAATCCGGGTAATAAAATTAGACTCATTAATAGTGAATTGTAGGTAACGAATTCCTGCATGCTTGAGTAAAGTAGTGAATATTGTAAATCCGATGAAATTGATAGCGTGAAAGTTGCGAGAATGAGTGCGCCAGTGATTGATGTTCCGAGTAATCCAAATCTCACAGCGCTATATAAAATCGGTAAGAGAATGACGGCATATCTGATTGGTATGAATTGAGTTAGTGTCCATACCGTGATGATGGTGATGCCTGTCGCGATTAAAAATTCAATTAGCTTTCCCGATGTTATTAGTTGGCGGATATTTTCATGTGAGGCCACTAAACCTAATGGGAGGATCGCGATCATGGCAAGGTAGTCGATCGTGAACCAGTTGAGTGCGACTGGTAATGCATTTGCAGTAAATATGTTGGTGGTTGCAGAGGTGGCGACGATTGCCGATGTTGCGCATGCAGCCAAAATACTTGCTGCCAATACAGCAGTTTTTTGATTTAAGCGGGAAATATCGATTTTTTCATTTTTCTTTCGTGATACGCATAATACCGGAATGATAATTTCTATCGCATTACTTATTGAATATATTAATGATACGTAAAGTGTCGAGCCGCATTGGAAATTAGCAATGACGCTGGCAATGAAGCCAATCGCGATGTATTTCCAGGTGAGATCATGGGAGCTACGGAAAATAAAAACTAGTAATACGGCATTTGCAATCCAGATAGAGGCGAAATTATTGTGTTTAGTGAACAGGATAGAAATGATTGCGCATAGATAGACTGTTAATCCGGCATAAAAAATCAATGCAGAAGAGCTGGTAAGAATACGCGGTATTCTTTTTGTAGCCCACTGATTCATCAGGGAATTCCTTTTGCCGTTATTTTTTATTTTTAATCGGCGACATCATTATTTTACGCCTTTAGCGCTGAGTCGGGTAGATTTTTTTCTGCATTGGCGGTCAACCTAAGCTGTTTGAAATATGGTAATATGAAGTACTCAGCGGAAGATAAAACTAAGTATTTAGTACGCGAGGTTCTCATGGATGAAAAGCCATTTAAACCAGCTTGGTGGCTTCGCAATTCTCACTTACAGACGTTATGGCCTGCAGTGATTCGCAAACGCACTTTGAAACTTGCAATAGAATTAGAGCGTGAGCGATTCGAATTACCTGATGGAGATTTTCTTGATCTTGATTGGGTGAACAAGGATGCGAAGGGTCCCATCGTTTTGGTCTTGCACGGTTTCGAAGGTTCCGTTAATTCGCATTATGCTAAAGGCATGCTAAATACTATTGATGCTAATGGTTGGCGTGCAGTGTTCATGCATTTTCGCGGCTGCAGTGGTGAGCATAATCGGTTACAGCGCGGATATCATTCTGGTGATACCAGTGATTTGGCATATCTGGTTGAGACACTGCAAAAGCGTGAGCGTGAAACAAATTTCGCTGCCATTGGTTATTCTTTGGGTGGAAATATATTACTGAAATGGCTGGGTGAAACTGGCAAAGCAAATCCACTCAAGGCTGCCATTGCGGTATCCGTCCCATTTGAATTACAAAAAGCTGCTAATAGAATTGAATCTGGTTTCTCCCGATTTTATCAATGGTATTTTCTGCGCTGTTTGCGTTGGCGTCTCAGAAAAAAATTTGAACGTGTACCATCACCGATAGATCCTGCCTTGATTGAACAGGTGTCGTCGATGCGTGATTTCGATAATATTTTTACCGCACCTTTATATGGTTTTCGTGATGCCGATGACTATTACAGAACAACCAGCAGTCGTCAGTATTTGAAATTTATCGAGGTCCCAACTCTGTTGGTTCATGCAAAAGATGACCCATTCATGACAGCAGATGTCATTCCATCACCCGCTGAGCTTTCACCTAGCGTGACGCTCGAGGTGACTGATGCCGGTGGTCACGTTGGATTTGTGTCTGGAAAATATCCATGGCGGCCTGTATATTGGCTTGAAGAGCGAACACCACTGTTTTTTCGGGAATTTTTAGAGAAAATTTAAGTGTGCGTTAATATAAAACATGTAAACTACCACCTCTTTTTTGACCTTGACTGAATGGACATGGCCTTATGCTAATGTTGATACTATTTTTTACCGGCTTACTGGCAGGCACAATCGATGCGATTGCCGGCGGTGGCGGCTTGATTAGTATTCCTGTTCTCATGAGCGTTGGTTTGCCTCCGCACATGGCATTCGGCACCAACAAGTTGCAGGGCGCAATTGGCACAATGGTTGCAGCTCGTCGCTATTGGCGTGCAGGCTGGGTTTCGTTAAAAGATGTTTATCTCGGTGTATTCTTTGGATTACTGGGTGCGATTGCAGGTGCAGTTGTTAATCAAATTATTAGCGGTGCAATTTTACAAAAAATTGTACCCGTCATGCTGCTGTTGATCTTCATCTATACCATCTTGTCACCTAAGCTGGGTCATCAAGATCAAAAGCCGCGCATTTCTCAGAGTTTGTTTTATCTGGTATTTGGTTTTGCCTTGGCATTTTACGACGGATTTTTTGGTCCCGGTGTCGGTGCATTCTGGGTGTTTTTGCTGATGTTCTTTTTAGGCTTCAATTTAATCAAGGCTACGGCATATACCAAGGTTTTTAATTTGAATAGCAGCTTGATTGCATTGGTTTGCTTTGCCGTTGGTTCGAATATCGACTACAAAATTGGCTTATGCATGGCGGCAGGGCAGGTTATTGGCGGACAGCTAGGCGCGAGTCTCGCCATTAGACAAGGTGCTAAACTAATTAGACCATTGTTTTTGGCGATGATGATGGTAACGATTTCAGTTCTGACCTATCGCAGTTACGGCGACAGCATGATGCATCTGGTTGCATTTAACGCTCATAAAACCGTATACGTTCCAGCATTAATTGCTGCGCTATTTGTTGGCGCGGTGTTTTTCGCAAGGCGCTGGCAACAAGCCGCAGAGAGAATTTAGTCGCTTGCTGTTTGCTAATTGTGTTTCTATTGAGTTGCGAAAAGTTTATCATTTTGAACAGTATTCAATTTGGTGTTCCCCATGAGTTATTTCGCTGATTTATCTATTTTTCGTCGTAATCATAATTATGCCTGGCTGTTTACGGGGCAGTTTGTCTCATTCCTCGGGTCGATGATTACCAGCGTAGCCTTGCCGTATCAAATATATACGGAAACACAATCCATCCTCATGGTTGGACTGTTAAGCCTGGTGCAACTCATACCATTGTTATTCACTGCGTTATTGGGCGGGGTTTTTGCTGATCGTTACCATCGCCGCATGCTCTTGCTGATTGCAGAAACATCGATGGGTTTAGGTAGTGTCTTGTTGGCTACCAATGCCGGCTTTACCGGCCCACATATATGGCTAATCTTTATTGTTGCTGGCTTCATGTCAGCCTTTAATGGGCTGCACCGGCCGTCACTGGAAAGTATTGTGCAGCAAATTGTACCGCGTAAAGATTTTCCGGCGGTCAGTGCGCTTAGCTCATTCAAATATAGTGTTGGGATGATAGTAGGGCCGGCAATAGGCGGCTTGTTGGTGGCCCATACCGGATTGTTTGTAACTTATCTGATTGATGCGGCTTCATTTATTATCTCACTCGTGGCGTTGTTGATGATGTCGCATATTCCCAAACCTGAGGTTGAAACTGATGAGCCGATCTTGGCCTCGCTCACTCAGGGGTTGCGTTATGCCGTCTCGCGTCAGGAGTTGGTCGGCACTTACGTGGTCGATTTTGTGGCGATGATCTTTGGCATGCCGAATGCGCTATTTCCGGCTATTGCCCAGTCATACGGCGGTGCGAAAGCACTGGGCTTATTATATTCTGCCCCTGCCGTCGGGGCGTTGGTGGTCTCATTGCTGAGTGGCTCGGCTGGCCGCGTTAAACGACACGGCGCCGCAATTGCAATCTCTGCTGTCCTCTGGGGCGTCGCAATCATCGGGTTTGGCTTATCAACCAACTTTATGCTAGCTCTGTTTTTCCTGGCTCTCGCCGGTGGCTTTGATGCCATTAGCGGTATCTTCCGTGGCATTATGTGGAATGAAACCATTCCGAATAAATTGCGCGGGCGTATGGCGGGTATTGAGATGATTAGTTACCTAAGTGGCCCTCGCTTGGGGGATACCGAAGCATCCATGGTCGCGGCTGCGTTCGGCATCACTACATCTATTGTTTCTGGTGGTGTGTTGTGTGTCGTCGGTGTTGTAGTTTGTTGTGCCTTCCTGCCAAAATTTTGGCGATACCATTCCGAGCAATCGTGATAAAATCCCAAGGTTGAATAATCTGATGGGGTAAAGGATATGCTTGCTGATGATGTTGGGTTGATTCTGGGTAATTTTGGTTTATTCATGTTCTTGCTCGCTGTTTTCTTTATTGCCTTGCATAAATTCATTGTCCGCGCCAAGGTTTCTGATTACGAAATCGTGTATCGCTGGATGGCCTTATTTCCGTTGGGTGTGGCGAATGTGTATGCTTTTGTCATACACGCGTTTTACCCCGAGGTGGCTGATGCTGCCATTGGCTGGAGTTATAGCCCTTTCGAATACGAGGTAGCCATGGCTGATCTCGCCTTTGGTATGCTGGCTATTTTCTCATTTAATGCCAGTTTTGGTTTTCGATTGGCAGCAGTGACGGGTAATGTGATTTATTTGATGGGCGATGCGTTTAATCATATTTATCTCATGATCGTTCACGGGAATTATAATCCGGGCAATGCCGGCACCTGGTTATGGTTAGATGATTTAATTCTGCCTTTGATTATGTTGATATGCATTAACGGTCTTAGTGAGCAACGCAAAGCATGACCGAATTTTTCGATGGTGTGCACTATCTTTTTGCCGGGTTTAACTTGATCACCAAGCCCGGCTTGAAGCGTTTCGTTATTATTCCGCTTGTCATTAATATATTGCTCTTCACGGCTTTGTTTTTCGTGCTGCAACATTACACCGGCATCTTGCACGACCAGATTTCCGCTTACTTGCCAGCCTGGTTGCAATGGTTAGCTGCCATCATCTGGGTGCTATTTGTAGTAGGCTTTTTCTTTCTGTTTATCTATGCATTTGCTGTCTTGGGTGCAATCACCGCTGCGCCATTCAATGGGTTGCTAGCGGAGAAGGTGGAGCTTTATCTGACGGGTAAAGAACCGGTCAGTCGCAGTCTGATTGAAAATGTTAAGGATGTTCCGCGTATCATAGGTCGGCAGTTTGTGATTGTCTGGTATTATTTGCCGCGTGCGTTGCTGATTATGCTTTTGTTTTTTGTTCCGGTTGTGCACGTCATTGCGTTTCTGTTGTGGTTTTTGTTTTCAGCGTGGTTTTTGACCCTGCAATATCTGGATTTCCCCACTGATAATCATCGCATTCCGGTTGCAAGCGTGCGCAGCTGGCTTGATCAGCGCCGGGCGCTTGCACTTGGATTCGGTGTGAGCCTCATGTTTGTGATGGCGATCCCATTCGTCAATTTTTTTGCGATCCCGGCGGCAGCAGCGGGTGCCGCCAAGCTCTGGATAGAAGAAAATAATCGTAAGCCACGAGTTTAGAGCGTCTCAGTATTTCCGGCGGCGTAGCGGGTAACGCGTTGTGCAATAGAGAGCGCAACACCAACGCTGACGGCAATAACTAAGTCGGTAAACATCGTTAACAAAAACACTGAAATTAAAATAAAAACATCGTAAGCCTGTGCTGTTCTCATCGTATGAATAAAGTGCGGGACGTTACTCATGTGATAAGCCACCACGAATAATATGGCTGCCAGTGTGCACAAGGGAATGAATGCCGCAATTGGTGCCAGCGCGATCAAAATGAGAATCAAAAACACTGAATGAATGATTGCTGCAATTGGGGCATTGCCGCCGCTGCGAATATTGGTTGCAGTGCGAGCAATGGCGCCAGTCGCAGCAAAGCCTCCAAAGATAGGGGCGACGAGGTTGGCAAGACCTTGCCCGATTAACTCTTGATTTGAGTGGTGTTTGGTGCCAGTCATGGCATCTGCTGCTGCAGCAGAAAGCAGGGATTCAATCGCGCCTAATAAGGCAATTGAAATTGCTGGACCTGTTAATAACAAAACATTTGTAATAGAAAGATCAGGCAATTGCAGGCTCGGTAATTGCTGAGGGATGCCGCCGAATACACTGCCAATGGTCGCGACATGTTCAAACTGGAAAATTAATTGCAGTGTTGTTGCGACTGCCATGGCAACTAATGGTCCGGGAATATGACGAGTTATTTTTTTGGAATAAATAACCAGCGCCAGGCTTAGTGTCGCTAATAAGGTGGTGGCTATATCAAGCGCAGGCAGTGCTTGTAGTGCGGCCAAGGTTTTCTCATAAAAATGCGCATTCAGCGCAGTCTGCAGCGGGAGTCCAAAAAAATCTTTCCATTCGCTAGTGAAAATAATGACGCCAATGCCGGCAGTGAAACCGGTTACCACCGCGTCAGGAATAAATTTGATGACGTGCCCCATTCGCAAGATACCCATGGCGATGAGCATCAAGCCGGCAAGCAGGGTGGCAGTCTGCAAACCTGATATTCCGTATTGCGCGGTTATATTTGCCAGTATCACGACAAATGCACCGGTGGGTCCGGCAATTTGTACACGGCTGCCGCCAAAGAGGCCAACGAATAAAGCGGCAATGATGGCAGTATACAAACCTTGCTCTGGCTTTGCGCCGGAGGCAATGGCAAATGCCATTGCTAACGGTAGTGCGACAATTCCAACAATGATTCCAGCGGAAATGTTAGTGCGCCAATTGTCACGCTTTAATAACCCGGCACGGTAAGACTCGAGAATAGCGATCATGCATTATTCCTTATGCTTGGGCTTGTGTTTTAACTTTTGCGGTTCCGGAAATGCTGGCTAGCCCGGTTTTGGCGTCGAAGGTCGGCGGCGTATCTTGTACGACAATAATTTGTGTCGCGTATTTGCTGGTATCAATGACAACATGGAATGGGGCGAGATAGGTTTTTAGTTTATCGGCGGTCATGGTTGGCGAGATAACAATGCGACTGACTTTTTCGCGGCAGCCTTGCGACGGTCCGGCATGAATGGTGACATCTTCATGGTAGGCGAGGTGATTGGTCCAGCACGGATATTGGCCGCCATTATAGTAATCGACCAGGATGGCGGTTGGCGTCATCCCTGGGTCTGGCAGTTCATCATTGGCCAGTAAATTAGTGACATGGATTTCTTGCGTGAATTGGTTTGCTAGGGTGCTTTCGGCGCCATAGGCATGGGCGGTCATAAAGGTAGCTAGAAGCGCGGTAGTCGCGATGATTGATTTCATTGGAGATCCTTCTGTTGTGTTTGACCTTTGAATAATTGTGCAGTAAATTCGCGAGCATTATAACCCATTCAACAATGCCGTCACCCCTGTTATCGCAGGTGGGACGAGGATAGGCGACAATGCAAATACTCAATATTGCTGGCTATAAATTTATCGAATTATCTGACCTGGAATCCTTGCGTTCTACCTTGCTGGCTGCCTGTGAGGCGGCTGCACTGAAGGGTACGATTTTAATTAGCCCGGAAGGAATCAACATGAGTCTGGCTGGTGAGCAGCCGGCGATTGCCAGTTTCAAAGCGGTGCTGGCAGGCGACGAGCGTTTTGCTGACATGCGCTTTCATCATACCTATTCCAGCTATCTGCCGTTCCAGTGCCTGAAAGTGAAATTGAAAAATGAAATTATTACCTTGCGACAAGGTGATGTGGCGCCTCTTCATAATAATCGTGCGCCTGATATCTCACCGGCTGAATTGAAAAAGTGGCTAGATGAAAAACGCGATATCACCTTGCTGGATACGCGCAACGATTATGAATATCGCTTTGGCACATTCGATGGTGCATTGAACTTGCATCTGCATAATTTTGGCGAGCTGCCAGAAGCCGTGCGTGACCTTGATAAGTCCAAACCGGTTGTGATGTTTTGTACTGGCGGTATTCGTTGCGAAAAAGCTGCGATTTATATGCAGAATGAAGGTTTTTCGGAAGTGTATCAGCTCGATGGCGGCATCCTTGGTTATTTTGCACAAGTTGGTGGAGCGCATTACGTTGGCGAATGTTTCGTGTTTGATGAACGTGTGGCGCTTGATGCCTATCTAAAATATAACGGCACTGAGCAATGCCCGTCTTGTATGGGGCCGATTAGCGCGCATGAGTCTTCTTGCTTGTTGTGTGCGGCGTAGCTTTTCGTCATTGCGGAGAAGGGTAGTGGTGTAGCCCGGGCGCGTTTTTTGCGGCCGGGGTTGTGAATGTGTTCCCGGCCGCAAAAGGCGCGCCCGGGCTACATGATGACAGTGCACATTCATATGCTAGAATACTCCATCACCCAGCAAAGGACTGCCATGCGCCACGCTCTATCAATATCACTTTTATTCTTGTCTTGCTGCCTCGCGTCTTTCGCTGCGCGTGCAGAGTCGCCTTTACGCATTCTTACCCTCGCCGATATTCATTTCGACCCATTTATTGCCTGCTATAAAGTTAAAGCACGGCCTTGTCCGCTGATTCAGCATTTGCGCGAGGCGCCGGCATTACAGTGGTCGAAAATCTTGTCTCAGGCGGACACGGGTGAGCCGCAATATCGTCAGGATACAAATTACGTGTTGCTGCGAGCGAATCTCACTGAAGCAAAAGCGGCAGCAAAAAATAATCATGCTGCTTTTGTGCTGGTGTTGGGCGATACAGTTGGTCATGATTATCGTTATTATTATAAAAAATACGCGAAAGATAATTCACTCGCTGGTTACCAGGCATTTGTTAAAAAATCTCTAGAGTTTGTGAATCTTGAAATTGCCGCTGCCTTTCCGGATTTAAACGTCTTTATGGTGGTCGGTAATGATGACACCTATTCACGCAATTATCAGTCAATACCCGGTGGTGATTTTTTTGGTCAGACTGGTTCGCTCTGGTCGTCGTTAGTCAAAAACAACCAAGATCGTGCGCAAATGCGCAGTGCATTTGCGGCGGGCGGATATTATGCGGTTGATGTTCCGCATGACCCGGGTCTGCGTTTGCTTGTGTTAAATTCGGTATTATTTTCCACTCGATCAGTATCTGCTGCGTCAGATCAAGCGGCTATTGCGCAACTTGATTGGCTGCAAAAGCAGCTGCAACAGGCCGCGAGTCGTCACCAAAAGATTTTGATTGCGCTGCATATTCCACCAGCACTTGATGTTTATGCAACCAGGCGCTGGCGCTTGTTCACTTTCCTGAACTTTTGGAAGCCGCAGTTTTTGCAGCGTTTCAAGCAAGAATTGGCTCAGTATCATTCACAAATCATTGGCATCATTTCCGGCCATTTGCATTATGATTGGGAGCAAACGCTGATGGTTGGTGATCACCATGATATCCCTGTGGTCAGTATTTCTTCTGTTAGTCCAATATTTGGCAATGATCCTGGTTTTAAGGTTTATGAGTACTCAGCGGCGGATGGGCGTCTTGAGGAATACGATGCTTACTCTTATCCGATGACGGGCAGGGGAACGTGGAGTGTCGAGCATGCGTATCGACTGCTCAATAACGGGAAGCTGTCTCCAGAAACAGCAAGGCCGCGTTGACGCGGCCTTGTGATTGCAACATTTGCGTAACAAGCGAGATTAATTGGTCTCGGTTGCTGGCTGTGTAGCATCGGTTGTTGCTGGGGTCGCGGATGTATCCTGCGCAGCGATATCTTGTGTGGCTTTGTGGGTCTTTTTCTTGGCATGTTTTTTGTGATGTGTTGCTTTCTTTACGCCATCGGTGGTGGTGGCAGCAGCTGCATCTGTTGTGGTCGCGGTTGCGGCGGTTGTTGCATCAGTTGCTGGGGTGGTGTCGTCAGCAAAGCTTGGGGCAGCGATAGCGGCAAATGCGCATGCGCAAATAGCGAGGGCTAATTTTTTCATTTGGAGCTCCTTGGTGTATGTTCCGAAAATTAATGATTGGCGCGCGAATAAGCGAGCCGGCGGTAAGTATACAACGGGTTTTGCATTCTGAGAAATACATATTTATCAATATAAAGCGCCAGTTTTTGAACACAGTGGCTCGCTCTTACCGGTAATATTCCCTATTGTCATTTCACCATTTATTCACTATTCTGGAGTCTGTGAACAAAAGGTGAAGGAATATGGTGACCCCAGTACAACAGAGAGTTTACGAATATATCCAGGAACACATTGGCGAGCACGGCTACTCACCGTCGCTCAGTGAAGTGGCGCGCGGTATCGGCATTAGCCCCAAATCCATTAGCCTGATTAGCCGCAGCATCCATGCGCTGGTCGAGGCCGGGCGGCTGCAGTTCGGCAAAAAAGGCTATCGCAATGTGGAAGTGTCATCGACAGGGTCTTCTTTGGTGTTGCCGCTGATGGGTCGTATTGCTGCCGGTACACCGATTGAAGCGATTGAAGATAGGCAAAGCGTTGATCTCGGCGGTTTGCTGCAAGCTCACGATCACTTTGCGCTGGAGGTGCGCGGCGAGTCGATGATTGACGAAGGTATCTTCGATGGCGATTTGGTCATTTGCCGTCATGCCAAAGATGCGCGTGAAGGTGATATTGTCGTGGCGCTGATTGATAATCTTGAAGCGACGCTAAAGCGTATTTCTTATCAGATTGCTGAACGCGTCACACTCATTCCTGCTAATGCAACCTTAAAACCCAAAGCATACTTGCCGCATCGCGTGCAAGTGCAGGGCGTGTTTGTTGGTTTGTTACGGCTGCGAAAATAAGGCACGAATATGTGGCAGCGCGCCATCATTTTAGTCGATATGAATGCTTTTTTTGCGTCAGTAGAGCAATTGCATCATCCTGAATGGCGCGGCCGTGCATTAGTGGTAACCAATGGTATGCAGGGAACTTGTGTCATCACGTCTTCCTATGAAGCGCGCGCATTTGGCATTAAAACAGGTATGCGCTTGTATGAAGCCAGGCGACTGTGTCCCGATCTTGTTCAGGTGCCAGCAGATCCAGAGCGTTATGTGAAAATATCGCGTGATATCATGCACGCGTTAAATGCAATCACCCCTGATATTGAAGTTTTTTCCATCGACGAGGCGTTTTTAGATGTGACGCGTTGCCAGTTGTTGCACGGCTCGCCGGAAAAAATGGGGCGTATGGTAAAAAAAATTATTTACGACGTCTCTGGGTTGCAATGTTCGGTCGGCGTGAGCGGTGATAAAACCACCGCGAAATTTGCGGCGAAATTGCAAAAACCCGATGGCTTTATTGTGATACCACCGTGGGAAGCGAAAGAGCGTTTGCGGCATGTACCAGTTACGGAATTATGCGGCATTAAATCTGGTATCGGCGGGTTTTTGGCGCGGCACGGTGTGTTGAATTGCGGCGATATGGAAAAAGTTCCTATCAGTATTCTAGCGAAACGTTTTGGTAATTTAGGTCGACGTATTTGGTATATGTGTCAGGGTGCTGACCCTGACCCGGTTCACACTGTGGTGCCGAGCCCGAAGTCGATGGGGCATGGAAAGGTAATGCCGCCGCATACGCGTTCACCGCAAGTCATCGAAACGTTTTTAATGCATATGTGTGAAAAGCTCGCGGCGCGGCTGCGTCATCATCAATATCGCGCGCAGCGTTTTTACATCGGCGTGCGCAGTTACGATTTTGGCTGGCTGGGAAGGGTGAGTGAAACCTTGCAGTCCACGCAAGACGGCAAAGAAATTTATCAGCTCGGCGCTTTTATTTTGGCGCAGTGCTGGCAGGGTGAACCAGTTTGGCAAATTCAAGTGACAGCGCTGGATCCGCGTTCAGATGGCTTGCAGCTGGATTTTTTTGTGACGCCTGATTTGAAACGCGAGCAAATTAATCACGTGCTTGATGATATTAATGATCGCTTCGGCGAATTTACGATTGCACCAGTGCCATTATTGTTTCGTTCAGCCATGCCGAATGTGATTGCGCCAGCGTGGAAACCAGACGGACATCGACAAACAATTTAATAATCGGAGGTGCGTATGCCAGAAGCTGTCATGTTCAAGCATCAGGGTAAGGCATATACCGTTTATTTTCCGCGTGCTCAAGCATTGCTGCCGGTACGCTTGCCTAGCGGTGAGGTGAAGCTGGTCACCTGGGGGCGCAGGCAGCATGAAAATAGTGAAATGCCATTAGGCGGCTGGGCGCGGTTAGATGCAGTGCACGGCGGCAAGTGGAGCCAATACTTGCCAAAGCCCGTTCATCTGCCGATTCTCAAATTCATGAAGACCGATTACGAAGGTAAAATCCACTGGTACGACGTGGTTAGTGGGCAATATATACAAGGGTTGTTGGCGCATTGCGAAGAAGAATATCGGGTTTATATCGTGACGATCGTTCCCGAGCTGCTGGATGTCTGTCATGATCGCTGGCCGCGGATTATCGCCAAGGCGCCGGTTTGACGTCGCGTCATCCGCGAGGCCGCGAAGCGTTTGGTCGCAGCAATCCAGGCTTTAACGTGGCAGCAGAGCAAACCATCTGGGCTGGATTGCCGCGCATCATCTCAAAGCATTACATACGAAGACGTCTTCTCTTCTCGCTGCGGCGGCATAAGTTCTGCAAGTCTGAAATTTTTGCTCGGCAGAGTTTTTTAAAACCCGCCGCGCCACGCCGGCGCGAGCCCTCAAACAAGCAACGCCGCGCCCGCGCCACAGAGCCCGCGCAATATTCATAACCCAAACCAGAGCAAGATGAGTCACCAGCAGTACTAGGAAAATCAGCATTATCATTTTTGAACTTAAACGACCGCTCTATCTTTGCTTTATTCTCGACAACATCAGACAGCCCTTCCGCAAAGACCATGCGGTCAATAGCAGGTAAGCTGCGCTGGATAAATCCAATCACTTGACGACTGAATAAGCGAAGTTTGTCATAATCGTCGCCGCCGCTTTTATACAAATCATCGTATTTTTGCCCATACACTTCAAACGCGCGCAGCAGGTGTAAATAGTTGAAATGCATACCGCTCGTGATGCTGCCAGGCGTAAAATCTTTTCGGAATTGTGCGATTACATCACGTAGTGCTGATTCACGGTTGAAATCAAGATTTAATGCAGCCGTCACATCTTCTGGTGTTGCCGCCATGAGTGTGTCAATGAGTAAGGTAAAATCATAAGGAGGATTTTTTTTGACATTCAAGCATGTCTCCACGTGTTGGCGGTAACGTGCGAGCTGCTTATCCCGAACTTTTGCGCCGCCTTTGATTCCTTTGGCATCGAAGTACGATTCAATCATCTGCGCAATTTCCGGATCACCGGCACCGAGTGCGCATTCTAATGGTGTGGTGTGCAAGACTTTCAAGCCTGATGGTGTTTCAGTGTGAGCAGATTGCAAAACCAAACGAGGATTGGCATCCAGCATCGCTTTTGTAGCGGCGAGATCGCCGAAAGCAATATGATGCAATAATTTTGTGATATCACTATTCGGATCAACATCAATTGGCAATCGGTAGGCTGTTCCTTGTGGATTAAAAACACTGCCCGGGCGATTGCGAATCGCGATCATGGTATAAATCTGGGAGCGGTTGAGCATGGAGCACTACATTCCTTGTATGGACTAGTTCTCAACTATATCAGGCCAAGATTAAGCAGGGTATCACCAAGCGACACCTTTAGCCTGGCGAGCCGCGGATCGCTGGGCAGGGTGTGTTATCCGTGCATTTTTTTGCTATAATTCCCGGCTCATTCAAGAGGCAAGATATGATGCGCGTAGAAGACCGTAAAAAAGCATTAGCAACCAAAGCCATTCGTATTAGCTGCGTTATTCCTGTTTATAATGAACAGGATGGCATCGCTGCATTCATCAAAAAACTTGCTGAAACCATGGGCGATCTATCCAGCCATGTTGAGCTGATCGTTGTCGATGACGGCAGCCGCGATCAATCGATTGCTAAAATTCAGGCTTTGCCGAAGAGTTATAACGTCAAGCTCCTCGGCTTGTCGCGCAATTTCGGCAAGGAAACGGCCTTAACTGCCGGCATTGAACACGCGAGCGGCGATGTGGTGATTTTGCTAGATGCTGATTTCCAGCACCCGGTCGAGGTGTTGAATTCGTTTTTGGAAAAATGGGCAGAAGGCTATGACATGGTTTACGGCGAGCGTCTCGATCGTGAATCTGAGTCCATGCCGAAGCGTAATTTCGCGCGTTTGTTTTATTGGGTGATGTCAAAGATTACGAATATTAATATTCCCAATAATGCCGGTGATTTCCGTTTGATGGATAGAAAAATTGTTGAAGCCATCAAGCAATTCCCCGAGCGTACGCGTTTCATGAAGGGTTTGTATGCCTGGGTTGGTTATAAAACGATAGGCGTGCCATATGAAGTGCAAGAGCGCACGACGGGTCAAAGCTCCTGGGGTTTCACGCGGCTGACTGAGCTTGCGATTACCGGCATCACTTCGTTTTCCGATGTGCCGTTACGTGTGTGGAGCTGGATTGGTTTTACTATTTCATTCATCTCACTGATTTACGCCATTTACATTGTCACTGTGACGTTGATCTTCGGCGCGGATTTACCGGGCTTTCCAACATTAGTGGTTGCGATTATGTTCCTGGGCGGTATTCAATTATTATCAGTCGGTATTCTCGGCGAATACATCGCCAGAATTTTTACCGAAGTCAAACAGCGTCCCAAATATTTATTGCAGATCAAAGAAGGCTTTGATGAATAGAGAGCAACTCATCCAGATTGCGCGCTTTTTGACGGTTGGTACGTTAGCCGCTGCGGTGCATTTCAGTATGGTGGTGATGTTGGTGCAATTTTATAATTATGCGCCGCTGATTGCGAATGTCGGCGGATTTGTGGTGTCGTTTCAAGTCAGTTATTGGGGGCATCGCTGGTGGACGTTTAGTGAGACTGAGATATCGCACCGCGAAGCGTATTTAAAACTCGTCATGGTTCAGATTGCCAATTTTGGTTTGAATGAAATGCTCTATTATTTTCTCCTTAGTTTTCATCTACCTTATCAGTTAGCGCTGCTGATTGTGCTCGCCATCCTGCCAGTTTTCACTTTTGTGACGAGCAAATTCTGGGTATTTCAGAGTTAATTTTCGCCAAAAACCGCTAAGCTATTCATTTAATTGCTGTATTTAATCTGCACAGCTAAAGTGCTTTCGTTTATAATGACTCTCGCATAAAATTCCACCAAGATTATATAAAATAGCCGAGGCGTGTATGCATAGAACAGATTCCGTTCCCGTGAAAAGCAGCAAGACTTTAATTGAGCATGTTGTGGTGATGGGCGATAGCTTGTCTGATCGCGGTACCGCGATGAAGCGTAAAATTGGCGGTGTGATTCCGATGCGCTGGTTGCTTGGTTGGGAATTGAAAACGCATAAAGATCGTTGCAGTAATGCGGAACTTTGGGATGATGATTTTTGCGCCATGATTGCCGGTGGGTTTTTAGCGCAGCATTTTCTGAAGGCGCGCAGCGAGCATAAGGCGCTTCATGATGTCACAGATATTGCCGACGGCATTATTGATCATGATTTGCATGTTAGAGTTGAAGCCCAGCGTGCTTACAATCTTGATGATGATAAAGCAGTAACCTATAACAACACCGACTTTTTCCGCAGTTTTTGCGAAGCCGGTTTGACTGCGCATGATTACTCGCATGATTTTACCTGGCACCCATCCTTGGAGCTGATTCGCAAAACTGTGTCGCATCTTCCTGAGCAACGCAACAAGTTACTTGCCTCGGATCTTGAGAACCATGTATCAGATGCAGTGAAAGCCAAAACATTGGTGTTGGAATTGTCGGGTGGTAACGATTTGGTTACCGCAAATTTCTTACCAGCCAATGAGGATGCAATTAAAGCGGTATTGGCGCGTATGCAAAATTTGCAGGAATTGATAGAGAAAGGTTATCGGCATTTTGTATTGTTTACCTTGCCGGATGTGTCAGTGACACCGTGGTTCCAAGAGAAGTCTAAAGCTGAGCGTGAAAGCGCATCAGAAGTGTGTAAGTTTTTTAATAACATATTAAAAGATGGCATCACGAAGGTGTTAGCTGAAGCGCGCAAAAACCACCCTGATTTAACCATCGACATTTTTGATACCAATGAGACGCTAAATGACGTGCTGACTCATCCGGAAAAATACGGCGTCGATAAAGACAAAATTAATACGCCATTTAGTACTTCAGATGAATATCATGGCGACGTGGATGGTCCTTTGCCTGCGCCTGGTTATACCTTTTGGGATCGCATTCATCCAAGCGGTTTAACCCACGAAATTTTGGCTAATGCGTTTTATGAAATGTGCGTGCCAAAATTTGATTTTGAAGCACCAGATCCGACTAAACTTCCAACCGTAAAGCTCTCGCGGAAAGTGTTAGAGGTAGAGTCTGAGCAGATGTACGAGCAATTCATAGCTGCTTATCATCGTAAACTCGAAGCAGCTAAAAACGGTTGGACAGGCAGAATTAGACGATCACGCTTATTTGATGACTTGCGACAAGAAAAAGCATTGGATACTGATGCACTCGATGCCTTGGTTGCTGAAGGTAAATTCGTAGAGATTCTCGCGACAATCTTTAACCATGCGTTGAATGGTGCCGGGTATCGAACTCATGAAGTATTGGTTGAACTTGGATGGCTAGGTAAAAAAGGTGAAATTAATGTCAGTTTCGAGGTGTTGGCGAAAGCTAAAAATCTGTTAGATGCCGAACCGAAAGACCATCATAAAGCAGCTGATAGAAAGGGTTGGATTTGGTAAGTGTGTGGCCCGGTCGCAATTTTCGCGGCCGGGATAATTAAGATAGCAAATGGATTGCACTATCAAGGAAGAATATGATTTCGCATCATGGGATGTTAGCGAGGCTGGCTGCCGGTATTGGTAGACCTTTTGTCATCACAATTCTTCACGATATACTCTGTATTCTATTTTTCTTCTCCGGATGTTCGGCCCTCATTTATCAGGTTATGTGGCAGCGCATGCTGTTTACTGTGTTTGGTGTTGACTTGGTATCGATTACGATTATCGTTTCCGTATTCATGTTTGGTCTTGGTCTTGGTGGGTGGCTGGGTGGACGGCTTGCTGACCGTATGCCGCAGCATTTGTTGAGCTTATATGTGCTTATCGAAATACTGATTGCGATATTTGGTTTTATGAGCCCAGATTTGATTGAGAATGCTGGTAATACTTTTTTGACGAATAATGAATTTGTAACCGCTGCGGTTTGTTATGTAATTTTATCCGTACCGACACTGTTGATGGGTGCTACGTTTCCCATTTTGGTGGTACACGTTAATCGAAGCTTGAAAAATATTGGCGAATCTGTCGGTGTTCTCTACTTTGCAAATACCGTTGGCGCGGCATTTGGTGCCTATCTTGCCGGGTTTGTTTTGCTGTTTTATATCGATGCTGCTGGTGTGGTTGCCTGTGCAGCGGCACTGAATTTGTTCACGGCTGCTGTGGCATGGTTGGTGTTTAGGAGAGAAATTGCATGATTGCCGCCAGTTTTCTCGCGTTCAGCAGTGGTTTTTTATCACTTAGTTTGGAAATTCTCTGGATTCGTTTGGTTTCATTTTCATTCCACTCCTTGCCACAAGCATTTTCATTTGTGTTGATGTTGTATTTATTGGGAATCGCTGCTGGTGCACTTCTTGGTAAGTATTTATGTAAATCCGGATATGACTTGTGGTTGGTTAGTGGGGTGACGCTAATGATCTCAAGTCTCTGTGATTTTCTTTCTCCGTGGTTATATGTTGATTACGTGTTTGCGAATCAAGATTTCCCCCGGCATCCCTGGGCGATGGGTGGATTCCTTATCATTCTGACCGCGTTATTAAAGTCGATTATTTTCCCTATTGTTCATCATCTCGGTACACCAAGTTCATCTGCTCGCGTTGGTAAAGACTTATCTCGCGTTTACGTTTTCAATATTATTGGTGCATCGCTTGGCCCAATTTTGACTGGTATCGTTCTTTTATCATTCGTGACAACGCAACAAGCATTTATGATTTGCGCACTGCTCACACTATTTCTTGCGTGTTATTGTTATTGGCATGCAGCTGGAAAGTTAATTCTTTCTGTTAGCGCGGTGATGCTAGTTACACAAATCTTCGCGGTGGTTGGTTTAAATGGTCATGGCCTAATTCAAAAAACAGCGATTACCGGCTATGGTAATATAATTAAAATTCTAGAAAACCAATACGGCATTATTACCATCTATGCGAGTCCACATCGCCAGCACCCAGATAATCACATTGTGGCCGGGAATAATGCTTACGATGGCAGCACTAATCTTGATCCTGTCTATAACTATAATGGTATTAACCGCGTGCTGGTATTGTCAGCGCTAGTGGATCGTCCTGCCCGTGTCTTGATGATTGGGTTATCGATTGGTTCCTGGCTTAAAATAGTTGAGGCATTTCCCCATGTTGAATCGATAGATGTGATTGAGATCAACCCGGGATATTTGCATCTCATTAAAGATTATCCGCGCCAGCAACAAGCGTTGCAGGATCGAAGAGTGCATTTGTATATTGATGATGGCAGGCGCTGGCTGAAAAATCATCCTGAGAATCGCTACGACCTGATTGTTATGAACACCACTTATAATTGGCGCGCATACACCACTAATCTGTTGTCAAAAAACTTTCTACAAGTGATCAAGGAGCATATGAATCCTGGTGCCGTGGTAGGTTATAATACCACCTCATCACTTGATGCCTTGAATACCGCGGCATCGGTCTTTCAGTATGCTTACCTTTACGAGAAATTTCTTATTGCGGCTGATTTTGATTGGCGTAGTAAATTACTGACGCATGATGCTGTGGGGAGATTATCTTCCTTGCAGATGGACGGTCGCCAACTTTTTCCGGCGCATAGCGAGAGTTCAATCATCAATTATTTGCACGAGCCTGTGATTGATTTGCAAGCGGCCAAGGTACGCAGCGGGGTGAAGCGTCCAATTGAAATCATTACTGATCGTAATATGATTACTGAGTTTAAATATGGACGCGCTATTTAATATACCTTCATGTTGATGATGACCTTTCCAGAGGTATTCGGAAAGGTCCCAAATAATCAGCCCAATATTTATTGTGTGGGTTTGTCATTCGCAGGATTAAAGATGATATTATCGACCACCATGCCACGCACACCTTCTGCTCCACTAGGGGTACAAATTAGCATCTGAACATCGAGATGTTTGATAACTCGCTCACTGACCATACCTTGCGCTGCAACTTCAGCTGGAAATGAGACCCACCAACAGTACCTTCTATTCAGAACTCCCTGGTTTAAAATACTAGGAGTTCTTGTCGCTGATGCTGTTATGAATGCCTGGGTGCTGGTAGCCATTTTGATCATTTTGTCTTGATCTGATGCAATGACAAATTTATTCCATGCATCTGGCGAGAAATAATGAGAAGCCTGTAATAGCTGTTCCGCGTTATTGGCGACGAAAGTAAAATTATACCCCGCCATGAATGCTTCATTCGCAAATCCTTTTACAGCAAATTCTGCGGCTTTATTATCATATTTTGAAGTATCGATAGTTTGTGTTGTGGCGGCAGTAGTAGCTGTTGCAGGTGCTGCGGGGGCTGTTTCTGCATGGCTGCTGGAGGCAATGAAGCAAAAAGGGCTAATTAAAATGATGAGTTTGTAGGTGTGATGCAGGAGCTGAAATAATAAAGTTCTCATCAATTCCATCCTCGGTGGTGATTCACATTTTTCATTATATCATGCTGCATACATGAAATTGACGCACTCCGTGGCAGGCGCGCATAAAATTCTATGAGAATATCAATAAGTTAGCGAGTTTTTAATCTGCACAAACAAGGCTCTACAGCTCCCGCATGATATAAAGCCGAGTAAAGCGCAGGAGGCCGACGAGCCATCGGCTGTTATCATGCGGGAGGTGTGGAGCCGTGAGCGTTTGAATAAAAGCAGGCAAAGCAAGATGTACTTTTGATCTGGCTTTTTTGCCTTTGCCAATTTTTTTAAGAAATCAAAAAACGGGCGCGCACGCGGGCGCGTTCACGGGTAAGGTAAAGCACACGGTGGCATGTTTAATTTCGTACTCTCTGATTACACAACAACAAAATATCCTGATGCTGTTCAATCTCATAAAACTTCTTGGTGTGTGACGCAAACTGTTCCAGGTAATTTTTATTCACAAACACAAAGATTCTTTCGCTGCTGTGCCAGCGTTTCCAAAAGCTGTCTTCATTTAAAAGAATGTCGTCGGTATTTTGAAACGGCATGCTATACCATAATTCTCTGACCCAGTTATCACGCTGCTCAATGTTTGGTGCATTCCAGTCTGCAATCAGGATTATTTTTCGATTCAGGTATAACGGCACATCTTGATAAAATTTGAAATAATTTGCGACTGTGTCTGTTGGCTGCAAAATGGTTTGCAGGGTTGTGACCAGCGGTTTTGCAGAATTCATATTTAAGTGTCTGGCACCGGCGGCAAATGTTAACAACATAAGCGCACTGGTCAGGCTGCAAATATAAAATAATTGTGCAACGCGGATGCGCCTCAGCATGAATGTCAATAGTAAGGCGCTGACAAGTAACTCGCTGCCGGCAGCCAACAGCGTTGGTGTGAATGGGAGGGGCAGGTCAACCCATAGCGAGGGCAGGGCGAAAATTAAAGCGGCTATCAGCAGGTTGATAAAAATAACCTGTAAGACGCACATGGTCAGGTTGATGCTGCGTTGACTTTCTTGCCAGTTGTCAGCGATGTATTTACCGACCAAAATGGCGAGTGGGGGAAACACCGGCAAAATGTAGCTGATAGTTTTTGAGCGCGGAATAGAAAAGAATACGAAAATGACCAGCGCCCAGATCAGTAAATATAATACCGCTGCTTGTTCATGGCGATGATGCCAGCAGCGACGCACGTGTTGCGTGAGAGTTTGTGGTAAAAATGCAGTCCATGGCAAAAAGCCAGCAATAATCACGGGTAGGTAAAACCAGATTGGTGATGGGTTGTTAAATTCAGCTGCAGATAAAAACCTTGTGACTTGTTGAGTCACAAAAAAGAAGTGCAGGAATTCTGGGTTGGCGCGTTGCACCATGATAAACCACGGCAAGGTAATTGCAGCAACAATCACGATTCCTAATCCTAGCCGCATGTGCCGCAGCAAGTTCCACCGCCACAACATTAAAATCCATAGTCCACCAATCATGGTCGGAAAGGCAATGCCGATAAGACCCTTGGTCAAAAATGCAAGTCCAGCGAAAACGTAAGCAATCACAAAGAGGATAAATTGTGCTTTCCCTTGTGATTCCGCGGCAACGAGAAATGATAGTAATGATGTGGTGATTAGTACGGCGACTTCAAGATCGAGATTCGCGTAATGTGAGCAACCGAAATAGAGCGGCGAAGAGGCAAGAATGATCGCAGAAACTAATCCGGTACGGCGGTTGAATAATCGTCGCGCGGCTAGATAGGTCACGATGCAGCCAAAGATGCCATAAAGCGCTGGAAAAAATCTGATCGTCCATTCTTTGATGCCGAATAATTGCATGGAAGCTGCTTGCAGCCAGTAATAGAGTGCAGGCTTATCTAAGAATGCAACGCCGTTTACACGCGGTGTAATGAAATCTCCACTAGCCAGCATTTCACGCGCGACTTCTGAGTAACGACCCTCGTCCGGCGTAAAAAATGGATAGCTGCCGATCCACAAGAAATAGCAGACGCCAAAGAGCGCACCTAAAAAAAGAATATCTGTGAGCCAGCTAAGACGGCTGGTTGATTGAGTTGCAAGCTGCACTTGTTGATTCCTGCTGGTTACTTTAATCTGTTTGGATGACGAAACGCATTGTACTTTGTGCTGATGATTATGGGCAAGCCGAAGCGGTTTCCAAAGGCATTTTGGAGCTCGTAGCACTCGGACGTTTGACCGCTGTTAGCTGTCTGACCAATCAGGCCGGCTGGCAAGAGCAGGCGGCCAGCTTGGTGCCGTATAAAGATAAGGCAGATATCGGCTTGCACCTTAATTTTACCGACGGCATGCCGCTTTCTGCTGCGTATCAAAACCAGGTGGGTATGGGGTTCATGCCGCTGTCGCGGCTGCTCTTTACTACGATGACTCGATCTTCGGCATTGCCGTTGGCCATCGTCATCGCCGAGATTAATGCGCAACTTGATGCATTCCAGCTCGTTTTTGGCATGCCGCCACGTTTCATCGATGGTCATCAGCATATTCAGCACTTACCAATCATCCGCGACGCATTGTTGTCTGTCTATCGCGATAGACTACTGTCTTATGGAACTTATTTACGTGCGGTTACTCAGCCTTGGCAACTGTCTGACTTTCGTTCCATGAATATCAAAAAAGCGGTGATTAATGCTACCGGTGGTGCTGGTTTTGCCAAATTGCTGGATTTACACTCAATTCCTCATAATACCTCTTTCACAGGTATTTACGCTTTTGCGGATGTGCGCCGCTATCGGCAATATTTCCAAACTTTTTTGCGTGAAAGTCAGGATCGCGGTTTGATCATGTGCCACCCGGGGCTTGCTTCAAACAATGTCGCTGACCCGATTTATCGCTCCAGGGGCATCGAGTATGAATATTTCAAAAGCGCTGATTTTACCGAAGATTGTGCGCGAGCAGAGGTTGTGTTGACACGTTTTGCGACAGCGTGACATCCAGTTCTGATCATTATTTGTGCTATAATTAGAGAGTCATCAGTGTGTCCTGCCTTAAGGTTATCCCCGCGGTAAGATATCGCCGATGCAGGTTTTTGGCGCTAACAGCAAAGGTAAGCCATCATGTCAGCACGCGAAGTAGGCACTGTTAAGTGGTTCAATAATAGTAAAGGTTATGGATTTATCCAGCGTGATACCGGCGGCGACGTGTTCGTTCATTTTAAAGCAATACGCGGCGAAGGGTATAAATCTCTGGAAGAAGGGATGCGGGTTGAGTTCACGGTGTCACAGGGTCAGAAAGGGTTGCAGGCCGAAGATGTTGTTGTAGTTAATTAATTCATCTGCCGGCAGCATTACGGTATACTTCCGCACGATAAAATAACAAGCGGGGAGATAGCCGTGGCGCAACCAAAGCTTCCGGAGCTGGAAAAAAAACTACTGCATTATACTGGCAAGGCGATTGCAGATTTTAATATGATTCGTCATGGCGACCGGGTCATGGTGTGTCTGTCGGGTGGTAAAGATTCGTTTACCATGCTCAGAATTCTGCGTTTACTGCAAATGCGGGCTAAGGCCAGTTTCGAAATTTTCGCTTTTACTCTTGATCAATCTCAACCCGGCTGGGATGATACCCGTCTCAAAGCCTGGCTCGAGCAAAACCAGATTCCTTATCAAGTGCTGACACGTGATACCTATAGCATTGTCAAAGAAAAAACCCCTGAAGGTCAGACTTATTGCGCCATGTGTTCGCGCTTGCGTCGCGGCATTATTTATCGTTACGCGGAAGAACATGGATTTAACAAAATCGCGCTCGGTCATCATCGCGATGATTTAATCACATCATTACTGATGTCAATTTTATATAATGGCGAAATTCGTTCGATGCCGCCAAAATTATTAAGTGATAACAAAAAAAATATGATTATTCGCCCGCTGGTATATTGCCAGGAAGCGGATATTGCTGCCTTTGCAGAATTGATGGGCTTTCCAATTATTCCTTGCACGCTGTGCGGTTCTCAGGAGAATCTGATGCGTAAACGCGTGAAAGCATTGATCGGCCAGCTTGCGGCAGATAATCCCAAAGTGCCAAGCAATATGCTGCATGCATTGACTAGCGTGAAGCCTAGTCAGTTGATGGATAAGAATCACTGGAACTTTAAAGATCTCGAGAGTCAGCAAGGCGAGAGTTTGCAAGAAGCGTTTTGCTGGGATGAGATGCAGGAAGCATTTGGATAATTGTATGCGGATTTTATTACTACATTCACGCCCGCTGGATTTCGCAAAAACAACTGGTGGTGTGCCTGAGTTTTTGAAAGCGATCACTCGCGAGTACAAGCAGCTTGGTCTCGACGTGTCGATTTACGCTGGGGATAAATTCGAGAAAAATATTCATCACACATCGACGGTGCACGATACCGTGAAAATCTTCACCGGGCCACTGCAAGAGCCGGCGTTTTGGGTGTCGAGAAAGAAAATTCGTTTAGTCGCGGATCTGTGTCGCCAGGAAAATATTGGCGTCATGCACTCACAGGGTACGTATACACCCGGGTTTATGACGCGTGAAGTTGCGCGCATGACAAAGATCCCTTACGTCATTACCAGTCACAGCGATATCTCGCCAGTTAATTCCAAGCGGCTGCAGCGCTCTGGTGTCAGGGCGCGCTGTCGTCGCATCTTGCAGGATGCTGCATGGGTGACGCATCTGACTCCAGCCATGGAGCAGGCTTCGCATCAAATTTTAGATACTCGATCAAAAAGCACCTTGATCCATAATGGTGTTGATATTGATTCATGGTGTCCTTACCAGCAACTGCCAGAAAAAAATTATATTCTCGGTCTTGGCCGTTTGGAGCCGGGCAAAGGTTTCCATGTTCTCATTGAGATGTATGCGCAATTACTGCAGCGCGGCGTGACTACGTCTCTGGTGATTGCTGGTACTGGTGCTGCCGAGGCTGACTTGCGCCAGCAGTGTGAACGGCTGGGATTGAATATCGTGTCAGCGCTGGACGATGTGCAGCAGATTCCAGAACGAAGTGTGGTCTTTGCCGGTTATGTACGTGACGAGATCAAGCATTTGTTAGTTGCTCATAGCCAGTGTGTGTTGTTTGCCACTCAACCAGATTTGTGGGAAGAGGCATTTGGTATTGTGCAGCTCGAGGCAATGGCTGCGGGCAAGCCATTAATTGCCAGTGATATTGCGGCGACGCGTTATCTGGCAACGCTTGGTATGAATGTTGAGATGGTTGCGGCAAAAGATATTTCAGCGTGGGCGCAAGCTGTCCAGTCTTTGCTTGTTGATCCGCTTAAACGACAGGCTATGGGCGCTGCAAACCTGGCCGCGGTTAATCAATTTGCATGGCGGTCGGTGGCGGAGCAGTATCGGGATGTTTATGTGCGGGTAATGGAGCTGCGTCGTCGTTAATATACCCCGGCCGCAAACAGCGCGACCGGGCTACAAATCACAACCAAAAAAAATCCCCGCTTTTGCGGGGATTTTTGTTATCTCGGTAATGGTGTTCTACGCCATTTCCTGCTCTAAGGTTTCCATATTCACTTCGCGTCCTGCTTCAGGATGCTTGTTGGCTTTCTTTTCGTGCGTGAGTCGGGAAATTAGCGGCACAGCAATCAGTAATACTACGCCGGCGGCAATCGCGCTCCAGCCTAGCATGCCGAAGGTGTGGCTGTAGCTGGCATTTGTCACGAGTGGGTCGGTGCTAATCGCGCCACCCAACGCCATTTTCGAAAAGTGATCAGACAGGATAGCGGCGATACCGGTGATCATCATCCACATTCCCATCATGAGTCCGCGCAAGTGTAATGGCGCGAGTTGACCCACCATGGCGTAGCCGATCGGTGAGATGAATAATTCGCCGGCGCTTTGCAGGATGTAGCTGGCGAGAATCCAGTTAAAGCTCACATAGCCTTGTGCATTGGCGAGGCTGATGCCCAACGGCAGGATCGCAAACGCTGTCCCAATCAAGAGTAGTGCTAATGAGAACTGGAAAGGGATGCTGACATTCATGCCGCGTTCGCGCATTTGTGTAAAGACTACACTGAGTATCGGTCCGCCGAGAATGATGACAATGGTATTGATGTTCTGTACCCATTGTGGCGCAATCAGGAAGCCAAGGAAGTGTCTGTCAACGTTGCGGTCAATAAACAGGTTCAGGCCCATGGGGGCAAGCTGGTAAAGCGTCCAGAAGATCACCGAGGAAAGAGCAAGGATAATATAGGCGCGCATTTTATTGCGTTGAGCCTGGCCAGGTTCTTTGAGCGACAGGGCGATCATTAAAACCAGCATCAGGGCACCGATGACCATGATGAGCTGGTTGCAGAAGGTGGTGTGTTCCAGTAAGACGCGTAATGAGAGTATCAAGGCGATCACCATGCCAATCCCGAGGATGCGGGAATTGCGCTGGGCAATGGCCGGCAGGGCGAGAAAGCTGGTGTCGCGGTCTTTGAGTTTCTTCCAGTTGTAGAACAACATGGCCATGGCAATCATGTTGCCAAGCGCGCTTAGCAGGAATAATTCATGGTAGCCCTGGTTTAGATGGAAGTAGCCGCCGAGCGAGAAGCCGACAAAGAAGCCGACATTCATGCCGCTGTAATTCCACAGGAAGGCTGCTTCACGACGTTTGTCATCCGGTTCAAAGAGCTGGGTGACCATGCAGTTGATGCAGGTGACATTAAGGCCGCTGCCGCCCAAGAACGCCGCTAAGCCCCAAAGCAAGTGTGTGGTATCTGGTACCGAGATAAGAACACAGCCCAAAACCTGAGCCAGCATGCCAACGCAGAATAAGCTGCGATAGCTGAGATAGCGCCCGCCAATATAGCCGCCGAGTAAGTGCAAGAAGTAATTGAGCGCCACAAACGAGCCGGTGATGCTGGTCGCGAGGGTGTCATTCATATGCAGGCCTTTCGTCGCATATAGAATGAGGGTTGAGTAAAGGACACTGAAACCCAGTGTCGCGAAAATCTGGATTAAAAATAGCGCTCCTGCGCCGCTTGGCATTACATCCTGGTATTTTTGAAGGAAAGTCTTCCTAGCCCGTACCTGACTCATAAAATGTTGTCTCCGCGGGTTAATATTTCACTGCTGTCGTGCTTATGCCAGTTACTAGATGAGCTGCTTGTTCTGTTCTGAAATGTGCTCAAGTAAATAGCGAACCTCAGTATCAAGTTGATCAAGAAGAGATGATGAATCATCCATTATATTAGTTTTGAGTCGTGTTTCAAGGGTGGCCAATGCTGATTTCAGCCTCGGGGTGCCGGTATAACACACAGCTCCGTGAAGTTTGTGCACAGTTCTCGCCATTTCTTGATAGTCTTTAGACTCATACTGCGTATGGATGAGAGCAATCTCGCGAGGGAGGTCTCTCAGTAGCATATTGAGAATATCCCGCGCCAGCTCTTTCTTGTGTCCTGCCAGCCTGATACCTTCTTCCCAGTCTATGACCGGTCTTTGATCCTGTTTGTCCTTTAGCATCCCTGTGTTCCTCGTCCGTCTAACTTTTCTCGAATACCGCCATTGCTTCTATGTGTGACGTATGTGGAAACATATTCATGATTCCAACTTTTTGCAACTGATATCCGTACTGGTGTACCAGTTCACCAGCATCTCGCGCAAGTGTTGCCGGGTTGCAGGAGACGTAAACAATACGTTTGGCATTTAATTGGGCGATGAAGGGCAGCATCTCAATGGCGCCGGCTCGCGGCGGATCGAGCAGAATCTTGTCGTATTTGCGTTTTATCCAGGGGGCGCCAGCCGGTGGTGCCATCAAGTTGGCAGCAAAGAATTGCGCGTTATTAATATTGTTATGACGTGCATTGTTATTGGCTCTGACGGTCATTTCTTCTGCGCCTTCTATGCCGACTACTTCTTTGGCGTGTCTGGCAATTGGCAGAGTGAAGTTACCAATTCCGCAAAATAGATCGAGCACGGTATCTTCGCTGTTTAGCTCAAGCAGGTTTACGGCTTGCTTAACCATTAAGCGGTTGATATCGAGGTTGATCTGCGTGAAATCCAGAGGGTGGAATAAGAATTCAAGTTGGAAGTCAGGCAGGGTGTAAGTTAAGCGTTCGTTGCCATCAGCAGGGTAATGTTTGCTGACTGGTGCGGGCGGGTTAGGCTGCAGATAGATATGGAATTCGTATTGTTCACCAAAAGCAGTTAGTTTATCGAGGTCACTGCTTGATAGTGGCGACATGTGACGGAAGACCAACGCTACAGTCGTGTCGCCTATCGCCACTTCAATTTGCGGAATTTCCATGTAGGCATCGAGTGATCGCACAAGTTCAGCCAGGGTTTCCAGGCGTTGCCCTACATCAGGGTGGAGTACGGCGCACGTTGATAAGTCGGCGAGATAGCGGCTCGATTTCTCTCTGAAGCCGACTAGCATTTTATCTTTTTTGATAACGAATCTTACGCCTAGTCTGGCCTTGCGGCGGTAACCGGTACCAGCTGATTGCAGAGGTGCTAATACCTCGGCGGGGGTGACTTTGCCAAAGTGGGTTAATTGTTCCAGCAGCGTCTTTTCTTTGAGGCTGGTTTGCATACTGACGCTCATGTGCTGCAGACTGCAGCCACCACAAAGGCCAAAATGCTGGCAAGGCGGTGTCACACGGTCGCCAGAGGGCTTCAGGATGTCGACGGCTTCGCCCTCGGCATACGTTGTCTTCTTTTGGTGAATACGGTAAGTGACTGATTCTTCGGGTAGGGCGCCGGCGATAAATGTGGTCTTTTTGTCGATGGTGGCGATGCCTCGTCCGTCATGGCTGAGCGCGTGAATTGTGGCCGGTTCGGCGGCAACATGATGATCGATTTTTGTTCGTTTTTTCATATGGTTAAAAATAGCACTTGAAGTATAGCGTTAAAGGGTAAAGACTATATATTGAGATGATGAAAAAAACAAATTGTTTATTCCTTGAACACACGTAAAAACCTACTATACTTATAAAAAGAGCAGAAGAGTGAACAAAAAGAGTGCTTTTGAGGCAGCGTCCGAAACCTTATAAATGATGAGCTTCTGGGGATTTGATTTCAAAGTGGTGTGCAAGTCCTCCATTGAGAGGAAAGCCTAAAGCTTCGAAGATATCTCCTAATTGGTAGAGCGAGGTTTCTGTAGACCACCATTATGAAGCACTCTTTTTGTTTAACTCCCGCTGCTAACAGCCAGTCTCTCTTGTAACTTTCGGCAAAATTCCGTAACTTAGTTCATCATTCATTTTTCTGTAAAATTCAGGATTTCATCATGTCAAAACCGATTATTGATCGTGAACGCTTATACGGTGCCAATAATTACTCTCCATTGCCTGTGGTGTTAGTTAAAGGTGAGGGGGTGTACGTCTGGGATAATCAAGGCAACCGCTACCTCGACATGATGAGTGCCTATTCCGCAGTTAGTCACGGTCATTGCCATCCAAAGTTGGTGGAAGTATTGAGGCAACAAGCCGGCAATCTCAATATCGTTTCTCGTGCCTTCTATACTGAAAAGCTTGGTGCTTTTCTGGAGCGCCTGACAGAGTTAACCGGTTTTGAGCGTGGCTTGCCTATGAACACCGGTGCAGAAGCAGTTGAAACTGCATTAAAGGCGGCGCGGAAGTGGGCATACAAGGTAAAGGGCGTGCCTAAGGATCAAGCTGAGATCATTGCTTGCGAGGGGAATTTTCATGGCCGTACTATTTCTATAGTAGGTATGTCTACTGAGCCACAATATCGCGATGGTTTTGGACCATTTCCTCCGGGGATTAAAATTGTTCCTTTTGGCGATGCCGAAGCACTAGAGAAAGCAATTACACCTAATACCGCCGCATTTCTGGTCGAGCCAATTCAGGGTGAGGGCGGAATCATTGTTCCACCTGCCGGCTATTTGAAAAAATGTGCCGAGATCTGCCGCAAGCATCGCGTGTTATTAATCTGCGATGAAATTCAGACGGGTCTTGGTCGAACCGGTAAATTGTTGGCTTGTCAGCACGATGATATTAAACCTGATGCAGTCGTATTAGGTAAGGCATTAGGTGGCGGATTGTTACCGGTGTCCATGTTCCTGACGAGTAATGAAGTCATGAATGTATTTACGCCTGGTGATCACGGCAGCACGTTTGGCGGTAATCCGCTGGCTGCAAGTGTTGGTCTTGCCGCAATTAATATTTTGGTTGATGAAGGCTTGATTGAAAACGCCGAGAAGATGGGCGCATATTTTCAAGAAGCTTTACGTGGTATTCGTTCACCGCTTATTAAGGAAGTGCGCGGTAAAGGATTACTGATTGGTGTTGAAGTGGATGAGCGTGTTGCTGCTCATGATCTGGTTCTAAAGCTGTTACCGCTGGGGGTGTTGAGTAAAGAGACTCACGGCACTGTCATTCGTTTCGCGCCGCCATTAATTATTACCAAAGAACAGATTGATGTTGCCGTCGGGGCAATCAAAAAAGTGTTTGATGAGGCGTTGGCATATTCGTAATCGTAACAATACAAAAAAAGCCCGCACTTGGCGGGCTTTTTTGTGCCTGAAAAGTCTAAACGGCGTTGTTGCTTAATCTCTTATAAATCAACCCGTAGCAGATCATGCTGAGTGGTAGGGTCCAGATGAGGCCCAAGCCGAACGGGATGGCACTGACCAGTATAATTCCTAGCATAATCAGGTAGATCGCGCCTAAATTCCAGAAATGAAGGCGCGTAGCATGTAATGATTTTTTGATGGATGCCAGCGGGCCAGAGGCTGTATCCAGCAAAAATGCCATGCTGAGTGAGAGGCTGATGGCAAAACATACGGCGAGCAAAAATGCGGCAATGAAAATTAATGCTCCCAGCATCATCAGTAACACGCCACCCGTATTGAAGAGGATGTAACCGATCACGCCTATGGTTACCGGGATCAGGAAGATGAGGGTTTGCAAGATGTATAAGCCGATTAAGTGCAGGGCGGTATCAAGCTTGAAGGTGAAAAATACCATTTTATAGTTAATCGGTAAGTCTTTGGCGCGAGTGATGCCAATGTAAATCAGGCTGAGTTGCAAAAAATAACCGAATAGGTTTCCAGTGACCGTGAAGAAGCCGGATAGCGTTGGAAGCTGTTCGGTTAGGCCTACGAGTAGGCCGATAGAGAATGTTATAACAAACATGATACCAATGCCGGCCCAGAATGTTCCCAAGGCACTACTTGTTTTTTCCCAGGCTGCATGAATAGTAGATTTGACTGGTAATTCTAATACCTGTCCTGTCATGTTGCGTTCCCTCAGTCAATTATTTGCCGCTAAGCCATTTTAAGTCGACCTCGAACTCTACGGCAATGCGTTGCAGCAGCGAATGTTCGACCAATACATGACCTTCCAGAATACTCCAGGCTTGTTGTCTGGGTATATCCAGCATTTTGCTTAGTATATTGGCGCGTTCACGAACTGGTGCCGGGGCGTCCGATTCGTCGAGACACTTATTGATTTTTTCTGCAAATTCCTTTGCGTTATATGACACGCAAACTCCCTCCTTGAAGTCGATTCACATTGAGTATACTGATTGACTATACGATGAGCAATAATGAATAACCCCTTTTTATTGCAGGACTTACCCGAGGGTAATTTTTAGCATGAGTTACAGATAGTGTGCGGCAGTGAGTGTGTTACGCATTAACACTGCGACTGTCATGGGTCCAACTCCTCCAGGGACAGGTGTGATCCACGCTGCATGCTCGCTGGCAACAGCAAATTCCACGTCTCCAGTGAGGGTGCCATCGGGCAGGCGAGTGATACCAACGTCGATGACAGTTGCGCCGTCTTTGATCCAGTCGCCATGAATAATTCCAGGTTTGCCGACGGCGGCAACCAGAATATCAGCTTGTTTTACATAGTAAGAGAGATCACCGGTGAAGCGGTGGCAGACGGTGACGGTTGCGCCAGCAATGAGTAATTCCAGCGCCATCGGTCGACCAACAACATTTGAAGCGCCGACGATAACGGCGTGCTTGCCCTTGTAAACCTGTTTGATATGGTCCAGCAGGATCATGACGCCGAGCGGTGTGCACGGGCGCAGCAGCGGGCGGCGCTGGGCAAGTCGGCCAAGATTATAGGCGTGAAAGCCGTCGACATCTTTATGCGGATCGATGGCTTCGAGGACTTTTTCTGCATCAATGTGCGGAGGCAGCGGTAATTGCACGAGAATACCGTCAACATTTTGATCATTATTTAGTGCGTAAACGAGATCGATGAGAGATTGCTCAGAAATTTCTGCGGATAATTCATGGGAAATCGAGCGAATGCCTACTTGCTCGCAGGCTTCGTGTTTGTTGCGAACGTAAATCGAGGAGGCTGGGTCATTTCCGACCAAAACTACGGCGAGTCCCGGCTGGCGCAGGCCCTGAGCTCGTTTTTCCTTCACAATTTCACGCATTTCATCTTTTAATGCAGCGGCTACAGCCTTTCCATTGAGCAATTTAGCAGTCATGAGTCCCACGCTTTTTCATTATTGTAAGCATTATACAATAAAGGTCATTAGAATCATTGACGATTTTGTTCTTGCTAAGTATTATCCGTTCTCTAATTTGTATTTAGCACGGGGTATAGCGCAGTCTGGTAGCGCGCCTGCTTTGGGAGCAGGATGTCGGGG
>CAZWPD010000009.1:0-38050 GCA_964636145.1 uncultured Coxiellaceae bacterium
GATTGCCGCGCCCTGCAAAAAAGCGCAGGGCGCAGAATCAAATGACGCCCTTAATTCACATCTACATTCATGTCTGGATAATTGTATTTCAAGACCAGCAATGCATCTTGCTCTTCTTTTTTCATACCCAATTTATGATAAGACTGAACCATTAATTTTAAGGAGTTAACAACTGCTGGTGCACCTTCGTAATGGGCCACAACATTACTGGCACGATTTGCAGATGCCACGTAAGCTTTACGATCGTAATAGAATTGCGCAATATCAAATTCATGGCTGGCCATTAAATTACGCAGATACAACATATACTGGTGTGCTGGCGGCGCATAAACACTACCCGGGAATCGCTCAGCCAATTCACTGAAATCGATATACGCCTTACGAATTTGCGTTAAATCGCGGGTTGACAAGTCGATGGTAAATACACGCTCAAGCAAGCCGAGATTTTTGTAAAAATCTGCCAGACCGCGCATGTAATAAGCATAATCAACATGCTCGTAAGCGGGATGCAAATGGATGAAACGATCAGCGGATGCCGCAGCCAGAGCGTACTCGTCCTTCATATAATACGCATAAATGATGTAAAACTGTGCCGCCTCGGTTTCAGAACCGTAAGGATATTGCACATCAAGTGCCTCAAAGCGCTTGATCGCTTCCGCATAATTACTATCCTTCAAGGCTGCCTTACCGTAACCATAGATTTTCTGTGGTGACTCGCCCTTGTATGCCTGAGAGGCATCAGTGGTTGTGCCGCATCCTGCCAGCATTCCTGCCAACACAGCCATTGTTGTTATAAGAAGCAGACTCTTTTTCATATTTATCCCTTAAGCATCCTGTTTTGGCGTGCATTGTAAACCAAATTTAGCTAGGATAGCCAACATATGAATACGAATACTAATAAAAATAATCAAATTGTCACAATACCCGAAGAGCTTACCAACGAAAGACTGGATCAAGCCCTGGCTAAACTATTGCCTGAATATTCACGCACTCAAATCAAGCTGTGGATTGATTCAGATCAAGTCCTGGTGAACGGCTGCTCTGTCAAAGCAAAAACCCGGGTCAAAAGTGGTGATAGCGTCAGCGTGCATGCCACGATAAAACCGCAGCCCGAATGGAAAGCTGAAAATATCCCGTTGAATGTTGCTTACGAAGATGATGCCGTGCTTATTATCAATAAGCCAGCTGGACTGGTCGTGCACCCTGGCGCCGGCAATCCCGAGTCCACGCTGCTAAACGCGTTATTGCACCATTCGCCCGGCCTGAAAGACCTGCCAAGAGCAGGCATCTTGCACCGCCTCGACAAAGAGACCACTGGCTTGCTCATTATTGCCAAAACAGCAGAGGCACTCAAACATCTGTCGTATCAACTGAAGAAGCGAACACTGGTGCGCGAATATCAGGCTGTTGTTTACGGCGAGTTCATCAGCGGCGGCAAAGTTGATGCACCGATTGATCGTCACCCTATGCAGAGAAAGCGCATGGCCGTGGTCGATACTGGCAAAACCGCTGTCACACATTATCGCGTCATGGAAAAATATCGCAGCCTCACCCGCCTCAAGGTCAAGCTGGAAACCGGGCGCACCCATCAAATTCGCGTCCATATGTCTCACATACGCCACCCAATTGCCGGTGACGTGCTTTACGGCGGCCGCGTACAATTAGCCAAAGGCATGAGCGAAGAATTAATCTTGTGCCTAAGAAAATTCAAACGTCAGGCACTGCATGCGTTTTCTGTTGGCTTCACACATCCTGTTAGTGAAGAATGGATTACGGTAGAAGCAGAACTTCCCGATGACATGCAAACATTAATTGCAGTATTGCGTGAAGACGCCAAAAGGATAGATAAATGAGTCTGATCACCCCAAACTGGCCCGCACCGGCAAACATTAAAGCCTGTACAACCGTGCGCAGTATCTGGGGTGGACCCAATCAGCCTGAAGAATCGACATCAAACCGTGCTCGACTTGTATCCGCATTATCACTACCTGCTGATCCTGTCTGGCTCAAACAAACACATAGCACCATCGTTGTGGAAGCCAAACCCGAATTCCGGGACGCTGAAGCTGACGCATCTTACTCAGATCAACCCAAACAAATTTGCCTGGTGCTAACTGCAGATTGCCTGCCAGTTTTGATCTGCAATCGACAAGGTACACAGGTTGCCGCGGCACATGCGGGCTGGCGCGGCCTTGCGAATGGGATTATCGAAAACACAGTGAACACGCTCGAGTCTGATCCCGCGGATTTACTTGTATGGTTAGGGCCGGCAATAGGCCCAGAAAAATTCGAAGTCGGTGATGATGTTTACCAAGCATTCACCAAACAAGACCCTGAGTCTACTTCGTGCTTCATTGCCACCAAGCCCGGCAAGTGGCTTGCTAACTT
This sequence comes from uncultured Coxiellaceae bacterium, assembly GCA_964636145.1. Lineage (GTDB taxonomy): Bacteria > Pseudomonadota > Gammaproteobacteria > DSM-16500 > DSM-16500 > Aquicella. The sequence continues at coordinate 2,389 of CAZWPD010000009.1, forward strand.
ATACGATTTAGCCAGACGAAGACTCAACAAGCTTGGTGTTACTGAAATATTTGGCGGAGAGTTCTGCACCCATACCCAAGACGAATTGTTTTACTCATGGCGGCGCGACCAACAAAAAGCTGGCAGAATGGCCAGTCTAATCTGGATTGATCAAATTTAGATCAGATCCTCTCTTTCACCCTATGTTATAATAGTAGTAATAGTTATACAGGGGTGTCGATATGAAACGGATCCTTCAAACTACAATCACTTATGTAGCTTTTCTGGCAGCGATCTTCTTTGCCGAAACCAGCTTCGCCGTCACACCAGTCGACAGCAGCATCGCTCCCATGCTGAAAAATGTCATGCCGGCCATCGTCAACATTCGCGGCCAAATCAAAATCACGGACTACAATATTCTGAGACAATTGCAAAAACAAAACCGTCTCCCAGCTGATGGAAAAATTCCAAATAGTGTGTCATCAATTGGTTCTGGTGTAATTGTTGACGCAGTCAAAGGCTATATCCTCACCAATGCACACGTCATTCGCGATGCCCAATCTATCACCGTAACGCTGTCTGACGGCCGCCATTTCTTTGCCAAAGTAATTGGCAGCGACAATGCCTCCGACGTGGCCTTGCTGCAAATCACCGCCAAGAATTTAACCGCTGTACCGATTGGCAACTCTAATGATGTCAAAGTTGGAGACTTCGTTGCCGCAATAGGCAACCCATTTGGACTCAGCCAAACAGTAACCTCCGGTATTGTCAGCGCAGTTGGCCGCACCACACTCGGCATCGAAAACTTTGAAAGCTTCATTCAAACAGACGCGCCCATCAATCCAGGCAATTCAGGCGGCGCCATGATCAGTATGCAGGGACAACTAATTGGGATTAACACCGCAATTCTCGGGCCAAACCAAGTGAGCATCGGCATTGGCTTTGCTATTCCATCAAATATGGCCAAAAGCGTCATGGAACAGCTCATCAAATACGGAGATGTAAAACGCGGTGTGCTCGGTATCGGCGCGCAAGACATCACACCAGATCTGGTTAGCGCGTTTAACGCACAAATTCAGAAAGGTGCAGCAGTCACACAAGTATTGCCTAGCTCACCTGCCGCCATTGCAGGAATTCAAGTCGGCGATATCATCACCGCAATCAATGGCACCCCGGTTAAAAATGCCAGCGACGTAATAAATACTGTCGGGTTCCTGCGTGTAGATTCAAAAATCAATATTGAATTACTGCGCAAGAATCAGAAAATGGCGGTCTCAGCTACATTGACCGATCAAAAAGTACGTGAGAAAGCGATTGAAAAGCTGGATCCCTTCCTCTATGGAGTGACCATGGGGAATTTCAGCGCATCGAGCCCGGATTACGGCAATGTCAGGGGCGTTGTCATCATGGGCGTGCAGGAAGACAGCAACGCCTGGCAATCCGATTTACGCCAAGGCGACATCATCACTTCTGTTAATCAACAACCAATCAGCAGCGTCGATGAGCTAAAAGCTTTAGCTGCCCGATCCGAGCAACAAATGCTGCTCAATGTGATACGCAATGGCACTGCGGTGTTCCTGGTATTAAACAAAAATCAGTAATCTCCACCACCTCCACCTTCTCTCTTGTCACTCCAGCGCCATTACTGGAGTGACAATACACTTACCGAGTGATAAACTCGCCGGCTCGCATCAAAACCGAATAAAACCATATGGTTACAGATATAACAATATCTTAATGATTAATGATTATAAATGTTTATAATAGACCCATGTCGACGACCAAGAAGATCAGCACACTAGCTTTAACCATGCTCATTACGGGCTCGATTGACAGCATCCGCAATTTACCTGCGACTGCATTATTTGGCACAACCCTCGTATTCTTTTTTATTTTTGCAGCGATATTTTTCCTGATTCCATCAGCGCTCGTCTCCGCAGAGCTTTCAGCTAACATAGGCGAAGGCGGTGTTTATCAGTGGACACGACGCGCGTTTGGCGAAAAAACTGGTTTCATGATTATTTGGTTACAATGGATTAATGTTGTGGTGTGGCTGCCCACCATTCTTTCCTTTATCGCTGGTACTATGGCGTATCTGATTGATCCGGCGCTGGCTCAAAATCAACTCTATCTAGTGACAGCCATCCTTGTCATATTCTGGACGATCACTTTCATCAATTTACGCAGCATCCAGATTTCTTCTCACTTCGCCAGCTTTTGTGCGATTGCCGGGCTAATCATCCCAATGACACTTATCATTACCTTGATGGTGATCTGGCTCATAAAAGGCTACCCCATTCAAATACACTTCACTCCCGCCAACATGCTCCCAAATTTCCAGCATGTTGATAACTGGATCGCCCTTACCGCAATTATGCTCGGCTTTTCCGGTATGGAACTAGCGACCGTGCACATTAATCAGGTCGCCAATCCGGAAAGATCTTTTCCACGTGCGCTTGCTTATTCTACTCTTATCATTCTCTTCACCATGATCCTTGGCTCATTAGCCATCGCAATTGTCTTGCCTCTAGATAAAATCAATTTATTAAACGGCACCAGCCAAACATTCGCTTACTTCCTGTCTGCTTATCATATTCAGTGGCTGACACCCGCGCTAACTATCTTGTTAGTAATTGGCAGCCTTGGCGGCATCATTAACTGGGTGGCGTCTCCTATCAAAGGTTTATCTCAAGCAGGAAAATGCGGATTTTTGCCTGAGTTCTTCATCAAGGAAAATCAATACGGCATCCCACAAAATCTATTGTTATTTCAAGCCGTTTTAGTCAGCGCCGTCTGCGGGTTATTTTTGTTTTTACCTAGCGTCAATGGCTCGTACTGGATCCTAACCGCTCTCAGCACCCAAACATATATGTTTATGTACTTCCTGATGTTCGTTGTCGCCCTACGGCTGAGACTCCAGGATGCATACCCTATTGTCGCATTTTGTATCCCTGGCAAAAAAATCGGAGCGATTATTGTTTGCGGATTTGGCCTTATCGGCTGCCTCATCACCATCGCCGTTGGCTTTATCCCGCCCAGCAATATTAATTTTGGCGGCAATCTTGAGTATGAAATTGTATTTTGCAGCGGCATAGTGGCAATGATTCTGCCGGTGTTTGCCTGTTACTGGTACAAAAATAATAGAGAGCTTATTGCCGGAATTGCATCTGCAGAAGAAGTTGAAATCATTACCGCAACAGAGTAATCACACACTAACAGGCGCGATAACCTTGTCCAATCCTGAAGCCCTTGCCAGCGACATCACATCAGATGAAAGATGCTTGAACTGAATACTTTTATCAGCGCGCTTAGCACGACGCATCCAGTCTATTATTAGCGCCATTACCACACTATTCGCAGAGCGTAAGCCAGAAAAATCAATAACAAGCGCAGAAGCCCCAGATGAAAATAGAGACTGGGATTGCTGGTAAATTAAGATCGCATTGCTGAAATCAAGATCTCCACATAGATATAGAGTATTGTTTTCAATCCTGACTTCAGCATTTTTTGACATAAGTATTCCCGTACTAACCAGAATTATGCTTGGAAAGCTTGGCAAGCAAATCATTCATATTGCCGCGCGCCAAAATATCAGCGAACTGTGAACGAAAGCTGCTAATCAAACTAACGCCTTCCACCGACATGTCATACAATTTCCATGCGCCGCCACTTTGCAGTAGTCGATAAGAAACACTGATAGGAGGACGACTAGAGCTAGTGATTTCACTCTTCACCTCTACAGTACTGCCGCCGCCGCGAACCGGGAAGAATTTAACTTCTTGATCCTTATACGAGGTAAGCGCAGATGCGTACGTACGAATTACCAGACGTGTAAACTCTTTTTGAAATTGTTCTTTCTGGGCTGGAGTGGCGCCATTCCAGATTTTTGGCGGCAAAACGCGCTTTGACATTTCTGGCAAGTCGGCGTAAGGAACAACGTATTGATACGCAATTTTATATACGATGCCTGGCTTGGTTTTCAGCGTCGCCTGATTTGCTCTCAGCTGTTCAATCATATTATCAGCAATATACTTTAACAAACCAACCGGTGTACTTTGTACTGATGCATACACCATTGAACTGAAGCTTAAAAAGCCGACAAGAAGAGCTGTTATTCCCAAAGTCCATTTACTGGTACGCATTGCAACCTCCATAAACGTTAGTGTTTCTTTTCAACCGCAGCAGCATCTTCCTTATCGCCACCGAGCTTATAAATAAATTGTCCAATCAACTTTTCCAAAACCATCGCTGAATTGGTTTCTTGCAAGATGCTGCCATCTTTTAGGTATGTCTGGTTATACATAGGTGTAATAGAAATGTAATTATCACCCAATAGTCCGGCAGTGAAAATTCCTGCCGATGAGTCATCTGGAATATCATTGAACTCATCGTAAATTCTCATTCTCACAATCGCCTTGAATGACTGCTCATCGAGATGAATGGCTGACACTTCGCCGATTTGCACACCACCAATTTTTACCGGAGAACGCACCTTCAAGCCACCGATGTCATCAAATTCAGCGGAAATGGTATAAGACTTTTCCGGAAAAAGCGTAGTAAGGCCGCTGACTTTAAATGCCAAGACACTAAAAGCCATGAGAGCAAAAATCAGAAACAAACCCACCAAGGTTTCAATCAGTCGTTGATGCAGCATTACCAATCCCCTATCATCATCGCGGTTAATACAAAATCCAGGCCGAGCACTACGAGTGAAGCGTAAACCACTGATCGTGTCGTTGCGCTAGAGATCCCAGCAGATGTTGGCACAGCATAATATCCTTGCGCGACTGCAATCCAGATAACCGCCGCCCCAAATACAATACTCTTGATAATGCCATTCACAATATCAGATGAAAACTCTACCGACGCCTGCATGTTCGACCAGAACACGCCGTTATCCAGCCCCAACCACTGCACACCAACTAAATACGCGCCGTAGATGGCTGTGGCATTAAAAATAATCGTAAGCAACGGCATCGAAATAATGCCACCCCAGAAGCGCGGCCCTATCACTCGTCGCAATGGATCAACCGCCATCATTTCCATACTGGACAATTGATCAGTTGCCTTCATCAAGCCAATCTCGGCAGTAACCGCCGAGCCGGCACGTCCAGCGAATAAAATAGCAGTAACAACCGGGCCTAATTCACGAGACACGCTCAAAGCAACCAGGGGCCCCAATTCCTGGGTCGCACCAAATTTTGCCAGCGTATGATAGCCCTGCAGCGACAAAACCATGCCGATGAATAAACTGGACACGATAATGATTAGTAAAGATAAAACACCTTCACTATAAATCTGCTGTATTACTAACGGAAAGCCTTTACGAAAATTCGGCCGTGAAAATATCACTTGCGCGAGCATTAAACCTGACCTGCCAAGTTCACGCAGATTATCCATACCCCACACACCGAACATGGCGATCTGATTAAACATAACTATCTGCCTCCAAAAAATCCTGCTGCAGAGGCACCGCAGGGTAATCAAAAGGTACCGGGCCATCCGGCAACCCCTGAATGAATTGCTGTAACTGCGGCGATGTATTTTCCATGATAGATTGCGGCGTACCATGCCCGATGACTTTCTTGTCAGCGATCACATATACGTAATCTGAAATACTCAATGCCTCTTCAACATCGTGCGAAACAATCACGGTTGTCAGCTTGAGCGCATCATTCATCGTACGAATTAGTTTAATTAAAACACCCATTGAAACTGGATCTTGCCCGGTAAAAGGCTCGTCGTACATGATCAGAGCCGGATCAAGAGCAATCGCTCTTGCCAATGCAACACGTCTTGCCATACCACCAGAGAGTTCGCTGGGCATTAATTTCTGGGCACCGCGTAAGCCAACCATCTGCAGCTTCATTAGCACCAATGTATGAATCATGGATTCAGCCAATCGGGTATGTTCACGCAGCGGAAATGCAACGTTCTCATAGACATTTAGATGAGTAAATAGGCCGCCAGTCTGGAATAGCATGCCCATGCGTTTACGCATTTGATAAAGTTCTGCATGGGATAGTTCATGAATTACGTGATCCTCTACACGGATTTGGCCAGCTGTGGGCGTGAGCTGTCCGCCAATCAAGCGCAAAAGTGTAGTCTTTCCAGTCCCGCTAGGTCCCATAATCGTGGTGACCTTGCCCTTTGGGATAACGATCTCGACATCCTGGAAAACGACTTTGCCGCTCTCATGCTGAAAAGACATCTTACTGATTTCAACAAGGTTTTCTGTCATATTATTAAGTTTCGCAAATGGCACCAGAAATAGCTAGCGGGGTTTACCCGATGTTGGTTAATTTATAGACATAAGATTGGCTTTTCCTTATACTGAACAACAGTTAAGATAGACATCCTAAAGTATTAAGCAAGGTTTGGCGTGATGAGTATTGATAAATTATGTGAAGTTGGCCGCGAAGTCATCAAAATCGAAGCGGAAATGATCAGCAGACTCACTGACCGCATCGGAGAAGACTTCGCACGCGCGTGCCAATACCTTCTGGACTGCACCGGCCGAGTGGTTGTTATTGGCGTTGGCAAATCCGGTCACATCAGCAAAAAGATAGCTGCCACCCTCGCCAGCACCGGCTGCCCCGCTTTCTTTATCCACCCTAGTGAAGCCAAACACGGCGATATTGGCATGATCACCAAACACGACGTGATTATCGCCATCTCCTACTCAGGCGAGTCCGAGGAAATGGTCGCCCTGCTGCCATACATCAAACGCATGAGCATTCCACTGATCGCACTGACCGGCAAAGCACACTCAGCACTGGCTAAAGCAGCATCCGTGCACTTGGACGTCAGCGTTGAAAAAGAAGCCTGCCCCCTTGGGCTAGCCCCGACCTCCAGCACCACCGCCGCACTGGTAATGGGTGACGCACTAGCAATGGCTATACTAGATAAACGCGGTTTTACTGAAGATGACTTTGCCATGTCTCACCCAGGTGGAACACTAGGCAGACGCTTGCTGTTACGGGTCAATGAAATCATGCATCAAAGCCTCAGCATTCCAGTTGTACGCTCAGGAGCGTCGCTCAAAGAAGCATTGGTCGAAATGACCCATAAAAAACTGGGCATGACCACCGTGATTGATGCCGAAGGCAAGTTAATCGGGATCTTCACCGACGGTGATGTACGCCGCACCCTGGACAATAATACTGATATTCATCAGACCAACATTGAAACCGTAATGTCGAAAAGCCCCAAAACAATTAGCAGTGACATGCTAGCGGCTGAAGCATTAAACATTATGGAAACCTATAAGATTACATCGCTAGTTGTTACCAATGAGCATCATCAGCCGCACGGCATTTTACATATACATGATATTTTGCGTGCCGGAGTGATCTAATGGATAAAGCCAAAACAATTAAATTACTGATCCTTGATGTCGACGGAACACTGACCAACGGCAAATTGTATTACACCAGCGCAGGTGCTGAGATGCGTGGCTTTCATGTGCAAGACGGCATGGGCCTGAAATTGCTGCGTCGCTCAGGAGTTGAAATCGCCGTCATCAGCGCAAAACACTCTGAAGTTGTCGCCAAGCGCATGGCTGACCTCAATATTGAACATGTCTTTCTGGGACAGGAAAACAAAATTCCAGCCTACGAAACCCTCAAGGCCAAACTTGGCCTCAATGATAGTCAGATTGCTTATATGGGGGACGACCTGCCCGACCTGCCGCTGTTAAGACGTGCCGGCCTCGCTATTAGCGTCCCCAATGCACCCGAAGTGATCCAGCAACATGTTGATTTCATTAGCACAAAAAAAGCCGGTAAAGGCGCGGTACGTGAAGCCTGCGAATACATCATGAAAGCCCAAGGCACTTTTCAGGCTATGATACAATCATACTTGGACAGTTAAGCTCCTTATAAGCAAAACAAAACGAAGACTGGGTATGACATCTAAAAACACCATCATCAGCAGCATCATTATGACAATTGCCATTGGCGCCGCAACGTTAATGACACTTTCATTCGGCCCTGACATATCATCCACCCGCGATGAAAGCCTGATGCCAGATGCATACATGGAAAATGTGACCGCTATCATTCTTGATAAGGTTGGCAAAGTGACAATGAAGATCGTGACGCCCAAGATGGTGCATTACTCTAAAAATGACACCACTAACTTCACCGATCCGCAATTAACGCTTTATCATAAATCCCCAAATCCTTGGTTCATTGAATCCAAAACAGCAAAAGCCTGGCACGGAATGGATAACGTGATTTTCAAAGACGATGTCACCATTCACCACCCAGCAGATTACAATAATCCAGCAACCGTTATTAAAACCACCACGCTCACTGTTCATCCAAACGAGAAGATCGCAGAAACAGCTGAAGCAATTACCATGATTCAACCAAATAGCGTTATGAAAGCAATTGGCATGCAAGCTGACATGGATTCAGGTAATATTAGACTATTATCTCAAGCCCAAGGTGAGTATGTTCCAGAATCGTAGACACAAATGCCAAATATTTATGCTTCTCATGATAGCTGCTCTTGCATTTTCAGCTCACGCCCTAAAAAAAGATAATAAAGAAGTTCTGCATATCAACGCCAATACCACCATATATAATTACAAAAAAGGTGTGAATTACTTCGAAGGTGACGTGAAAATTGATCAAGGCACAACTCATGTCACCGCAGATCGTCTCACCACGAAAGCCAATGACAAACATGAGATTGAAGAAGCGATTGCTTATGGTGTTCACGACCTTGCGCACTTCTGGACCCTTGCAAAAGAAGGCCAGCCAGTTATCAATGCGCACGCACGAATCATCAAATTTTACCCACTAACATCTAACGCCACGCTGCAAGGAGAGGTGTTTGTCACGCAAGGTGAAAATAACTTCCAAGGGCAATTAATTCACTATAATATGAAAGACCAGACAATTATTGTTCCTGAAACCAAAAATGGACGCGCAGTACTTGTATACAACCCTGACTAAAGCCTATGCAAAGCACACTTAAAGCAGAACATTTAAATAAAAAATTCAAATTACGCGAAGTCGTAAAAGATGTTTCGCTGCATATCAGCACCGGAGAAATTGTCGGCTTGCTCGGCCCTAATGGCGCAGGAAAAACCACGTCTTTCTACATGATTGTCGGTCTGCTTCCAGCCGATGGCGGCAACATCTACATTGATAACCATGAGATTACCAGACAACCCGTGCATGCCCGCGCAGGATTTGGTATCAGCTATTTACCGCAAGAAGCATCCATTTTTCGCAAGCTGACTGTTGCAGATAATATTTTGGCAATTCTGGAATTGCGCAAAGATCTAAGTACAACCGAACGATTAAATAAACTGGAACACTTGCTCGAAGAATTCCGAATCACACATATACGCGATACGTTAGGCATGAGTTTATCCGGCGGTGAACGACGCCGCACCGAAATTGCCCGTACACTAGCAATGGATCCAAAGTTCATATTGCTCGACGAACCGTTTGCCGGTATCGACCCGATTTCTGTCCTCGATGTGAAACGAATCATCACACATCTACGCTCTCGTGGAATTGGCATCTTGATTACTGATCACAATGTTCGTGAAACATTAAATATATGTGAGCGCGCATACATCGTCAGCGATGGCAGAATAATTTGCGAAGGAACCCCGGACGTAGTACTTGCCAACGAAGAAGTGCGCAACGTCTACCTCGGCGATGAATTTATATTGTAAGTTTATATGACCCACGAGGAAATTAATATGCAACTAAATCTCACAGGAAAGAATTTCCAGATTACACCTGCAATCAAAACACACACGCAGGAAAAATTTGAATCGCTTGAAAAGCGTTACAACCAGATAACCAATGTCCACGTTGTACTGCATATCGACAACATCGATCATATAGCCGAAGCCAGACTGCACTATCAAAACACTGAAATTCACGCAACCGCAATGGAAAAAGACATGTATCTAGCTATCGATAGCCTCATAGAAAAGCTATCTGGACAGATGCACAAGCAAAAAGAAAAAACAATTGACTCACATCGTCAACCAACATGATTAGAGAACCTGTGACCATACAAAACCAACTTGGCCTGCACACGCGTGCAGCTGCCAAGCTGGTCGATACTGCCAAAAAATTTGCGAGCAAAATTGAACTTGTCTACCGCGATCGAACTGTTGACTGCAAAAGCATTATGGGAGTCATCACGCTAGGTGCCGTTAAAAACAGCATTGTCGATGTTGTAATTGAAGGTGACGATGAGAAAAACGCACTCGTTGCCATTCAAAAATTAGTGGATGCGAAATTCGGCGAAGACTAGTATTTACTAGTTATTGCCGCCCATCGCCAACCCATCTGGACGGCGCCTGTCATTTGCGCCGTGCAGCTCTCCGCTCGCCAAATCAACCGCTATTGCTTCTACTGCAGACCAATATGCTTCTGGCTGCAAATGATAGCCCTTCATTCTCAACAGCGCGCGAGTGAGAAACGGTAACGCTAGCGGCTCCATCGACACCTCATCTGGTAACGCCTGAAAATGAAATCGTGGCGCGTCAACAGCCTGATTAATGCTCATGCCAAAATCAAGGACGTTAATCAAAGTAAGCAGTACCGAGCTAATAATACGCGGACCACCCGGACTACCTAACACCAGAAAGACGCGGCCATCGCGCAAAACAATAGTTGGCGTCATAGAACTAAGCGGTCTCTTCAGAGGCTCAATTTGATTTTTATCGTATTGCACCAAGCCGAATTTATTGGCAACACCAGGCTTGACTGCAAAATCATCCATCTCATCATTCAAAAAAAAGCCGGTGTCACCGGCGATGACTCTGGCGCCAAAAAATCCATTCAATGTATAGGTAACCGCAACTGCATTACTTTCGCCATCAACAATCGAATAATGTGTAGTATCAGTCAGCTCCGTGAGTGATGGTGCGACTTCAGATTGCGGGGCACGCTGTGAACCTTGAATTTCTTGTGCAATTTTTTCCGTGTATGATTTTGAAAGTAAGCTATTCACAGGGTTTGAAACAAAGTCAGGATCACCCAGGTATTTATTCCTGTCTGTAAATCCATAACGCATAGCCTCGACAATACTTCGCACTGTTGCAAAGGAACGAAACCCTGACGCATTGAGAGGGAAACGTTCCAATATGCCCAGCATTTCACATATAGCCACCCCGCCCGAACTAGGCGGCGGCGCAGTCAATAAAGTCAAACCATGGTATTTACAGTTTAGAGGAGCTAATTCTTCGACAGTGTAACTGGCGAAATCAGATAACTGCAAAATACCACCATAACGATGACTTGCTGCAACAATTTCCTCGGCAATCTTGCCCTTATAAAACACATCTGCACCTTTATCCGCGATCAGCAGCAAAGTTCTTGCAAGATCATCCTGAACTAACTTTGATCCTGGGGCAATTAACTGGTCATGATCGAGAAAGATCTTTGCAACATTGGGCTGGCTGCGAAAATCAGCAAGGAATTTTCGAAATAATTTATCGTCGTACGAGGTGACTTGATAACCTTTCATTGCGAGTGCAATGGCTGGCGCCATTACTTGTTTACGCGACATGGTTCCGTATTTCTGCAGAGCGGTATCCAAACCGAGAACCGTGCCGGGCACACCAACTGCAAGATAACCTTTCGTTGTAGCATCAGCGCGAATATTACCGCTTTTGTCGAGGTACATGTTTTTACTGGCAAGCGCAGGGGCCTTCTCACGAAAATTGATAAAGGTATTTTTACCGCTAGCCAGATGAATCATCATGAAACCACCGCCACCAATGTTGCCGCAGCACGGATTCACAACTGCCAATGCATAACCCACGGCGACAGCAGCATCAATGGCATTGCCACCAGCCTTTAGAATATCAACACCTGCTTGCGTTGCTTCACGGCGCTCAGAGACAACCATGAAATGCTTGCTAGACCCTGGCAGAGCCAAAGTCGTATCAGATGCTGCAAACAGACTTAGCAAGAGCATGCATAATTGCCCGAGTCTAGTCATCACTTCATGCATCCCTTCATATCCTAGTCATCCGTGACATCGCTGAAGCTTGGCACTGCAACATCTTATTCGCCAGCGATCATCATCTCTTCAATCAAAATCGAACCGGTGCGAATATTACCGCGCACATCAACATCAGAACCAATCTCAGCAATATGCGCATACATATCCTGCAAACGGCCCGCGATTGTTATCTCATGCACCGGATATTGAATTTCGCCATTCTCCACCCAGAACCCACCCGCGCCTCGCGAATAATCGCCGGTCATGATATTCACACCCTGCCCCATGACCTCGGTTACAATCAAGCCGCGATCCATGGTTTTTAGTAAAGCTGTAAAATCTTTCTGGCCAGATTTGATCGTTAAATTATGTGTACCGCCAGCATTACCAGTAGTTTTCATTCCCAGCTTTCGCGCTGAATAAACACCAAGCGAGTAGCTTTTTAATATTCCATTTTCCACGAATACATTGGGTCGCGTCATCACACCATCATCATCAAACGCAACGCTGCCGAGACCAAATTCGAGATGCGGGTGCTCGCCAATATGGACAAAATCCGGAAAGATTTTCTTGCCAAGATGGTCAACCAAAAATGAGGCCTTGCGATACAAACTGCCACCTTGAATAGATGCACTAAAATGTCCGAGCAATCCTCGAGCTTCTTCGGGCATAAAGAGAACCGGCGCTTTCATGGTCGGCAACCGTCGGGCACCAAGACGCTTGATGGTGCGCTCAGCCGCTTGTTTGGCTATTTTCGAAGTTGACTCAAGTTTCGAGGGATCAACAGAGATTGTATAGCTGTAATCACGCTGCATATCATCGCCATCTTTTGCAACCAGCACGCAACTGATCTCATGGCGCGTATATGAAAATGCGCCAGAAAATCCGTGACTGTTTGCATATACGTCGTATGATTGAATCGTTACAACATCAGCAGATTCGGCACTGATAATTCGTTCGTCATAACTAACCGCTTCGCGCTCGCACTCACAGGCGAGCTTCCCTGCCTCTTCCACTGAGATCTGCCACGGGTACGCTAATTTCAATTGTGGATAATTGAATGCTAATTCACTTTTATCTGCCAAGCCTGAATCAGGATCTTCGCCCGTAAATTTGGCAATGTGACAGGCTGCATCAACAGCTGCAGAAATGGCCTCAGGGCGAATATCTGACAAACTCGCAGTACCACAACGCTTACCAAAATACACAACAACATCAATCGATTTATCTTGATGATATTCTATTGTTTCAACATCACCTTCTCGCGCAGTGACAGAAAAGCCCTTATTCGCGTCAATTCCAACCTCAGCATGACTTGCGCCGCGCTTAGCCGCTTCTTTCAAAATATCACTAGCGATGGTTTGTAACTCATCCGTGTTTAATACTGATTTCTGTATAGTTTGCGTCATTCGTGCACTCTCGTTCCACCGACTGTAATTTCATCCACCTTGAGTGTTGGCTGACCGACACCAACCGGCACACTCTGACCATCCTTGCCGCACACACCAACTCCCTCATCAAGTTTCAAGTCGTTACCAACCATGGAAACTCGGGTTAAAACATCAGGGCCATTGCCAATAATTGTGGCGCCCTTCACCGGAGCAGTTATTTTGCCATCCTCGATGAGATATGCCTCGCTGGCAGAAAAGACAAATTTACCGGAAGTAATATCTACCTGGCCGCCGCCAAAATTTACTGCATACAACCCTTTTTTCACTGAACGAATGATGTCTTCTGGATCTGACTCGCCAGCAAGCATATAGGTATTGGTCATACGCGGAAGCGGTAAACTGGAATAAGATTCACGGCGACCATTTCCCGTTGATTCCTTACCCATCAAACGCGCGTTGCGTTTATCCATCATATAACTTTTCAAAATGCCGTTTTCGATGAGGATATTATTCTGCGTCGGAACACCCTCATCATCCATATTCAGAGATCCACGACGACCCGGCAAAGTACCATTATCGACGATCGTACAAAGATCACTTGCAACACGCTGACCCATGCGACCACTATAAACCGAGATTTCTTTACGGTTGAAATCACCTTCAAGACCGTGACCAACCGCTTCATGTAACAACACACCTGGCCAACCAGGACCGAGAACAACCGGCATAGGACCTGCTGGCGCATCAACCGCTGATAGATTTACCAATGCCTGCCTCAGCGCCTCATCAGCGTATTTAAATGCAAGATTAGCCTGCAGGAAATGCTCGTAATCGAAACGGCCACCACCACCGGAATAGCCAGATTCACGTCGGCCCTTATCTTCGACAATACAGCTAACATTGAAACGTACCAGAGGTCTAACATCTGCACCGACATGACCATCACTAGCCATGACCATAATCGTTTCGTATTCGCCAGCAAGACTGATATTAACCTGAATAATGCGAGAATCTTTCGCACGCAAATAGGCATCGACTTCATGCATCAATTTGGTTTTGGCAGTTTCAGAAAGGGAATGCAGTGGATTGATAGGTAGATACAACTCATGAGTGCGGCTTTTATGCCAGGCTTTGGCAACCGATTCACCGCCAACGCGGGCAATACTACGAGCTGCTTGCGCAGCTTGATTGATAGCCGGGAAAATAATGTCATCAGCATAAGCAAAACCAGTTTTTTCGCCGCTCATGGCTCTAACACCAACTCCACGATCAATATCAAAGCTACCACCTTTGATAATGCTGTCTTCCATCGCCCATGATTCAGAATATGTCGATTGAAAATACAAATCAGCATAATCAATCTGCTTGCCAGCCAGTGAATGAAGCACCTCCACCAGCTGATTATCTGTTAACCCTGCTGGCTCAAGTAAATCATGCCGGGCAATTTGAAAAATATCTGTCATATGGTCAACCCTTACCTGTTTACTGTAGCAATTAATCTATCTGAATTATGACGCATTATACGGGAATGGCAATCAAGGAATTGGATTACGAAGAACGCAGCAACTCCCGCTCCTCAAGATCACTAACGGATAACAAACCACTTGCTGGAAATTGCTCATTGCGTATGAATATTTCTTGTTGCGGATACGGTGGCTTGATACCGTAACGATCAAACGAATCCCAGATAGCCATTAACAGAGCTGAAGCAACCATGGTTCTCGAAGACACCTGTCTGATATTGACATAATAACGCAGTTCAAAACCAAGCAGCAGATCATTCATTTCTTTAAGGAAGACTTCAGGCTTGGGCTCACTTAATATCAATGGGTTTTCACTGATCACCTGATGAATAATTGCTTGAACCTGATGCGGGTTATCATGACGACTGATTTTAATGCGCACAATACAACGCAATATGTTATCGCGCGCGGTCAGGTTAGTGAAAGTTTTGTTGAAGATTTCCACATTTGGTACAACTAAAACTGTATGATCCCAAGTCATCACCGTTACCGCACGCCCACCAATATTGACAACCTCTCCCTCAATATCATTGACAGCAATAATGTCACCAACTCGTAACGGTCTTTCTAGTAAAATTAAAAAACCGCAGAAGAAATTATTGGCGAGATCGCGCAAGCCCAAGCCGACACCGAAGGCTAACATACCAGCTACAACTTTAAGGGCAACCAAATCAATGCCAAGCACCTGTAAGCTAAAAAACACGCCAAGCACTACAACGCAATATTGGCAAATTATTGCGACACTGTTTCTGATCCCCATATCAGTGGTACGCGAAGCAAGCAACCTGAACACGAATTCGCGTGTCCATTTTGCCGTCCAATAGAAAACTGAAATGATGACAAACAACCCGATCACCCTTAACGGCGTAATACTGATGTTTGAGACATTCACCATTTCATAATGTAAAAGCCCATTCAAACGCTCAACAATTGGTGACTGCTGATCCCAACCATAGATGAGAAACAACAGCGCCCCAGCTGAGAGCAATAAAAACAAACGCAACACTCTATCCAACGGCTTGAGAAATGCCTCACTAAGCAACCAACCCGTGCTCGAATGTTGAATAACGATACGTGATACCTGCTCAAGGCTATCAGTCAGCAAGCCGCGTAAAACCAAATACCCCATAAGAACGACAAGAAACACGCCCTCATACCATGAAACGGTCATTACTAAATTAACATAACCCAATAAGCCAATTGCCGAGTTACCCAACAATAATAACGGGATCAACACACCTAAAATTCTGACACTTTTTTCAAAATAAGGATGACGCTTGTCCATATGAGAAAGGATCATGTTTGGCACAACATCCCAGAAGCGGAGCAACATGACAGAAACCACCATCATGAACAATAAAAACAAGCGATCAGAAAGAGCCTTCAATTCATACATTAACGGTAATTGATATATGAAGACTGCTGCAGCAGTTAATACGCCACCGATTAAAAAAATCCACCTGAGGCGCTGGTATAAGCGCATATCTTTTCCAGCAGTATGGTTCATGGTTTCAACAAGACAAATACGAGCAATTACGATAATACTTTTAAATATGAACCAAACACCGGCAAGATAAACAAAGAAAATATAATTGCTAACTGGAACACAAAAAATAAAAAGTGATCCGACAATATTTGACATGACATACAAATCGACCAAATGATGATCCAGCCACTTGAGACTTAACCATTTTGAATTGACACGCTCACGCCACACAGATGGGCGCGTCAGCAAATGATGCACAACTCGATTCGCCATCACAAATATAAAACCAACGATAACCTGACCAAGAATAAAGAGAGACCAGGTCAATGCAGTCGCAGACTTCCAACCTCCGACTATATTAACTGCCAGACTCTTGATTACTTGAAAAGTTAAAGCAGGTACCAGCAACATTTCTTTACCAATATCAAGCATCGATCTTGCATCAAACGAAGGAAATCCTTGTCGCGCCGAAAGCTCAGACTGCAATGCGTGATCAAGCGTAACGCGAAACTCATCCAGACGCCCATTAAGTTTCTGCAAAATCGCAGCGGATAACTCATATTTACCTTGTAACGACAATAGATCGCTCATGGTTGGATCGGCTTCACCAGCTTGATTTTTCTTGTGTGAATGCATCTCTATATGATCTTTTAAGACCTCCATGCGCGTTTTAAGCACCGCATTAAGACGATCAACCTGTTTGCTGAGAGAATCTTCCTGGTCACCCAGTTCAGTGAGCTGACCAATGGATGAACTCTTCAAGATAATTTGCTTTAGTTGATGAATCTGATCCCGATAACGAGCAATCAAAGACTGTGTGTATGCGTAATTTGCATGTTCATTAGCTGCAAAAATCTCCCCCTCAAGGGCGGAATATTGCTCTTTGGCAGTTGCCGGGTTCAGTTTTGCCAGCCTTGCATACAAGACATTCAAGCGTTGCAGCCATTGATTTTGCTGCTCCTGATATGCCAGCTCGTCCCTCACCTCCTGTTGCTTCATTCTCTGCAATCGCTGTGACTTTAGTTGCGCATTTAATTTAGCGAGCTGATCTTTCTTGATTTGCAAAATCGCACTGGCATCGGCTTCCAAATTTCGCAAATATTTCATGCGCTGCTTTTCAAGCGCAATCAAACGCTGTTGATAAGCCAGATCCGTATGCAATTGCTCAACATCAAGATTCTGTGTGCGCGCAATACGATTACCAAATACACTGAGAACGTTTAATTGATTGTTTATCTCTTGTATATTCTTATCAAGCCAACTCACGGTTTGACTCGCATCGCCCAACTCTATGCTTATGCTTT
This sequence comes from uncultured Coxiellaceae bacterium, assembly GCA_964636145.1. GTDB lineage: Bacteria > Pseudomonadota > Gammaproteobacteria > DSM-16500 > DSM-16500 > Aquicella. The sequence continues at coordinate 20,060 of CAZWPD010000009.1, forward strand.
CAAGATTGGATTTTGAAATAGAAATATCCAGCGCAGCCTTATCAAGTAAGTTTTTGCTCGCTTGTTCGATTGTCGCAATAGGTAGCGACGCATCCGCATGCTGGATGCTCACCAATTCTCTCTCAGCTTGCTGGTAGCGATTTTTCAAAAGAGCAATCTGTTGCGTGACGATCTCAACACGGTCGGACGTTGTCACACCCATTGAGCTATCGATGTCAGCAAAAGCCGTGACGGGAAGCGCAGCACCGATTAATCCGAAAACAACCAGGATCGCTAGCCGACTAATACCAGCAATTGTTTTCAATTTTAAATTACGTGGATTGTTGAGCGACAGGCACATGTGTCATCACCTTTTCTTTCATAACAAGCAGGAGTATCAATCCCGGGAATGATAATATAAACGACCATGTAAAAAATTGCGTCCAGCCAAATCGCGTCACCACAAGAGCCGCAACCGGACCAATAAACACGCGACCAAGCGATGCGACCGCCGACAATAGAGCATACTGCGTGGCGGTATATTGCTTATTACATAACGACATCAGAAAGGCCAGAAATGCAGCCGTACTGAGGCCGCTACAGAAGTTTTCAATAAAGATAGACGCAGCCATCAACACGAAACTTTTACTGGCAATAGAAAGAATCACGAACATCAAATTAGAAAATGCCTGTGCAAGGCCAAACACTATCAATCCGTAGTAAACACTTTTGCGCGTCAATATGGCGCCACCTAACAGCGCACCCAGCACTGTCGCTACAAAGCTGACAATTTTGTAAGCCAATCCAACCTCGGTCAGCGAAAAGCCAAGACCGTGTAGTAAAAAATTAGTCATCAACGATAATGCAATTGCATCACCCAACTTATAAAACATCACGAACAAAAGTAAAATTACGATGTTTTCACGCTTGAGCAAATCATCCAATGACACAACCATTGCTTGCCAGACATTCTTCAAAGATGTACCACTGTGCCGTATCAAAGGTGCGCGCAGGGTTAAAAGCATGACAAAAAGCATCAACACAGCCATGATCTCGTAAGTCATCTTCCAGCCATAGTAATCTGCAAACACCATGGCGAAGCCGCCTGAAATCACAGCGGCCAATCGATAGGTAAAAACATAGTAAGCAGCGCCGAGACCACGCTCAGTCTCAGCTAGAATATCGGTGCGATATGCATCGATCGCTACATCTTGAGTAGCAGCGAGAAACGCAGTCAGGAGCGCCACCAGCGCCATGCTGGAAGCTTGTGTCGCAGGATTCATATTCGCCAACACTACTAGCGTTAGGGCCACACCAAATTGCATGAGCAAAATCCACCCCTTGCGCAACCCAAATTTCGGCAGCTGGTAATAATCAAGAAATGGCGACCATAAAAATTTAAGTGTGTAAGGGATTCCGATCAGAGACAACGCACCAATAAGGGAAAGATTAACATTCGCTTTTGTAAACCAGGCCTGCAGAGTTGAAGAAGTTAAGGCTAGCGGCAACCCCGCTGAAAATCCAAGCAGCAACGCAGCAAGCAATCTTGAGTTGGTGAAGGTATTTCCTGCTTTTTTATACATGGTATTATTCATTTTTAATGGTTAAAATTGTCTAGAATTTTAGCATTAAATCTTGGGGTATGATAGAGTGACCAGCCAGAATTCTGTTACTCAACCTATAACATAAAAAGAGGAATAGTGACGCATGTCCATCAGTGTTTTTGATCTTTTTTCAGTCGGCATCGGCCCATCCAGTTCGCACACAGTCGGACCGATGAAAGCCGCCCATGAATTTGCACTATCGCTGGAACAACAACAAATTCTCGCAAACACCGATCGAGTAAAAGTTGAGCTATTTGGCTCTCTCGCTTTTACCGGCAAAGGCCACGGCACAGACAATGCCATTCTGCTTGGCCTCGAAGCACACATGCCAGACACCATTAATCCCACAACCATTCGACCGCGCGCGCAAGAAATTTCCGAATATCACCGCTTAATACTTAATGGCACACGTGAGATCAAATTTGATTACACCCGCGACATGACATACAACTTTAAAGATTTATTACCTGCTCACACTAACGGGATGCGCTATTCCGCTTATGACAAAAATGAAACTCTCCTCACCTCGCAGATCTACTACTCAATAGGCGGTGGATTTATTATCAATGAAGAACAAGCTAACCATCCTGAACACGCCGACACATCAGATCTTCCTTATCCATTCGCTAATGCCAAAACCTTACTGGAATTATGCGAGAAACATAATCTAACTATCAGTCAGCTGATGATGGCCAATGAAGCAAGCCTCCGCAGTGAAACTGAAGTGAGAGAACGGTTATTACACATAGCCAGCATCATGCGTGAATGCATAGAAACTGGCTCACACACCCCCGGAATTCTCCCTGGAGGACTCAATATCCCTCGGCGCGCACCAGCGCTTTACGAAAAACTGATGTCCAAAGGTAAGCCGCAAACCGAAGAACATATGGATAGCATTTCCTGGCTTAATCTTTATGCGATTGCCGTCAATGAAGAAAACGCAGCCGGTGGACGAGTCGTCACCGCACCAACCAATGGCGCAGCCGGCATCATTCCCGCGGTACTGAACTACTACCTGACCTTCTACCCTGAAGCCAAAACTGAAGATGCCATTGAATTCCTGCTGACAGCCGGTGCAATTGCCATTCTTTACAAAAAAGGCGCCTCAATCTCCGGAGCAGATGTCGGATGTCAGGGAGAAGTTGGCGTCGCTTGCTCGATGGCAGCCGGTGCATTAGCGGCCGTCTCAGGTGGCAATTTGTATCAAATTGAGAATGCGGCTGAAATCGCTATGGAACATCATCTCGGCTTAACTTGCGACCCCATCAACGGCCTCGTCCAGATTCCATGCATTGAACGTAATGCCATGGGCAGCGTGAAAGCAGTTAATGCTTCACGCCTCGCGTTATTAGGTGATGGCCAACATTACGTATCTCTAGATAAAGTCATCTCAACCATGAAACAAACCGGTAAAGACATGATGACTATCTACAAAGAAACATCACTCGGCGGACTTGCGGCCAACCTGCCGGAGTGCTGATTTCAAGCGCTGTTTGCGCATTTTACGCAAATGCCACAAGGTCAGAACCGGGCCGGAAATAACGTAAATAAAGAACACAGCAAACAACATCTCAGCTGGCTCAAGGGCAATGGCGGTGATCAAAAACACCGCCAGAACCACCGTAAAAAATGGCACACGACCCTTGAAGTCGATATTTTTAAAACTGGAATAACGAATACTACTCACCATCAGACCAGCCACAAATATTGTCAGAACCGCAATAGGAATAGAAACGGCAAAGCCATCGACTTCGTAATTAGCCCCCATCCAAACAATACTGGCAAGAATACCCGCAGCAGATGGGCATGGTAACCCCTGAAAGTACATTTTGTCCGACACTTGGGTATTGAAGCGCGCCAAACGCAACGCGGTAGCCGCCGCATATAAAAATGCAACTAGCCAGCCTATCTTACCCAGATGAAACAATGACCAACTATACATCACTAACGCCGGCGCAAGACCAAACGCAGCGAGATCAGAGAGACTGTCATATTCAGCACCAAATGCTGTCTGAGTATTCGTCAGCCTGGCAACACGCCCATCCAGGCCATCGGCAATCATGGCAATAAAGATAGCAATGGCCGATGCTTCAAAAAAACCTTTCATTGCCGCGACAATTGCATAAAAGCCCGCAAAAAATGCCGCCGTCGTTAACAGATTCGGTAACAGGTAAATGCCTTTTTGCAAATTCCTGGTCTGGCTATCTAAATCTTGTTGCTCATCATCAATTGCCATACCTGCCTCACTTATTCGTTAACCCACATAAGGTTTCTTTTTGACCGTCGCCTGAAACGCTTCTACCGCATCTTCAAGGTCATCATCCAGCGGGGCCGTTACTGTAATATGCTGATTCAGTGATGGTAAAGTGAATTCGATAGACCGAGCATGAAGAAACATGCGCTTTAATCCACGCTGCCTGGCTATTTTATTGAACTCTGGATCACCATATCTGTCATCACCCGCAATAGGATGGCCCTGATGTGCGGCATGCACCCTAATTTGATGTGTTCTACCAGTATACAACTTTACTTCCATCAAAGAGGCATCTGCAAACACCTCAAGAGGGTGAAATACAGTCAAAGCTGACTTACCATCTTTATCCACCTCAACTACATGCTTACCGCCGTCGCGATAGTCCTTGTGCAGAGCAAGATCAACGCGGCGCTCAGACCGAGTCCACTTACCCATGGTTAAGGCCCAATAGATTTTGCTCACCTGCCCCTCGCGTAGCAATCCATGCACCTCGCGGAGGATTTTCTTTTTCTTAGCCAGAACCAGGCAGCCGGAGGTTTCCGAGTCAAGACGATGCGCCAACTCAAGATTAACCAATTTAGGATAAAGATGACGTAAGGCTTCTACCACTCCTACCCTTACGGTACTACCAGCATGAACAGACATTCCAGACGGCTTATTGATGATCAAAAAGTTCTCATCCTCGAAGATGATGCGCTCAGTCAGCAAATCACGCGTAGATTTACTAGGGGGGGCCTGCTTTGCCTTCTCTTCCAGGAACATAGGCGGCAACCTAACCTCATCACCCTCTTCTAATTTATAAGAAGGGGAGATACGCTTCTTATTCACCCTTACCTCACCTTTGCGCAATATTCGATATATTCGCGACTTGGGCACTCCCTTTAATTTGTTCATCAGATAATTGTCGATGCGCTGCCCCTCTTCATCAGCTGAAATCGTGCAATATTTGACCGATGATTTCTTGATTGGTGCCTTTTCTGGTTGGTGCGTCATCACTCTTCGCCCTGCATTCTAATTGATATAAAATCATAGTATTGGTAATATTCATTATAAATTACCCTAATCAGGTATTTATGGCTGACATTTTACAGCCATTTAACTTAAAGTTCAGAATTTTGTGATAAACGTGCCGAGGGCACGGATGACGATAACGTATTTATAGAATCACGCATTACGCGATAAATTACTGAATTCATTGGGTTTCAAAGAAACCCCGAGACAGAATGTGTAGATGGTTTTCACGGTTATCCTAAAACCGGTGGCTGGCGCGATGATATCTTCATCGATTGTTAACGCGGAACCAGCAATGTATGGGCAAGGCATCGTATCGATTAGCATGCCCGTATTCTATAAATAACGCTGCGCTCATCCCTGTGCATAACGCACATAATGTGGATGATTTTACATGAATAGAATGCTTATTAACGCAACTCATAAAGACGAAGAGTTGCGTATCGCCTTGGCGAACGGTCAATTCCTCTATGACCTCATTATTGAATCTAGTTCCCGCGAACAAAAACAATCGAATATCTACAAAGGCAGAGTTACCAGAATTGAACCAAGCCTGGAAGCTGCGTTTGTTGATTACGGCGAAGAACGTCACGGTTTCTTACCGCTCAAAGAAGTTGCACGCTCCTGCTTCCGCAGCAGTTACCACGACAGCGGCAGACGCCCTTCCATTTCAGAAGTTCTGGAAGAAGGTCAGGAACTTGTCGTACAAGTCGAGAAGGAAGAACGCGGCAATAAAGGCGCAGCACTTACTACATTCATTTCATTACCAGGCTGCTACCTGGTACTCATGCCAAACAACCCGCGCGCCGGCGGCGTGTCGCGACGCATCGAAGGCGACGAACGCGATGAATTGCACGGCCTGCTCGGATCATTACAAATCCCTGAAGGCATGGGCATCATTGTCCGCACTGCAGGCGGCGGCAGATCACAGGAAGAACTGCAATGGGATCTCGAAATTCTCATGCGTCTATGGGAAATCATCCAGCGCGCTTCCGTAGACCGCCCGGCTCCTTTCATGATTTACCAGGAAGGCAACGCCGTGATTCGCGCTTTACGTGACTACCTCCGTAAAGACATTGATGAAATCCTTATTGATCACGATGATGTTTATGCCGATGTTGTGAATCACCTCAAATTAATTCGCCCTGACTTTGTGCAGCGTGTTAAGCACTACAAAGACCCAACCCCATTGTTTACGCGCTTCCAGATTGAGAGCCAAATCGAATCGGCATTTCAGCGTGATGTGCGCCTGCCATCCGGCGGCTCCATCATTATTGATCATACTGAAGCCCTGGTTTCCATCGACATCAACTCGGCCAAATCCACCAAAGGCGGAGATATCGAAGAAACTGCGCTCATGACTAACCTCGAAGCTGCCAATGAAATTGCACGACAACTACGCTTGCGCGACATCGGCGGGTTAATCGTCATCGACTTCATCGACATGACACCAATTCGCAATCAACGTGAAGTTGAAGACCGCTTGCGCTCATCACTGTCTATGGATCGTGCCCGCGTACAGATCGGACGCATCTCACGCTTCGGTTTACTCGAAATGTCACGACAACGCCTGCGCCCATCTTTAGGCGAATCTTCACGTGTAACCTGCCCACGCTGCCTCGGTCAGGGCACCATACGCGGCATTGAATCACTTGGCCTTTCCGTTATTCGTATCATCGAAGAAGAAGCGCTAAAAGATAACACTGCTGAAGTGCGCGCAATTGTCCCCGCCGAAATTGCCGCCTACTTGTTAAACGAAAAGCGCCAAGCCATTACCGACATTGAAAAACGCCAAAGCGTTAACGTTGTTGTCGTACCAAGCGCGCATCTTTTAACACCGCAATATGAAGTTGAGCGTATTCGCACTTCTGATATCAACGAACATACCGAAAGAACCGCCAGCTACGTCTATGCGGTGAAACCAGAAGCATCCTCTCAGGCCGCTGCCGGATTTTCACAAAAATCCACGCAAGAGCCCGCGATCAAACAAATGCAAATTGACGAAATTCCAGCACCGCAAACACAGCAAGCTCAGCATCCGCTACGCTCCAGCGCTGACAGCGGCCAACCTGGTTTACTCAAAAAAATCTACAGCTTCATTTTTGAGAAAAAAGAATCGACAACCACATCAGCTTCCAAGCCGGTTGCAAGTGTCGCCGCTCCAGCCCCAATGCGCCAACACACCGGGCACCAATCAAGACCGCCACGCAGACGTGGCGGCACAGGCAGATACAACAACCAAAACAGAGGCCGCGGCGGCCGCCAGAGAGATCCAAACGCACCACGTCCACATCACCAAGGACAAGGCAGCACACCACAAGCCACGCCTCAAGTCGCGCAAGATGGACGCAGTGATAATCGCGAACCTCGCGAACACCGCGAGCACCGTGAGCACCGTGAGCACCGCCCACACAACAATAACCGCCCACCTCGCAGTAACCAGCCAAATCGGCATGAGCACAGCGAGCACCGTGAAAACAAGCTACAAACACGGCCAGTACAGCAACAGGATGATCACTCACACCAACAACCCGTTGTGCATGCACAACCAGCTGTACATGTAGAACCCATTCAACAACAACCTAGACCGACTACAAACACTGTCGTTGAAGTGAATATCCAGTTGCCGCGTGTAATTGAACAACCCAGACTTCCGGTTGAAGTGGAAGGCACGAGACATATAGAGCAACCTGCACGGGAACAATCTGGAAGCGGAGATGTCGCACCACAAACAGGTGAACAACAACAGCCTCAATCAGAAAATCGCAGACACCGCCACTATCATGCGCGTCGTCATCGTGGCCGCAACCGTTCACACGGTAATCGTCAACCGCAAGGCGAGCCAGCAGGACAAGTACAAGCTGGTGAAGATAATCTGTCATCCCCGAAAAAAAGTGATGAAACCTAGTACTCATCACCAAAATCAAAAACGGCCGCTATATGCGGCCGTTTTTTTAAGAACAACCAGACTTATTCTTCATCCGCACTCATACGCCTCGCCCTTGAAACTAGCATCACAGGAATTTCATTGATAATGGCGTAAGCCAGCCGATCATGACGGCAAATTAATTCCTGATGTTTAGCGTCATATAACAATTCACCTTTGCAAACAGGGCATGCTAGTATCTCGAGTAATGTATTTTCCATAGTGTCATTCGCCTTATTAATTAGCGTAATGCTACCCGGATGAAAAAATAATGACAATGCATGGATTTGATTTTGACGCTATTCACCCTTCGTGGCGTGAGTGCATTCAACGCGCACTCGCAAACATGGATAAAAAATATTTGGCTGATTTGTCTCAGTCTTCCCAATGGCTGCCGGGTCCCCAGAAGATATTCAATGCATTCTCACTCCCGGTAGAAAAAGTTCAATATGTTTTATTCGGCGAGTCTCCATATCCAAGACGCGAATCAGCCAACGGCTACGCGTTCTGGGATGCTGCCGTTGAAAATCTCTGGTCAGCCACGGGTCTCGATAAAAAAGTTAATCGCGCCACATCATTACGAAATATTTTAAAAATGCTGCTGGTGGCGGAAGGTCAACTTGATGCTGCGCACACCACCCAGGAAAGTATCGCCGGTATTGATAAATCAAGATATGTAACAACCAATCACGATTTTTTCAGCAATTTTTTACAGCATGGTTTTTTATTACTAAATGCAACACCGGTATTGCAAGAAAAGCAGCCGCCGCAAAAAGATGCTAAAGCCTGGCTTCCATTTATTAGAGAAATACTCGAATTTTTACTGATACGGCAACCCGACGTGCACTTTATATTATTTGGCAAAATTGCCAACGCCATCAACCCGCTCATCAGCAACATTCAAATCAAGAAGCTTTACGCCGAACACCCCTATAACTTGTCATTCATCACTAACCAAGAAGTACTGGCATTTTTTGCGCAACTAAGACTTCTTGATAAAAGCACAACAACCACGCAAAGCCGTGATTAGGCAAGACACACAGAGATAAAGTAAAAAAAATATGCGCCTACCAATAATTCGCGGAAACGGGAATAAAATTCGCATGAAAATAGATAGTTAGCACACCGAGCGCTGTTTAATTGTTGGGCAAAAATAGCAAAACGAGATCATTTTCGTTTGCCATACTTCGTTAAAAAAGATAAAGTTATAGGATATAAGAGGGAATCACTATGCGTATACTTCTCGTTGAAGATGACGAATTGCTAGGCGAGGGAACACGTAAAGGCCTATCTCAAGACGGTTATACCGTTGATTGGGTAAAAGATGGGATGCTGGCCGATCAAGCCCTGAAGACCGAAAAATTCGACTTGGTTGTGTTAGATCTTGGCCTGCCGAAAATTCCCGGCATAACCGTGCTGCAAAACCTGCGTGAACGCGGTGATACAACCCCCGTATTAATTCTAACCGCACGTGAGTCAATTGAAGATAGAGTCAAAGGCCTTGATAGCGGCGCCGACGACTACCTCACCAAACCATTCGACTTACCTGAATTACTCGCGCGTTTACGCGCCTTACAGCGACGATTTGCTTCCCGTGCTGCCCCATTATTAGTCCACAATGACATCTCACTCGATCCGGCATCACACACAGTTACCTTCAAAGATGAGCCAATCAACCTATCAAGACGCGAGTTTGCCCTGCTTCATGTATTACTCGAAAATTCAGGTCGCGTATTATCACGCGAGCATTTGACTCAATCTCTTTATGGCTGGGGTGAAGAAGTCGACAGCAATGCGCTTGAGGTGCACGTACACAACCTGCGCAAACGGTTCGGCCAAGAATTCATTCGCACCGTACGCGGCATCGGCTACACGATAGAAAAAAGCAAAGATCAAAAATGATCAAGTCGATCAAATATTTCCTTTTAATCAGTTTGCTCTTGAGCATAACGATTGCATCCGCCATTAATGGCATCGGAAATTATTTGCTTGATGAAAAAGTAGTACAGCCCTACCTCGACAGCCAGCTCGTACGCACCTCATCACTCATTGAGATTTTATATAAATATACCGACATCAATCCCAAAGCGAGAGATGAGTTTATCGATTACCTTCGCAAATCTTCACCGATTACAAATTTGAAACTGTTATTTCAAGTCTGGGACGGCAACGGCAAGCTGCGTTTAAGCTCATCGAATGACATTACCATTCCACTCAAAAACGCCCCGCCTGGCTTTAGCGATAAAACCATCAACAAACAAGAATGGCGAATTTACAGCGAAACCAATGAAAAGACTGGGGCTAAAATTGTAGTCGCAGAACTTTATAACCTCAGACGTGAATTAGGCGATGATATTGCACACAGTAACGCCAACATCCTGCTGATTACCTATCCTGTCTTTGGCATCCTTGTATGGCTAATCATCAGCCTTGCCCTGCGCTCGGTCACGCGCGTTACGACTGAAATTTCCAACCGCGCATCAACCTTTCTGGAACCAGTGCAACTAACAGAGATCCCGGTCGAAATTAAACCGCTAGTTGCGGAGCTAAATGAATTATTCATACGTTTGAAGCTCGCATTTGAACGCAACAAGAGTTTTGCCGCCGACGCGGCACATGAATTGCGCACCCCACTTGCTGCACTGAAAACCCATGCTCAAGTTGCCGTCAAGGCAGATAATGAAGCCGACCGCAGCAAAGCGCTCCAGAAGGTCATCGAAAGTGTAGACAGAAGCTCGCACGTCGTCGCCCAGCTTCTAACCCTCAGCAGACTGGGTGAGGAAGAGCGCCTTACTGATATCAAGCCTCTCGATCTACACAAGCTCACCACCGAGATGATGGCCTACCTGGCCCCTCACGCGCTGGAGAAGGACATTGAGATAGAACTCGCCCCCGCCCCTGGCACCTCCATCATCCTTGGCAGCGATATCGCTCTCGGGATCTTGATTCGCAATATCGTCGACAATGCCATACGCTATACCCCGCCCAAAGGCGAGGTCAAAGTGGCCATTATTGAGACAGAAGCTCAAGTTATCTTCAGAGTAACTGATACTGGCAGTGGCATCCCCGCTGAACTCAGAGAACGTGTATTTGAGCGCTTTTACCGTATTTTAGGCACAAAAGCCTCAGGAAGCGGCCTAGGTCTCGCTATTGTTAGCCAGATTGCCAAACTGCACAGCGCAGAGATTTCTCTTTCAACCCCACCAAATGGCAATGGCCTGCAATTCGATGTAGCATTTCCCAAGCATCACGCTTAAAATTAGCTCTTTGATTATCACGGGCTAAAGACATGTTGAGACGTTTACTTCCCCAACAGGAGAGTTTTTTCGAATTATTCGAGAAAGCTGCTGAAAAGCTGCAACTAGCATCTTCTGAATTTTCTAATATGCTACAGCACCTGGATAATCAACAATATTATGTTGACCTGATTGCCAAGCACGAAGAAGAAGCCGACCAAATTGCTTATACCAACTTCGAGCTGTTGCATAAAACATTTATCACTCCATTTGATCGTTATGACATACATGCGCTGACCAGCACGCTTGATGACATCATTGATTTGATCAACCGCATCGCTCAACGCTTCCCGTTTTACGAACTCACCGAAGTTCCTGAAGAAATGATCAGGCTATCAATCCTGAGCTCCGAAGCAACAACACAGCTCAAACAATCTATCTCCTGCTTGAAATCGATGAAAAACGCACAAACCATTTTTGAACACTGCAAAGAAATCGACAAAATCGAACATAAAGCACATAAGACAGTACTGGCAGGCGAAGAAAAATTGTTTAAATATGAGTCAGACTTCAAGCAGTTTTTCAAGCTCAAAGAAATTTATGCGCATACTAAGCTGGTGATCAATCGCTGCCAGGATGTTGGCAATATCATTAAAGGCATTATTCTCGAGTATTCATAAATATGGATTCAACACTGATATTTGTCATTGCCACCATTGCAATTGCTTTGTTTTTTGATTTTCTAAATGGTTTCCATGACGCAGCCAACTCTATTGCTGCCGTTGTGTCTACTCGTGTATTAAAACCGCACTGGGCCGTAATATGGGCAGCGTTTTTTAACTTCATTGCATTTTTATTCTTTGGTACACATGTTGCATCGACTATTGGCATAGGCTTGGTCGACCCAGATGTCATGAGCAATTTAGTAATATTCTGCGCATTATTAGGTGCAATATTCTGGAATATTTTTACCTGGTTTTTTGGCTTACCTTCCAGCTCTTCACACGCGTTAATCGGCGGATTACTTGGAGCCAGCATCGCACATGCCGGCATGGCCCCGCTTAAGTGGGCAGGCATCATCAAAGTCGTTGCAGCTATTGTCATTTCACCTTTACTTGGCATGGTAATGGGAATGTTTCTCATGGTGCTGACAGCGCGAATCTTTTTTTACGCTAACCCACATCGGATTGATGGCTGGTTTCGGCGCATCCAATTATTGTCGTCAGCATTTATCAGCCTCGGTCATGGCAGCAACGATGCCCAAAAAACCATGGGTATCATCGCCATTTTGCTTTACTCATCGCATATGATTGGTGATAAATTTTATGTACCACTGTGGGTGGTGGTTTCATGTAACTTTGTTATAGCCTTGGGAACCTGCTTTGGCGGCTGGCGTATTGTAAAGACCATGGGCATGAAGATCACAAAACTAAAGCCAGTCAGCGGCTTCTGCTCAGACACGGCAAGTGCATCAACCTTAGCGTTAGCAACCTTCCTTGGTATCCCAGTATCAACAACACATACCGTTACAGGTGCAATTATTGGTGTCGGCTCAGTCAATGGGTTTTCAGCTGTTCGATGGGGCGTAGCAAAGAATATCGTTTGGGCATGGGTATTAACAATACCAGCAGCAGGATGCGTAGCTGCAACCGTATGGAGTATCGCACAGTTTCTTACCTCAGATACCACTCAAGGGATTATTGCGAGAGTATTAAATCTCATTATCTAGCTTTTCACTAACCTCGATGCATTGAGGTTAGTGAGCATCATATTAAATATATAGCTTAATGAGATCCGCCAGCCAAACCATACCAACCCTTAGCCTCAGGTGCGTAATAAGCTGAAGTGCAGACTTTTTCAGCCTGACTAACCAAGGTGCCAAGTTCGCTTTGCCTAACAATCAACCTCAATCTTGCAATATTATTATCACGCATGACAGTTTCAAGATTACTTAATTCAGTGTCACCCAGCTTCAGATCACGAAGATATTCCGGCATAACTATTTTGCCTGATTTGAGATCATTCAAATAATCTGATAACTGGTTTAGCGGATAATCGCTAATTAAAAAGGCTTTAAATACCTCAACGGCATTAACTTTTTCATCCTTACTGTGACCCCATCGACCAAAAAGGCCGCCGCCATGAGAATCAGCTTTACGACGGATTCTTAAATAGCATTCAGCCATGATGAACAATATAGCCTTATTATAATTCTGGTCATTTTCACGATAATGACCCTTAGTCTGGATACAATTAATTAGGCCACCACTTGAATCGATAAAAGCCTGTAATGAATTGTCGGGGACATCGCGAAAAAAATCTTTCCATTGAGACTTATCTGCGATACTGAGCTGTTCCGCAACAACCGCAAGTTTGTCAGTAGTCTCCTTTAGTCCTGGCCCGAGTTTGTTTGCCTTATCTGTTAAATAACGAAGACGCCCCCCTGTTAGCGCATCCAGATGCACAGTATTACCAGTGTCCTTTAAATAAGTTGGGAGCTGATTGATGAGATAATTTTTTTCGGTAAAAAACCTCTGCAACCAAGCTGCGGCGTCCTCTTTGCCTTTTTGGTTATGCGCCAAGCCAGTTACCTGGCCCACGAAACCAGTATAGGCACCCTCGCCGTAACGCCCACGTATATAAAGCTCCGTTAACACAAACAAAAGAGCGCGGTTGACCTCTTCATCAGCAGACCAAGGCTGAGCATTTAAAAATGCTTCAAATTTTTTATCATTGACTGCTAGTAAAATCGAGGAATCAGGTGCCCCATCTGCAAGTTTAGGCAAAACGAGATGATCAAAGGTCACAGGATCGATAGCTTTGATAAATTCAATCCAGTCACTCTTTAAAACATGCTTTTGCAATAAAGCAGCCAAAGACTTTAAATCAACAACCTTGACCGCATCAAAATAACCGTTTTTCAATAAATTGGTATTAGATTGATTGGGTTTTTGATTGTATGTATAGCCAGGAATGAATTCAGGCTTGGCAATTTCAGCAAAAAGAATATCCCTAAATACATCAAGCTCCAAAGATGTTTTCTTTGGATTCACAGCATTAATTGCGTGAGCATATTGACTTGCGGCCAAAGAATGCGACCCGAGTCGCTTGGATTCCTGCGCAGTTAATTCATCATTCTCCCTGCGCGCCAATACATCAGGCGGCAAACAGACATGTGGTGGAAAGCTATCAAGACCTCTAGACATGGCTTCACGGTATTTCTTTAAACATTCGAGCGTTTCAATTGGTGTGCCGTCATCACCAAAGAAAAACTCTTTCAATTCCAGAGCACCAAGAGTTCCTCGACTACTCACATAATCACAAGCATTTAACCCGGGGAATAAATAATCGTAATAATGCTTCTTATCATATTCCTGACAACTTGGATCAGATGGGCTGACCCTGGACTGATGCTCCGCTTTTAAGGCATTTAAGACAGATTTCGCCAGCATCACGCAACCGATATTTGCCGGCGACTTAAGATTATGATTGTAAATAGCATCCGTATTCTTAATGAGATCATAGCGAGCCCGTAAAAAATCAAGAAACGGCTTCATTGATTCTGGGGAAATTTCAGCTGTGTTTGCAGCGTTTTTCTGCAAAACCTGCATTAAACCAGCTAGAGCCCATCTTGATTCATAGCGCAAGAGAACTGGAAGATCAACGCCTCCTTGTTCAGAAGCCACAGGTTGCTCTAGAGCGGCCTGTATTTCCACCAAAAATGCCGCGACAAAATCCTTAACTTGCGCCATGAATTATCTCCTAGAAGAATATTTTTTATTAATTACTTCATTCCCATTGCCGACTTAAGATTCACGCCTGACTGTTTTTGAAGAGCCAGCTTCTTCTCCTCAATCGCTTCAATATGTTTGCTAATATGACCTACGGTGCCATCATTGATTGCACCGGATAGTTCTTTATGTTTCTCTTGAACATAAGCCTTCCATTCCCCAAGACTCTTGTCACTTGTCAAAAACTCAGTAATGACATCAACAGCATTTTTCTTGGTGTTTTTATCGAAACCAAAAAAATAACCACTGATACTGGTGTAGTTACCTTTCGTTTCACGCTCACGCCAATATGCGCAGGCCAAACAAAATAAGACTGCTCTATCATGCTTGTCTGAACCCGAATAGAGAGCATCAGACTGCACGGTATACTCAAGAGAAGAGCCATTGTTAATCAACTTTGCCAGCACAGGACTTGACAAGCCTGATAAAAACTCTTTCCATTTACTTTCGTGAATAATACCGGAAGACATGAAGTCGAATAATTGTTCCCGGTTTGCGAATAAATCATTAACGCGCTTTAACAGATTTGCTTTCAATAAATTGTGACCGGCATTTCCGTAACTGCAATGTATTGTATTGCGCTCATAAGACTCATTACTTAAAGCCTCGCGTAATTTTAGTTTTTCTTTATTAAGCTGATCTTGATTACCATCTACATTGCGGAGCAATTTCTTAATTGTTTCATAATATCGAATAACAGGAGTGCTATGATTCATGACGCGGTCAGCCTCTGATGCTGTCAAACGAACACCAGAATTTCCTTCCTGGTGGCTAATTGCCAATCGGCTGTCTTTGAGGCTTTCGATTGAGTAACCGACTTCGATAGGATATTGGTTGTCGTCGGTTAACAAGAAATTGTGCATATAGAGATTAGCCAACTCATGACCACTTCTGGCATTGCGCCATGATTTAACTGTCGGCATCAACAAAGCAAGGTAATTTTTATTTTTCACCAATTCCTTTTCATCAGCTAAAAATTTAGCTGCTTGCCTGCATAGCAAATTTGCTGGACTTCTTAGTGCTATATTATAGATAGCATCAGTGCTTTTAATACGCTCCCATCGCTTTTCGAGAAAATCTGCAAGTATTTTTGCATGATCGACAGTCATTTCCTTTTCGACACCGCATGCTGTTAGCTGATCAATGACAGACTGAAACTCTTTGAACGTTAGCTGGGCTTCAAGATTAATGAAATACTCATCCCGCTGCCCTGTCTGCGGTAGTACTGCCTGTGCTTTTTGTTCTTCTAATTTACTTTGTAAATATCCAATCAACACTGCCAATTTCATCATGAAGCTCCTTGTCCATTATCATTACACTATTAGCGTATTCAAATCATTGAATGCTAAATTCGAATGTATCTGCTTTATCTTAAGGTTTTCTTAAACTTTGCAATTAAGAAAAAATCCTTATAGATCAGTGATGATGTTACTTTGAGTTAATGAAAAACAAAATCGGAAAGATTGTAATCGAAAGAAAATAATCGCGGCGCGGAAAAGAACACAATATCTCTTACTTTTTTTCTGCTTTTTTATCAAGTTCGCGCAAGTGAGCCAATCTTTCGCCAATTTTCGCCTCTAATCCTCGCGATGTTGGCGAATAATATGTCTGATTGATTAAATTGTCTGGGAAATATCGCTCTCCAGCCGCGTATGCTTCTGGTTCATCGTGCGCGTAACGATAAGACTTACCATAATCAAGCTGTTTCATCAGGCGTGTCGGCGCATTACGCAGATGAAGCGGCACTTCAGCACTCCCATGCTCACGCACAGCGCTCATCGCTTTACCATAGGCTTTATATACAGCATTACTTTTAGATGTGCTCGCCATATATACGATTGCCTGCGCAAGTGCTAACTCACCTTCGGGCGAACCAAGACGTTCGTAAACCGTGCATGCATTGAGTGCGAGCTCGAGTGCGCGCGGATCAGCCAACCCAATATCTTCATTCGCCATGCGCACGGCGCGTCGCGCAATATACATAGGGTCGCAACCACCATCAAGCATGCGACACATCCAATAAAGGGCAGCATCAGGTGAAGAGCCACGCACAGATTTATGTAATGCGGAAATCTGATCGTAGAATGCTTCACCCTGCTTGTCAAAACGCCGCAAACTAACTTGCAGCACCTCAGTTAATAATTCTGAAGTTACTTTATTATCTAGCGCCGAGTCGGAAATCACCTCCAGCAAGTTCAATGCCTGCCTGGCATCTCCGTCAGCCGCCTGGACCAATATGAGACGTAATTCCTCTGGAAAAATGAGCCCATGCTGACCCAGGCCTCTATTTTCGTCGTGTAACGCGGCATTGATAACCTGTAACAAGTCTTCTTCTGTCAGGCGTTTCAGCACATACACTCGCGTACGCGATAATAGTGCGCTATTTAGTTCAAATGAGGGATTTTCAGTCGTGGCGCCAATCAGAATAAACGTGCCATCTTCAACGAATGGCAGAAAAACATCTTGCTGTGATTTATTAAAACGATGAACTTCGTCAATAAATAAAATGGTTGCTTGCTGCGACTCTGCGCGCGCATCACGCGCATCTTCTACCACCTTGCGAATATCCTTCACTCCAGCAGATATTGCTGAAATTTTTTCAAATCTGGCGTTTGCCGTTACTGCCATCAATTCGGCCAATGTTGTTTTGCCTGTACCAGGCGGCCCCCATAAAATCATGGAATGCAACAAGCCCTGCTCAATTGCACGACGTAATGGTTTGCCTTCTGCCAACAAATGCGTCTGACCAATATACTCGCTTAATATACGCGGACGCATGCGAGCTGCCAGAGGTTGAAAGTTTTCCTGGCCAAACGCGGACTGTTTAATGGCTTTCATCGATGACATCTGTTCCTGATGGGGCCTTGAATATGAATAACGAGGCAGGCAAAGCTGAGTTCATCTGAATTTTCTGGAATTGCACCCGTGTAGAGTGACCAATCTGGTCTTGCAATACCATTTCCTTTAATTGCTTATTCGCAAAAGCCATCTTTACGGATTCAAACATATTATCATTTTTTTTAGGCTTCAATAAAAACCACTGTAATGAATCCTTAGAAGTTATCACTTCAATACTGTAGTCCTTTTGCAGATCTGAATTTTGATGGCTCAATAACAAAGCTGGCGCCTCGCCAGCCTCGCTTTTCAGATTACGTATTGTCACTTGCTGCAAATCAGGATCATAAACCCA
>CAZWPD010000009.1:38150-58436 GCA_964636145.1 uncultured Coxiellaceae bacterium
GTGGGAATATTAGCCTTAATTAATCCCGTGATAACATCAACAGAAGGACGTTGAGTAGCAATAATCAAGTGAATACCAGCAGCACGCGCCTTTTGAGCAATACGAGCGATCAGATCTTCAACTTTTTTACCAACCACCATCATCATGTCTGCCAACTCATCGGCAATCACAACAATTAATGGCAATGGCTCTAGTGTCAGCTTCGCTGATTCTTCGTCGGTTACCAATACACCCGGCATAGGAATCGGCTGCCCTTGCTTGATAGCATCACTCACTTTCTGATTATAGCCTGTAATGTTACGCACCCCGAGAGATGCCATCAGACGATAGCGTCTATCCATTTCTGCCACACACCAGCGTAGAGAATTGGCAGCATCTTTCATGTCCGTTATCACCGGTGTCAGCAAATGCGGTATGCCATCGTAAATTGAAAGCTCCAACATTTTCGGATCAATCATAATGAGGCGCACATGCTCAGGCGTAGCTTTAAAAAGAATACTTAATATCATTGCATTCAAGCTGACAGACTTACCTGAACCGGTGGTACCTGCAACCAGCAAATGCGGCATCTTGGTTAAATCAACCACCACAGGATTTCCGGAAATATCCTTACCAAGTACCAAACTGATTGGTGAACGCGACTGCGTATAACGCTGTGTTTCAAAGATATCGCGCAAGGTAACCAGCTCACGATTTTCATTCGGAATTTCAAGGCCAATGACCGATTTGCCTGGAATTACCTCTACAACACGCACACTCACAGCTGATAGTGAGCGCGCAATATCCTTGGCAAGTCCGGTAATTTTGCTAACCTTAATACCCGGCGCCAAATCCAATTCAAAACGGGTAATAACAGGGCCTGGCAATACCGCCGTAACCCTTGCTTCAACACCAAAATCAGCCAGACGACTTTCAACCAGTTGCGATAATTCTTCGAATGAAATATTTGAAAACGCTTTTTCTGTAGCAGGTTGCGATGCATTCAATAAAGTGAATGGCGGCAACTCACCTGGCTCAAGACGAATACCAGGATCAACTTCGATTTTTTTGCGCTCACGGTCACGCACTGGTTCTATCTTGGTAACAACAACCGGTTTTTTTACTGCCGGTGGCACCACTACCACAGGCGACTCGGAAACTTCACGCTGAATCTTTTTGCGCTCCAGAGTGGGTTCATTCTTGACCTCTTCACGAGTTGTTGCTGCCGCAGTTGCAGCTGCTTCCCGGCGTGCCTTAACATAAACAAAAAAGCGATTTACCTGTAAGCCGATTGTTTCCATCAGCCCGAGCCAGGACAACCCGGTAACCAGCGTGATGCCACACAGCAACATAGTGGTAAATACTAGCGTGCTGCCGGTGATATTAAATAAAGCCGTCATCCCTCGGCCAAGCAAATCGCCGAAAATACCGCCGCTCTTAGCAGGTAGCGCATAACTCGCATGATAGTAGTATGTAACGAGCGCACAGCTGCTGGCGATGGTGAGAATCCAGCCAACAGCCTTAAATACCCACTCTCGAGAATACTTAATTACAGTCGGCACAGCCTGCTTTGTCTCACGCAAACTTAACCAACTTGATAGCAAAATCAAGGCAGGAAACAGATAAGCGACAATACCGAATAAGGATAAAAACACATCTGCAAACCAGGCGCCAACACGGCCGCCCCAATTAGCAGCAACATCGTGCAAGCCGGTTCCCATCCAACCTGGGTCACTAGTGTGATACGTAACCAATGAAATCAGCAGAAACAGTGCGCTGGCAATAGAAACCAGAAACACCCCTTCGTGCAAACGTTGACGCATCTGCGTGGAAATAGGTACGCGCTTTTTTGAATCATTTACTTGTTTGTTTCGATTTTTCATATCCATTAATAACTTATTTACCAGAGAGATTCCTTCTCGTACTATATACCACCTTGTAATAATGAGAAATAGAGCGATACCCATGACGAACACAAATCATCACCGTTTAATTATTCTGGGATCAGGACCTGCCGGCTGGACGGCAGCCGTTTATGCCGCGCGAGCAAACTTGAAACCTGTCGTCATTACCGGCATGACACAAGGCGGCCAGCTCAGCCTGACAACAGAAGTTGATAATTGGCCAGGCGGCAAAGAAGGTCTGCAAGGCCCCGAATTAATGGAAAGCATGAAATTGCATGCTGAACGCTTTAACACCGAAGTTATTTTTGATGAAATCACTTCCGCAGACCTCCAGCACACCCCGTTCACGTTGAAAGGTGAAAAAACCTACACTTGTGATGCCCTCATTATTGCTACGGGCGCCAGCGCAAAATATCTGGGCCTACCCTCAGAAGAAGCATTTAAAGGCAAAGGCGTTTCAGCCTGCGCCACCTGCGATGGTTTTTTCTATCGAAATCAGAATGTGGTCGTCATCGGCGGCGGCAACACAGCCGTTGAAGAAACACTCTATCTGTCCAATCTGGTCGCCAAAGTCACACTGATTCATCGCCGCGACACCTTACGCGCTGAAAAAATCCTGATCGATCACCTTATGGACAAAAAGGAAAGCACCGGAAAAATCGATTTCGCATGGAATAGCGTCGTCGAGGAAATACTAGGCAATGAACAGGGCGTCACCGGTGTTCGCATTAAGAACACTGAAACCGGTGAAACAAGCGTACTGGATGTCACAGGTGCCTTCATCGCCATTGGCCATAACCCTAATACCGCTATTTTTGCCGGGCAACTAGACATGGATAATGGCTATTTGCGCGTAAAAAGCGGCAGCGCACCAAACGCCACAGCCACCAATATCCCCGGAGTTTTTGCCGCAGGTGATGTTTCCGACCCAAGCTACCGACAAGCTATTACAGCTGCCGGAAGCGGTTGCATGGCCGCACTGGATGCGGACAAGTATCTGGACAACCTTAAGGCAAAGGTGAAAGCCGTACAAACCGAAAAATAGTCATGCATCACCGCCCTAATGCTGCTCATCCCCGCGAACGCGGGGATGTCAAATTTTAGGCTGGATTCAGGCCACCCTTGAGTTATAATGGCAAACTTAAACTTACTGATCGAGACGGAGCAAATGGCAAAAGAAGAACAATTAGAGATGGAAGGAACGGTTGTCGATACACTACCCAACACCATGTTCCGCGTTGAACTGGAAAATGGCCATACCATCCTTGCGCATATATCTGGAAAAATGCGTAAAAATTACATTCGTATTTTAAAAGGCGACAAAGTAACGGTAGAAATGACACCTTATGATTTATCCAAAGGCAGAATTACTTTCCGTCACAAAGAAGGCGGCCCAAGACCAGCAGACAAGCCAGCAAAGTCAGAGAAGAATTAATTAACGTTTGTTACTTCCGTATCTTCGATCAGGAATTTGATTTTTCCTTTAATCGCAGTCACTTTGACATGACCTCCATTACTGAGCCTGCCAAACAATAATTCTTCAGCAAGTGGCTTTTTAATTTGCTCTTGAATCAGGCGGGCCATTGGACGAGCACCCATATTCTTGTCGTAACCATTCTTGGCAAGCCAGACACGGGCCTCATCATCAACTTCTAATATCACATTGCGTTGATGCAGCTGGCCTTCAAGCTCGGCTACAAATTTGTTTACCACTGAAAGAATGGTCTTGGTATCGAGCGGAGCAAATTGTATAACCGCATCGAGACGATTGCGAAATTCAGGTGCAAATGCCTTATTAACTGCCGCCATGACATCAGTATCAGTATCTTGTGCTGTAAAACCAATATTGCCCTTTTCAATAAGATCAGCACCAGCATTAGAAGTCATGATAATAACTGTATGGCGAAAATCAGTTTTACGGCCATTCATATCAGTCAATGTACCGTGATCCATGATTTGCAATAAAAGGTTATAGACATCAGGATGCGCTTTTTCAATTTCATCGAGTAAAACGATGCAATGAGGAGCTTTGTTAACCGCTTCAGTTAACAAGCCACCTTCATCATAGCCAACATATCCTGGAGGCGCGCCAATCAATCGTGACACAGAATGACGTTCCATGTATTCAGACATATCGAAACGAATCAATTCTACGCCAAGGATTTTAGCTAATTGTTTGCTAACCTCAGTTTTACCAACGCCAGTTGGGCCGACAAAAAGAAACGATCCAATTGGCTTAGTGGTATCACGCAACCCAGAACGAGCGAGCTTAACTGCGGCACCAAGAGTTTCAATAGACTGGTCTTGACCGAAAATCAGCATCTTTAAATCTCGCACCAGATTTTTCAATACTTCTTTATCAGATGCAGAAACGTTGCGTTCAGGGATGCGAGCTATTTTTGCAACCATCTTTTCGATATCTTCAACTTCAATTACTTTTTTACGCTCCGCTTCTGGACGCAAATATTGATATGCACCAACCTCATCAACAAGATCAATCGCTTTATCCGGCAGGTGGCGATCACTGATATAACGATCAGACAAAGTAGCCGCTGCCTCTAATGATGCATTAGTATATTCAATATTGTGATGCTTCTCGAAACGTCCGCGCAGACCTTTCAAAATCTCAATCGTTTGCTCGATTGTTGGTTCTTTCACATCAATTTTCTGGAAACGACGATCGAGTGCATGATCTTTTTCAAAGATGCTGCGATACTCTTTATATGTTGTCGAACCGACACAAGTTAAATCGCCTGATGCGAGCAATGGCTTAATAAGATTGGAAACATCCATCAAACCGCCGGAAGCAGCGCCAGCGCCAATGATAGTGTGTATTTCATCAATGAATAAAATCGCCCCTTTCTGCTCTTTCAATTGATGCAGTACGCTCTTCAAACGCTTTTCAAAATCGCCGCGATACTTGGTTCCAGCTAACAAGCTGCCAAGATCAAGGGAATAGATCACGCTTTCATGCAGAACGCTTGGCACCATTTTTTCGATGATCAAACGAGCAAGACCTTCTGCGATTGCGGTTTTACCGACCCCTGCATCACCAACCAGCAATGGGTTGTTTTTGCGACGACGACATAAAACTTGTATCGTCCGTTCAATTTCTTCTTCGCGCCCAATCAATGGATCTATCAAACCAAGCTTGGCACGTGCATTTAAATTTGTAGTGTATAACTCAAGCGGACTAGTGCCGCCCTCGTCCTGCATACCTTCAGAGTCATCAGAATAATGATTAAATGACTGTTGCTGCTGTTGTTCGTCACGCGTCTGAATTTTATTCTTAGACGAACCATGAGCGATGAAGTTAATGACGTCAAGACGACTAATATTTTCCTGACGGATGAAATACACGCTCTGACTTTCTTGTTCGCTAAAGATTGCAGCCAATACATTTGCACCGACTACCTCAGTACGTCCAGCAGATTGGACTTGAAATACAGCGCGCTGAATCACGCGTTGAAATCCAAGCGTCGGCTGCGTATCGCGATCATGAATATTGAGCGGAATCACAGGCGTCGTGCGATCAATAAATTCGGTGAGATTGCTGCGCAAGCGATTGATGTTGGCACCGCAGGCTTTCAATACTTCAAGAGCAGAGGTATTATCCAGCAAAGCAAGCAACAAATGTTCGACAGTCACGAATTCGTGGCGTTTCGCACGTGCTTCTTTAAACGCTGCATTTAAAGTGTATTCCAGTTCTTTATCTAACATGGCACACCCTCCTCTACTTTTTTATGCCGCCTCCATGCTGCAAACTAACGGGTACTCACTACTTCTCGCTAGCTTCGTAATTTCTTCTATTTTGGACTCGGCAATATCTTTGGTAAAAAACCCGCATGCCGATCTTCCTTGTTGGTGCGCCGCCAGCATTACTTCTGCTGCCTCAGCTCTATCCATAAAAAAGATCTTCTCCAAAATCCCCATCACAAACTCCATCGGGGTGAAATCATCGTTATGCAGCACTATCTGGTACAATCTTGGTTCTTGTTCTGCGACCGCTTTTGTTGCCTGAAAGCCTGTATATTGCTTGTACAAATGATCTTTCATGTTTCTTACCCTTCTTATAGTCGATGGAGTTTAGTTTTTCCTTAGATCCAGGAATATATTTAATAACCCAAATTAATCATCAGGTTGGAGCATGAGTTTTTAGCTGACACACATGATGTTGCGCGGGGATTATACAGCAAATTAGCGTGTGTGTAAAAAAGAATCAGAATAAAAAAGAGAGCGATTTTCTCGGCGAAAACGCTCTCTTTCTATTACTTGAGGTAAACGCGAACTTACATTTGTGCGATCATGGCCTTCCCAAACTCCGAGGAACTCACTTCGCGCGCATCGCCCATCAGTCTGGCGAAGTCGTAAGTTACTGTTTTATCGGCAATTGCTCCATCCATACCCTCGATGATCAAGTCAGCAGCCTCATTCCAGCACATATGCCGCAACATCATTTCTGCAGAAAGAATCAAAGAACCTGGATTCACCTTGTCCTGCCCTGCATATTTTGGTGCTGTACCATGGGTAGCCTCAAAAACAGCGACCTTATCGCTCATATTGGCACCAGGCGCGATGCCAATACCACCTACCTGGGCAGCTAACGCATCTGAAATATAGTCGCCATTTAGATTTAAAGTGGCAATGACACTGTATTCTTCCGGGCGCAGCAAGATTTGTTGTAAAAATGCATCCGCAATCACATCCTTGATGACGATGTTTTTTCCAGTTTTAGGGCTCTTGATCACTTGCCAAGGACCACCATCCAGAGGTTCTGCACCGAATTGTTCTCGTGCAGTCTGGTAACCCCAATCACGGAAAGCACCTTCAGTGAATTTCATGATATTGCCTTTGTGCACCAAGGTAACGGAGTCGCGTTCGTTATCAATTGCATACTGAATAGCAGCCCGAACCAGACGCGTTGTACCTTCTTTCGAAACTGGTTTAACGCCAATCCCACAATGTTCAGGGAAGCGAATTTTCTTCACACCCATTTCATTTTGCAAAAATGCGATAACCTTTTTTGCCTCGGCACTATCTGCCGGCCACTCGATACCCGCGTAAATATCTTCAGAATTTTCGCGGAAAATTACCATATTTGTCTTCCACGGCTCTTTCACCGGGCTAGGCACACCCTTAAAATAGCGCACTGGTCGCAAGCAAACATACAAGTCCAACACCTGTCTCATCGTAACGTTCAAGGAACGCATGCCGCCGCCAACCGGAGTCGTTAAAGGCCCCTTGATGGATACTGAAAACTCACGCAAAGCATCCAGTGTTTCTTCAGGCAGCCAGGTATCCTTATCGTAAACTTGAGTGGCTTTTTCACCGGCGTAAACCTCCATCCAGTGAATCTTGCGCTGCCCATCGTAGGCTTTTTTAACTGCTTCATCGACGACGTGCTTCATCACTGGTGTGATATCTACACCAATACCGTCACCCTCAATGTAGGGAATAATTGGATTATTCGGGACAGAAAGGCTAAGGTTTTGATTGACTGTGATTTTAGCGCCGTCGGCTGGCACGGTAATATGCTGGTAGGCCATAATTAACCTCATTGTTAAATGTATGCGGCCAATGGTAACAAGGCGGCCAAGCCGAAACAACCAGAAGTTTAATCGCATAAACGGCAGTATTCTGCTATGATTTCCAAAATCAAAAAAACCATCACACCATCATGAATAAAGCAAAAGCACGCAATATCATTGTCGGCATGTCCGGAGGCGTGGACTCTTCGGTAGCTGCTTATTTACTAAAAGAAGCCGGACATCATGTTCAGGGCGTCTTCATGAAAAACTGGGAAAACGACGACACCGACGACTACTGTCCAGCGGCAGATGACATGGCAGATGCCGAGGCTGTCTGCGACCGGCTCGGCATTGAGTTGCGCATGGTTAATTTTGCCGACAAATACTGGGAAAACGTTTTTGCCTATTTCCTGCAAGAATATCGTGCTGGCCGCACCCCTAACCCCGACATCCTTTGCAATAAGGAAATCAAATTTAAGGCATTCCTTGATTACGCCAAACAATCTGGCGCCGATGCAATTGCTACCGGCCATTACGTTCGTAAAGACGACGACGATCATTTACTAAAAGGCAGTGATACCGGAAAAGATCAAAGCTACTTTCTCTATGCGCTAAAAGAACAACAACTCAAAGACAGCCTTTTTCCCGTCGGCCATCTGCCAAAAGCTGAAGTACGCGCGATTGCAGAAAAAATTGGTCTCGCCAACGCCGCCAAAAAAGACAGCACCGGCATTTGTTTTATCGGCGAACGCAAGTTCAAGACCTTCCTCAGTAATTATTTACCCGCCAAACCCGGAAATATCGAAACACTGGATGGCGAAATCATCGGCAAGCACGATGGCTTGATGTTTTATACCATCGGCCAGCGCCAGGGCCTCCAGGTTGGTGGCCGCAAAGGCAAGTCGGAGCTACCATGGTATGTCGCCGCCAAAAACATGCAGAGCAATACCCTGGTCGTGGTGCAAGGTGAGCATCCGGCATTATTCAAAACAACTCTGATTTGTTCACAGTGCACATGGACACATGAACCACCCACGTTTCCCATTACGCTGTCAGCTAAAACTCGTTACCGCCAACCCGACCAGACGTGCACCGTACAGGAACACGAAGATGGTCAAATCATGGTCACATTCGAACAACCACAGCGAGCCATCACCCCAGGCCAATCTTGTGTGTTTTATCAGGATGATATTTGCCTCGGTGGTGGTATTATTGAATGTTAGTAAGCGTTATTTTCACTAGGAGTTGATCATGGATACAGCCTCATTAATGGCTATCTCACCGCTAGACGGCCGTTATCGGGATAAAGTCGAACCGTTACACGCAATTTTCAGCGAATATGGTCTTATCAAGTTTCGCGTAATTGTGGAAATCCGCTGGCTACAAGCGTTAGCAGAATCAGGCAAAGTGGCCGAAATCCCGCGCCTTAGTGCACACGCCACCAAAACTCTCGATGAAATTATCGAAAACTTTTCTATCCAAGATGCCGAACGCGTTAAAAAAATTGAAGCCGGCATCAATCACGACGTTAAGGCAGTTGAATACTTCATCAAAGAACGCCTTGCCGTCAACAATGAATTATCAGCTATCAGCGAATTCATTCATTTTGGCTGCACATCAGAAGACATCAACAATCTCGCTTACGGGCTCATGCTGCAAGATGCACGTCAAGCTTGCTTGTTACCCGCGCTGGATGACGTCATATCGCTATTAAAAGTATTTGCTCATGATAATGCTGAACTGGCCATGCTTTCACGCACACACGGACAATCAGCCACACCAACCACCGTTGGCAAAGAAATCGCGAATGTTATTGCTAGATTGCAACGTCAAATCAAGATTTTCTCCAATGTATCAATACTCGGTAAAATAAACGGCGCAACTGGCAATTTCAATGCTCTTATAATCGCCTATCCTGAGATTGACTGGCAGCAGCTCAGCAAAAACTTTGTAACCGCATTGGGGCTAACCTGGAATCCGTATACAACACAGATAGAGCCTCACGATTGCATGGCAGAATATTTTTCTGCGCTGGCACGCATCAACACCATTTTGATCGACTTCAACCGAGACACATGGGGCTATATTTCACTGAATTACTTCAAGCAAAAAACCTTCGCGAATGAAGTCGGTTCATCAACCATGCCGCACAAAGTTAACCCTATCGATTTTGAAAATTCCGAAGGCAACCTAGGACTAGCAAACGCCCTCTTCGAGCACATGGCCGCAAAGCTCCCCATTTCACGCTGGCAGCGCGACCTGTCAGATTCCACCGTACTGCGAAACATAGGCGTTGCCATTGGTCATTCGCTGCTGGCTTACCAATCCGCATGCAAAGGCATCAACAAACTGGAAGCCAATAGTGAAGCGATCCTTGCCGATTTAAATCAACACTGGGAAGTTCTGGGCGAAGCAGTGCAAACCGTCATGCGCCGCTACAAGCTTGCCGAACCCTACGAAAAGCTAAAAGCATTCACACGCGGCAAAAAGATTGATAAACACATGCTGCACGAGTTTATCAAGCAACTTGAATTACCAGAAGCAGCAAAAAATCAATTATTGGCACTGACGCCGGAAAGCTATATTGGTCTTGCTGGAGATCTTGCCAAACAAATTTAGGATTCACGAGACACAGGGATAAGGATCAAGGAATGTTTAAGTCTCTCTATAGCGCCACACGTTCAAAGCTGGATGCATGGTTAAGTTACGAACCGCCAGCCACCGGAATTATGCCTTATGACTTCAGCCGCCTGAAATATGAAATCAGGCCGGGTGATGTGTTGCTAATTGAGGGCCGTAGTCGCATTAGCAGCGTCATTCGCAGCATCACACAAAGCTCCTGGACACACGCTGCGCTTTATATTGGCCGACTGGTCGACTTCGAAGACGATTACATGCAGACGTCGATACGAGCACACACTAATGCAAAAGATAATACGAGACTGATTATTGAAGATTTGCTTGACCGCGGCACAGTCATCACACCACTAACATTCTATCGCCACCACCACATTCGTATCTGCCGCCCAATTGGAATCACGCCCTCTGATTTACACCGCGTGCTCAATTACGCCATTCGCGCCCTTGGTCAACCATACAATGTCCGACACCTTCTCGATCTGACACGCTTCTTACTTCCATGGACAATCTTGCCGCGACGCTGGGGCTCAAGTCTCTTTCGCACTTCGACCGGAGAACCAGAAAGCGGGATCTGCTCATCACTCATCGCTGAAGCTTACGCATCCGTTCAATTTCCAATACTGCCGTTTATCAAATCAGATGAAAATGAAAAACTGGAAGTGTTTCAGCGCAACCCTTATTTATTTACGCCAAAAGATTTCGATTATTCACCGTATTTCGAAATCATTAAATATCCTTTATTCAACCCGGATGAACCACTGCCCTACTACCGACGTATGCCGTGGGCAAAAAGCGGCATGATTCATCAAGACGGCGGAATTTTAACGACTCCTGCCACCAAGCCAAAAAAGAAAGTGAAAGTTCGTGCCAACGAAGATAATGCCAGCAATCCGCGACCAGAAGATAACAACATTAATAATAAAGGACCACAATGAGCCAAAGCCATCCAACGCCGCAGCCATTATTTGATACGCATGACAAGCTGAATGAAACACATCCGAGTATTAGTGGATATATCGCAGCGCTTTCTATCACAGATGCGCAACTGGAATACGAACACTGTAAGGAATTTCTTAAAAGCTACGCAAACTCGAGTGACACATTTACAGCTTACCGCCGCGAAGTAGAACGACTACTGCACTGGAGCTGGTTAATCTGCAAAAAAAACCTTAAAAGCCTCACACGTAATGATATTCGCGACTATCTCGAGTTTATTCATAAACCCCCGCAGAACTGGCTCGCAACAAAAATAGCTCAACGTTTTATTAATAATGAAAATGGTGAGAGAACCCCAAACCCATCGTGGCGGCCATTCGTTGTCAAGATCAGCAAAAATGCACGCCGACTCGGCCAGGAACCAGATAAAGCACATTACAAACTTGGTAACAAATCTATTGAAGCAATTTTCGCGATATTGAGTTCGCTCTATACCTATCTGCAACAAGAGGAATATCTGGAAACCAACCCGGTAGCGCTGATCAGACAAAAGAAAGGCTATATTCAGCGTCAGCAAACTCGTAAAGTCACACGCAGACTAAGCAGAGTACAATGGCAT
The DNA here is from genome assembly GCA_964636145.1 of uncultured Coxiellaceae bacterium. Classification (GTDB taxonomy): domain Bacteria; phylum Pseudomonadota; class Gammaproteobacteria; order DSM-16500; family DSM-16500; genus Aquicella. Next base: position 49,757 of record CAZWPD010000009.1, read on the forward strand.
TACGTTATCACAAATTGCGAGGAAATGGCTCGTGAAAGCAGCATGCACGAACGTACACTGTTTTTAATGTCCGCTTTTTACCTGCTGGGATTACGCATTTCAGAGCTCGCATATAGCAACGAACGCATCGCTGAAATGGGCAATTTCGCCCCAGATAAACGCGGTCTCTGGTGGTACACCACTATTGGCAAAGGCAATAAAGTTCGCGATGTTGCTGTGCCCGATGAATTACTAACGGCATTGAAACGTTACCGTTTATCGCTAGGTTTACCGCCCCTGCCACACCGCGGTGAAAATACCCCATTACTACCCAAACAAAAGGGACAAGATGGATTGGGCACACGCCAAATTCGCAATATTGTACAAAACGTTTTTGATCGCGCGATTAGCAAATTGAAAGAAGCAGGAAAAATCGATGAGGCCGATGATTTAGCCGCAGCAACAGTACACTGGCTAAGACACACGGCAATATCTACAGAAGTGGAATATCGTCCACGCGAGCATATTCGCGATGATGTTGGTCATGAAAATCCAGCAACGATGGATAAATATATCGACACAGATCGAGCTGCGCGTCACGCCTCGGCCAAATCCAAACCATTAAACCCCATATTTAGTGAACATCCAGAACAGGAGAAAACATCATGAAAGTTTACGGAAATTTCTTTTTACTCACCTCTTCTTTATTATTCTCAACAACCACGTTCGCATTCCTCTGCCCAAAAAACTTCAACCAAATTGACTTTGGGTATTCAGTTGCACAAGTTGAAGAGTTGTGCGGCGCACCCGATAAAAAAGAAGTAACAGATGCGCCTGATACCTCACCGCAAGAATGGGTTTACTTTCTCCCTCAAAGCGGCTTTGCGAATCCGAATGGTAACGCCATGGGAACATTGAGAACATCGATTGCCCTTGATGGAGAAGGTAAAGTGATGAACATTACGATCAACAACATCAGCGTTAGCTCGATGACAAATTGCGGTACTGCTGTTTCAATCGGTGACTCACGCCAGACTGTTGAGTCAGCCTGCGGCAAACCGGGCGTTGTCAACAAATCGACTCCAACGGCAAGCAGCGGCCAACCGGCTGATGACGCAAATAAACAGATTGAAATGACATACAATTCAACCCCGCCGGTTACCTTGATCTTCATTAAGGGTAAATTGACCGATAAGCGCTAGCACGCACATTCGCGGCCGCAGCATCGGCCGCGAATGACTTGAAACAAGTCTCACAACACGTTGTATTTAATAAATTTATTTATTTAGCCGACCAATCAGCCGCTTATTAATGATAAAATATAAGTTGATACGGAAGCCACAAGCCGAGCGGATGGATCCATGAAGTTAAAAAATAAAATATCCGTTATTATTCTCTTTATCTGGGCCGCAATGGCTACGTTGTTTTATTACGGCTCACAAAAAATCATCTTAAATAGCTACGTGCGACTGGAAAATCAAACCGTCACCGAAAACCTCGATCGCACTCAGGCGACACTCGAGCAAATCATCAATGCAATTGAACACAATGTACAAGACTGGGCAATCTGGGATGATACCTATCAGTTCATAGCTGACCAGAATCAAAGATATTTAAAATCCACACTTGCGTTAAGCAGCTTCCAATCAATTAATATCGATTTAGTTTTATTCTTTGACGAACACGGCAAACTTATTAAGTCTATCGCCGTCAACAAAGATAGAACAAAAGAAGTGCCGTTGCCAGCAGGCCTAGTGGAAGCATTAACACCGAAAAGCAAGCTTGTTTATCAGCCAAATCCAGACAGCGGGTCAGAGGGAATGATATCAATTCCCTCTGGAATTTTACTGATCGCATCACATTCGATAGTTGACAGCGATGGCAAAGGCCCACCTCGTGGCTCACTCGTCATGGCAAGGTATCTAACCAACCCGGTACTATCTCACGTTGAGCATTTGGTAAAAGCAGATGCAACACTATACCGCGTGCCTCAATCTATCAATCTCCCCGAAGTCGCACCAATTTACAGAGAATTGCTGTCCGGTAAATCCGAAGCCCTCATTAAAACCAACTCCATCTTGAATGGTTATAGGTTTTTAAATGACGTTAATGGCAAACATATTGCGATTTTAAAAGTCGAAATGCCGAGAAAAATATATCAGATAGGCGTGGAAACGACGCATTACTCCAACTTGATTTTATTTATTTACGGCGTTGTCATTACGACATTACTCTGGATATTATTGCAATATTTAATCGTCAAACGACTAGAAAAGCTCGGCAAGCACATCTCGAAAATTAGCACGAATGACAAGTTCTTCTCTAAGGTAATTGAAAACGTTTCCGATGAAGTATCCTCAGTAGCGGCACTTTACCATCAAGCCACTCACGACCCACTAACCGGTCTCGCGAATCGCAGCCTTCTTCATCAAGCATTTAATCATTTTGCCTCGGAACCCTTTGATGCGGACAAAAAAATTGTCATTCTTTTTATTGACCTTGATCACTTCAAAAGAATAAACGATACACTTGGGCATGATGTCGGCGACACCTTATTAGCCGTTACCGCGAAACGCCTGTCATCTTCACTAAGAGATAATGATATGGCCGCCAGACTTGGTGGAGATGAATTTGTCGTTATGTTAGTTGATATTGATAAAGACCAAGTGCAGACAATTACCAATCGCATTTTCAAAAGCATCAATCGCCCCATCACACATGAGCATCATGATATTTATATAAGCTCCAGCATGGGAGTTTGCATTTTCCCCGATGACGGCTCAACCATTGAAAAGCTAATCAAGCAAGCCGATCTTGCGCTGTATCATGCAAAAGAGCACGGCCGCAAGCACTACCAGTTTTATTCGGAGTCACTGAATAAAACCATTAGCGAATCGCATCAAAAAGAAATTGAGTTGCAAAATGCCTTAGATGAAAAACAACTATGCCTCTACTATCAACCAATCTATGATTTACGTACCAAACAAATTGCGTCTATGGAAGCATTGATACGCTGGAATCACCCAACCCATGGACTCCTGGGGCCAGATGAAATAATCCCCATCGCTGAACGTACCGAATTGATCTACCCGATTGGCGAGTGGGTATTTAAAACGGTTTGCAAACAAATTAAAACCTGGGTAGATAATGGGGTACCTGTCGTCCCTGTGGCAGTAAATATATCGTCATCACAAATAAAACAAAGCTCGCTGAGTGAATCCATCATTCACGCCCTGCAAGAAAACAACATTGATACACATTTATTGCAAATTGAAATAACCGAAACCGGCTTCATAGATATCACACCAAAATTAATTAATGAACTTGAGGGACTGTGCGCTAGCGGTATCAAGCTAATAATCGATGATTTTGGAACCGGGTATTCAGGCCTAGGTTATCTAAAACGCCTACCTGTCAGCAAATTAAAAATAGATAAATCCTTCGTGCATGACATCCACACTGATGCCGATGATAAAGCCATTACTCTCGCCATTATTGCAATCGCCCATCAATTGAATCTTAAGGTAACAGCTGAAGGCGTTGAAAATCTTGATCAATACAACTTTCTTTGTCACCACCAGGTAGATGAAGTGCAGGGCTTCTTTTTAAGCGCCCCTTTAAGCGCAGATGCAGCCGAACAACTCTTAAGTGGTGAAAAAACGTTTAATGAAAATAATAATATTTAATTTAACCCGCTTGTGTTGTCACCACAAACTCAATATTTTTACCGCTTTTATCAGCCTCCCACGGACGCGCATATGACATACGAATTGATGTGCGCTGCGGAACAATAAAAGCATCAGGTTTAACGCGGAACGTCCACAAATCCATACCCGGAGCGCCCATTAGTTTGCTGTCAGGAGACTGATACTCATGTTTAACAGGCACAATCAGTGATTTATCGTAATTGTTTAATAGCCAGACATAACCAGTTGTCGGGTTTGAAGCTAACTTAAGGATAAACACGGGCTGACTCTTCAAAACGGTAATAGACGTCTTGCTCTCGTCGTAAACCGCAGGGGAATTAGTTACGCTTTTTTCAGCAGCAGCAACCGAAGGAAATACACAAATAGATGTCAGCGCGAGAATAATTATCGCTCTAGTAGCATTTAAAATATGAGACAAAGCTAGAAACATTATTTTACTCCTTGCAATCGAACGACAAAATGATCGAAAAAATCATTCTCAAACGTTGCCACCACATCAAGATACCACATATGATTATCGGCAAATTGTTCGCATTTAACTGCGTCTTTACCCGTCATCAAAACGGGTAACTTATCGCCAAAACTTAGATCTCTAGCAGAAAACGCATAATGATCTGGAAAAGCGTGTTCAATCACTTCGTACCCGAGTTGTCGCAATAAATTGAAAAACCGATCGGGATTACCTATGCCTGCAATTGCATGAACCCTACCCTTAAGATTACCAATATCGATATTGAGACTCTTATCAGTTAAAGATACCAAACTTAACGGCTTCAGAGTCATACGGTAGGCATTGTCGAGCTCACCGCCATTTACGACAACCAAATCAACTCCATCAAGACGTGACAGCGGCTCGCGCAAGGGGCCGGCAGGCAATAAACACTCATTACCAAAAAGCCGAGCACCATCGACGACAGCAATTTCAATATCTCGCACCAGACGATAATGCTGCAAGCCATCATCACTCAATACCACATTGCACTCGGGAAAATGCTGCAACAAAGACGCAACAGCTGCAACTCTATCTCTGCCAACCACAACCGGGCAATAGCTATTACGTGCCATTAATACAGCTTCATCACCAACATCTTGAGCTGAAGAATCTGGCCTGACAACGCGGGGTTGATGATGTGAACCGCCGACACCGCGACTAACAATACCGGGACGATAGCCCAAGGCGATGAGATGCTTTGCAAGCGAAATGACGCATGGAGTTTTTCCCGTACCGCCAACAGCAAGGTTGCCAACGACAATGACAGGAACATTGAAACGATGTGAATTAAATATATGACGTCGATAACACCACGACCTGACAGCAACAATACAACCAAATAACCAAGACAGCGGTAATAAAGCACAGGTCAGTGGCGTTAAATTAGCACGATACCAGTTAGTATCAGCCAACCGCATGAGGGATTGCTTCATCTGCAACAAATTCATTTACCACAGCTTCCATATGAGGTGAAACATCCTTGAATTGCATATGATACAGTCTGGCATAGTGTCTGTTCAAAGCAAGTAGCTCTTTATGGCTGCCAACCTCCATGACTCGGCCTTCATCCATCACAATAATTTTATCAGCGTGTTCGACGGTAGATAGACGATGCGCGATCACCAATGTCGTACGGCTCTTCATGAGCTCTTCAAGAGCTGCCTGAATATAGCGCTCTGATTCAGTATCGAGCGCTGAAGTCGCCTCATCAAGAATCAGGATTGGCGAGTTTCTCAAAATTGCACGTGCAATTGCTATGCGTTGACGTTGACCACCAGACAGGAGCACACCATTCTCACCAATCAGCGACTCCATCTTGCCTGGCAACTTGTCGATAAACTCTGCCGCATAAGAAGCTTTTGCGGCAGCATCAACCTCTGCACGCGTGACATCATCAAAACGACCGTAAGCAATATTATTAGCAACCGTGTCATGGAATAGTGTGACATTTTGCGAAACCAGGGCAAATTGGCGACGCAAATCTTTCAGAGAATAATCTTTGATAGAAACACCGTCTAATAAAATTTCTCCGGTATAATTGTCATAAAAGCGCGACAACAGACTCACCAAAGTTGATTTGCCACTACCAGAACGACCAACCAATGCCACCACTTCACCCGGCTTCACAGTAAAGCTGACATGATCCAAAACTTTTTTATCGCTATCATACGTGAAATTGACATCAACAAATTTGATTTCACCTTTAGCGCGTGGCAGAGGTATGACACCATTATCAACTTCAGTTTTGACATCAAGCATCTCAAATACATTCTGCGCCCCAGCCAAGCCGCGATATAACTTATTCTGTACGAAACCAAGATCTTTAAGCGGCTTCAACAGAGCCAGCATCGCCGCGACCATCGCGACAAAACCACCCGGTGTTAACAGTGAGTCAGCAATATCCAGCGTAGCAATATACAGCGTCAACGCCAGCGCTGCAGCGGTCACCATCTGCACCATTGTTACACTGAGTGAACGCGCAACAACAACCTTCATTTCACGCTGTTGATTGACGCGCGTCACCTTATTGAATTTTTCAATCTCGTGATCCTGCCCCTCGAAAGTACGCACCACTTTGTACCCTTCAATATTTTCTTCGGCGCAGTGACTTAATTCAGCAATCGAATCCTGGATGCCCAGACTTAATCTGCGTATGCGTAAACTTGCTACGCGCATAATGATGGTAATCATTGGTAACACTGCAAAATACATCAGCGTAATTTTCCAACTGATCGACAACATCACGATAACGAGACCAACAATCAAAAATAAAGACTGCACCGCGCTTGTTAACACATCAGCACTGGCACTAGCTACCTGGTCAACGCCGTAAAGCAAGACTGATAAAACCTGACCGCTCGAAGTGTGATCGTAATAACGCGCAGGAAGGCGCTGCAAATGCGAAAAGAGATCCTGCCTGAGATGCATGATGACATTGCGCGAGGCCAAGGAAATATAGTAGTTGGAAAAAAAGCTGGCGATACCGCGCATCATAAAGACGCCCAGCACCAGCAACGGCGCCATCGCCAAAAAGCGATGATTCTTGGCGACCAACCCCTTGTTCAACAAAGGCTTCAAAAAGGAAATAAACCAGGCATCAACGCCGGAGTAAACCAAACTGGCGACAGCCGCTATGACCAGCGCGAGCCAATAGCGCCGCACGTAATTGAATAAACGGGAATAAATGTAAAATGCATTCGCGACTTGGCGCGGCTTTTGATTCGAGATTGTCATAATTATTCTTATATCGTTCCAGTTCATTAAACGGCCAGTATGTTAACATAAATAACCCCTAAAAACACAACTGCCGCTATTGGAAGCTCACGGGTGATGTGCTAGCTTAATCGAAATTAATCAACAGGACAGTGCCATGACTAACCTGCAATCCATCATCGAAGGCGCGTACGAAGAGCGTGCCAATCTGAACCCTCAGTCAGCACCCGCGGATATCAAGCAAGCCATTCACGACGTCATCCATGCATTAGACACCGGCAAAGCCCGTGTCGCAGAAAAAATTGATGGCAAATGGGTTGTGCATCAGTGGCTAAAAAAGGCTGTTTTACTCTATTTTCGCCTGCACAATAACGAAGTGATAGACGGCAGCTTTGCGCAATTTTTTGATAAAGTGCCGTTAAAATATTTTGGCCAATCGAAAGAACAATTTTCCGCATCGGGCGTGCGCGTCGTGCCGCCAGCCATCGCGCGCAAAGGCGCATACATCGCTCCGAACACGGTATTAATGCCGTCTTACGTCAATATTGGCGCCTATATCGACACTGGCACGCTCGTCGATACGTGGGCCACAGTCGGTTCGTGCGCACAAATTGGTAAAAACGTACACTTATCAGGCGGTGCTGGTATTGGCGGCGTGCTTGAGCCGCTGCAAGCCAACCCAACCATCATTGAAGATAATTGCTTCATTGGTGCACGCTCTGAAGTGGTTGAGGGCGTCATCGTCGAAGAAGGCGCCGTCATCTCGATGGGTGTTTTTCTCGGCCAAAGCACGCGCATTTATCACCGCGAAACGGGCGAGATTACTTATGGAAGAATCCCGGCCGGCGCTGTAGTAGTGCCAGGCAACTTGCCAAGTGCTGACGGAAAATACAGCTTATATTGCGCCGTCATCGTCAAACAGGTAGATGCCAAAACTCGCAGCAAAACCAGTCTCAATGAATTACTAAGGAATATTGACTAACGTGACCAGCACAATCGTAGATACTCTAGAACTCGCCCGTGAACTCATTTCCAGACCATCTATCACACCAGAAGATGGCGGCTGTCAGCAGCATATTCAACACATTCTGACTGCAGCAGGATTCAAATGCGAAAACCTGCGCTTTGGTGATGTCGAAAATCTTTGGGCACGTTTTGGCACAGCAAAACCATTATTCGTCTTTGCCGGCCACACGGATGTTGTGCCAACCGGGCCAGAAACAGCCTGGACCAATCCCCCATTCAAGCCCGTCACCAAAGACGGTCTACTGTACGGCCGCGGCGCAAGCGACATGAAAACCGCGATTGCCGCGATGGTAACTGCTGCCACCACATTTGTTCACGAACATCCTAAATTTAAAGGCTCAATCGCTTTTCTGCTGACCAGTGACGAAGAAGGTCCATCATTAAACGGCACAAAGAAGGTAATAGAAGTCCTGCAGCAACGCGGCGAAAAAATCGAGTATTGCATTGTTGGTGAGCCGAGCAGCGACAAACAAACCGGCGATCAAATTCGCGTCGGCAGACGCGGCTCTTTACATGCAAAATTAACTGTCCGCGGCAAACAAGGCCATGTCGCGCACCCACAATTAGCCATCAACCCCATTCACTCATCCATGCTTGCCTTGCACGAACTCACCAAAGAAATCTGGGACGAAGGCAATAATGACTTTCCTCGCACCACCTTTCAAATTACCAATATTCATGCCGGCACTGGCGCCGGCAATGTCATACCGGGTCACATCAATATTGATTTTAATTTTCGCTTTTCTACAGCTGTCACTGTCGA
>CAZWPD010000009.1:58536-62354 GCA_964636145.1 uncultured Coxiellaceae bacterium
AAGGATAAAATCATGTGGGGTTCGATGATCGTAGTTTTTCGTGAAGTCTTTGAAATAGCTATTATTTTATGCGTGGTGTTAGCCGCTACCAAAGGCATCCCTAACCGTGGCAAATGGATTAATCTAGGCATTCTCGGCGGAACAATTGCCGCCGCATTACTAGGTGCCGCCACCCAAACCCTCTCCATTCTGGCCGGTCCATCGAACCAGCAGTATTTCAATGCCGGCATTTTACTCACCGCCGTCATCATGATTGGCTGGACCGTCATCTGGATGAAGCGCCACAGCTTCACCATCGTCAGCGATTTAAAAGAAGTCGGCAAAGCCATTAGCCTCGGTGAAAAACCGCTGCATATGCTCGCCATCGTCATTGGCCTTGCCGTCATGCGCGAAGGCAGTGAAATTGTCATCTTCCTCTACGGCATGCTGGCAGCCGGTCAAACGACGATATTAGGCGCCATTATTGGCGGCTTAATTGGCCTCGGACTCGGGATTGGATTTGGCTTTCTCATGTACAACGGCTTAATCCGCTTCTCCATCAAATATCTCTTTCAAGTGACCAGCGCCCTGCTCACCTTCATTGCTGCCGGCATGGCCGCTAATGCAGCTGGCAAACTGGTAAAAGCCGGCCTTTTGCCCATTCTGACTAACTCACTGTGGGATACCTCAAGCATTTTACCCCAGCACAGCATTGTCGGACGTTTCTTCTACATTCTGTTTGGCTACCAGGAACACCCAAATGGCATGCAGGGCATTTTCTATATCGTCACCATACTGACCATTTTTTACTTTATTCGGCGCGGAAATGCACCACGCCCGCAAACAGCATAAAGAATTTACCGCTAACACCATTGCGCGTAACGGTTTTCTGGTTTAACCTTACGCGCTCAATGCTTTAGGAGAGATGTCCGAGTGGTTTAAGGAGCACGCCTGGAAAGCGTGTGTACGTTAATAGCGTACCGAGGGTTCGAATCCCTCTCTCTCCGTACTAAAGCATGTACTCGCGCTCTTCGAGTACATGCTTTAGTACGGAAAAAAGTGGCTCGAACCCGAGAGGGTTCGACAAAAATGCAGGAAGCATTTTTGGACGCGCGTTTTTTGCGCGCCCGCAGGGCGAGCGCCAGGGATGGCGCGAGTCAATCCCTCGTCCCTGCTAGCGTGGCTTTTGCTTTTGATTTTGCTTTTTTTGCTTTAAACTTCCATTGAATAGTGGAATCGATAGTAGCGAGTATTGGTCTCTTCGCGACGACAGGTTGCGAACCCCGCCAGGTCCGGAAGGAAGCAACGGTAGTGACTGATGCGTGCGTTGAAGGTGGGCTGATGCTCGCTACTATCGGTTTCAAATCACTCGACTCAGTAAGCGCTCAGAACTTCTCCGGCCACCAAAATTAAACAAGCATCTCGTTCTACTTCCCCTGCAAACTTGTTATGATAAGTCGCCGTTATATATCACCAAACAGGGAGCAGCACCCTCATGAGTTATCAAGTCCTCGCGCGCAAATGGCGCCCGCAATCCTTTAAAGACATGGTCGGACAAGAAGCTATTTTGCGCATGCTGGCAAATGCACTGGAACAAAAACGCATCCATCATGCGTATTTATTTACCGGGACTCGCGGCGTCGGCAAAACCACGCTGGGGCGCATTTTGGCAAAATGCCTGAATTGCGAAACCGGCATCACCTCAACGCCATGCGGCACGTGTTCAATTTGCAAAGCAGTAGACGCCGGACAATTCCTTGATTTATACGAAATCGATGCTGCTTCACGCACTAAAGTCGAAGAGATGCGCGACTTGCTCGACAATGTTATGTATCCGCCAACACAAGGTCGATACAAAATCTATCTCATCGACGAAGTTCACATGCTCTCAAATCACAGCTTCAATGCGCTGCTAAAAACACTGGAAGAACCACCGGAACACGTAAAATTTCTACTGGCAACCACCGATCCAAAACGCTTGCCGATCACCATTTTATCGCGCTGCCTGCAATTTAACTTGAAACGCATTTTGCCTGAGCAAATTGCACGCCATTTACAACACATCTGCGAAGCCGAAAAAATCTCTTTCGAACAACCCGCGCTGGAACGGCTCGCCCACGGCGCAGACGGCAGTATGCGCGATGCACTCAGCCTGCTTGATCAAGCAATTGCCTACGGACACGGCGAGGTAAAATTTGACGATGTGAAGAGCATGCTCGGCAGCATGGCGCAAGATGATGTCATGCCGTTGCTTGAAGCGCTCGCCGCCAAAGATGGCGCACAATTATTTTCTGCCATTGCACAGCTTGCCGAGCGCGCACCAGATTTCCAGCAAGTGCTGGAAGAAATCACCAGCTTGCTGCATAAAACTGCGCTTGCGCAAATTATTCCTGATACCGCAAAACAACACAGCGCAGCACTGGCACTCGCCAAACAACTTTCGCCTGAAGAAGTGCAACTCTATTACCAAATCGCATTATTAGGCCGACGCGATCTCGCACACGCCGCCGCACAACAACAAGGCTTTGAAATGACGATGCTGCGCATGCTGGCATTCAAACCCGGCGCACAAGCCGGACAAACAGCACCGGCACCAGTTGCGAAATCCAAACCTGCACAGCAGATACAAACCGCAGCCGCTACAACCGAAGCCAAACCTGCCGCACCCGTTGCGGCAGCCGTCATTACCGGACTAGAAGAATGGGCTAGCATATTACCCACTCTCGGCCTGTCTGGCATGGGACTAGCACTGGCATCTAACTGCACCATGGAATCAATCATTGATAATAAAATTAAATTACTGCTGGCCGCCAATCACCAGCCGATGCTCAACGCCAAACTGAAAGAACGCCTGAATGAAGCCTTAAACAAACATTTTGGCAAAGAGATGCAGCTTGAAATTGAAATCTCTGCGGCCGACCTCGCTACACCGGTGAAACAACAGCAGCAACAAACTGCAAAACGGCTAGAGACCGCAACACAGAGCTTATTACAAGATCCGAAAGTCAAACAGTTGATTGAAATGTATGACGCGACGGTAGAAGTGTCGCTAGTTTAATTGATAGAACCACAGGGTACTCTTTGCTAGAATTGCCTACAAAGAGCAATAATTTTTACGGAGCCATACGATGAATAAAACATCAAACGATAAAATCGGCCTGAACGAAATCATGAAACGCGCTCAGGAAATGCAAAAAAAATTGCAGGACATCCAGAAGCAAGTGGCAGAAATGGAAGTAATCGGCCAAGCGGGTGGCGGCGTTGTTAAGGTCACCATGACTGGCCAACATTACGCAAAAAAAGTTGTACTCGACAACAGCTTGCTGAAAGAAGAAAAATCCATCATTGAAGATTTAATCGCGGCCGCCATTAACGATGCCACCGATAAAATCGAAAAAAATCTGCGTGACAAAATGGGCGGTCTTGCCGGCATGAAGATGCCAGACGGTCTCGAAGATATGGACAAGTAATCTAACCCTACGGACAACTATGCGCTTTAGCCCTTTGCTCGAACAATTGATAGAAGCATTACGCTGCTTGCCAGGTGTTGGGCCGAAAACCGCCCAGCGCATGGCCATGCAGTTACTCACGCGCGGACGCGACAATGGCAAACGTCTGGCTGATCGCCTGACGGAAGCCATGAATCAAATTCGGCACTGCAACATGTGCCGTATTTTCACCGAGCATGAGTTTTGTGAAATCTGTACTTCACATCATCGTGATGCAACCACACTGTGTATCGTTGAAAACGCCATTGATGTCACCGTCCTCGAACAAACCAGCAGCTATCGCGGCAGATATTTTGTCTTACTCGGCAGACTCTCGCCATTAGACGGCAT
>CAZWPD010000010.1:0-57674 GCA_964636145.1 uncultured Coxiellaceae bacterium
CATTGTGCAAGTGTTGCAGTGTTACCAGCTGATGATAAGCTCATCACACCCGTCGAGGCATTGTAACTGCCGGTAATGTTACCCATGGTGGCGGGAACATTCGTGAAGCTCAATACATCCTGGCCGGATACAAAGTTTGTGGTAATCGATACACTGCCTGTAGAGAGTGTCGCGTTATCAACATCAGAAACTGTAATCGCAGTATTGATCGGAGCTGCCGCACCGTTTTCTGTATAGGATAGCGTGCTGCCAGATGCTAACACCGGTGCATCATTTACAGACGCGATATTCAATGTTACGGTTGCCGCTGCCGATGACAATGAGCCATCCGAAGCCGTTACTGTAAACGTCACTGGACCATTTGCATCCGCGGCTGGGACATACGATAAATTGGCTAAATTTGCTGCTGAAATCACTTGTCCCAGCGTTACATCCACACCAGATAATTTCAACGTACCGGTTGCCGGCAAGGTCGCAATTGTGACACTGCTGAGTGCCGTGCCTTCTGGATCGGTATAGACACTCGTAAAGTCACTTGCTGTAAACGTAACAGTGGTATCTTCTGTTCCAGACTTGGTTATCGCAGTAATCGTTGGCGCATCATTCACACCTGTTATGGATACAGTTCCTGTGATATTTGCGCTGAGGGCGCCACCAGTACCAATATTACCACCGTCATTCAATGTCACAGTTAATGCGCGTGTTGGAGACGCACCACCAGCAGTTGGATTTTCAGATGTGCTTGAATAGCGTAATTGTGCTGCGAGCGCCTGCACCACGGTTGAGGTAGCATTACTGTTGAGTGTTATGACCAAATTCGATGCATTGCCACCGGTGAATGAGCCGATCGTGACACCACCGTACGTGATATTCGCACCACTAACGCCAATTTGACCTGCACCAACACCCTGGTTGTTAATAGATAAAACATCACCAGCCACATAACTGCTGAATGCCGCCGTTAATGTGCCACCATTAAAATTAGTGGTATCAACATCACCAGCAGTGATAGTGCCAGTGACAATTGCTACACCGGTGCCGTTTTCAGTGTAGGAGGCACCTGCAGTACCGGTAAATGTTGGTGCATCATTCACAGCAGTGATATTGATTGTTCTGACGATAGAACCTGACAATGCCCCGCCACTGCCCGTATTGCCAAGATCATTCACGCTTAATGTTAGCGTAGTCGAAGCAGCCGGAGCGTCGCGATTATCATTATATATAAGTGTACCGTTGGTTCCACCGAGTAAGTTGTTGATATTTGCTAATGTACCGGTAAGGGTCACAGTGCTTGTACCAGAACCTGAAACTGTTATGCCCGTTGTGCCAGCAACAGTAATAATACCTTCACCAACTGTAAACGTTGCCTGAATATTGCTTGCCGCCGAGTCAACATCTGCAATAGATATGCCGGTACCGTGCAGAGCCATATTAACTTGCTCTGTCGCACTATACGACGGCGCTGTCATTGTCGGAACTGGTGCATCGTTAACTGGATTAACAGTGATATTCGCGGTATCAGTAGCACTGGAGAATGACGTTGAACCACCATTGGTGGCTGTACTTTGTAAACTGCCATTGGTAAAGCTAGTTCTATCCCATGCACGGAATGTAATTGCACCTGTCACCGTGCCGTTATAATTTGCATTTGGTTGGAAATATAAGCGTGTATTGGCATCAGCAGACAGCAATCTCGCACTCGTATTGGAAACAGCACCCAACGCATTCCAGGTTGTGCCACCGTCTATACTGTAAAACCAAGATCCATTCGTGGTATCTGCTGCGGTTATTGCAACACCAAGCAATGCTCCAGCATTTGGATCAGTGACATTATCAACCTGACCTGTTGGTGTTGCAAAATCAACAAGCGATGATATTAATGTGCCAACGGCACCTGATGGTGCACCAGCATCTTCATTGATAGCGCCAAGAACCGGTGTTTTAGTGTTATCTAATGTTGGCGCTGTATTTGTGCCTGACACAGTAAACGTAATCGTATTGGCAGTTGGATCTAAATCCACACCACCATTCGCGGTACCACCTGAATCCTGCACCTTAAATCCGACAGTGCGCGTCACAGCTGCAGCTGGGGCTGTATAAACGAGTTTTCCTGAATTTATGTCTGCGACACTGATAAAACTGTTAACTGTCACAGCAACACCATTATTAGTGAGTGAACCAGATGTCGGTAGAGTCGTAATTTGCACGGCGAGTAATGTATGCGCTGAAGCATCTGCGGGATCTGTGAATCCAAAATCCGCGGCTGTGAAGGTGTAGTTTGAACTTTGATTGACTGCGATACCTTTGTCAGTACCAGCAGGAGCATCATTAACAGGTGTAATAGCAACTGTGGTGGTTAACACATTACTAGGCAAGCCACCTGCGTCATTAACCTGGAAATTCACTGTTCGGCTAGTAACATTGGGAGCATCACTAGTATTGTTATATTTAACCGCTCGTAATGCTGCTTGCCACTGAGCGAGAGTTGCGGTTGAACCTGAAGACGTTAAAGTTAATACGCCTGTCGTACTATTGAAGCTCGATGTAATATTACCCATCGTTCCGGCATTATAAGTAAAAGAAAGTACATCCTGTCCTGAAACGAAATTCGTTAACGCGATCGTTGCGCTAGCTAAAGTCGCGCTATTGAGATCTGTAACGGTGATCGCCGAATCAATGACACCAGCTGCGGCATTTTCGATGTAAGTAATTGGACTAGTATTAGCAAGCACTGGACCTGAAGGGCTAGATGTAACAATAGAGACAACGTCAGTCTGGATTGAAAATGGGGTGGTACCGCCGTTGCTGGCTGTACTGACCTTTGTCCCTACTGTTCCACTAGTCTGGTCCCAGGCTCGATAAGTAAGCGCACCAGAACCAGCATTAACACCGTCAGGATTAAATCTTACTAAATCTGTAGAACGTAACAGCAAGGCAGAATTTACATTTACTGCACCAACTGATATCCAGCTTGTGCCGCCATCGATTGAATATTGCCAAGTACCATTCGTACCGCCAGTGTTAATAATTGCGATACCCTGAACAGCACCAACATCAACATCTGTGACATAACTGCCGTTCTGTCCCGAAACAGATTTTACGAAATCAGAAACTAATTGTCCGGCATTATTGACCTGAGATGCACTAATCGAATTTAACGTTGGATTCGCTGAAATCAGCAATGGTGCATCATTAACTGGGGTGACAGTTGTGAGAATATCACGAGTTGTACCTGAAATTGCTGCACTACCACCATTAGTGCCGCCGTTTACTAACGATCGCGTCGCTCCATTTGTATAGGAACCCGCAAAGGTATCGTCTATTGCACGAACGGTTAGTCCTGGTGGAGTACCATTATAATCGGCGACAGGAACAAATCTGACTTGAGTTGAAGCTGATAATACTAGAGCTAATGTGCTGGCATTATCACCGACAGCTCCAACGCTATACCAATTTGTGCCATCGGTAGAATATTGCCAAACACCTTGGGTAGATGCGTTAGCTGTATTGCCGACAATTGCCAACCCGCTTAAACTCGCTCCTGAATCAGGATCACTAAATGCATTTGGCCCACCATCCGTCATCAGCTGTGAGAGCGTTCTTGGTGTTGGTGTTAAATTATCTTCTGCGCTTGAGACCAATGTAAGATCATTTAATAAGGTTGGCGCAGTGTTTGGTCCTGTCAGTACGTTGACAGTAAAGTTATTAGGCGTTGCATCTAAATCAATACCACCGTTAGCTGTACCACCGGTATCTTGCACCTGGAAGGTAAATGTAACCGGACCTGATGCATCAGTTGTTGGCAAGAATCGCAAACGCCCAGCGGCGATGTCAGCAGCTGATATATCTTGATTGGCAGTAACAGTTACCCAGTTGCCTCCACCCGTCGTATCATATTGAAGCGTACCAACAGATGCAGGAACACTCGAAATTTTAACGGCTTGCAGAGCATTTCCTTCCGGATCCGAGAAGGTAAAATCAGACGTCTGCATGACATATGCAGTATTCAATGAAGTCGAAATAGTCTTATCAATGCCAGAAGGCGCATCATTCACAGCTGTTACACCGATGGTTGTAACAGCCTTGTTACTAAAATGATTGGCTGCATCGATAACCTGAACATTGATGGTTCTATTGGTTGTATTCGGCGCATCAGACGTATTACTAAAGAAAACATGCTGTAAAGCAGTTGCATATTCTGCACGCGTCTTGGCGCCACTTAACGTCAATACACCATTACTGTAACTGGCGGTAATTCCGGATACAAAACCATCGTAACTAAGCGAGTCACCTGATTGCACGTTTGCTATTGTGATCGTCGCGCCAGATATATTTTCTCCGATCGTTCTATCCGCTATTGTTGTACCAGCCGATGCGATTGCAACTGGTGAACCGCCTTCAACATAATTCGAAGCAGAATAATTTACTTGCGATGCGTCAATTCGAACATTATCAAAATATGTTGTTTCAGTGCTATTCGCTGAGGCAGCCTGAAATCTGACAACGACATTAGAAGAAACATAGTTACCAATATCATATGTTCGCGATCCCGTGGAATTTGCCGCACCCAAGATGGTATCTAACGTTGTCCATGTCGTACCACCATCAGCCGATATATCAACGTTTACACCGGGCGATGAAGTCGAGCCGCCAATCCGATAATCGAAAGACAAACTCGTACCAACTCTGGTCGGGTCAATTCCTGTGATGGCTAACAAATCGACTGATCTTGAAATTGAGCGGAACGAGCCGCCTGTGGATGTATCACTAATCTGCAAGGACCTGGATGGTGTCGTTGAACTGGTTACTAAAACCTGACCACCTGTCGCACCTGAACTATCATTCAGTTCAGTCCAACTACCTGAGAAATTAAATGTGCCATTATTATTGGTATATGATTGAGTTGCGAAATTATCCAGTGCGTATGTATTTCCACCTAGGGCTACGGTTGGCCCGGCAGTATTAAGCGTGATATTCACAGTACCTGTTGCCGTCGTGCTCGCCAACACCTGCCCGACATCGCTCAAATCTGTTTTTAAACCTGCGGTATCTGGACCAAGATATGAAACAAATAAATCTTCCTGTCCGCCATTTTCAAAAAAGTCTACTTGTATGGTATGCGTTCCGGCGCCAAGTGTGATCGTACCGCTTTTCTCGATAAATGAATGTGGGCCGTCGTTATCTACAACTAATTGCCCATTAACATATAAGACAGAACCATCGTCTGAACCAGTATAGAACGTATAACTACCAGCAGTCGTTATGGTTAAGGTATTAGTGAATCTGACCACAAAGCTGTCCAAGCCATTTGGATTAACACTATCAATTGCAGCTTGGTCAACATCAAATGTCGGTAAATAACCGGTATGATCAGGAGCACCGGCAGGAAATCCAGTAATAAGACTGCTAATTGATGTGTTCCATTCCTGGTAATTTACACCTGAAACTTGAGCCTGACTGGTAATGGTATATGTAAAGCTATCAGTTCCAGACACTCCAGCGTTTGGTGTATACGTATACGTTCCATCTGGATTGATAACAACCGTACCTTTAGTCGGGCCTGTTAGAAGAGATGCACTTAATCCTGCTGTATCGGGATCGTAATCGTAAGTAGAGCTTGTTGCGCGCTGTGTTGCTAAACTGGTGTCATCAAATAAGCTACCAGATGTTGAGCCTACTGTGCTTGCCTCAATATTATGAGTCACGATAACAATCGGGTTGTCGTATGCAGATACTTTTACAAATGATGTTGCTGCCAGACTGGCCTCATCAGCCGCATCTGTCACAACAACGCTTATATTTCTCGTTGTTACATCAGGCGTAGCACTGGTGTTCCTAAATGTCACCGCTTTTATTGCCGTAACAAAATCGGCTGCTGCGGCACCTGAACCAGAAACGCTGGTAAAAGTAACAATGCCATTGATATTATCTATATTCGTTGTAATAGTGCCTGGTACAGTTCCAACCTGAAATTGATCGCCAGCTTTCATATTCGTCAATGAGACTGTTGCCGTCTTCATCAACTGCCCAGCATCTACATCAGTAATTGTCATTGCAGCATCGGCTATGGCAACCGGTGTTCCAGTCTGTTCAGAGAATGTTGTGACAAAATTATTTCCGCTTGCAGCGATATTAATATTATCAACAAAGAATTGTTCGTATGAGCCCTGATCGAACCCTTTATTGACCTTAAACTGGATGACGGTGTTATCAGAAATATAATTTGAAATATCAAAAGTCACGTTGGCATTTGAAGTTACGTTTGCCAGCGTTCCTAGCGTATAAAAATTTGCACCAGCATTACTTGAGATATTTACTTCAATTGCATCTGCAGAAGTTAACCCAGCAGTACGATAAGAAAATGTCAGGCTTGCTGTTGTGTAAGCTTGCAAATTGATACCACGTTCGATGTAATCGCCAAATTGTTGTCCGTGGCCAACGAATGCAACTTCCTGACCCGTTCCCAAACCTGCAACCGTTCCACCCGTCGCCACACTGGGAATGACGACATTACCACCAGTCGGACTATTATCGCTGTTCGTTGAACCTGCCGGATTGAATGCTCGACTCGGTGATGCATCAAATTCCTGCCAACCACCATTCCAGGTCAATGGAAGATTACTGCTGCCACCGGTATAAGTACCACTGGAAAAATTATCGGTCACAGCTAAATCTGTTGGACCATTCAAATCTACAACTGGCTTTGCCAACACCACGAAGAAATTATCAAGAGAACCTTTGCTAAACACGCTACTGGGTAAATAATTAATTTCACCCGTTTGAAATTCTAGTGTCCAGTTGCCGCCCAGCATCGAACTACCGGTTAAATCGGTTGATGCAGCTACATCACGACCAATCACCTTACTAAGCTCTGTCACAAATGTGCGACCTGGGCTACCCTCAGCCGTACCGCAGCTATATAACAAGACATCGGCATCAGATGTCATGTGCTCACTCCAGCTTGCGATCTCAGCCGAGTATTGGTTTTGCAAACTATTCATATCCAGCAGTGAATTGCCAATTTCAACTGCACCGCTACCGCCGTGCGAAAGTATGTGTATGGATGAGATGGGAGAGATTGAACCCTGAATAATTGCATTCATCTGATCAATGCCATCTTGATCTGAACTAATGAAATGCACTTCTGCACTTGCCGAAATTCCTTCAAGCAAGCTATCAGTATTTTTTAGTCGCCCATCGATGAACACCAATTCTTTACTGGCAGGAATGAATGACTTGAATTCTTGCATCTCTAAAGTTTTATCGACCGCACTGTCTTTGATGCCCTCAGTAGTGAGCTGGGTATCTTTGGTAGGATCTTTTATGGATTCTTTAGCGAGATCTGCTGGTGTGCGTTGAATCGGCTGCGCGTTTTGCTCGGCGACAGTCGAAGCGTCTGGCGCGGCGGTATTTGTGGCTTGCGTGGAAGGTGCATCAGCAGGAATACCTGGATCATGTGGGGGCGCGACCAAACTCGCATCATAAAGATAACGCGGCTCTACCGCCTGTTTTAGCGAGGTATACTTTCGCTTCCGCGGTTTCGATCTTCCCTTTTCGCCTCTCTCGAGTTTCTTCATATCGGTAATAACCACCCCATAGTTATAAACCGTCGCCATTCATGCATGGCGAAGATATACAGTAATTATAGACTATTCAGCGATTTTAAGAGTTTCTTAAGGGAAATTTTGCAACTATATTTTTATCAATATAAACATGATGTTAAAATTGATAATTAGAGCGGGATTGAGTGCTCACTTGCATAGTGGTACTATGAAAAATGCGGCATGGAACTGCTTGTATTTGATGGGATTTTTTAATCACGGATGACGGAGGCTACAATTTTTTACGCACCTCGCAATGCCTCATTGCACACCCAGCGCAGCCGACAAACTGTGAAGCTAAGCCCATGTTTCATCAAACATTTCGTGCGTGGCAGCGCCTCTTTGTTCATATTTTCGTCATTATGCGCCTGCGCGGTCAATCCGCAGCCAATTGCAGAATCTGAAAGCTACAAAGAAGCGCGAAAAAATATCGCTCAGTTGTTCTCAACCGAAAAAGCACCCACCACGCTTACCTATGAGGAAGCGCTGGCTCGCGGCATTCGCTACAACTACGATTACCGTATCAAACTGGTCAACTCCGCGCTGCAAGCTGGGCAGTTACGCATTGCCGAATTCACGATGTTCCCGGACCTCAAGACCACGGGCTCCTTATATACACGTAATAATGACTATGCCACCTTCGGCATTACCACCACCGGTGCGCCAACCGACGTATTAACATCAACACCACGCACCTTACGCAGCATGCGTGAAGGCTTTACCTGGAATTTACTGGATTTTGGCATGGGCTATGTTCGCGCCAGACAGCAAAGCGAACGCTTGTTAATAGCCGAAGAAGAATCACGCAAACAGCTTCAATTGTTAGCTCAAGATATTCGTATCGCCTACTGGAAGGCTTACTCAGCACAAAAACTTCTGAATGAAGCAACGGCTCTACAGAATATTTTGAATAGCACTGAAAAAAACATGCAAGCAGCGATGGCCGACGAACTGGTCCCCAAAGAAGACATACTCAAGTTTCGCGGCGCACTACTAGGCGGTGACAGACAATTGGTAGAACTCAGTCACAAACTTGATAAGGCACTAATCGATCTTAAAAACCTCTTGAAATTGCCGCTGGACAGCAAAATTGTCTTGAAAGCACCGCCAGCTTCTATTGCGAGAGTTCAGAATCTTGAAAATCTGGATTTCAAAAAACTAGATACCATTTCACTGATTCTGCGTCCTGAGCTACGCAGCCAAAAATATATGGAAAGAATCGCCAAATTTGGTGTTAAAGCCGCAATATTACAGGTATTTCCCGGCATCACACTAAACGAAGGCTGGAACTACAACAGTAATAAATTCCTGCTCAATAATATCTGGCTAGACAAGTCAGTCGATGTTTCCTGGAGTTTGCTGAATTTAGTTTCTCTGCCAACGAATATCAATACGGCAAATACACAAATCAAGTACGAAGAAATGAAGTCAATGGCGCTAACCTTGTCAGTGATGACACAAACACGATATGCATACTCTCAGTACGTCAATCTCGCTAAAGAATATGCGATTGCAAAGAAACAAGCCGATAATGCTGAGGCACTTTATACGCTGACATTGAATCGCAATATCGCCTCTATGGCGAGCAAGCAACAAGTTGTGTACGCAAAATTACAGTCCATGATTGCAAAAATGGATAGAGATTTAATTTTAGCTGATCTCTCAACTGCACTTGGTGAGTTATATCTATCCGCTGGCTTCGATGTTCTGCCGCTTGATGCCTACAACATGCCCATGGATAAAACGCTTGCTTACATCAGAAAGAACTTTGACATGCAAGACCAACGCAACTTCTCCCAATACGTCAATATGACTTACGATCGATTAATTAAGTCATTCCCGAAAAAAGAACTACCAGTCAAGTCGGTACAATTCAGACCTATCGAAAAAGACAAAGAGCTGATCAACATTGAAGATAATGTTGACCTTGCCAGCGCGACTAACAGCGACACCACTCAGCCTGCTAGAAAAGCAACGTATACATTTAATAGCAAGCCGGTTGAAAAAGAAAAGCTCCAAGTTCACGTTACAAAAGTAGAAACGCCAAACACCGAAGCCGCTTTAGCCAAAGCAGATAATTCGAAAAAATTTGTTTCCCTAACTCAAGAAAGCGCAGAGTCGAATGCCACTAAAACATTCACCTTGCAAATATACGGTAGCTACAACATCAAAGATGTTAAAAAGATGAAGAATGAGTTATCTAAAACAAACAAAAACGTTTACTACGGTTGTGCTCAGCATAATGGCAAAGACTGGTACGTCCTCACCTATGGAACATACACCAGCCCAGTCAAGGCAAGATCCAGCCTTAGCGAACTACCAAAGAATTATCAAAATAATGACGCATTCGCACGCAATACTGCCGAGATTAAATGGTCTGATTGCGAGCCAAAATCATCACGCCTGGTTACCGTCGTGAAAAAATCATTCCATAAAAGTATCGCCATGCTTCTCAGAAAGGACTACAACAACTATGCCAGCACTGCATACAAGAAAATCATCTCTACGTGGATTGCGTAACATAATGATGAAACGTGAAATTAAAAATATTTTACTCTTCATTGGAATCGGAATTGCAGGGTTTACTGCTTGCAGTGCGTCAGCAGCTACTACCGTAGGTGCCATGCAAAACATTGCCGCCAATACAACATCCCCAACTGGCACCGCCAAGGCAAACGCCACTCCTGCAGATGACATCAGCAGCGACATTACCGGTAACAGTGACCAGCAGCTGGACACGAAAACACCAGAATACGTTATCTTACAGCCGATTGAAGAAGCGACATTCTCCAGCGAAACATCTGCCAGTGTTGCAAAATTATTCGTAAAAGAAGGTAGTTATTTCCGTTCTGGAGACATTTTACTAGAGCTAGATTGCCGCGTACAAAAAGCCGAATATGAAAAAGCGGTGGCCCAGCAAGTTGCCACGAATATTGCGCTAAAGAGCGCACAAAAGCTAAAAGGCTACGGTTCTATCAGTGAATACGAAGTAGTAAAAGCCCAATCTGAAGCGGCGATGGTAAATGCCGACGTTAACAAGCTAAGTGCAATCGTTGAGAAATGCATTATTAGAGCACCGTACAACGGTGCTGTAGCTGAACTGCAAGTTCACACCCACGAATCCGTCAAACCTGGCGATCCTTTAATAAAAATCGTCAACACAGATCATTTAATCGTCGAACTAGAAGTACCATCCAGCTGGTTACAATGGCTGCATATCAATAGCAGCTTCATGGTACACGTCAATGAATTGAATAAATCTATTGGCGCTAAAATTGTACGCATCAACCCTAAAATTGAACCGGTCAGTCAAACTGTCAAGATTGTAGGTGAAATTGCCTCCTCATCCGATAAATTACTTCCAGGAATGAGCGGACAAGCTATTTTCCCTGAAAATACAAATAAACCATCGGCCACCTCAACTACTATTAAATCATCAGTACCTACCACTGGAAGCAAATAAAAATGGCCGAAAACCAAGCCAAACATTCGCAAATTGAAGGCCTTGCCACCTTACTCGTACTTAATGACGAGATAAGGAAGCTGACAAATATCCGTGAATTTGGCTTTTACGCGACCAACGAAACTCATCATTTAATTCCCTATCACACCGCATATTTATGGCAGCCTAGAGCTATTACAGGTGTTGAGATCATCGCACAATCAGGTATTGCTGAAATTGATGAACATGCACCAGCTAATCAGTGGCTAATCGGCGTCATCAAATCGATCCTGGCGAGCCCCGAATCGAAGAAAATTCATAATGTCGAAACACATGCCACTCGCGCCGATGTAGTCGGAGGAAATCTCAACTTACGCAGCTTAAATCCCAAAGATGAATTCGCGGATCACTTACTCTGGTGCCCCTTCTTGAATAAAGCCAATGAACTAATCGGCGGCTTGATATTATTTCGCGAAACCCCGTTCTCAGCCGATGAAATAAAAATGATTAGTTGGCTGATCGCCAGCTACCAATATACCTGGCACACGTTACTTAAGCATAAAAAAACGCAGATTCTCAAAAAAATTAAAGAACGTCCTTATTTGATTGCTCTAGGCATTATCCTTGTCTTTATCATGATATTCCCAACACGACTCACTGTTTTCGGCACTGGCACAGTATCTCCAAAAGATCCAGTTTTAATCAACGCGCCTATGCAAGGTGTCATCAAGTCATTTGCTGTGAATCCCGGTGAACAGGTTAAGGCAGGACAGCTATTACTAACATTAGATAAAGCCGATTTATTAGCTGACGTTGAAGTTAGCAAGCGTGACTATATGTTAACTCAAGCCAGATTGCGCTCTGCTATTAATGAAGGCTTTGACAACCCAGTCAGCCGATCAGAAATTCCGCTCTTACGCGCACAGTTAGCGATTGATCAAGCGCACCTTGACTACACTAACTCATTACTAGCAAAAACGGACATCATCTCCCCTGCTGCCGGTATTGTGGTTTTCGACAGTAAAGAAGATTGGATTGGTCAACCCATTCAAACTGGTGAAAGAATTTTAGTTGTCGCCAATCCAGCAAAGGTCGAGGTTAAAATCTCACTACCCGTGACGAACTTTATGCAAATGGAAGTAGGTGATCCAGGTAATTTTTACCTTTACGGTCAATTCACCCCGCTGAGCATCAAATTACGTACACTTGGCTACAATGCTGAAATTCAACCGAATAAAACATTGGGATATCAATTAATTGCAGATTTCACTAATCCCAAAGATACACCGCAGCTCGGCTCGCAAGGTAATGTTGAGTTATATGGCAGAAGAGTGCCATTTATCTATTACATTTTACGACGACCCATTCAAGCTTCACGACGCATGTTTGGCTTTTAGCATTCGAGGAAGGCAATGACAGTATTGTCAAATAAACCAGGGCCTGCAGCTGCGCTGCCTAAACTCAGAAAAGGTCTTACATATACTTTTAATGACTATGACTACGACGGCAAGCCCCAATGGCTTATTCATGATGCCGGTCGTAATAAATTCTTTATCATCGGCTGGCCAGACTACGAAATGCTCATGCGCTGGCATCTGTCTGACCCCGAAGATTTAATTTATTCCGTCAATACTGAAACAACTCTCCACATCGACATGACCGATGTTGACACCCTGATTCAGTTTCTGGCGTTTAACTATTTATTAGAGCAATCTGGGAAAAAAATCCATCAGGCTGCCAAAGATCAGGGGCTGTTTGCCCAAGATGGAATAATAACGTGGCTTATCTCGCATTATCTTTTTTTTAGAATTCCAATCTGGCACCCGGACGCATTTCTCACCAGAACAAAAAAATATGGTGAGCTCCTTTTTAACCGTCGACTTGTCTATTTCATGACGCTTTTAGGCTTGATTGCGCTCTACCAAATTGGCGCGCGCTGGGAGCAATTCACCGGCACTTTCCCTAGCGTTATATCCATGAAGGGTTTGTTTTTCTATTTTATCGCGTTCTCAGTTGTTAAAGTCATGCATGAAGCGGGTCACGCCTATAAATGCAAGCAGTATAATGTGCCTATTCCAGCATGTGGGCTCGCATTCCTGGTATTCTGGCCAGTGTTATACACCGACACCACCCTTAGCTGGACGCTTGATAGCAAAAAGCGTATGCGCATTGCGCTTGCTGGTATTCAGGTTGAAACCTATGTAACGATCATCGCCGCACTGATCTGGGCCAATACTGGCAATCTGACACTTCAAACTATCTGCTATGTAACAATTACCATCAACTGGATGGCTAGCCTGCTCATCAACGTTAGTCCGTTTATGCGCTTTGATGGCTACTATGTTCTCTCCGATTTTCTCAAAATGCCAAACTTGCAATATCGCGCCTTCGCATTAACACGCTGGCAGCTCAGA
The DNA here is from genome assembly GCA_964636145.1 of uncultured Coxiellaceae bacterium. GTDB lineage: Bacteria > Pseudomonadota > Gammaproteobacteria > DSM-16500 > DSM-16500 > Aquicella. The sequence goes on from CAZWPD010000010.1 coordinate 13,458, forward strand.
GCATGGTTATTCGGCTGGCAAGATCCACCACCAGAAAAATTCAGCCGCAAAATGCATCATATATTAATAGCATATTCATTCGCGACTTGGTTTTATCGATTTTTCCTATACCTCGGTATCGCGGTATTGGTTTATCACATGTTTTTCAAAGCTCTTGGCATCATTTTATTTATTATTGAAATTTATTACTTCATGCTCGAGCCATTCGTTAAAGAATTCAGATTCTGGTTATACAGCAAAGACAAATTCACTCTCAATACTCACACCACCATCACTTTAGCAGTTACCCTACTATTAATCAGTGCATTCTTTATTCCATTCAGCGAGACCGTGGAATTACCAGCAACTATTCATTACGCGCACCGGTTCATCTTTGCACCTGAAGAAGGCACTCTCGTTTCAGCCATGCCGACGCCAGGCACTAAAATCAAGGCTGGTGAAACCATCGTGAAAATTGATTCTCCCTTCCTGGATTTTTCCATCGCAAAAGTTAAATTAGAACATGAAAAACTCGTTAGCGAACTTCGCCGCGCATCAGTAGATGAACGTTTTGCGAAGCAAAAAAATGAATTAACCTCAAATATCGATAAAAAGAAATCAGAATATAAAAAGTTACTCGAAATAAAAGATAAATTAGTCATCACCACTGATTTCAACGGCATCCTTATCGATGCAGCCACCGAGCTTCATGCTGGCAGCTTTGTTAAAAGAAATGAGTGGCTAGGTGACATTATTAACCCTGCTATCATCGAAGTTGAAGCCTATGCCTCACAAATAGATTTGAGCCTTTTGAAACCTGGTCTAACTGGATACTTTTATCCAGAGGATTTAAGCGAGCCAAAGGTGGGCGTCGAACTAACGTTAATTGAGCCCCTCAACCCAACCTCATTATCCTGTTCATATTCATCAAAATTAGAGCAAGGCAAAGGTAATCGAACCATTATCGAAACACCGTGCTATAACTCGAGTGAATTCGGTGGCGAAATCGCAACCTTCCTAACTGACAAAGGCGAGTATGTACCAGTTGATTCCGTTCATCGGGCACTATTCAAGGCAAAAGATGATGTCAAACTTAGCTACATAGAGCGGGGTCACGTCGTCGTTAACACCAAAGCCCGCTCCTATGCTTCTCGTTTTTTTTACAACGTAAAACGCGTTCTCATTCATGAAAAAGAATTTTAGCCTGTCAACCGATCTTCTGCTGCTCTCGACATAGCCTGATCGAAAATCTCATTTCCCGGAGCGGCAGGAGAAAATAACTTGCCCTTCATTAGTGTGCAGCCAAGCTCGATCAATTTATTTTTTTGCGTTTCAACATCAACCGCATCAGCAATGACCTTGATGTTGGTGTTATTCGACAGGGCAATCAATGACACGATAATCGCGTCATTATCCATGTTCATCATTAACCCTTTCACCAACTTTTCATCTATCTTGAGATAGTTGATTGGAAATTCAAAAATATTATGTAATGCCATTCTACCCAATGCTAAAACACTCATGGACACTTTAATCCCTAACGCTTGAATCTTCTCAAGTATATTTTTGAATGACTGGCTGTTTTCTTTGATATTTGACTCAACAATATCGAAAATCACCTGATTTTTGTCTACACCTGAATTACCAAGAATTTCTGATATGCGCGTAATGAAATCGGGATGCTGTAGCTGATTTATAGTAACACTAATCATCATGTGCTCGGGGTTAAAGCCAGCTATCTGCCAATGTTGTAATTGCTTGATGGATTGCTTAATCTGCCACTCGCCCATTTCAACCACTTTACCTGCAGCCTCTACCGCGCGACTAAATTCCTGAAAAGGGATAAAGCCAATTTCTGGATGATTAAAATATGGAATCGCCTGGATCGAACATAATGCATTACGACGTGTTACATCTACATATGGCTGATAGTACATCACCAGATTTTCAATAAAATCAGAATCATCAAAACACGTTCTTAATTTTGCTTCGCGGTCATTACTAATCAACTCAACTTGATTATATATACGATAAGTATTTCTACCCGACAGCTTTGCCTTCATCAAAGCGTCTTGCGCCTTGTTGATAAATTCGAGCGCATTAACACTCTTTGCATCACTGATGGCAATACCAATGCAAGCAGTCACAAATAATTTTGTTCCGTCAATAATAAATGGCTGAATAATACTGTCCTGAATACGCTGCGCCACCAAGACAGCAACTTCAGGATTTGATAATTCCGGCAAAATAAAGCAAAAGTTATCGCCAGCATATCTCGACACCGTATCAATTTGTCTGAGTACCGTTCTAACGCGATTAGCTGTTTCTGCTAAGAGTTTATTGCCAAACACAGATCCATAGACCTGATTGATGTTATTGAACTCATCAAGGTTCAACACCATCACACTGAAAATTTGATTGTATTGTCTGCTATAAGCTTGGACTTTCCGCAAACGCTCATCGAAAACCTGTCGGCTAGGTAACCCTGTCAGCGAGTCTATCATTCCCTGACCTGCAGTATCTTCATTGATTTTGATAATTTCTGCGAAGGCCTCATCGCGATAGGTGGATCGTTTTTTCCCCGACCGCTGATCGGCGCTTACACCAGTTTTTTGCATCTGAAAAATGCGCTGCACAGCAATAATTGCTACCGCCGTTAAAACGATTGTTAACAGTATATATCCTTCCAAAACAGCCTCCTTGCCACTGGAAAAGTTACTAATTGATTAGCATAAATAATGATATAAATTCGACGTGCGGTAAAGGAATATAAGCGTTAATCGCTTTGGTAATTCTCTAGAAATATGCGTAAATCCGAGGCTGTTTTGAACTTCTTCTGAATCAATTGCTTCTTCCTGCCGTTTATAATCTCTTTGATGTGTTTCGGCATTTTTTGGTAATACTTCGTGCCGCCAATAATCTCATGCAGCATCTGAGCCAAATCAACCACATCTTCTTGAATCCTGGCCTTCGTTGGCTTGCCAAGATGGAGTAAATCTATCAAGTGAACACTATATTTTAAGCCTTGCCGTTTGACAATGATGTTATCTGAGTGAATATCACCGTGGTATTCATTTAATAAGTGAATCTGCTCAACGCCTTTCACTATCGCATAAAACAGGTGCAGAGCTTCAAATGGTGGTAAACGTTTCTGGGGCAGACGGGTGATGTAGTCGTTGAGTACCTCACCATCGACAAATTCAGAAACCAGAAAATCCACGTCCTGCCCCTTAATACGGACACGATCTTGATGATGATACTGGATGACAATCGGGCAAGTTCGCAGAGTATGCAGACGCTTGGCGTACGCCACATGCGGCCGCTTTTGGATACCATTTTTCTTATAAAACAGCTTGGCTGCGCGCACAATCTCAGTGGTCTTCTCTTCAACCTTATAGACCTCGCCCTCGTAGCCCTCGCCCAGGAAAGCAAGAACCTTATATTGCTTACCCAGCGCTCCGCCAGTTGCCAGATCGTATAATTCATTCTTTAATAACATGTGAACCTCTCATCGTCGCGATATTATCGACGATAGATGCGCAAAAATAAAGCGATTACCGTAGATTTTGGTATATTTTGACGCAAATCTGCTAGAAATCGAAATAATTCATCACTTCGAGTAACATAACGACCTGTCTAAATGGAGATTTAATCGGCAAATGAAAGCATCCTTACGCGGCACAGAAATATACTTCGACATCGCCGGCATGCAGCTGCAGCCAGTTGGGCAAAATTTTATCGAACGTCCCGTGGTCTTTATGCTCCACGGCGGCCCTGGCGGCGACCATACCCGCTTCAAGCAGCACTCTCTGGAGCTGCAAGAAGTGGCCCAGCTGGTCTTTATCGATCATCGCGGCTGCGGGCGTAGCAAGAAAACCAAGCGCAGCGAATATACCCTGGAAAACAATATTGAAGATATTGAAGCCCTGCGCAAACATCTGGGCCTGGATCGCATCACCATTCTCGGCACCTCGTACGGCGGCATGGTGGCCCAGGGCTATGCCACTCGCTACCCAAAACGGGTAGAAAAACTCATTCTGGTTGTCACCGCCCCTAGCCACCGCTTTCTCGATCTCGCCAAAAAAAACTTGCTCGAACGCGGCACTCCAGCGCAAATTTCTATTTGCGAGCATCTATGGAATGGCACATTCAAGAATCACGCGCATGTGATGAAATTTTTTAAAATGACAGATTCACTCTATTCGGTGACCATGAAAAAATCTCGCAAGAAGTCGTATCGCGCACCAACGACAACCTGGTCGCATGAAGCGTTAAATGAAGGGTTCACCAACTCAATCAAGCACTTCGACTTTATATCCAAACTCAAGAAAATTACCTGCCCAACTTTAATTCTCGCCGGACAAGATGACTGGATTTGTGACCCCAGCCAATCAAAAATTATTGCCCAGCATATCCCGCATTCCGAGCTAAAAATATTCAAGAATTGCGGCCACGCACTGGCGGTTGATGCACATGAAAAATACATTAAAGCCGTGAAAAAATTTTTGCAAAAGTAACTTTTTCGCTCCTTGCTGCGCATGTTGCAAAGGCATGCGCACACGGTTATGTTAATCAAAACATAATAACAAGGAGATGAACATGCGAGGTAGATTATTTGCTCAACCAGCCCAGGTACAACCAATACCAGAAAATGCGATCAAAAAGGTTTTCTATAATGCCCTGTCCAATTACGTACTTGATCAGCCCGATGTAACCCGCGACAATCTCCCGCAAATGCTGAAACAAGGCATTGTGCACACAATTCAGCGCATAATTGCTGCTTCAAAAGATTCTATCGGCATACGTCTCACCGCTGGTGCCGAAGTCACAAAAGAGAATTGCCCCGAGCGCTACAAACAATTATTCGCTGTGTTGCTGAGCTTGAAAGACAAGAAAAATACTGATGCAGAGCTCGCGCACATTGCCGACCAGATCATGCGCCTTGATACCTTTCAGGAAATAAATCCCACGCAGTTTTTACTCGAGGCCAAAGGGCTCACTGAACCTGTCGCCGGCAAGATTGATTACGATGAGTCAGATGTCACCCCAGAATTAATTCGTACTACTTTTTATAATGAAATGGTCACACAAACCTTTCTTGCCGTACAAAATACATGGTTACTGCGACAAGATCTTGAAGATCAAGAGCCGCAGGTTTACATCGCCTTACCGGCACTCACCATTCTTGAAGCCCTCAAAGAATCGCGTCAGTGCGAAGGAATACGGTTATTAAACGGCAAAGAGCTTAACAAAAATAACTGCCCGCAAGTCGAAAATTTTCCAGACCTGGTCAATTTCATTTTGGCCGTCAAGAAAAATACAGCTGGCATGTCTGATCAACAAATTGAAGCGGTGAAACAAATTGCTGCTTGCGATAAAGACCTGCCAGAGGAATTACAAGGTCTGAAAACTCGCGAATTAATGGAGTCTGTTGGCATCATTAAAAATATGGCGATAGAGATATCCCGTAAACGTGTTTTCAACGAAATGATAGGCATGGTACTGACAATGTGTCTTGATGCTATCCCTGCTTCACCTGCGCTGAAAAAATAATCATCGATGCTGCAAGCCAGAGCTCACTCCTGGCTTGCACCGCATTAGTTTATTGAACAGCCATCAAAGAGAAGATCTTTATCTGTACTTTGTAGCAACGGCGCTGTATCTGCAGCATCATCAGGCTCATAGATATCATTTGCCAGAATCACCGGCAAAGTAGCATTAACGCTACTAGTGAATATATTTGGCTTATCAATTGAAATTTTCATAACTGAACGTCTGTCAATAATATAATCCTTGCCTGTCACCGCCTCAATAAATCCCACGCATTTGTGGCCGGAGTTCAAATAAATTTCTAATCCGCTGAAACTATCCATGTGAATATTGAGCGCACCATATAAATTCTCAGTTTCGATGTTGACGGAATCCGATATAACCACCTCTATGAACGGGGGATTTTTCTTTAATTCGCCAATATTCACTTGTGACAAATGTTCGCGACATACAACAATCCCCAATAATAATTCATAACCACCAGCGGATATTTTTTTCACCGGACAAACATCGCCAATCGCCAATACACCCTTGTGCTTACCTAGCAATTTGTCACGCTCATCATAGGGAAATGATTTTTTATGCTTGACCTTTTCATTAGCCGTCAGAACATATGCTGAATTTTGGAGAATTATTTTTTTATCAATCCGCCCGGTATCTAAATAGAGCTGATAAGCAGCCTTTTCTTCGAGAAATTGTTTGTCAGTTGAATATTCAGAATGCGCAAACAGCCCAGAATAAGTCTGAGTAATTTTATGCTGCTTTCTTCGGCTACGTTCATTATCTACTAAGCGTTGCGTAGCAGCGTAACTACCTGGGATTAAAATAAGGTTTGGATAGTTCCGCATACAAGCCTGTAACGTCGCAAGCGAGGCATCTTTCTCTTCAACAGCAATTGCGGCCTCAACCAATGCATATTCATGCAAAGCCACTACCACCAAGCAATTTTCACCATAGACTTGATTGGCATCTATCATCACGTCTTTAAGCATTGCGATTAACTTTCGCGTCTTAAAAGCTGTTGACTTGCTTGCATATTTCCCAGCAAACCGAATACCTGCAACATAGATTTTCACGATCTAATCTCGCAAATTATATTTTTTATCACTTGCAAATTTCTTTTCTCGTTGAAAAGAAATTATCTTGCTGACAAGGAGCACGGTCATGTCTTGCATGGTCAAATAACCTGCATTCAGTGAGCATAATCTCCCGCCAAAAATATTTCTTTTGCTTCTGCTTGGGTATTTTTTTCGCTAAACGTTGCTGCCAAAGCTGGTTCCAATTCGAATCTTGCCAGAAAGGTGCGACCTGATCGAGGTGATATAAATCTTCTTCTTTATCATCTTGTCTGACATTTACAAATTTAAATGTTTGCTCAGCAATCATTTTTATTTCGGGGCCGAGTTGAGCAAAAACCTTGAAGCAGCGACGCAATTCTTTATCCGTAATCGAGCCTTCGCTACCGGATTTTGTTGCCATTTGCTCGACATTCAAACGAAAGGTCTCACCGTCTTCTTGCTTACCGACACAAAAAATTAAAGGCACAATCATCTCGCCACGTTTACTACGTTTAAAATTATCAAGCACCAAGCTGATAATTGCGGACTTGCACTCTCTATCCAATTTATCCTTTTCGCCGTCATGATCAAATCTAACGAGAGGGGCTTTTACTTCGGAATAATCGTAAGTCTTGTAATTTCTAGCCAGACTCGCATATACCTGCTTATAGAGACATTTCTCTAAGCCGTAAACCACCGCGCCCTTACTATTGCCCATTATTTTTTTTACAGAATCAGGATCTAGCCTCATAAGCCACCCATGCGCCACTCAATGATTGTAGTTATTGAATTATTTATGTTTTTTTATTTTAGCGCTGAGTATGATCAGCGCTCGAGTACGGATAATAGCCTATCTCACAGGATTGATCAACTTGTGATCAATCCATCTGGGCTAAATTTATTGAGTTACGACAAATGAGACGCTTGATTAGCTGCTATGCGTGGGAGTTATTCAGCTTAACCAAAGCATTCAGGGTAATAGTTCTGCCCTCACCTTTTACAACTAGCTCGGTTGGCAAACCTGCCAACGTGGTCAGCTTGGGCTCAGTGACAAACGTGTGACGATTATCGGCATCAATGACCATAAATTGCAGATTAAATTTATTATTATGCTGAGATGCCATGCGCACCAAAAATAATAATACGTCATTATTAGAAGTCTGCAGCCGCCCAGCCACATTCCAATTACTGCCAGAAAGGTGCAAGGCATTCTTCATCACGTGCTCAGCTTTTTTTTCAGTCGTATTGATTTGATAATTCAATGTGAAATCCAGACTAATATCTTTTGTATTCTTAACTGCAGCAAAGGCAACACCTTGCAACATGACTAACAAAATAATGGCTACGATATTTTTTTTCATCATTATTCTCCTCTCCCATCTCCCGCGCAGTAGCGCGGGAGACGGACATCATTTAATTAATTCGCAATGTCGCACTACTCTGGTGCGCATGACTCGATTCACCCGTGACCTCGGTTGCAGCGTTAATACGGAACAATCCTTTTTGCCGGTGATAAGTGCTCACATATGAGTCACCATGCTCATTCGCTACACCGCCAGGGCGCACCTCGATTTTATCGATCTTGCGGAAATACTGTCCATCGCAGTTTATTTCATACTTATATGTATAAATTTGATTCTGCTTGGTGTAGTTCGTCACGTTAAATGAATGATTCGCTTTCACTACTACATTCATTCCGGCAAGACCCTCGGCATTGTACGCCTGAGACCAGCTCAATGCTACTCCTGGTAATTTTTTGCCCGAGGTCTCCGTGAATCCGCCAGTCACACCTGGTGAATGCTCAATCGTTTCACTCAATACGCGAAACCCGTGACCATCCAGTGCATGCGCGCTTAAATTAAATAAACCGAAAAATAAAAATACCAGTAATGAGATTTTTTTCATTTTGTAAAACTCCAAAAATTATTAATAAAAAATGATTGCGGCCATGAAATACGGCCATGGTCTTGCTAGATGGAAAAACTAGAAAATAAAATGCATGCAATGCCAGCGCTGATTTGCGAGGACAATGATGAGTTGGGGTGAAAAACTAGAGGAGAGCTGGATAATATACATGAGAGAAATTCAAAATCAACAGGATTAATTTCAAAGAATCTGCACCTAAGCAGGAACAGCGCCGAGTATCGCTTCATTATCTTGCCTAACGCGCGTTGCAGCACGCAGCTCTGCACAAGCTTTGGCATTCACCAGCGGAATCATGTCCTGATACATCATAGCTAAATTGATATACTGAATTTGTGATTCAAAAAATTCTAACGCCTCTGGTGTCTCTTGAATCAAGGCATCAGCTGATTGTTGCTCAAGTTCGAACACGCGCTGATGTCGCGCATAACGTAGTTCGTCGAAATATGCGAGAGTCTGGCATAAGTATTGAGAGTCGTCCTGCAATAAATTCGATAACAAATACGCATCTTCAATTGCACGATTAGCACCTTGTCCAAGCAAAGGGCCAGTCGTTGCTGCGGCATCGCCAATTAAGGTCACGCAGTCAGTAGAAGAATTTTTTCTTGGTGCTAATTCATAAATCGGGAGATGAAAACGCTGAGCAACCTGCGGCGCAGCAACAATACGCTGAACATCATCATTCCAATCTGCACATATCGATTCAGCCATCAGCTGATAATCAGAAACATTTGTAAACGCAGTCAGCGGCATCTTTACTGGCAAATACCACATAAACTTATTCCCTTGCGTCGGCCAAATGGAGCAAAACTTGCCTTGGCCAAGAATAAAGTGCGCCTCATCCACTGGCAGATTTGGCACAATATTGCTATCAACAATACCGCCCCACCAGCAAAAGCCATTATACGTCGGCTTGGCAGATGGATAAATCGCATGGCGCACAGCAGAATTGGCGCCATCAGCACCAACAACGAGATCAGCACACGCTTCACTGCCATCAGCGAATATTACACGCGCATAATCAGCACGAGACTCAACATTCATACATGTTTTATCAAGTATTAAGGTGTTATCGGCAAGCTGAGAAATTAACATCTGCTGCAACTGACTGCGATCAATCGGCAATATCTCGCCATCAAGCAATGAATAAAGCTCGGCGCTATCTTCATGCATCAGATTTTGCCCGCGGCTAGAAACGATGTTCATACAACTTACCGACATCCACGCCGGCCGCAGGCAATCCGACAAACCAAGCTCATCTAAAAATTGTAGTCCGTGCGGCCATAACAAAATACCACCGCCGATCGTACGTAATTCTTTTGCTTTATCAAAAATTCTCACATCCATGCCGGCACGCTGACAGGCCAAACCCAACGTCAATCCTGCGACGCCGGCACCGATAATGACAATTTTCATGTTTAATAGATTCCAATTTCACGTAAACGTTCGTGTAAATATTCTTGCGCCGTTAATTGCTCCGCAAGTTTAACCTCTGGACGCGGGTGCAAAAACAAAGGCATGGAGTAACGTGACTGTTGCTTCATCTCACCTTCAGGGTTAATCACGCGATGCGTAGTCGATTTATAATAGCCATCGGTGCAGCGCTGCAACATATCGCCAACGTTAACCACCACACTGCCTGGATCACAAGGCACCGCATGCCAGTTACCATGCACATCTAACACTTCCAATCCTGGCGCAGTTGCTGCTGGCAACAAGGTTATCAAATTAATATCTTCATGCGCCGCACCACGCACCGCACCTTCTTCAATTTCGCCAGTTAGCGGCGGATAGTGCAGAATCCGTAGCAACGTGTTAGGGCTATTTGTAATCATGCTTTTCAGCGGCATCGATAATTTTCTAGCAACATGCTTAGGCAAATGATTTTCAACCCACTGCAATAATGTTGTCGCCATCTCGCCGAGCGCTTTATACATTGCTGCTGTCACTTCTGTTGTTTCTGGTGGTTTGCGGCCAGCCGGATAGAAGTGGTAAAACTCTTTAAGATCGCCAATCTTATAATCCTTGGCATGTTCAGTTCGAAATGGGAAATAACCATCTTGATCCGGCTTGGTCGGAGTGTATTGATTCTTATTCTCAGCCTTGAAAAACTCACGCCACTTTTCATAAGCTTGATCAATCAGAGTGACAGGAATGGGATGATACGTTAAAACTGCAAAACCGGTTTCCTTCAAAGATTGGCAAAACAAGGCTGGTGCATCCGGTGCGTTATAATCAACCGTCAATACATTCATACATTAACTCCCTTTAGCGTAATAATTGTTTCAAGTTAGACGTATACTCTGGCAAATTTCCATTTTGCTGCCAGATCAAACTCCCCCATAACAATTGGTATATGCGTGACTTCACCCAATAATCTGGAGCATTAGCGACCCATCTTAAACTATCTATTGTTAAACCCACAGTTCCGCATAATAAATCATTTAGCTTGCTCAACTCTAGTGTGCACCTACGATGTTTTTTAGATTCCTGATAAACTCTTTCAGCCAGATTTTTGAGTGTCATATCACCGAAGTGCGCCGGGTTAGGATCATAGGCTTTTGATCCCCGCGAAAATATCCCGGAAGGTTGTTTGCGTGGCCAGTAATATTGGTGCAACCCATACAAAATTTTCTGTTGCGTCTTGTCGAGCATCGAATACCACTTCTCTAACGGCAGGCCCTGCAACTCCTTAAGAGCCGCATCGCGCTTAAAACTATTTTGACTAATCACATCATGCGCTCCGACCGGAAGATGTTTACCCTCAAACAATCTGACACCTGGCAGTTTCTCAAACCAGGTTTTACCAGTGGCAATAGCAGATATGGCTCGCAAAGGTATCTTTGCATTTTTTACGGTATCTTCTAGAGTCGCGTCATCATAAATAAACACATTCTCGATTTTTAATAATCGTGCGAAATATTCATACACGCGCAGGACTTCATTACCAGAGAGATTTTCTCCCGGATTAATCGCTCTGATCTCGCCGACTAATCCATCCAGCGTGAACCACATGGATAACAATGTGAGCTCACTGTAGTTTTCAGTTCTAATATTATTTTTCGACCAGGTGTCAGGTTGACGGACTGACTGCTCAATCTTCAGTGAGTAATATAACTGGCCCGGTTTAACATGCTGATACGTTGGCGTTAAGTTTAATAAATTATTCTCAGTTAAAAATCGCGAGTAATTAGTAACGAATTTTTCACCTCGCACAAAGGTCACATTCAAACGATGTTGCTTGCTGCTAACAGCATCAAACCAATCCATCTTGAATTGATACGTATTCCCTTGCGGAGGAAGATAAGCAACGACAGAGCTGTTCAATCGGCAAGTCAGGTTATATTTACTTAATTTTGTCATGTGGCGTTCGAATTCTTCGCCGCTATATTTAATAGCGCCAAGATTACTCGTGCCGACCGTAATGCAGCCACTATTACCGTATTGTATTTTATGTGCCTGCAGCAGAATATTGAAAAGATCAACCACCTCATGTATAGCCGTCAACGGCCATAACAACCTTGATTCCGAGTCTGGGACTCCTACTTGCAGAGTTCGGTTACCTCGCATACCAAGGGTCATGAGTCGCTGACGACCAACCCGAAAATCAAGCGTATAAACACCGTGAAGAGCACCATTCGACTCGGTTCGCGCATAGGCACGCACACTGATCGTTTCCAACTTACCGTCACGCAGCCAATTAAATTGTAGCAACGGCCAGGCGCCGCTGCGCTTTTGAAATAACTTGCTCTGCACCAGCGTACTCATGCCCAAAAGTGGGGCGGCACTATCACCGGAAATTTTAGAGAACAGCGTCAAAATCTCGCTCTCAATTTCTAACTGAGTGAAGATTCGAGATGGAGAATTTGTTTTTATTATTTTTTTATCATCGGCTTGGATATCACGCGTTGTTTGTTTCGCCAGATAATCAAATGCCGAGATGCGCGTCTCCATTGGAGCGTCCTCATTATTAAGGCGCAACTCTAGCATTTTCGGGCTTTTCAAACCAGATATTGACATGTTTTAAGATGGTGTCCATTACCCAGGCCGTGGCTTCGGCATTGCTTACCTTGATGTCTGCACCACTCTTCAAGCGTAGCCATTCACGCACCACTCTCGCCTCATATTTGACCAATTCTTCTTTGCGCATTTTATAACCGCTGCCATCGAAATCCTGATTACCTGGGTAGTGATAGCGATGAGGGACATAACCGTGGTAACTGCTTTCCAGTGAACGCGCCGCAGCGACCGCCCCCTCGGGAACCATGGGCATCAACCTCGCCTTCAAACCCATGGCTTCGCCATTACGTTTTCCAGTAAACGCCTCTGCGAGCGTCCACTCATCGGTTTCTATCACCAAGTCCAGGAGCATAGGAACGACAACAATCATCGCGATATTTCTTGCCGCCTCGCAGCCATGAATCAGGTAAGCCACCCGATCGATCATCTCTTCCATGGACAACCGTTCCGCTTCCGACAAGTCAGTGGCTGTGATGCGCTCAGACTCGCCGAGAAAAGCAGCGCGTATCCATCTCGCCAGCGTTTTATCGTCACACTCGATGGATAATTCATTCAATCTCAGTTTGATCGCCAACAGATCCTGATAAATTTTATCGTAATTAGACAAACCAAGTACCAGATCGCGTCGTCCAAGAGTTTCATTCGTCAAATTTTGTATTTCGACAACCGCTTGTTTTGTACCAGCATTCAACTTCCAGCTGCGGGCGACGCTGTCGTTTTTGAAAAATTTCGCTTTTGAATTCAAGATCGAGCGTTTTTGCGAACGATTAGAAAGTCGCAAATTTGCATAGAAATGATATGGGTTCTCACTCACAAACTCATGCGCACCGCCGAGAGTGCGGCGCTGAATAGAGTGCAGCGCATCATATAAGTTGCGCTTCAATAACACTGAAAATGTTCTGCGTAGCTCATCATCGACACTACAACTATCATACGAAAAATATTTACTGAATATTTCCACCTCACGCTTACTAAGCTTCGCGCCAGTCACCCGCCCTTGATTGACATCAATGAGATCATCGAGATATTTTGTCATCAATAAATCACGATTAGCTTCGATCTTCGCCTCAAGCATTGTAGACACCTTACCATTTGCGGCACAAGACTCTAGCAAGACTTTAAGACTCATCACCAGTTTTCGATACGGGCCTTGATATGCCGTCAACGCTGCCAAGGCTTCTTCTTTGCCTTTCAAGTTACGCTTATCAGTTAATTTTAATTTCATAAAAAGGCTAGATATTTCCTCGGCTATCGCCTCATTTACTTTAACCATGACAGCTTTGCGTCTACCCGCATCCGTCGGCAACTTTAACTGCACAGCCATACCAGTCGAGAGCAAATCAACCATGCCAGCCTCAATTTTCTCGATTTCATTTCTAGCTTCATCTAGCGCGGCACTTCCATTTTTTTTACTAATTCTTCGCGCGTTGATATAACCAATCATGATCGGCAATGAAGTGTCAATCATCCCGGCGAGCTTACTGCTGACCGCAGTGCTCACTATCGGCAATGTTTTTTCTACCATCTTCGCTTTATCAGGAGCAGTAATGACAATGAATTTCTGCAAATGTAAAAAAAATTCGGCCATTGATTTTTGCACTGCCGCGTTGATAGCGTCTTTCAAGGTTTGCGTTGCGGCTTGAGCATTATGCGGCTGCAATATTCGTTTCTTCAAATCATAATATATATGCCCAACCGTCTCGGAATGATAAATTTGATTGCCAGCTGCATGCGCAGCAAATGAAAGCAGATGATCATTATCGAGAGGGTTTTTTGTTTTTGCTTTCAGATCATCTTGCAGGGAAAGCCACTGTTTGTTGGCGTTGAATGCTGAGAGAGATGATGAAACCTCCTCTTCATCAGAAGAATCATCGTAATGATCTTCAAACCTAGCAACGACACTATCAATTTTTGCATTGTTATTCTTCCTAAACACTGCGCGAACTCCTTTTCGTCTGCATTATTTATAGTGCTTATTAATTATGTGCGTCAAGCACTGAATCAAATATTGGTTGCCATGCCAGATAAATAGCGGTAAAGCTATGCCGTAACAATCAACATTTATAACAAGGAACGTGAAAATGAAATTATTAAAATTAGTAGGCTTACACCTTGGACCATACAAAGGTACATTCGTTAATAAGGAGTTCAAAGAAACAACCGTCAATGCTTATGTTTACTATACAAAAAAAGTCAACGATAAAGACGAAGCCTGCGATGACAAAGGTGAATTAATAGGCACATTCATGGGTGATGCCCAGCGTTCAGCACTTGAAGCGATGGTCAAAACAAAAATTAAACCAACCATCGATAAAGGCTTAGGTGGAACACCATATTACGTTTCAGTGATCGATTATACAAATATGGCTCCGCATCCACATTTAGTAATCGCTCGCAGAGATAACATGCCACTAGCAGAAGATGAAGTAGAAACTATTCGCCAATTAGTTGAAACAGCCATAGATGTGAAAAACCTGTCCGTGATAAACGCTGCTGGAATGAGAAAAAACAATATATTTGAGAGCGGAACACAAGACATGGCACCTAAAGAAGCCAAAAAGCCTGCAAAGAGAGTTGCAGAAGACGTGCCAGAACCACAACAAACTCAACCATCACATTACAATTTACGTAAACGTCACTAAAAATCATGACCTGATCTGGCTTACGCCAGATCAGGTGCATGCTCACTTTATCTACGCATCATTGGTGTATTCACCATTTCAGCGCTCATGTCATCATCAGAACTCATCTCTTGATCAGTTGACATTTCTTCGGTAGACATATCCATGCGATTTGCTTTTGAATCTGGAAATAATTCGAGATTATCCATCTTCGTTTCTTTACGGTTGCACACAACATCCGCCAACAGCAAAGCATCTTGCATCGCGCTATAATGTGTACGCTCTGCGACTGAAACATCAAACTCAGTGCAAATAGCGTCAAAATCTAAACCACCAGTCCATCCTTTCCCTGGTGCTCCCGGGAATAATCCTGCTGGACGGAATTTATGTGATTTTTGCATCATGCCGTGTTTCGGATCGCCGTAATGTTCAGAAAATTCTTTAAAATTGCGAGGTTGCATCTCTTCTTTTAAAAATCTCTTCAGACGACCCATGTCGTGGGTAATGATGACGGTATCTGGATATGCACGCAGATATGCCATGAAATCATTCTCCATTTCATGGAAGCGCGGTGCCTGTACCAGCTCTGTAATCAAATACTCTGGCACACCGTCATCCATCAATACTTTGGCGCCGCCGTTGACGAATCCTGGAACACCATTCATGGCAGCAGCAGTAAATTCTGCGGCTCTGGTATTATTTCTTAATCTTGGGCAATTTCTATATTCTTTTGCACAAGCTTCCATTAACTCATCATCTGGATAGAGAAAGGTGTGAAAATTATTGCCGGTTTTTTCGAGATCCATCATTTCAACGCATGCTAACTCTGTCATGCGATGACCTTTTTCTGGTTTGAAGCCGGTGGTTTTGAACGCGACGACAAGGCGGCGTTTTGGTCTGTTTTGCATAAGACTCCCTCTTTGGCAAAGATTTTTGAAATACAACAATTGCAGTTACAATCCATTACATCCATGACTGCACCAACGAAATTAAAGTAAATATTTTTGCTTTGCAAGACTAATCGGAAAATGTCTTGAATTGCATTTATGAACGTCGAGTGGCACAATTCCACACTGTGATGAGCTACTAACTGCTCTATGACAGCTAAGGAATACTATGTCTCTGCCAAACTATTATTACGTCAAAGCAATTCTTGAAGCTTATTTCAACATGAATGATAAAGATTGGGGCTTGAAAGATCCAACATCACACTTGATTACTCTCCCCGCAGAAGACACAAAACAAGGCCACAAAGTTGAGGTTTGCAAGAAAATATTACAACGAGTCATTTTCCATAATGCATCGCTTGATGAATGGATAGAAACAGCAGAAATGTTGTACGATCTCGAAAATGCTGAGCAAAAAGCGCATGACGACCGCTTATTCCTCACTAAATTATTCGTTTATCCGCCAAAAATTCGCGACACTTTACAGGCCGTACGCAGCTACATACTTTCCATCATGACAACAGATGCTGACTTCATTGAAAAACTCAAAGAACTGCGTGCAGAACGTGATAAGCTTGAAGCCGACATAGCCATCAAGACCTTTCACAAATACCCGCGCGAAGAAATTGATA
This sequence comes from uncultured Coxiellaceae bacterium, assembly GCA_964636145.1. GTDB lineage: Bacteria > Pseudomonadota > Gammaproteobacteria > DSM-16500 > DSM-16500 > Aquicella. The sequence goes on from CAZWPD010000010.1 coordinate 30,188, forward strand.
AATTTCAAAAGCAACTTGCAGCTATTAAAAACAAACAACAGCTGCTAGAAGATAATTCAGGATATTTCCAGACATTCTACAACGAACAAATCAAGCTTAACGATCCCAAATCTGCCGAATTAAAAGAAAAGTCATTTGATGATTTTATTCATAACGTCAACAAAGGCTTCCGCGCATCGCCAGTCTGTGATTTATTAATTAAAGCGATTCGAGCCGCCACTAATATTCCTGAACAACCAAAATCTATCCTGAAAAATTCAAACAGAACGTCCACGCGACACAAAAGCAGCGACTCTACATCTCCGCTACGCGCGAATTCAACCTTTGAAACCACTGCTGCTACCGCACCGCGACGCAAGAAAAGCACAACTCGGGTTGGATTTGATGAATCTAGGAATGATGTCAAACGCGTAAGTAATTACATCAACAATTCTTAATCTCTCATGGCGCAGATCTAAGACCAGGTTTGCGCCAATACCCGCCACTCCAGCACCTTAATAAAACCTTAAGTTGATGAGTTTAGAGTTAATAGAGAGCGCATCTAAACTGCCACCGGAAGACCGTACACAAGGAGTATCCCAATGTTCCGACACAATTCAAGCCCACTCAATAACGACCAATTTGATACCACCAGAATTCAACAGCAACTTGCCACCATCAATTTCTTGGCTGAGACATTAAAACTCAGTACAGACAAGCAATCTATTCACTTACATCTTGCTGTGCTACTGAAAGCGATCAAAAAATTCGAAGCAACTCGTTTTGTAGACTACGCATTAAACAACACCAAGCATGCATCGAAAGTGCTAAAGAAATTAGACATGTATAATGCGCTTTACAAGGATGTGTTAAAAGACTCAAATTCTTATTTCATTGCCAAAGCTTTGAAAACATCTTTAACGACATATTCTCATTCTGTCCATAGCTCTATCGCAGCCGTACAAAACGACTTGAAAGCTAGACTAGTTAAAAATCATCAAGCCGATATGAACAAACAGGACATGGCATTACTCGATAAAGAGATGGATATCCTCTACCAACAATCAAAAGCCTTCCAGCTTGAGTATGCTCAGGTTGAAAACATTGATGATTTGAATGTCGATGTGCGCATCATCGAAGAAAGTATTGAAGAATCAAGACGTGAAGCAGAAGCTGAGTCACGAATCCTAGCTGAAGAAGATGGGTATGACTATTACGGTATTGAGGACATGGAAATTTCAGCCGAGGATCTCAATCAAAAACCTTATTTATTAGGCCATCTCAATTTCACTCCAAACGAACTGGAATGGCTGCTGGCAGGTCAAGATGAAGCCGAAGAAAACTCAGACACTGATATCATCTCCGACCCTGAATCAAGCTCAGATCTCTCAAATATCATTGAATCACCATCACCAGTTGTGCGCCGCCCCGCCTACGGCCGCATGTTTGTGATGGAATCAGACTCGGATGCCGAAGCTGACTACTCAGATGATGAAGACAGTGACCTCAACAAAAACTATAGCCCACTGCTCCGCAACTAATAAAAAACGAGCCCCTGATCATCTCAGGGGCTCGTTTTGCTAATTTTCAAATTCATCTAACCTCTATATACTACTCCCCATCTCAGAACCCCAAATCAGCTGCTAATGCTGCGCCAATCTAAACAATAAAGAGCGGGAGCGATCATGAAAAAATATGCAATTCTTATCATAGCCTTATTGACCACGAACACTTTCGCTGCATCTCCGGCAGAAATAGCCGCTAGCCACCATCTGGCTGCGAGCCTTGATAACCCAGAGCAACTCAATGAGTTTTTACGACTCATGCCCAAGGGTGGCGACCTGCATAATCACGCCAGCGGCTCAACCTTTGCAGAAAAAATGGTGGAATATGCGGCCAATGACAACCTTTGCGTTGATCGCACCAACTTCTTGGTGACAGCAAATGCCCAATGCCCAGCGAATGACCTCTTATCAACCGCCATTCAGGATGCCGATTTCTTCGACTCTCTCGTTGATGCCTGGTCGATGCAACACTTCAAACCCGGCAATGAATCCGGCCATGATCATTTCTTCAAGACCTTCACCAAATTCAGCGCCATCAGCCATCATCACCTCGGTGAAATCCTAGCAGAAATTACCAACCGTGCCGCCGATCAAAATGAGCTGTACGTCGAAACCATGATCACCGCCGACAACGGCGACTCCGGCAAGCTCGGCAAAAAATTAGGCTGGGATCCAGACTTCAACAGTATGCGCGCCAAACTACTTGCTAATCATTTCGATGACATCGTTGCCGGCATTACCACTAACATCAACCAGGCTGAAGCTGCAAAAAATAAGGCGCTAGCCTGTGGCACCGCAGACGCCAAATCAGGCTGTAATGTTACCTTACGTTATCAACACCAAGTTGCGCGCGAGCAGCCCCCTGAAGTGGTGTTTGCAGAAATGCTAGCTGGCTTTGAAGGCGCCAGCAAAGACAAACGCCTGGTCGCTGTAAACATGGTGATGCCAGAAGATGGCACTGTTTCCATGCGCGATTACAAACTGCATATGCAAATGATGGAATACCTGCACGGCTTATACCCTAACGTGCATATTAGTCTGCACGCCGGTGAACTAAACAGCGATGTTGCCACTCCGCAGGGACTCAGTTTTCATATTAATGATGCCGTTAATGTCGCGCATGCTAATCGCATTGGTCACGGCGTTGATATCATCAATGAAACTAATTACCCGCAATTACTAAAAACCATGGCAGACAAACAAATCATGGTTGAAATCAATCTCAGCAGTAATGCAGAAATATTGAATATTGAGGGCAAAAATCACCCGCTGCCTTTATACATGCAATACGGCGTGCCAGTTGCCTTATCAACTGATGATGAAGGCGTGACGCGCGACATCATGACAACTGAATATGTTCGCGCAGTCTCTACCTATAAATTCAAGTACCTCACCTTGAAGAACATGGTACGTAATAGCATCAGCTATGGATTCCTGCCGGGTGAGAATCTGTGGCAAGACAAAGACTACCATCAACTGAACTCCGCTTGTCTCGGCAATCAACCTGGATCATCACAACCGTCGGCAAGCTGCAAAGCTTTTCTCGTCAGCAGTGAAAAAGCGACATTACAATGGAAACTGGAACAACGATTCATTGAATTTGAGAATCGTTACAGGAGCTAACATGGAGCAACAGCATCAGCTGCCGTTTTTTACATTACTGCTCATGATCTCATTTGCATCGGTCAATGCAGTCATGTTTACGCCAGCACTGCCAGATATTGCTGAATATTTCGCAATCTCCCATGACTCCGCACAAATGACCATCTCATGGTTCCTGATTGGCTACGCTAGCGGGCAACTACTCTACGGCCCGCTCGCTAATCGCTTCGGTAGAAAGCCGGCCATCTTTGGCGGCATCTCTCTGCAGATTATCAGCAGCTTGATATGCGTTGCGGCAGGCGCTGTTCATTATTACCCTTTATTAGTAGTCGGCCGATTATTATTGGCGCTTGGCTCCGGCGTCGGCTTAAAAATGACATTCACACTTGTCAGCGAATGTTATCCACCTAAAGCCGCCAGCAAAAAAATCTCTTACCTGATTCTCGCTTTTGCTATTACTCCAGGCCTGTCTGCTGCACTCGGCGGAATTTTAAACGAGCATTTCGGCTGGATGAGCTGCTTTTACGCTGGCGCCGTCTATGGATTGATTTTGTTATTCTTATCAACACGCCTGCCTGAAACCCTACCTGAAGTCGACCATCATGCTCTGAAATGGCCTCACATCATCGCAAGCTATGCTGTGCAGTTCAAAAGTACCAGACTCGTGGCCGGCGCCATGATGATGGGCACCTCAACTTGCTTCGTTTATACATTCGCCGCTGTGGCACCTTTCGTCGCCATCGATATTCTTGGCATGGACAGCGCTGAATACGGCATTGCAAATATTCTACCTTCGCTAGGCTTATTAATTGGCGCTCTCACTTCAGCACAACTGTCTGACTATTTCGACAGTGAATCCATCATTTTGGCTGGGCTAACCACCGCTACGCTCGGCATACTCGGCATGCTATCTGCAGTCTGGATGCATGCCTCCGCCATGAATTCTATTTTTATTCCAATGATGATTATTTATCTTGGTCTATCGGCGATACTTGGCAATGCATCCTCTATCGCCATGCGCGATGTTGAAGATAAAGCCCACGGCTCAGCAGTCATGAACTTCATCAACATGGGCTTTGCTACTGTGGTCGTACTTATCCTCGGCTGGCTGCCAGTGAGCACCTATTTGCTGCCATGCATGTTTATCCTGTTTGCTAGCAGCATGTACTGTTTTTATCGGCTGGCGAAATCCGCTTAAGCGATGATTTACTTCTTCGGGAATCGAGTATACAAACTAGCAGGCGATTGCTCTTCTGAGGAATCGGCTTCATCATGAGAAACCTCATTAGACTCATCGCCAGAATGCCGCGAGCTTTCCGAAACTTGATTGTCTTCCTCATCACTTGACTCTGGAGCAAGATTATTTCTGACTGGATTAACAGCCTGCTTTGCCGCATCATCAACAACACTTTCAACTTCTTTTAATTCAGCATCACTAATTAATTCATTGCGATGGACTAACGCAAGCTGCATGCCAACGATCACCGCCATGCGATATTGCTCATAACCTTGAATCAAGACCGGACGCTGTACTCGCAGATCTTCCAGCTTAAACTTGATTTGATTAAGATCAGGCTTACCCGCTGGATAAAATTTCTCATAGTCTGCAAACAGACAATACGCCAGCTCAATCACTCCAGTTCTGCCCATGCCGGCACTGCAATGAATAGCGAGGTTTTCGCTTTGATGGTAAATCGCCAGCAGTGCTTTCAGCTCAGCGGCGGTAAAAATCATCGTTTTAAAATCGCCGAAATCTACAATATGATGAACGTTAATTTGCCTTGTCTTCGCATCACCTGCACGGATAGTGAGTTGATAACTGCTAATACCACCAACCTCACCAGTCTTGGTACTGGTAACGTTATAACGTGAACTTAACTGACGCATAATTCCAGAGTCTGTTGCTTCAACTTTATTATCATGAGAAAAATAATGCCAATAACCTCTTTTGCCTGCAGATCGACCATCTAAAGGATCGCCTGCCGCAATTACATCAGTAATGTTCACATTATTATTCATCAACACTGCCATGAAACGTTCGCAATGAGGCAGGCTATGTTGCGCCGGCCCCTCGAGCAAGACATGCCCCCCAACCTTATGCTTGATCAAATTGGCATTGTATTCGGGAAATTGTTCATCGAGCAGTGTCACAATATTTGAAAATCGGCCTTTAGCTTCCCAAGCCATGACGCTGTCAGAACCATGAGTCAAATGAGTCGGGTATTTTGCCGCATCTGAAGTATTAGGCTTGCCTACTTCACCGTACAAAATATCAAATGGGTTTTTATCGGCTTGTGGATTTCTGAACATAGAATTTCTCTCTACTTTAACAGACTAAAATAACTCTCGATTATAGGATGCACTGCGTGCTGCAGCGACGGTGATTTCATTTTTGTTCACTAAATCATGCAAATACTGATTCATGGTGCACATGCCAATATCACCGCTGGTCTGGATAGTCGTTTCCATATGCGAAATCATATCTTCCCTAATTAAATGTCGAATTGCAGGATTTGCCAACATGATTTCAAACGCAGCAACGCGTCCACCATTTTTACGCTTTACCAATGTCTGACAAAGAACTGCTTGTATTGTCTCAGATAACATCATGCGCACACGCGGTTTTTCCGGCGCCGGAAACATATCAACCATACGACTAATAGCCATTGGCGAAGAACTGGAATGCAAAGTCGCTAACACAAGGTGGCCAGTTTCTGCAGCAGTTAGTGCCAGGCGTATCGTTTCAAGATCACGCATTTCACCAAGCATCACGACATCAGGATCTTGTCGCAATGATGCGCGCAAAGCAGTAGCAATATCTGGTGTATCGCGGCCAATCTGAATCTGGTTGATGGCACTTTTCTTGGCTTGATGAATGTATTCGATCGGCTCTTCAAGCGTAATGATATGACTATTACGATTTGCGTTAATGTAGTCGATCATCGCAGCCAGCGTCGTACTCTTTCCAGAGCCCGTCGGCCCGGCTACCACAATGATGCCTTGCGTTAAAACCAAGAGACGCTTCACCACTTGCGGCAAGCCCAAATCATCGAACGATGGCACCCACAGCGGCACAACACGAAACACACCGGCAATACCATTCATTTGATGCAAGAGGCTGACACGGAAATGGCCAATATTTGGATATGAGACAGCAAGATCTAGCACGCGCTCGAGAAAAAAGCGCTTATTTTGCTCATCAGAAATTGCGCTAAAAATTAATTCTTCGGTGTCTTCAGGGGTAAGTGGCTCAGTGTTTTCGATAGGAACGAGATCACCGTGAATACGCAAGAGGGGCGGCTTACCTGGCAAAATATGCAGGTCAGAGGCTTGCATTTTCACAGCCTGCGCCAGTAATTGCTTGATATCCATCGATTTTTTTCCTTGCCCACTCGTTATGCATCATTATTATTTCTTTATATTATATCATGCGGGCAGCCAGCGCTAACTGGCTCATTTCTTTCACTTTAATATTGCCTTAAGTCAACGCCTCTAGAATCGCGCTTTGCTAAAGAAAATAATAAAAACCATCGACCGAGAACACACACATGTCTACTTCCAGATCCGCACAGAACCCTCCGGTCGATGATGAATGGGATCAAGAACATCACGGCGTAGATGACTTTATTCAAATTCGCGCCACCGCAAATGCGCCCGCCGCCGAAAGACGCTGCCTACCTACTATTGCCCTGATTACCCGCTTCACAATCGCAAGCCTCACCGGCAATAACCGCAATCCTGAATGGGATAAACCATGGAGCGGTGCCCTCGACTGGGGATTATTGAACGTGGGACGCGAGGGCGGCATCGCAATCAGTTACCTCTTCAGCTCTGATTATCACGACATCCTTGATTCACTGCGCGCAACTGGTCATGGCAATGCTGCGCGCGGCTTTGCTATTAATGTTGCGAAAACAATATTATCCAGTTTGCCAAGCGCTGTGATCGGACTAGTGGTTGATGGCACTGCATTATATTTCAAAGATAAGATTGCCAGCATACCGGCATTAGAAGTTATGACTTCACGCCCGGTTTCACGCATTATTGCCGCATTGATTAGCCCGTGGATTTATATCGGCTTCAAAAAATGGGTCGTTGACCGCCTCATTCCAACTCCTACTCATCCTTATAATCAAACACCACCGCTGCATCCGCTGCAAGAAACAGCCATGGTTGCATTCAGCATTTATGACATGACCACGACTTATGAATTTCTGCACACGATGCTGAAAACAACGCCGACAAAAACCTGGGGCGCTGAGTCTATTTTGCATCATCGTCATTTTCCACTTGGTGTCGTGCCTTTGTATGCACTCTTTCAACACGTCATTGACCCGTTAGCATTTGGTCGCAGAATGATTCCGGATGCACCGCCGTTTGAAGTAGGCATTGAGCTTCCACCAGTTGCCAATCAGCGTGAGCAGCCAGACAACCTGGCATTACTAGATGAGGATGAAGACGAGCCAGCACTCAACACTTCGCTTGCCAATTACGACTCATATCGTGGCGATGTTGCACGCGGCGCACGTGGCTATGATCATTGTGACTCAATCAAAACCGCAGGCTGGGTTGCCGCCTGCACCACGATTGCCGCTGCTGCCAGTATTGGCGCTGAATACATTGGCAGTCGCATTCAGGAAGATAAAGAACTACTAACTGATCCGTTGCGCATGCTATATACCTCATTATTAAGCGCTACATTTGTTGGCACGTATTTCCTCATTTCAAAAGGTGCGCCGGTCGTCGCAAAGAAAATTGCCTCATCTTCTTGCTGGGCAAGTTTATTTGCACGCACGAACGAACCGGAAGAAATGCCATCTGTAGAAACTGATTCTTTACTTGTACAAGATGAAGATCTAGAGTCAGGGCTCGCCACTGCACCTAAAGGACGAACATGAACGATATCGCATACCTCATTATTCTATTCATATTATTTGGCGCACTGATGGTATTAAAGCACCGTCACTTCTCTATGAGTGCACGCGTGATGATCAGCCTTGCTCTCGGCATCAGCTTTGGATTTTTGGTAAGACTCACTAACCACGATGGCATCATCACTTATCTCGAGAATATTCTTAATCTGTTCGGCAATGGCTATCTGGCATTACTCAAGATGCTGGTCGTGCCCTTGATTTTAACCTCCATCATTCACGCCATTATCAATCTCGGCACTGACCAAGGCGACAATCTTCTCAAGCAAATAAGCTTTCTAACCTGCGGATTATTGCTAGGTACCACCGCACTATCTTCGTTGATCGGCTTAGCTGTCGGCCAAGCATTTGCCGTCGGAGCAGGCATGTCCATCCCTGCAAGCACTATAGCACCACAACATGTATATACAGGATTTGCTGACACCATCTTGCATATGATTCCTAGCAACCCGGTCGCCGCGATGGCTCAGGAAAATACAGTAGCAGTTGTGATCTTCGCCGTATTAATCGGCATCGCTGCTCGCATGTTAGATGCCGCAGATCACGACAAGATGCAAACCTTCCGCGCATTAACTTCCTCACTATTCGCCATCGTCAAAAAATTAGCGACTCTCATCTTGCGCTTAACGCCGTATGCGATTTTGTCATTGATGTCATTGATGATAATCAAACAGGGGCTAAGCTTACTTTCTGGTGTAGTTAACGTGATCATTGCGATGTATGTCGCGATGTTTTTAGTATTGGTCATGCATAGCGTGTTGTTAATGATGTTCGGTTATCACCCGCTGCGTTATTTTCGCAAGGCTGCACCGGCACTTCTGGTAGCATTCACCACGCGCTCCAGCTTCGGCACGCTGCCCGTAACGGAAGAAACACTGAAGCAGAAATTTAATATCAGCCAGATGATTGCCTCGTTCACTCCAAGTTTTGGCGCGACGATGGGCATGAATGCTTGCGCAGGTATCTACCCTGCCGTGCTGGTCGTCATGATCTTGAACATCATGCATATACCATTAACCACCTCAATGATCATGTCAGTCATGCTGGTTAACACATTAGCCTCACTTGGTATCTCTGGCATTCCTGGCACTGCATTTATCGCCGCAACTGTTTCACTAACCAGTCTCAATCTTCCTTACGCCGTCATTGCTTTGGTTCAAGGTGTTGACCCAATTATTGATATGGGACGCACGGCGGTTAACGTCAATGGTGCCATGACCGCAGCCTTGATTACGGAGCGCATCACACGCAAAAAAGCATTAAAATCCGCCCAACAAAGCGAAGCCGTTTACTCATAAAAATCAATACATTAAACCCACTTTCGTGCCACCGCGTGAAGCGGTGGTATAATATAAATATTGGCAAAAGGTATTAAAAAGAAGCCAACCATCACGGAGGAGGAGTTGTATCATGAAAGCACTTATTGCTATTTCAATCGCAGGCATCATGTTAATCGCATCCACCACATCAATCGCATCCTGCGGCAGTTGCGGACAATCTGTTGCTTGCGAATCTTCATCACCGTATAACACAGACTGTCAGTGCACAGATCCAGGTGTCATCCGCAATAATCCATGCATGTCCCGAGATAAATATTGCGAAGTTTTTGGAAACGTTGGCGCCAGATAAGCTCTGGCGACAATTCATAACTTTTTGCTGATTTTGATATACGAGAACATCTTGACGACAGATGTGACGCCGCCCGTATTACTGGCGATATCAACAGCTGCATCGGCCTCTTCCGGCAATACTGTTCCCATCAGAAAAACCCTGCCATTTGAAGTGACCACCTTAATCTTGGTTGCATCAAGATCGTTCGATGCGATCAACTTACTTTTGACCTTGGTCGTCACCCAAGCATCACTCGCTCGCACTAATGGAGAAGCAGGGTTAGAGATTCTTATCATGTTATACACGTGCTGTACGCCGTCGATGCGCTCTATCCGCCGCGCCGCATCTTCTTTCTGCCAAGCTTCAGGCGCTTCGCCAGAGAGCAGCACCTCACCATTTAGCGTTGCAATATCAATACTCGTACCTTTATAACTCGGACGATTAATGGCGTGCGTAGCCTGCATGGTGATGTATGTATCGGTCACACTCTTTTCGATGTGTTTGTGATTGTAAACAGCCTGCGCTCCAGACATGGCAACATTCGTGCAGGCGACAGCAAGGCTTGCCACGATAGCCAAAACGGCAACCCGTATCAATAATCCAACCGCGCTTCCATGCATCATCCAGTGTTTATCCTTTGCGTAACTGTTGGGATTCTTTGTCGTTTAGACCAAACTCGTGGCCGTATACGTTCAGTTTAACAGTTGCGTCGACACTTGCAAAAAGTTGATACCATTTGCTCGACGTCACCGACTCCTTAACATTTGGTAACTTGAGAACTTCAACTGTATGATCCTTTTTACCTATCAGCGTTGAAAGGATGGATGGTTCATTATCTTGCTTTGGTAACAAGTGAGTAACATGATGCGGAGATTTCGCAAAGATCTCGAGGTATCGGGCGGAAACCTCATGCGGTGCAACCCGGGACAAATTCCATGGCACCAAGGCATCCCAGTTCTGCGTAAACGGGATAATCGCCTCCAGCAAGGCAAGAAACCGTGGCTCGTGCGTAATGACTGGCGATTGATCTTTTGCGCACCAGCGGTATATCTCATACATCTCATCGAGGGCCTTGTCGAATTCCTGACGCATGCCATCGCGCCCATAAGATTTTGCGACCGCATAACCAAGCACCACATCAGCGACCATGCTAAGAAGGGGACCGGCAAGCCCCAACTGCCATATAAATAAAGGCAAGCCGCACATACCCGCTTCCAGTTTCCTGTCGAAGGCTAATAATTGATTACGCTTCTCTTCAAAGTTTTTCAGGCGTTCGCCGATGTAACCCCAATACCTGTCACTCTTTGGATCAAAATTTTCGTGATGAATATCTACTGCTTCAGGTTGACCGAAACCAAGCACTCTTAACATGAATAATTCCTTTTTCTTATGAATCCGCATTATTGATCGTTAATGTATATATACCACTAGCTGCGGAAAAGAAAAAAGAATGAAATGAAATAAATTATAACTTGGAGGCTTTAGAGGCTGCGTGCTGTTGATCTGGCTTAAATTGAAGCGGAATTTTTTTCCAGATAGCATCAACATCGCCATAAGTTCGAATGGCATCGACGCCGAATTCTTTCAAAGCGGCATACAATGCTTTTTGCTTGTCTGACTTTTCAGTAAATTTAAGATTGAATTTTGCAACAAAGGGAGTCTTTATCTCCCCCAAAATCATAATGAGTGCCTTATGCACTGACTGTTCACTAAATTTATCGGCAGAGCCAACATCAACCGGATGCTTGCCGATAGTTTTAGATAACGCAGGGTCATTCAAAAGTTGAATTCTTTCGATCAAATCAATTTTTGCCGCCAGACTATGAGCGCGCCTGATCAGATCTGCATATGGCTCAGAGACCCCCTTGCCAAGAATTTCGCTGACGCGACTTTCCGGGTTAGTGGTCATTTTTCTGATAACTTCGCCAGAATTGAGATCACACTCAAATTCAAATCCATTGATCGTAATGATTGTCGGTTTATTTGCAAGACGCAAAGCACGAATATGCAACGCGATGCTCGATACATGACTGCCTAATTCGTTGATGTTTGCTTTGACATCCATGCTCCACCTCTCGTTATTATTATGTGGCGCGTCTGACATATTATTATTGTCTTACTTTAAGTATAACAAACTATCATGGTGATACCGCGCTCATAGCATTAGGGATTTCCCTAATACGCAGTATCAGAATTTGTTAATTTACAGTGACATAGAATTAAGCTGCCATATCATTATATATAGCAGCTTGACGAGTACATCAGGCAGTTACTTTCAGCGAGGGGATTTTCACCATGGGATCCACTTCAGCATCGTAGTCCACACCGGCAATATTGAATCCGAATAAACGATAGAAATCGTTGCAGTAGCCATCGATGTCAGTCAGCGTCCGCACATTTTCAGTAGTGACTTGCGGCCAGATTTTTTCAATACTGGCTTGCAACTCTGGCGTCATTTCAAGATCATCCAAACGAATATAACCATCTGCATCACGCTTTGGCGGATGAGCAACATACAAATGCTGACGGAACAATCTATCCATTTGTTCGATACAACCTTCGTGGGTACCCTGCTCTTTCATGAGTTTGAACAAGATAGAAATATACAAAGGTACGACTGGTATCGCAGCGCTGGCTTGCGTCACAACTGCTTTATCGACAGATACAATCGCTTCACCGTTTAATGTGGCCAGTGTCTTATTTAATTTATCAGCAGTGGCTTTTAAATCTTCCTTCGCCTTTCCAATCGTACCGTCTTTGTAGACTGCATGGGTCAATGCCGGCCCGAGATAGGAATAGGCCACTGTCTTGACGCCAGGTGCCAACAAGTTTTCACGAGCCAGTGCATCAATCCACATTTCCCAATCTTCACCGCCCATGACAGCGATAGTTGCTGCAACTTCATCATCGCTTGCCGGCTCAATGGTGACATCTTTCACTTCACCGCGGAATGCATCAACCGTTTTACCATTAAAAGGATGCCCGATTGGTTTCAACACCGAGGAATACATTTGCCCCGTGAGTGGGTGCACGCGACGCGGTGAGGCAAGGCTATAAATAATTAAATCAATCTGCTTTAAGTCTTTGCGAATTAATGCGATCACTTCATCTTTAATCGCCTGTGAAAATGCATCACCATTAATACTCTTCGCATAATAACCATCTTGATGCGCCTGACGCTCGAATGCAGCAGTATTATACCAGCCGGGTGATGCCGTACGTTTATCATCTGCTTCTTTCTCAAAGAACACACCGATAGTACTTGCCTGGCCACCGTAAGTGGCGGCGATACGGCTCGCCAATCCGTAACCGGTAGATGCACCAATCACAAGAACATTGCGCGGGCCTTCAAACTTCCCCTGCGCCTTCACATACTCAATCTGTTCTGCCACCGATCTAGCACACCCTTCTGGATGAGCGGTAGTGCAAATGAATCCGCGAATTTTTGGCTGTATTATCATTGTCGTTTCTCATTATAAGAGTTTGATTTAAATTGTTAGGCTACCTAGCTCTTCTGATTGCTCCGGCAGGTCTTCACGCCCTATGGTCGCGCCTAGTGTACCAGCAAAAATGGCGGATTCAACCATAACCAACACAGTCATACCAGCAGAATATTCGCCATCAAGATATTTGCAACGCTAAGCAAATCGGATTTTTTTGTAATTTATAACGCAAAAAAATTTAACTTACATGCACAGTGCATTCACGCAAACACCAAGTAGTATTCCGTACTGCATAGCAGTGTCCCCCATGTTAAACTCGTAACAAGCAAAACCATTTCAGAAAATTTACTCTTGCTAATTAGTAATCTCCCTAATAGTTCTATACTTTTATGAGTGCTAATGTTAAATTTATTAATTGTTAACAATAGGAAGGAAACTCGTCATGGCAAGAAGCAAGAAAAAAGCGACAAAAGTTGTAAAGGCGAAAGCAAAGCGCAAAGTAGCAAAGAAAGCTAAGGTGCGCAAAACCGTTCGTAAAGTAGCAGCAAAGCGTAAGGCAAAGAAGGCAGTTAAGAAAGCGGTTCGCAAAGCAAAGGTAAAAAAAGCGGTTCGCAAAGTTGCCAAAGTTAAAGTTGCCAAGAAAGTTGTTGCGAAGAGACGTAAACGCCGCACCAAGAAAGCCTAAGCTGCCATTAAGTAGCTTATAAAACTAGGCCCTGCTTGCAGGGCCTAATCATTTGTGGAACCTGATTTTCATCCCCGCCCGCCCTATATCTTCATCGGCAATATCATCAACTCCTTCCCCCTGAAGTGGAGATAATGCTGTAACAATAAAGGCGTCTGATTATGCAGATACCACTTGATAATATTCTCATTAGGAAATATCAAACGGCTTGTAAAATATATGCTATGCGGGTACTTAGCTCCAACCTCATCTGCCAGACGCTCGAGCTCCTGCACTGTGTCAGTACCGAACACCGAATAACTCTCTGCGGCAATCTGGTACTGGTTACAATACCTTACAAAGTAATCCAGCATACCGTTTACCTTCTCTTGCATCTCTTTCAATTCTTTATCGCCGCTATAGCTTTCTGTGTCGACCTCACCCGCACTGATGAACACATAATTCTTAAACTGGCCGGGAAACAAACGCATCACGGACAACATGGTATGCATGCCAACACTCAAGCCATTTACAAATATAATTGCCGTTGGCAATTGTGGATTCATCGCATGAGGGACCAGAGACGACTCATCAATCGGCTGACATAATAACTCATCCAGGCCAGTCAACTTTGCCTTCACATACTTATAATGACGACTGATCATCAGGCACATGACAACAATAAGCGCGGTAATTAGTAATGTTGCCCAGCCTCCAGCCATGAATTTGTAATAAAGCGTAATACAAAGAATGAGGGTGGTAATGGAACAAGCCAACATAGAAAATGAGAAATTCCATAACCACGTCCGTGACGAACGATTACGAGCCCAGTAAACAGCGACGCCAAGCAGAGACAAACTAAAGGTGATAAACACGTTGATACTATACAAGACTACCAATAATGAAACGCGTCCCTGCGTCCATATTAATACTCCACACGCAGCAAGCCCAAACATCATCAGCCCGTTTTGAACCACCAGACGCTTAGATAAATATTTAAATCGTTTCGGCAGCCAGTTATCTGCCGCCATATTTGCTAACACTGTTGGCCCCGCCGCAAAACCCGAGTTGGCCGCAACAAACAAAAGGCATGCTTCAAGCTCAAGCGTCAGCACCAGAATCGACTGACCCACCCAGCTATCGCCGAGAATATTGGCAAAGACAACGGCATTCAATGTCTTGCCAAAAACAGGCTTTGCCTCCCATAAGAGGTACAATAAAATTAATCCGCCGGCCATGAAACTTAATGAGATTGCCATATACAGCATGGTGCGCTTGCCAGTTTGGACTCTGGGCTCAGCCAGATTCTGAACGTTGTTAGAAACCGCTTCGATTCCGGTATAGGTACCAGAACCTAGAGAATACGCGTGCAACATAATACCGATCACTGCAAACCAACCAACACTCATAGCGAGTGTATTGGTTTCACGAATAGCTTCAGGCACAACATGCGAAAGCCCATCCGCATGTGAGAATATTCCATATAGTATTAGTGCTGCGTGAACAACTATGAAGCCCACAAAAATCGGCAGTAACACTACAATCGCGTCTTTCATGCCGCGTAGATTAAGCGCCATGAGAATCAAAATTAATCCGGTACCGAAATAGATCTTATACTCCAACATCCACAACGGTAAGAAACTAAAAATTGCATCACTGCCACTCGCAATCGAAATAGAAATCGTCAACACATAATCAACAATCAATGCCGCACCAGCCACCAGGCCAACATAAGGATGCAACAACTTCGATGCAACTTTGTAGCCGCCACCACCGCCTGGAAATAATTCAATAACCTGGTTATAGCCAAGACTAATAATGAACACCGTTAAAACAGTAAACGCTGAAATAAACAACGCGAAATGGCTGTGAACACCCAAAGCGATAAATGCTTCTTCCGGCCCATAACACGAGGAAGACAGAGCATCCGCACCAAGACCAACCCACGCCAGAAGCGCGACCAGCGTCAGCTTATGCCTGGTGTGTTTATTCATCGGGTCTAGTGGCTTACCCAAAACCAGACGGTTCATTCTTGAAAGCATTTTTGCATATCCTCAAAATAAAAATGCGCATGACCCATGCGCATTTTTGATTTAAACGAAGGAGAGATTAGACTCTCGTTTTCTTATTTAGCGAGGCAAGCTCCATAGATGGAGCAATTTTGATTTGCTTGATCTTTACCAACTTCACCTCTGGAACAATAATCTTGTCTTCCGTGACGAGTTTTTCCTTGGATGCCGACTGTGATTGACTCAAATCTGGCGCGGCTACCGGCGTTAATGCAACTGGAGTGGCCGAATTATTGCTGACGGCTTCTGGCTGCGCATTATGCTCTCCAGCCTCTTTCGCCACCTTCACATCACCAATTGTATTCGGAACAGTAAGTGCATTTGTCGGCAAAGCATTATCAAGAACAGTTTTCGTTTGCTGAGGGCGGCTATCCAAAAACTTACTGCGAACGGTTTTCTTCACATCAGAAAGTGCTTTTTCAGTTGATTGAACCGCAACGATGACTTTTACCGCCGCCGCTTTTTCGGCAATCATTTTTGTTTCGAGCGCTTTTTTCATCGCAATCTTGAATGCCGCAATTTTGCTTGCTGCCTCTTCTTCTGTGCCGCCGAGAACAGCTATCTGTGCATTCGGTCTTGTAATAATTTCATCAGGAACACGCTCGTTGACACCAAATACGTAAAATTCATCTTTGCTCAAATCGCCGGTGACGACTTTAACTGCATCGTTAATTGGTGGCTGATCGTTAATAGCAACCATATCTTTTCCATCCGGAGCGTCTACAATTCTTTGCAGGCTATTAATATCGTCTGAGTTAGCCGGGGCGATTTCTCTAGCAAGATTCGCTGCCACGACTATAGTTGGCGGAATCACTACTGCGCCTGTTTCTATCGGCTTACTTATTTTGGCTGGAGAATTTAGCATCGAAGGCTTCACTGCTGGCTCGGCACTAGCAATCTTAACCGCCGCGGCTGGAATAAGATTTTTTGCAGCTACTGGAGCAGAGGCATTTGCTGTAGTTGACGCAGCGCTAGCAAGCTTAGCGGTTGCTGCCTCCTGAACTGCATCATTTTTCTTGCCTGCTATTGCACTATTAATTTTGACCGCTGCATCTTGCTCTGAGGCAAGCGCAACATAAGCATAGTTCGCCCGTATCGCCGCATGCATTTCTCTTGATGACAATTCTGGCTTGGCAAGTCTTGCTGCCTTTAAGCTTGCGGCAACTGACAATGATGAAGCGAATTTCTGCGGGGTTTGAAAGACGAATGTTTTGCCGATACTATTTGTCGCCTTACTTTCTGCTACCACCGTACGCAACGCAGTAATTTTGTGCTCAGCCTTGGCATTAGCAAGCTTAGTTGCACTCTTTGCTTTAGCTGCAACAGTTGCATGAATACTTTCAGTATTCACACCTGCCAGCTTTTGCGCTTTACTTGAGTGCTTTGAGTGCGCCACAACCTTGCCGGCAGGTACTGAATGCGCTTTCGCTAATTTTGTGGAATGTGATTTTTGCAGTTTCGCGCTAGCGTGATGTTGCGAGTGCTGACGTGCATCTGGCGCAAATTGCTTGATAACAGGATGGAAGGCATCAGCTTTGTTCGTATTCACCCCAGCAAAAGCATCCACATGAATCACGCCGCCAACCAGGAGCAGTAGAGCCCAAACAGCCAATTGTCGTTCGATTTTCATGAATCAACATCCTTATTGAGACCTGCAATTTTCAATAATAACAAACCATTAGCACAAAAACGATACCCATCAGCGAATAGCACTCCACAGCAGCTGATTTGTTTGCTATGATGTGTGTCTTTTGATGATTATATGCTCATAGACTGGCGTAATTAGTCTTATGTGAATGATAAATAGTCATATTTTATTTTAATAATTAGCAGCCGCCCATGAAAATACTTTGTGTGATACCAAGCCGTATCGGGTCAACCAGACTTGCCCGCAAACCATTGCTCCCGATTCAGGGTAAACCGATGGTTCAGTGGACGTATGAAAATGCGCAGCGCTGCAAAATTATCTCAGATTTAATTGTTGCCACCGACAGCCATGAAATTGCCGAAGTCATCACTAAAATTGGCGGCAAAGTCGAAATGACTGACCCAACTATTCCAACCGGCTCTGAACGTGCCGCTGCGGTTGCCGAACGTCATCCAGATGCCGAGGTGATCATCAATCTGCAAGGCGATGAACCTTTCATCAAACCCATCATGCTAGAACAGCTGGTGAGTCCGTATCTGAATGGTGAAATGCCGGAAATGACAACATTAGCTTATCCACTGGATCCGGCCAGACATAACCTGCCTGGCACAGTAAAAGTGATCCGTGATCTACAAGGCAACGCCATTTATTTTTCACGCGCGCCAATTCCGTACTACCGCACTGAAACCAAAGCACCTGTATTCAACCACATTGGCTTATATGCGTTTCGCCGCGACTTTTTACTGCTTTACAAAACACTGCCGCAGACCCCGCTGGAATTAACCGAGTCACTGGAGCAACTGCGCGTCCTTGAACACGGCTATAAAATCCGCGTCTGCCTGACAGACGAAAGCACGCTGGAAATTAACACCCCGGAAGAATACGCCGAGGCCCAGCATTTTGAATATGCCTTATAACCAATAGCCAATTCCCGACGCTTCGGTTATGATAGGCGACTTTTTATTCCACGAAATCAGGTGAAAAACCGTGTCAGAACAATTACGTAACATTGCTATTATTGCCCACGTTGACCATGGCAAAACAACATTGGTCGACAAATTATTACAACAGACGTCCAGCGTCTCGAAAAAAAACACTAATACTGAACGTATTATGGATAGCAACGATCTGGAACGTGAGCGCGGCATCACCATTCTGGCTAAAAATACCGCTATCAAATACGGTGACTATCGCATCAATATCGTTGATACCCCGGGTCACGCTGACTTCGGTGGTGAAGTTGAACGTATTCTCTCGATGGTCGACTCCGTGCTGCTGATTGTTGATGCGGTCGACGGCCCCATGCCGCAGACGCGCTTCGTCACCCAGAAAGCATTCTCATTCGGCCTGCACCCTATTGTCGTCATCAACAAAATTGACCGTCCCGGCGCACGCCCAGACTGGGTCATGGATCAAGTCTTCGATCTCTTCGACAACCTCGGCGCGACCGATGAACAGTTAGATTTCCCAGTGATTTACGCTTCGGCATTAATGGGCTTCGCCATAGAAAATCTCAACGACCCACAGACCGATATGACCCCGTTATTTGAGGCCATCGTCAAACATACCCCGCCGCCAGTAGTCGAACCTGATGGCTTATTCCAGATGCAAATCAGTCAGCTGGATTACTCTAGTTACGTCGGCATGATCGGTATCGGCCGCATTCGCCGCGGCACCGCACGCACCAACATGCCTGTCTCCATTATCGATCGTGAAGGCAAGGTGCGTCAGGGACGAATTTTGCAGGTTCTGGAGTACCTTGGGCTTGAACGCACGGAAGTTCCAAGCGCTTCAGCTGGGAATATTGTCGCAATCACCGGTATTGACGAATTAAAGATCTCTGACACCATCTGCGATCCAGCCAAGGTAGAAGCCCTGCCGCCGCTGAATGTTGATGAACCAACTGTCAGCATGACCTTCCAGGTGAACACCTCACCATTCGCAGGTAAAGACGGCAAGTACATCACTACCCGCCGTATTCGCGATCGTCTCGATCAAGAATTGCTGCATAACGTAGCGTTACGAGTTGAAGACACCGCTGATCCAGATAAATTTAGAGTTTCTGGCCGCGGTGAATTACATCTTTCGATTCTGATCGAAAACATGCGTCGCGAAGGTTACGAACTTGCCGTATCAAGACCGGAAGTCATCACCAAAATGGTCGACGGCGAACTTCATGAACCCTACGAAACACTGGCCATCGACGTCCCAACCGAATATCAGGGACCCATCATGGAAAGACTCGGCTCACGCCGCGGTGATTTAAAAAATATGACTTCCGATGATAAAGGCCGCGTCCGCCTGGATTACATCATCCCGTCACGCGCACTCATCGGCTTCCACACCGACTTCCTGACCATGACCTCAGGCACCGGCATTATGCATCACGTGTTCAGTCATTACGGACTCGCTGCTGGCAAAGGTGAAATTCCACGTCGTCAAAACGGCGTACTGATTTCCAATATGCAAGGCGTCTCACTCGCATTCTCGCTCTTCAATCTGCAAGAACGTGGACGTATGTTGATTGGCCCACAAACAGAAGTTTATGAAGGCATGGTAGTTGGCATTCATTCACGCGACAACGATCTCGTCGTGAACGTTTGCAAAGGCAAACAGCTCACCAACATGCGCGCATCAGGTTCAGATGACATGATCATCCTCACCCCGCATATCAACTTCTCGCTGGAACAGTCTCTGGAATTTATTGAAGACGATGAATTAGTGGAAATCACGCCGCTTAACATTCGTATACGTAAAAAATTCCTCAAGGAACACGAACGTAAACGCTCCAACAAGTAGTCATCTCAGTTGCAGCGGGCATTAAACAATGCTCGCTGTAATTTTTTATACCGAAGTATCTATCTCTTCTTTCATACCCACCAGCAACACCAAATCATCAGCCAGTAACATCGTGTCCGGATCTGGGTTTAGAATACGATGATGCGCGCGCTCAATACCCACAACCAAACCATGGCATTTCTCACGAATACCGGAACGACGAATGCTCTTGCCAACATACGGACTCTCGGCATCAAGCAACACTGGCTGCAACACAAAATCTTCGGGGGTATCTAGTTTAGTTTCAATAACTGGCGCGGTCTTGATGACCTCTTTGCGAAAAACATCAATCTGCTCGTCGTTCCCCAACACCAGCAATCTATCGCCGGTTAAAATAACCTCTTCGCCGCGCGGCGCCAAAATCACATTCGGCCCACGGTGTATCGCTACAACATTCACCCCGAAGCGCTGGCGAATCAGTGAATCCTTCATAGCATTACCAACAAACGGCGACTTCCAGCCAACATCCATTTCCACAAAATGCGTTTCCCACGGTGCAAGAGATTGGTATTGCGATTTCTTGGTTTGTCTCGGACCGATGTTACTGACTAACTGACTTTCGAACCAATAATACGAACGCTCAATATGACGATAGGACACCAGAAAGAAGACGATGGCGATCAAGAGCCAGACACCCGTCATCACCCAGGTATGGAAATTGACCACGCTCAAAAAGGTTACTTCAGCCAATGTAATAAACCAGACACCGAACATGATCGGGTTAAGTTTTGCCTTGGCGTATTCAGGAATTTTAGTGTGGGTATAAGCAAACAGCATACCCCAGATAAATGGCGATGAAATAATAATTGCCGCCAACTCACAAACCAGCTTGGCATCACGGCGACTGTCAAAAAAATCGAGTGCCTGAGGATAGCCATAAAATCTCATGAGCTCAAAAATAATCGCAACCACGATTCCATTCGCAAACAAACGCAACGTGATCGAACCGATGAGCGAATTTTTCTGGGCATTCGTCTGCACGCGATACACCCAGGCAGTGTAGCTTTCCATAAAATATTTCACGCGTTCGGGAATATTTTTCTGTGCTTGCTTACTAATCTGTCCTGACAAACGAATCATGTACGGTGTGGTAAACGTGGTGATACTGGATACGGCAACAATAATTGGATATAACTTGTCGTTAATAACACCGAGAGACAAACCTAAGGTGGCAATGATAAATGAAAATTCACCGATCTGCGCCATGCTAAAACCCGAGCGTAATGCAGTATTCAAACTCTGCCCGGTCAAAAACGTGCCGAGTGAGATGACACTGACCTTACCAAATACCAGCACAGCAGAAATTAATAACACCGCCTGCCACTGCTCAATAATAATAGCAGGGTTGATCAGCATACCGACGGAGATAAAAAACACGGCGCCGAAAATATCTCGTATCGGCACAATCGCCTCTTCAATGCGATGCACGAGTACGGTTTCAGCCAGAATCGATCCCATGATAAAGGCACCAAGCGCAGTGGAATAATGGAAGTAATTGGCAATCGCGACCATAAATAAACAAAAACCAATTGAGGCAACGGTTAGTGTTTCCTGGCTAATGTACGGCGCGAATTTGCGAAACAGCGGCGGCACCAGAAAATATCCGGCCAAAAACCATGAGCCGACGACAAATACTAACTTTAGTGCTGCAAATAAAATCTCGGTTGAGAAGACGCTATTATTAGCTGACACCATGGTCGACAAACCAACCAGCAATAAAATTGCCAGCAAATCTTCAACAATCAACACACCAAAAATAACTTCTGCGAAACGTTTGGTGCGCAGATTCAATTCGTTAATTGCCTTTACAATAATCGTTGTCGAAGAGATAGCAACCGCAGCGCCAAGGAATAGTCGATCATGATAATTCCAACCGAGCCACCCACCCGCGAAGTAACCAATTAAGACCATCATACTGACGTCGATGATGCCGGTGATTAGCGCTGAGAAGCCAACTTTAGTCAGCTTTTGAAAGCTAAATTCCAGCCCCAGGGAAAACATCAGAAAAATAACGCCAAGCTCGGAAATAATTTTGATATTAGTGACATCAGTGATGAAGCCGTAAGGCGGGGTATACGGGCCGATAATCATGCCGGCGACAAGATAGCCAAGCACGACAGGTTGATGGATGCGCTGAAAAATTAGCACAACGATGCCCGCGACCATTAACATGATGGCTAGATCTGAGATCAGCGGAGCGAGATCGTGCATGTCATTCTATCCTTGTGAGTTGTACCTCGTTCTTGTCATCTGTCATTCAAATCTAAAATTTCTAATTAGTGCCACTTTAAATAAACTTTTTCGTGCCAGTCGAAGGAGTCGACTTACTGTAGCAACCGATGGCTCGTCGGCCTCCGGCCTCCTGCGCTTTACTCGGTAGCTACAGTAAGTCGACTCCTTCTCCATTAGAGCTTGATGACATCACCTAGAAAAAAATTCCTTCTGGATCGCCAATGCCGCCGCGTCGAAATTCTATGAGAATATCAACAACTTACAGAAACTTTAGTTAGTCGTTCACAGCCACTTTGCTACCGTTATAAACACATAACACATTAAACTGCGTCACCACAATTTGCTTGTTGAAATCACACCACGCAGCAATTTGACTGTCGGTTTTAACCGCCACTACATCACCGCTTGCATGACCTTGAATGCCTTGCTGGATTGCAGCCGAGGCATTCACACTCATTAACACTAATACCATCCCTAGAAATTTCGACACAACTATCTCCTATCCCTTGTGTACCAGATTCAATTCACGAGCCGCTTTCACATCATCCAATCTGCGTACCGGCATGGTATGCGGTGCACCCGTGACAATTGCAGGATCACTGCGCGCTTCATCTAGAATCTTGATCATGGCATCAACGAATAAATCCAGCGTTTGCTTGCTTTCAGTTTCCGTTGGTTCAATCAACAAACATTCTGGAACCAGTAATGGGAAGTACATGGTTGGCGCGTGGAAGCCGTAATCAAGCAAACGCTTGGCGACATCCAGAGCTGAAATATGTAATTCCTTGTCTTCTTTTTTCAGCGTGATAATAAACTCGTGTGTTGCGCGACGAGTTGGATACGCTGGTGTGAATCCTGCCGCTTTGAGACGCGCCAACACATAATTCGCATTCAAGGTTGCAAATTCAGAAACACGATGCAGGCCATCTTTACCAAGCAATCGCGCGTAGAAATAGGCACGCAGCAAAATTCCGGCATTACCCATAAATGCCGACAAGCGGCCAATCGTTTCCGGGCAATCTTTTTCTGTCAGCCAGCGATACGTATCGCCTTCTTTGACAACACGCGGCACTGGCAAATACGGCAACAAACGCTCGTTCGCCACCACTGGTCCGCTGCCTGGTCCGCCGCCGCCGTGCGGTGTCGCAAATGTTTTATGCAGGTTGAGATGGACCACATCAAAGCCCATATCACCCGGACGCACTTTACCTAAAATCGCATTGAAGTTAGCACCGTCGTAATACAGCAAGCCACCGGCTTGGTGAATAATCTTGGCGATTTCCTGAATCTTTTCTTCGAACACACCGAGTGTTGATGGATTTGTTAACATGATGCCAGCAGTCTTAGGACCAACCGCAGCTTTCAATGCTTCAACATCGACGTTGCCATCTGCGCAGGTTGGAATTTCGCGAACCTTGAATCCGCATTGTACGGCGGACGCTGGATTCGTACCGTGTGCCGCATCAGGCACCAGAATTTCATCGCGCTCTAAATCATTACGCGCACGGTGGTAAGCACGAATCATGGCTACACCCGCGAACTCACCTTGTGCACCAGCCATTGGTGATAATGCTGCGCCTTTCATACCCGTCACAGATTTCAATATTTCCTGTAACTCATACAAGCATGCCAGCAAGCCCTGGCTGTTTTCTTCGAGTGATAAGGGGTGATGATTCAAAAAACCATCCAGCATCGCGAGTTTATGCACACCGCGCGGGTTGTATTTCATGGTGCAAGAACCGAGCGGGTAAAAATGCGTATCAATCGAAAAATTCTTACGGGATAAATTCGTGTAATGTCGCACCGCCTGCAATTCAGAAACTTCAGGCAGATGCGGCACATCAGTGCGCAGCATGGCTGCTGGAATATCATCACATACTTTTTTCTCTAAAGTTGGCCACTGCGATTTTGCTCCGCGCCCTTTACGAGATATTTCAAAAATTAAGTCGGACATGCGAGTTTTCTCCCTTCCAATACATCGGCAAGATGCTTGGCAAACATCATAATGTCTGCTGAGGTTTTTGTTTCGGTGGCGCACACGAGCAAGCAATCTTGTAACTCGGGATACGCATCTTTCAAGGCATAGCCACCCTGAATACCGCGCTTCGCCAAATCTTTCAACATGACATCAACCGGCTTATTCACCCGCACAATGACTTCATGGAAATAAGGTGAATTAAATACACCCGACACACCGGCAACAGCGGTTAAGGCTTTTTTCAATTCCTTAGTACGTTCGTGCGACTCAATAGCAACTCTGCGCAGCCCTTCCGGACCAAGCAACGTCATGTAAATTGTCGATGCTGTCACCATCAAACCCTGATTGGTGCAAATGTTGGATGTCGCTTTCCCGCGGCGAATATGCTGTTCACGCGCTTGCAGTGTTAATACAAAGCCGCGCTTGCCATTCAAATCAACTGTGCAGCCGACAATACGACCCGGCATTTGTCGCACATATAATTTCTTGGCGCATAAAAAGCCGTAATACGGGCCGCCAGATGACATGGGAATGCCGAGCGGTTGACCTTCACCGCAAGCAATATCCACACCTTGCTGACCCCATTGTCCCGGCGCTTTCAGCAATGACATCGCAACAGGATTCACCACAGCAATTGATAAAATATTTTTTTCACGTGCCCAGTCGGTAAGTTGATCGACATCTTCCAGCACACCAAAAAAGTTCGGCTGAGGGATGACGAGAGCCGTCGTTTCATCTGTCAGCAGCGAATTCAGTGCCTGCATATCAACCTTGCCGGTTGCTTCCACATAAGGCACTTCGACTAATTCAATATTTTGCTGATACACAATTGCATTAGCAGCAGAGCGATAATGCGGATGAATCGAACGCGGCACTAATACGCGCGAATTTTTTTGCTTTTTACTGCCTAAGCGTACCGCCATTAGAATAGCTTCGGCGAGCGCAGTCGCACCGTCGTAAAGCGAAGCGTTGGAAACTTCAAGACCCATCAGGCTCGCCATCATGGTTTGAAATTCGTAGATCAGCTGCAAACTGCCCTGACTCGCTTCCGCCTGATACGGCGTATAAGCAGTCATGAATTCGCCGCGCGCGGTGACATCCCACACAGCCGCAGGAATATGATGCTCGTAACTACCCGCACCAATAAAACAAAGCAGACCACTGTCTTGACGGGCTCGCTCACGCGCAATGCGTGCCAATTCCATTTCCGAAACACCAGTTGGCACGCCATCGAGTGGAGCATGGCGTAAAGATTCTGGAATTTCTTCAAACAACGTTTCGATTTGCTGAATACCAATGGTTTTCAGCATTTCATTAATATCTTCCTGGGTATGCGGGATAAACGGCATGCAGCCACCTCCAACAATTAAAATTAATGCGCTTCGGAAGCCACAACTTTTGTATATTCGCTGGCAGACAACAACTCAGCGGACGCCTTATCAAACGGACGCACGCGTAACAACCAGCCTTTACCGTACGGGTCTTCGTTAACGAGCTGCGGATTCTCAATCACCGCTTCGTTGATTTCGACGACTTCACCTGGAATCGGGCAATAAATATCAGCAGCAGCTTTCACGGATTCCACAACTGCACATTCCTGACCGCCTTCAAAATTGGTTTCAACTTCTGGCAACTCAACATAAACCAAATCGCCTAACATGGTTTGTGCATGATCCGTAATGCCAATCATGATGGTGTCGTCTTCTTTCTTAATCCATTCATGGGTTTTTGTGTATTGCAGTTTATCTGGAATATTACTCATTGTTGCTCCCTCTCGATTGAAAACATTTTTTTGCCGTTGCGTACAAATGGCGGTTTAATGACATGCGCCGGAACGCGTTTATTCCGGATTTCTACAAAACATGTTGCGCCAATGTCTGCGGGTACCCGCGCCAAGGCAATACTATTTGAAAGTGTCGGTGAGTAGCCGCCGCTGGTGACCTCTCCTTCGCCGCCATTTTCGGTAAATACTTTTTGATGATTGCGGATAATGCCCGGGCCGTCTAACACCAAGCCAACCATACGCATTTTCACACCTGCTTGCTGCTGCGCTTCGAGCGCGGCGCGACCAATAAAATCACGCTCTTTCGGATCCATGGCAACCGTCCAAGCTAAATTAGCTTCTAACGGTGTGACGCTTTCATCCATATCTGAACCATAAAGATTAAGACCAGCTTCGAGACGCAGCGTATCACGTGCACCTAAACCACAAGGTTTGATACCCGCCTCAATCAATGCCGCCCACAACGGGCCAACTTGATCGATAGGGAAAATAATTTCATAACCATCTTCGCCGGTATAACCCGTGCGCGCCGCAAACCAGTCGTGCAATTCCACAAACGTAAATGGTTTGAGATTGGCAAGTTTATCCATGGCATCTGGCGGCAGAAAACTGGCGAGACGTTCTTTGACTTTCGGGCCTTGAATGGCGAGCATCACGACATCATTACGCTCAGTCAGTTCAACACCGAAAGCTGCAGCATGCTTACGCATCCAGGCTAAATCTTTTTCGCGTGTGCCAGCGTTCACAACAATGCGGAAATAAGTATCGGATACTTTATAGACAATTAAATCATCGAGCACACAACCCTGCTCATTTAACATGCAGGTGTAAAGCGCTTTGCCATCGACCAGACGATCGACGTTATTAGCAATTAAGTGGCGCAGATATTCAACAGCGCGATCACCGTGGCAATCCACCACGCCCATGTGCGAGACATCAAACATACCGGCGTCGCGGCGGACTTGATGATGCTCTTCGAGTTGTGATCCGTAATGCAGCGGCATATCCCAGCCGGCGAAATCAACAATTTTTGCATTGGCTGCGACATGCAAATCGTAAAATGGCGTACGTTTGGCCACGAGAATGTCCTTCAATTGATGCTAAATTCAGTGGGTTTTTAAGTGCGGAAAGTATAGCCGTTCGG
>CAZWPD010000011.1:0-19179 GCA_964636145.1 uncultured Coxiellaceae bacterium
CGCGCACACAACGCGCTAACCCAACCTGCGTTTGGCAGTTTTAGCTGAGTTATTCGCTTGCTCATCCTTGCTTCTAAATACGCACTTAGTGCGTTACTATAACGCACTTCCGAAGCGATCAATATTCACACGCTTCTACCGGACACTTGAGCGCTCTTAGGAGTGTTGCGTAACATGCAACCATCAATACCATTTCGTCAATACGCTTATCTGATGCGTCTCGATAAGCCTATCGGTATTTTATTATTACTCTGGCCGACGCTGTGGGCGTTGTGGCTTGCTGGGAACGGTGTGCCGCCATTATCTATTTTACTAGTGTTTGTCACCGGCGTGGTGTTGATGCGCTCTGCCGGCTGTGTCATCAACGATATTTTTGATCGTGAATTTGATAAACATGTCACGCGTACGCGCCAACGACCGCTTGCTGCTGGTA
Organism: uncultured Coxiellaceae bacterium; assembly: GCA_964636145.1. Classification (GTDB taxonomy): domain Bacteria; phylum Pseudomonadota; class Gammaproteobacteria; order DSM-16500; family DSM-16500; genus Aquicella. The sequence continues at coordinate 434 of CAZWPD010000011.1, forward strand.
CGGTCAGCGTCAAGCAAGCATTAATATTAGCCGTCGTTCTCGGTCTCGCTGCATTTTTGCTGGTGTTATCCTGCAATAAGTTAACAATTATGCTCTCTTTTGCGGGAGCTTTATTCGCTGCTGCTTACCCATTATTAAAACGTGTAACACATTTGCCGCAATTAGGTTTAGGCCTTGCCTTTAGCTGGGGTGTGCCCATGGCGTTTGCAGCGGTTACCAATGATGTTCCGGCAAAAGCGTGGTTGATCTTTGCTGCTGCCGCACTTTGGCCGGTGATTTACGACACGATGTATGCGATGGTTGATCGCGCTGATGATCTGAAAATAGGCGTAAAATCAACGGCAATTTTATTCGGCAAGCACGATGTATTCATCATCGGAATCATGATGGTTATATTTATTATTTTATTGATAGCGATTGGATACGTCTTCGCGTTAAATTACTTTTATTATTTGTCTTTGCTGGTAGTTGGTTATCGACTCATGCAAGATTTACGCATGATCAAGCAGCGTGATCCAGTACAGTGTTTTCAGGCGTTCAAGAATAATAACTTAATTGGGTTAATTATTTTTATTGGCATATTTATCAGTCTGTCAGGGAAGTTAATATGAAAATTATTGCAGATGCACATCTTCCATATGTAGATGAGTATTTTGGTTGCTACGGCGATGTGCAAAAAATTCTTGGCAGGGAAATGTGTGCCAATGATGTCAAAGGCGCCGATATCTTGCTGGTACGTTCCGTGACCACTGTGAATGCTGAATTGCTGGATGGATCCGGGGTGAAATTTGTTGGCACCATGACCGCAGGTGCAGACCACATGGATACTGAGTGGTTAGAAAGCGCAGGGATTCTCTGGAGTACCGCAGCAGGATTTAATGCGCCTCCGGTTGCCGATTACGTGGTGAGTGTTGTTGCATCACTGATGCAGCGTCATATTCTTCCGCATAAAAAATTCAAAGCAGCGGTGATTGGTGTCGGTAATGTCGGGCGTCGAGTTGTTGAGTATTTGCGTTTGCTCGGTATAGAGGTTGTGATGTGCGACCCGCTTCGCGCCAGGCTGGAGCCGGACTTTGCATCTACGCCACTCGATGAAATTGCAGATGTTGATTTCATCACTTTGCATACGCCGCTAACACTCACAGGTGAAGATGCCACTTACCACATGATTGGTGCTGATTTTTTGCGACGGCAGAAATCAGGCAGCGTTTTATTGAATGCCAGTCGTGGCGCCGTTGTTGATACCAATGCGTTGCTGCAAGATGGCGGTCACATGATTTGGTGTCTGGATGTTTTTGAAGATGAGCCGGAAATCAATAAACAAGTGCTGGAACGTGCATCGCTTGCTACTCCGCACATCGCCGGCTATTCGGTGCAGAGTAAAATTCGCGGGATAGATATGTTGTATCAGGCTGCTTGTCATCTTGGCGTCATTCAAGCACAACCAATCGCTCCTATTGTCATGCCGCGCCAGCAATTGAGTTACTCAGGTAAGCAGCATCATTGGCAGGATATTGTGTTAGGTGTATTTAATCCGGCGGTGATGACAGCGATGATGCGCGCATCGGTTTTGCCTGCAGAATTTCATGGCACAGTGTTTGATGAGTTGCGCAACCGCTTTAATTATCGCAATGAGTTTGCTTATACAAGCGTGCCTGGTCTGGTTGTTCCAAATCAGGAGGTGCGCATTCTCGCGCACCTCGGTTTTGATTTGAATTCGAGTAACGCATTGCGTTAGTTCGTAGTGGCAGGGGTCTCTGTTGCGCCAGCACCAGCAGTTACGCCAACACCTGGGCTGATTCCAACTCCATCTGTATCTTCTTTTTTAACTTCTTCTTGCGGTGCGGCCGGCTTTTCTGATTCAGATATTGCAGCTGCCACGGGGTCAGGATGCTGAGTTTCCGTTTCTGGCACTTCTTTTTCAGTGACTTCGACGTTAGGGACTTCTGGTGTGGTTGCTGCAGTCGGTACCTCTGATGCTTCCAACTCAGCGGAAAGACTTTCCTCGTCAGAGTCATCGTTTTTGTTGGCATTTACTGCCGCGCTACGTGCTTGAATTGCCTCTGGTGTTTGTCTGGTATGGTCTGGCAGATAAGGCGGCATAAAGAATTCAAAGACTGCACTTGAATCACCTGCAGAAGCTGCGGTGCCAGTGTATGGATTAATGCGCATGGAAACGATACCTGGTGGCTGCTCAATGCCGCGATCAGGTGTGCCTTTCAGAGCTTGAATCATGAATTGCGACCAAGCTGGTAGCGCTGCTTGTGCACCGTATTCGTGCAGTGATTGCGGTAAATCAAATCCTACCCATGAAATAGCAACGAGGGATTTGTTGTATCCAGCAAACCAGGCATCGACCTGATTTTGTGTCGTACCTGTTTTACCGGCAACATCATTTCGACCGACAGATAATGCTTCTGTCGCGGTACCGTGTTCGATAACGTCACGTAATGATGACGTGACCAGGAACGCGGTTTGCTCAGAGAGCACACGTGGTGCGAGAGCGGCATCTTGTTCGCAATTCTTTGTGCAAGCGATTAGCGGTTTAGCTTGATAAATCAATTGATCGTGAGAGTTATAAATGGTGCTGACGACGTAAGGCACAACACGCATGCCACCGTTTGCAAACACTGCGTATGCTTGCGCTAATTGTAGTGGCGTCACGAGGGCGGTGCCGAGTGCAAGCGACAATCCAGGTGGCAGCTGAGAAGGGCTGAAACCAAATTTCTTGAGGTAATCAACGGTATACGGCATGCCTATTAATGCAAGCAGGCGAATAGTCACGAGATTACGGGATTTTGTGATGGCAGTGCGTAAACGCGTTAACCCATAAAATTTGTGAGTAGAATTTTGTGGACGCCAGAGGCTGTTATCGTACTGGTTTTCCACCACAATCGGCGCATCATTAATCACGGTTGCCAGAGTGAAGCCTTTATCGAGGGCCGCAGAATAAATGAATGGTTTGAAGCTGGAGCCAGGTTGGCGGTTGGCATGAGTAATGCGGTTGAACTTGCTGGTTTGATAATCAAAGCCGCCGGTCAACGCTAGAATAGCCCCGTTGTAAGGGTTCAGAGCAACCATTCCTGCTTCAGCTTTTGGTTGTTGGCTCAGTACGTAACCATCTGGTGTTTCGATCACGCGCACGACATCGCCGAGGCTAACAATTTGACCGGTGTGACTTGGTCTTGGTCCGAGATAATCAGCATTGACTTGCTTGCGCGCCCAGGACATTCCTTCCCAGGGGATGACAGCCAGTTTTCCATCCGCAAATAATACCGTTGCAGTTTTTTTCGTCATTTCAACCACTGCAGCTGGCTGTAAAATATTAATGACAGGTATTTTTTTCAGTTCTTGTTCCCAGTTGTCCATGTTGTCAATCGAAGGGATGCCAAGATTTTTTTCGGGACCACGATAGCCGTGGCGTTTATCGTAAGCGAGAAGATTATTGCGTAAAGCAACATTGGCATCATTTTGCAGGCGGCTGTCGACGGTGGTGTAAACCTGAAAGCCGTCGGTATAGATGCTGTCGCCGTACATTTGCTCGAGTTGGCCGCGTACCAGTTCTGCGACGTACGGAGCTTTTAATTCAGTCGGTGTATCGTGGTAGCTCGCGTTTAAAGGCGTGTTGATAGCTTTGTTGAAGGTATCATCATCAATGTAGCCTTCTTCATGCATACGGGCGAGAACGTGATCACGGCGTTTGAGCGCAGCGGTCGGATTTGCTAGTGGATTCAGTGTCGATGGCGCTTTTGGCAGACCGGCGATCATGGCAAATTGGTCGATGCTTAATTCATTTAGTTTTTTGCCGTAATAAACAGCGGCAGCGGCGCCAACACCATAGGCACGATTACCAAGAAAGACTTTGTTGAGATAGAGCTCAAGAATTTTCTCTTTTGATAAACGGTGTTCAATTTTGATCGCGAGCAGGATTTCGCGGACTTTACGGCCGAAGGTTTTGTTGCGGGATAAATAAAAGCTGCGAGCAACCTGCATGGTGATGGTGCTGCCGCCTTGAGTTTTTCTACCGGTAGCAATTAATTGCAGTGCGGCGCGTCCGAGGCCTGGGAGATCAACACCGGAATGCTGGAAGTAGCGCTGGTCTTCGGTGGCGAGCACGGCTTCAATTAGCGGCGCAGGAATTTCATTATATGGTACAGGAATGCGGCGCTTTTCGCCGAAGGTGGCGATGAGTTTGTTATCGCGCGAGAAAATTTTTAGCGGCACCTGTAATTGCACGGTATTGAGTGCCTCGATATCCGGCAGTTCAAATTCCATGTAGTACAGTACGCCAGAAATAACAATGGCACACAGCGACAGTGTGAGAATAATAAGCTTTCTGATCAGGCTAAAAAAACGATTCATAGTCAACTCTTGGCGGGCATGTGTTGCACCCTGAAATAGTCAGTCTTAAAAGGTATTGCATTTTACAGGGTGTAAAGTATAGTGACATTGCATTAAGTAGCACAGCATCTTTTCACAAGCCTCTTATTATAATCAGTTTTTCTCCCGCATGCGATCATTTTGACCACGCGCAACTCTCTGCGCAAACCTCGTAATTTAGTCTTTCTTATCATGGAGTTAGCTCAATGATGTCATTATCATTTCAGCCGGCAGCGGTGACGGGAATCTCAATTCAACCGCAAAATATTCATCTCGTTCAGCTTAAAAAAGCTAAAAATGGCTATGCACTGGAGCGCGCATGCAGGAATTCTTTGCCTGCAGATATCTTTTCTGAAGGGAAAATTGCTGCCTTTGAGTTGCTGCAAACATGTCTTGGCGAGCTGGTGCGTGGCGAGGAGCTGCGCCATAGCCGAGCTGTGGTGTGTGTAACGGCAAATCAGGTCAAGTTTCAACGCATAAACTTGCCGGCAGGATTATCAGATCTTGATATTGAAGCGGAAATTAGTACTCAGGTTTATCGCGCTCTGCCGGGTAAATCAGATGCCTTGGCAATTGATTTTCAGATAGAGCCCGCGGCAGAGGCGGAGACGGTCAAAGTGTTTTATGCGGCTGCGCGCAAGGAATATATTCAGCGCTATCAGTCGTGTGTCGATGCTGCTGGGCTCAGGGTTGCAATGGTAGACATCGATATATTTGCCTTGTTGCGTGGCGTGCGTTACGCATTACGGGATGTGTGCGTCGATCATCAATCACTGTGCGCATTGTATTTGGGCGAGGATTACGCGGTGATAGTCGCCGAACGCGAGCATGAAATTTTGTTTCATCAGCAATGGGATGGAGTGGGGGGTTCTCGTCTGGCGATGACATGTTTGCAATGGGTGGAATGGTGTGTGCATACATATCAAAAAATCGACATTACGTGTTTGGCAATAGCGGGCAAGCAAGCGTCCATCTATCCGGCAGTCAAGATGATAGCTGCAAAATGGAAATGCAAAATATATGAGCCGGATCCTTTTTTGCAAATGACGAATGGATCGATGATACATCAGGCAATGATGCATGACTGTCCTTCCAGCTATTTAGTCGCTTGTGGCTTGGCAATGCGGGAGTTATCAAAATGGTAGAGGTGAACTTATTGCCATGGCGCGAAGCCAAACAACACTACGAGCTGCGCATGATGCGGCGCACCCTCATTATCAGCATTAGTTTAGCGTTAATTTTCTGGATTGGTTGTCATGCTTTTTTATCGTGGAAGCTCCATGAGGCCGGTAAGACCTTACAGCATTTACAATCTGTGCTGCCTATTAAGATGGCTGCGCAACCAACAGACAACAATCCGATTGAAGATGTGGGAGGTAAAACACTTTTTGACATCATGACTGCAGCAGCTGGTGCAGCAAGGAGTGGCGTGTGTTATCAGCGCATAGCTCGCGAGGGCGGCGGAATTGTGTTTGCGGGTGATGCGCGCTCGGCGCAGGCGTTAACATCCAGTTTGCAACGTTTGCAGAATAATGGTGTGTTTGAACATATCAAATTGATGGATTTCACAAATGAGACTGCGCGTGAAAGTTTTAAGTTTGTAATGCGGGCAAGATTATCAGCGATTAGTCACGGAGGGTGAGATGTGATTTATCGATATCGATGGATTTATGTGATTCTGCTTGTTTTTCTCATATTCTGTAGTGCGTATTATTTCGATATAAAAAACATCATTCAGGAGCAAGAGCATCTTACTTTCAAGGCTGCGTACCTGCAGCGCGAACGTAAAATTCGATTGAACTCTAAAAAGATATTGCAGTCAACAGCCACTCAGTCGGCCCATGATAATAATGATATCAATGAAATCTCACGGCTTATTGATGAGAGTGAGCTTCAGCTTGACGGTATCACTAATTTGACAGGACAAAGTGATTCGTCTTCTGGTGCAGTTTATAAAGTTACCCTGCGCGGTGATTATAATCAATTATTGAAATATTTAACTCTTATTGGTGGGCGGGAGAGTGAATACAAAATAAAGGATTTTTCATTCGCGATTGACGAAAGAAATCTCATTCTTACCAGTTTACTCATTCTATATGAGTCTCGTAATGGTGATGAATTTGTCCCGTCTACATCTGGGTTTTCTTTGGCAACAAATCCATTTTGCGGCGCAGATCAAATCTCAGGTGCAGATAAGAAGGCATCTCAGCAGTTCTCGGTTAATGAAATGCGCCTTATTGGCACAGCGACAGTGGCAGGAAAACTGGCTGCAGTCATACTTTTGCCAAACGGTGTGGTATTTAGCATACAACGGAATGATTTGCTTGGCAGTGAGGGTGGCAAGGTCATCGCTATTAATGAGGGATCTGTCACGTTGTCTATGCCCGATCATATTTTCTCGGCTCGAGAGCTGCATTTTTTGCAGGGTGCCGCAACTCAGAAACTAATACTGCATAAGTGAGTATTGTCGATTCAAACCAATAAATAGGCATCACTATGAAGAAAATATTTTTCATCTATCTATTTTGCATATCAACCGCATTTGCCGCGCCCATTTCTTTAGATATTCAAAGCATTCACTTGGCATCAGCTGTGCGCTTGCTCGCAGGGTATGCAAATTTAAATGTCATTGTCAGTCCTGAGGTGCACGGTGAAGTGTCTTTACGTGTTAGTAATGAGGAATCACAAAATGTTTTTGACTCATTGCTGCTGTCGAATGGGTTGGCGAAAACACGTCAGGGTGGCATCTGGTACATCGCTCCACGTTTGGAGATGATCAAGGTTCAGCAAGAGGAGGCGATGTGGCGTCTTGGTGCTGAATCCTCTTCAGCGTTATCAAGTCGCAGCTGGAAAATTCGTTATGCACGCGCAGCAGATGTTGCTGTCGCAGTCCAGGAAAATGATGCGAGCCTTTTGTCTGAGCGCGGCCACTTATCTGTCGATACGCGTACTAATTTAATTTTTGTGCGCGATACGCCGGCACGGTTGGCGGTTATAAATCAGTTGATTAGTCGCATGGATATTGCAGTGCAACAAGTGTTGATTGAGGCGCGTTTGGTGAGTATCGATCAAGATGCGATGCAACAACTAGGATTCGAGTTTTCTGTCAGGCAGTTGGCGGCAACAGATCCGCATCCCGTAGCCGGTAATTTGCCGGTACCGGGAAAATATAGTATCGCCGTTGCTAGTTTGCCTGATGGCTCCTGGCTCGATGTGAAGTTGGCCGCGCTGGAGCAGCAAGGTCGTGCAGAATTAATTTCCAGTCCAAGTTTATTTACCGGCAGCCAGCAAGAGGCTTCCATCGAGGCGGGCGAAGAAGTGCCTTATCAGGAGGTGAGCGAAAGCGGGGGCACAGCCGTTGCCTTCAAAAAAGCGGTGTTGGGGTTGAAGGTGACGCCGCAAATTCTGCCTGGCAGTCATGTGTTGCTGGCGCTAAAGATTAATCAGGATCGCCCGGCGGCACGCATGGTGCAGGGTGTGCCGGCGATTAGTACCAGACAAATTGTGACCAATGTGCAAGTGAAGAGTGGCCAAACAGTTGTTTTAGGCGGAATTTATGAAGTGAATCATGAACAATCGCAGGAAGGTCTGCCGTTTCTTGGAAATATTCCTATAATAGGGTTATTATTCACGCAGCAGAGTCAGCGCTACCATAAACGAGAGCTTTTGATCTTCGTCACACCAAAAATAATGCAGCAGGCAATATGAAAGCAGTTAAGACAAATATTTTCCTCGTTGGGCCGATGGGCGCTGGTAAGACCAGCGTTGCGCGTGCGCTTGCTCGGCATTTACACAAAGATTGTTACGATTCAGATGAAGAGATCGAGAATAAGACCGGAGTGAGTTTGAGTTGGATCTTTGATCTCGAAGGGATGGCGGGGTATCGTCAACGCGAAATGCGCATGATTGACGAGTTGAGTAAGCTCGAAAATATTGTCTTATCAACTGGTGGTGGTTGTATTGAAACACCAGAAGTGCGCGAGATCTTGAAGCAGCGCGGTATTGTTATATACATGGAAGTTTCATTAGAGACACAATTGAATCGTTTGAAGCGCGATAAGCGACGCCCGCAATTGCAGGGCGAAAACCCACAGGAAGTCTTGATTCGTTTATGGGAGGAGCGTGAGCCCATATACGAGAACGTCGCAGATTTTGCCGTGGTCACAGATCACCGCTCGGTGCGTGATGTTTGTGATGACATTCTCGGCTGGTTGCGCGGCAAGTAATACAATCTAGTCGTGGACGTATAGCGACTGAATGACCCTGTTAGCATGATTCGCGACAAAGCCGGTAAAATAATCTTGCCACCAGACCGGTTCTTCTTTTTTGGCAAAGCGCCAGACAAATTCGACAAATCCCATCGGCAACTCAATTGTGCCATCTGCAAGTTGAACTATTTCCGGTGTGCCTGCGGTTGAGCCTTGTTCAATGCCTGATTCTTTGCCGCCTTTGATGATGCCGCCGTCTGTGTTGAGTGGCAGGCCAACTTCATTCACGATGAAATCATGAAAGCTGGCAAGGTTGGAAAATTCAGGCATTAAATGGATAGAATACGTAAAATGATTCGGGCGGCGGCCGAATACTAACACCCATGCTATCAACTCATTAAATTCACTGACAGTTTCAAATTCCTTTACGGTTGGCAGCGGCCATTCACGTCCTTGCAAGTAATGATTAATCGCAATAAATAAATTCATTGTGGCGTGATGGTCGTGCTTGGCGGCGCGTTCTGCAAGTTGCTCAATTTTGCTTGCCGGCGAAGGCTGTGCTTGTCGGCTATATTTGACGATAATGTCACGAATATTAACGGGCAACTCATCAAGACGAAAATCTGCGGTGACTACTTGTGGTAGTACTGCGTGTGCGGCGGTGTTGTAGCTGCTGCATTCAGCCATCCAGGCAAAATCATTTTGTTTTTCTGGCAAATAATCTTTACCGTGGCGTTCATAGCCAATCGCTTTGAAAATACGGTCAAGTTCGCTGATACCAGTATGTGGTCCAGGTAAATCAATAATTGCAAAATGGTCGAGCACCGGGCGGCGAATATTTTTTGTTTGCAAAACCGCATCAATTTGCTTGACATGATTATTGGATTTGCAATAATCGCGCCACAGTTGATCGATGATCTGTTGTCGAATTTCTTTCAGCATCTTTGTTTACCTATAACTCTTCAATACGCCAAGCCTGGTAGGCCGGTTCTTCATATGGGTGTGCTTTTTTTAGAGCTGCGATTACATCTATGATGTACGCATCATCACAAACCATCTCGATTTTGTATTCAGAAATTTTTTCGAGTTGATCGAGTTCACCAATAAATGCATGACTGCCTGTGAGCGGCATAAATTGCCCTTCACCCAGTGTTTGCCACGCGCAACAGCCGTAATTGCCGATTTTACCAGCACCTTGTGCAAACATTGCATTCTTAACGCTATCTGCATGCGATGTTGGCACATAAAAACATATCTTGTACATTGACTTTTACTCCGCTTTTGCTTTATTGATTGAGTTTACAATTATTGATGCAGAGTTTACATTTAAGAGGATACTTTTTCACCACGCTCATACCAATTTTGATGAGTATCTCACTTTAATTGATCTTCTTGAAAGCGTTAATGAGTCAGGACGGACAATTTGCTCACATCATGGAGAAACTGGATTCCATCATTGTTATAACTTTTAAGGAGAATCATATGGATATTTTTGGAAAAAAACTGGCTCTGTCCGGAGTCTTGCTGCTTGGCTTGCCAATGTTTGGCATGTCCTCAGCATTTGCCGCAAAATCAGTTGACTTGAAGCATCAGCAGCTAAACGTCATTCAGTCTTTAATTTCTGCGCCTGCTGCAGGTACAGAGATGCGTGAAATCAGTCGTTCTATTAGCCCATCCAATACACTGCATGTCAGATTGCAACAAATGTATTCTGGCTACAAGGTTTGGGGAGCTGATGCAGTTGTACACGTACCAAATGCAGGTAAATCACGCAAAGCCGCCAGTCTGAACAGTTTGGTTGGTTCATCAAGCCAGGCAACAATGAATGGAATCATTTATCAGGATATCGGCCAGGATCTCGCAAAATTTCGTATGCTGACCAGTGCGCAAGCAAGCAAAGCGGTAGATAGCGCAGTAGAAACTTACACGCGCAAAATTGGCGGCACGACCACCATTGCAGACAAGAAAGCGACACAAATCGTATTTATTGGTAAAGACAAGAAAGCACATTGGGCATATCTCGTCAGCTTCGATGCCGCTCCAGTAAAAGCAGGAGATCTCCCAGCCAAGCCAAATTACATTATTGATGCAGAAACTCTAAAGGTCTATGCGCAATGGGATAACATCAAAACTCTCGATGACGATAACACATCTCCTAAAGAAGTTGCTGCAGGCGGTTTTGGCGGTAATAAAAAAATGGGCAAACTTGTTTACGATGGTTTGACTGGTGATCTGCACTACGCAAAATTACTTGTCACCCGTGATGGTTCTACCAAAACCTGTTCGCTGCGTAATTCTGATGTCGTCGTGAAAAATTATCGCGGTAATAAAGTGATGACTTTCAAGTGTCCGTCAACAGATAAAGATCATGATGGTTTATATTGGGATGGTGATCAGGACGCGGTGAATGATGGTTACTCACCAAGCAATGACGCGCTGTTTGGCGGTAATGTGATTAAAGGCATGTACAGGGATTGGTATAATGTGCCAGTGCTCACAGACTCGAGCGGCAAACCGATGGCATTAACGATGGTTGTGCATGATCCTATCGATAATGCATATTGGGACGGCAGCAAAATGACATTTGGTGATGGCGTCAGCATGTTCTATCCGCTAACTTCACTTGGTGTTGCTGCGCATGAAATCAGTCACGGCTTTACCGAGCAACATTCTGGTCTGGCATACTACGGCAATTCCGGCGGTATGAATGAAGCATTCTCTGATATGGCTGCGCAAGCTGCTGAGTTCTATGCTTACAGCAAGAATAGCTGGCAGATTGGTCCTGAAATCTTTAAGGCAGAAGATGAAGCATTACGCTACATGGACAAGCCAAGTAAAGATTGCGGTGGCAAGAATCCGGGTAACTGGTGTTCGATTGACAGTGCTGATCAATACTACGAAGGTCTCGATGTTCACTTCAGCAGCGGCGTATTCAATCGCGCATTCTATCTGATGGGAACAGCTGAAGGTTGGGATCCAAAGAAAGCATTTGATGTGATGGTCAATGCAAACACCAACTACTGGACTTCCAACTCTACATTTAGCGAAGGTGCTTGTGGTGTTCTCAAAGCCGCGAAAGATCTTGGCTATGAAACAGATGCGATCAGCAAGGCATTCGCAACTGTTAAAGTAGATACAAGCGATTGCTAATTTTTTCCAGCGATCAAAAAGCCCGGGTCATCCCGGGCTTTTTTTTGCTTTTTATCTTGACGAAGAGTAGAGCGTGGTATTAAGGTGATTTTAAGCTAGATAATAATAACTAGATTGACTAATTACTAATCAGTCCTGACTTGAGTCGGGCTTATCAAAAAAAGGGGAGTAGGATGTATAGATCAGTTGCTCGATCCGTGGCGGTATCTGTTTGTTTATTCGGCAGTATGTCGGTATATGCGGCTAAGCCAGTTAACCTCGCCAAACAGCCGGTTTCAATGTTGAGATCATATGTTTCTGCACCGACCAATTTAAGATCTGCCGCAATCAAGACCGATGAAATGAAAGAAACCCGTCGTGCGACTGACTCCAACCAGACGACCCACATTCGTATGCAGCAATATCATGCTGGTGTTCCAGTCTGGGGTGCTGACTCCGTGGTGCACGTTCCAGCGGCACATAAAAATATGGCCATGAGTCTGGCGGCTATTTCTGGCGCACCTGCAAGCACCATGAACGGCAAAATGTTTCAGGATCTGGATGCCGACTTGGCTAATGTCTCTCAGCAGGTATTTACTCCAGCTCAGGCCGACAAAGCCAAGAGCAAGGCTCTGGAATTAGTTAAAGCCCAATACGGTACAACCAACGCTGAAGTGAACAAGCAGCAGCTGATGGTGTTCGTCGACCAGAACAATAAAGCTCATTACGCATTTTTCGTTTCAGTTTATGTAGATAGCACCGGCGAGAATGAAGTGCCGGCTAAACCAACTTATATCATGGATGCTGTCAGCTTCGATGTGTATAAGAACTGGAATGATATCAAGACACTTGATCACGCTGTTGCGAGCGGCGGCGGCTACGGCGGTAATACCAAAACCGGTAAGCTGGTTTACGATGGTTTGTCAGAAGATTTAAGTGCGCTGGTGATTGAGCGTGATGACAAGAATGTTTGCTATTTGAAGAATCCAGATGTTGAAATTTTTGATGGTCGCACTGGCCATGGTAAATCAGCGCATGAAATGACATTTAAATGCGGCGATCCAGATACCAAGCATAATAATGTTTTCTGGGACGGCAGCATGGATACCGCCAATGGTGGTTTCTCTCCTGCAAACGACGCATTGTACGCCGGCACCAAGGTACAGTCGCTTTACAAAGAATGGTACAACATACCAATGCTGGTTAATCACGATGGCAAGCCTATGCTGCTGAAAATGTTCGCGCATTACGGCAAGCGTTGGGAAAATGCTGAGTGGGATGATGCCCGCAATGAAATTCATCTCGGTGATGGTAAGGATGACTTATATCCATTGACATCATTGGGCGTCATCGCGCATGAAGTCAGCCACGGCTTTACCTCGCAGCACTCTAATCTTAACTATGCCGATCAGTCGGGTGCCATGAACGAATCATTCTCTGATATGGCAGCGCAAGCAGCAGAAGCGTTTGCGACCGGCCATAGCACTTGGCAGATAGGTCCTGAAGTCATCAAGGAAGAGAATACAGCTTTACGTTATATGGATCAGCCAAGCAAAGATTGCCGCAAGGGTGATAAACCTGGTGATGGTTGTTCAATTGATAGTGCTGCCGAGTTCGATCATCTGGTGGAATACGGCAGAGACGAGCTGCGTCTGTACGGTGATTCGCTGCAAAGTTACATCGTGCACACAGCGAGCGGCGTTTATAACCATATGTTCTATTACCTCGCTACTTCTGAAGGTTGGGATACCAAAAAAGCATTTGAAGTGATGATCCACGCGAATAGTTTCTACTGGACACCATCCACTGAATACCATGACGGTGCTTGCGGCGTGATGAAATCAGCGACAGATCTGCATTACGATACCGCTGCAGTTGCAGAAGCCTTTAAGAAAGTTGGTATCGATACCGCGCAATGTTAGTTTGCTAACTAGCAAAAAAAGCCACGGAAACGTGGCTTTTTTTTTATTTTAAACAAGGGGATGTTTACAATTCGTTTCGCGAAACGAATTGTAAACAGGCCGTAGACACCTTAGAATACCGAGATTGCAGAGTGGCACGAGACATCAGGGTGCGCTGCTCTTAACGACAAGCGCGGGTGTAGTTCAATGGTAGAATAGGAGCTTCCCAAGCTCTTGGTGTGGGTTCGATTCCCATCACCCGCTCAGAATGACAGTCTGGAGATCACATGGTATCAAAAATATTTTCGCGTTTATCCACACTATTTCTCGGTTGCGTGATGAGCCTGCATGCTTATGCTGATGTTAATGATGCGGCAGTAAAAGTGAAGTGGTCTTACGTTGGTACCACAGGTCCGGCACACTGGGGAATGCTGAGCCCTGATTTTGAAGCATGTGATACTGGACGTGCGCAGTCGCCAATTAATATTGGGCGCAAGAAAACCCGAGTTCCTTTCGATTTAAAAATTAAATATCACCCAGCACCAATGATCATCGGCGAAGATCTTGAAACCAAGCTCATGATTGGCAAGACGCAGACAATTTACAATGATGGGCATAGTATTCAGCTCAATTTTAACGAAAAATCCAAGGAATTTATCCGGATTGGTGGTAAAGACTATCAGCTGGTTCAATTTCATTTTCATTCGCCGAGCGAAACGTTGTGGCACAAGCAGGATTTCCCCTTAGAAATTCATTTCGTGCATGAAAGTAAAGATGGCGATGTCGCTGTGGTGGCAGTGTTTGTGAAAGGCGGTGCTGAAAACTCTGCGTTGACCGAAATTTTGGGGCATCTGCCGGAAGCTGATCACGTTGCCTATGATGTACCTGATGTCAGCATTAACCCGGCTGATCTGTTGCCATCAGATCAGCGCTATTACACATTTGATGGTTCGCTGACGACGCCGCCTTGCACTGAGGGCTTGAAATGGATAGTGATGCCGCAGCCGATTACTGCGTCTCCGGCACAAATTTTACGAATTCGACAAGAGTCGGGCGGCACGAATGCACGTCCTGTGCAGCCTATGAATAATCGTGTTCTCAATTACGCGGTACCATAAAAAGGAATTGATAATGAAAAAGGCGTTTCGAGTTTTAATCTGGATAGCAGTTTTGTTCGTGATTGTTGCCGGGTTTGCGTTAGCAGCGTTATATTTTTTTGCCGATCCAAATAAATTGAAACCAGTGATCACCAGCGAAGTGTTAAAGCGTACTGGCTACACACTTGTCATTGATGGCGATCTCAGCTGGTCTGTGTATCCATCCGTCGGTGTGAAAGCGGGCCATATTACATTAACTGCGCCAGGTCAGCAGCGGGCGTTTTTAGATTTGCGCCGGGTGAATATCGCTGTTGAGCCGTTACGCTTGTTGCGTGGCGTCAGCAAATTGCGTGGCGAAGTGCATATCACAGAAGTAACTTTGATGAATGTGCACGCTTCCAGCGCCTTGGTTGGCTTGCATTGGCAAGATAACACCCTGACATTGCGTCCGATTCAGGCGTCCATGTACGGTGGTTCCTTGAGCGGTATGGCGCGCGGTAAGGATTTTGCAACCATGCCGGCATGGAATTGGGATGTCTCACTTAGCCATGTTGACATGAAGCCATTCCTGCGCGATGCGAATGGCGATCGTTCTAAATTAAAAGTATCCGGAACTGGTCAGGTAAGAATTAACGCTTCCACGCAAGGCGATAATATCAATCAGATGCTGGGCAACTTGAATGGCATGACAGATTTTAGTGTTCAAAACGGTATCGTCGAAGGTGTGAATGTTAATTATTACCTGAAAGCTGCCGATGCATTGCTACATAAGCAGCCGATTGATGCACCAACAGAATTGAATGAAACGGCTTTTGATAGTCTGGCCGGTTCCATGCTGATTAATAATGGCTTGGCGCAGACGAATAATTTGTTGCTAACTGCTTCAGCTTTCAAAGTCAAAGGTCAGGGTAGTTACAATTTGCCGCATCAAGTGATTGATCTCGCGCTGCAATTAGAATCACAGCAAGAGCTGAATTCACAATGGGAAATTCCATTGATTGTTAAAGGACCGTTGGCCGGACCTGATGTGCGCCTTGATATGCGTGAGTTAAACAAATTATTCATGGCGCAAGAAATTGATAATGTGAAGGCTAAAGTTAAAGATCAAATTAAAGAAAACGTGCACGGCAAAGCAGGTGAGTATTTGCAAAATTTAATAGGTGAATAATGTTGCGAGTCATCACGGCAAATTTAAATGGTATTCGCTCGGCAGCGCGCAAAGGTTTTTTTGATTGGTTGCAACGCCAGCACGCCGATGTGATTTGCGTGCAAGAGTTAAAAGCACAAGAACAGGATTTATTAGATCCTGTGTTGCGGCCCGAGAATTATCATTTCCATTATCATTGCGCGGAGAAGAAAGGTTATAGCGGCGTTGGTATTTATTCGCGTATCAAGCCGTTACAAGTTGTTACCGGCCTTGGTTGGCACGAAGCTGACAACGAAGGGCGTTACGTGGCGATTGATTTGGGTAAGGTATGGGTTGCGTCATTATATTTACCTTCAGGAACTTCTAGCGAAGAGCGTCAGGCCGTTAAGTACGACTTTTTAGACAAATACGAAAAGCATCTGCAAACCCTGCGCAATTCTGGCAAAGAGTGGATTATTTGCGGTGACTGGAATATTGCCCATAAACAAATCGATTTAAAGAATTGGAAGTCGAATCAAAAAAATTCAGGTTTCTTGCCAGCTGAGCGTGCCTGGCTGGATAAATTATTCGGTGAGATGGAATTTGTTGATGCGTTTCGCGAGGTCAATCAGGCGGCTGAAGAATATACCTGGTGGTCGCATCGTGGACAGGCGTGGGCAAAAAATGTGGGGTGGAGAATCGATTATCAGATTATTACCCCGGGCCTCAAATCAGCAGTGAAATCCGCCTCCATTTACAAGGATGAGCGCTTTTCCGACCACGCTCCGCTACTAATGGATTATGCTATCATTCCGTAAGTTAGCTAGATTTTCAGTGTCTTTTAAGGGTTTCTTAAGCCCGGTTGCTTACACTAGATATATAGTAACCAAGAGGTGGTTAGCCATGGATAGCGGGACACCAGATTACATTATTGCTGAAGGCCCAGAGGGGTTGAGAGCAGTTTTGGAGTCTTTACTTCAGCAAGCTGAGCAAGATGCTGCCTTTCGAGTCAAGCAGCACCATATCATGTATCGCCTCAAAGATCAGAAATCCATCATCAAAGTTGATATGAGCCAACACCCGTATCAATTTTGGTATAATGATGTATTAGGCCGGCCCGCAACAGCAGCTGTGAAAGATACCATCGCAGCATTTTTATGGGAACGATGCGGGGAAAAAGAGCGCTACCTTCAGGAATTAGGGAGTAAATAGTCATGACTACTGATCATTTTCCTAAATGGAAAGCAACCGAGTTTCTGAAACAAAATTTTCATGATCAGTTTGATATTGATCGTGCTCTGCTCTTAAAGGCAACAGAGGGTCTCGTGGCATTTCCGACGGTGGGGCGTTTTGGTATGTTTGCATCAGCGGATAAAAAAGAGCCCCGCTTACAGGTGGAAGATAAAAACATACCAACACCTGGTGGCAAACTCTCTAAATAAAGTTGTTCCTCGCGTACTTACCTATTCCCTGTGAATACCGCAGGCGTTAAACTATCGCCGCATTTAGCCAAAATTATTACAAGTTCACGTATTGTGGTTCGCGGGGTCACGTCATGGCGTTAGCCAGACTAAAAAGAAAAATAGAACATACCGAAGGTGAGGGTAATTGCGCGTTCCATGCATTTGCTTTGGCGCTTTGTAATAGGCAAGTTTTCAGTCAGATTGAGAGATCAGTGTATGCGGCTCACACTGAGCCTGATGTGCGTTTTGCTGGTTTCATCAAGCGAGTGGCAGGGAAGTTAAATGTTAATCCTCGTTGGCGAAGTGTAACCCGTGCATTGCTAGCTTTAAGGGAAGAAGATAGCAGAGAATTGCAATTTATACTGGCACCGATTTTGCGCGAATTATCTATTAACATTGCTCGTGATCCTGTCGACTCGGCCTATCATACCTTGCAAACTGTGGAGCCGATGATGGGTGCATTCGATGCTTATTGCCGCAATAAATCTGATGATGACATCTTTATAAAGCATAACTTTATCAAAATGAAATTTGACGAAGTCAGTCGTACTGAGATGGATGAGGTAATGCGTGAAAAAATGTTAAATCAGTGGTGGTGGAGTGAGGGTTACGATCAATTTCTTGTTGAAATGGGCAAGGATGGACAGTGGGCTGGAGATCTCGAGCTTGCGCGCCTTGCCAGATATTTCAATGTTGTGGTCGATGGTGTGAAGCTCGAGCAAGGTGTTGAAAATCCAGTCCCCATTTATGGAAATTACGGTTATTTCCCGTATTTGCATGGTGCGATGGGCAGTAAGGTTACGAAAAATCAAATCGCCGATGTGATGAAATGTCTTTATGATCGCGACATTCTTAATCGGGAAGACAGTAATAATAAAGGCGTTGCCTTTAATGTCTCATCGCTATTTCTTTTGAAAGATCGTCTTGGCAAGGTTCATGCGTATGATGAAATAATCGAGTTTCTTATGCATCAAGAGAACCTGAAGGGTCAGCCACTGCCGAAAGAGTGGACGTCGAATCTGATGATAATTGCGCAGTTATCGCAACGCAATGTGATTGGCAGGGCCAAAGATGGCGTGAGTTATATATTCTCGGTTGATGTTGGTGAGGCAATGTTAAGGATTGGCGAAGTTCCTTGTTATGATGTTGTGAAACAGATTTGTCTCGAGAGCTACGAAGAGCATGCGCGTTTGGTTTTATATAATGATCGTGCTTATCATTGGGCCAACACTGTTCCTGAATATATGCCGCCAAAAGCTCTGATTAGGCGTCAGGGATTCTTTGACGCTGCACAGAGTGTGTTAGCAACTTATTCGCCTGAGCCGGCGAATGGTTTACGCAGTAGTGGTAATAGTGTGAGAAGGTTTACGTGATTGCTCGTCATTGCGAGCCCTGCATTTTGTAGCCCGGTCGCGCTTTTTGCGGCCGGGGCATTTCATGCT
>CAZWPD010000011.1:19189-22871 GCA_964636145.1 uncultured Coxiellaceae bacterium
TGTTTTTGTGGGGCGTGTTTTTTTCTGGCGGCGCCCCCGACAACAAAAAGCGCGACCGGGCTACGGTGTGACTAGTTAAAAAATCTCAATTACTCGTCTGCTGCTTTTGCTTCGCTACCAATTCTTTAATGCCGCTCTTTGCCAACGTCAGCATGGTGCCAAGTTCACTTTCTTCAAACGTATCTTTTTCGGCTGTGCCCTGAATCTCAATGAATTTACCGTGTTCAGTCATGACAACATTCATATCGGTATCGGCATTCGAGTCTTCATCATAATCGAGATCAAGCACCGCTTCGCCATTGAAAATTCCGACTGAAACAGAAGCAACAAATTGTTTGAATGGATCTTTAGTGAGAGAATTTTGTAGTTTTAAAACCTGGATAGCATCGAATAGTGCGACGCAGCCGCCGGTGATGGATGCTGTGCGTGTGCCGCCATCGGCTTGAATGACATCGCAATCGACAGTGATGGTGTATTCACCCAGTGCTTGTAAATCGACCGCTGCGCGTAGTGAGCGTGCAATCAAACGTTGAATTTCTTGCGTGCGCCCGGCTTGTTTGCCTTTTGCTGCTTCGCGCTGCATGCGTGTATGTGTTGAGCGCGGGAGCATGCCGTATTCGGCGGTAACCCAGCCTTGACCAGAATCTTTCAGAAATGGCGGCACTCCAGGGGTGATGCTGGCAGTGCAAATGACTTTGGTGTGACCAAATTCCACCAGCACCGATCCTTCTGCATGGCGGGTAAAATGGCGGGTAATCGTAATATCACGTAATTGCTGGTTAGCGCGCTGGCTTGGTCTCATGCTCTTGACACCCATTAGAAAAAGGAATTGTATTGTATGCAGCATTATAAGTGCATCTCGCACCTTGTAAAGGCGGTAGCTGCCCTTATATTTAGTGCATAGACAGAGGAGATGATGTTTTGGCGGAAATGCATGGTACAACAATTGTTTCAGTGCGGCGCAATGGTGTCGTAGTGGTGGGCGGCGATGGTCAGGTTACCTTGGGTCATACCGTCATGAAATCCAATGCCCGTAAGGTTCGACGACTTTATAATAATAAAATCATCGCTGGCTTCGCTGGTGGCACGGCTGATGCCTTTACTTTGTTTGAGCGATTTGAAGCCAAACTGGAAACACATCAGGGTAATTTGGTGCGCTCCGCAGTTGAGCTTGCTAAAGATTGGCGCACTGACAAAATGCTGCGCAGGCTCGAGGCGATGCTGGTCGTTGCTGACCCCAAAGCCTCATTGATTATTTCTGGTAATGGCGATGTCATTGAGCCAGAAGATGGGTTAATCGCTATTGGTTCTGGCGGCCCATACGCAAAATCCGCAGCCTTGGCGCTGCTACAAAACACTGATCTGGATGCGCGCACCATCACTGAAAAAGCACTCGGAATCGCCGCGTCTGTTTGTATCTACACGAATAACAATTTTACCATCGAGGTGATAGATGCTGCATCAAATCACAAATGACATTGAGTTAGAAGTTGAGCCGACACTTTCCAAAAACCCGACGCCACGCGAAATCGTTGGCGAATTAGATAAGCACATCATCGGCCAGGCCGAGGCGAAACGTGCGGTTGCTGTTGCGCTACGTAACCGCTGGCGCCGCATGCAACTTGCCTCACCAATGCGCGATGAAATCATGCCGAAAAACATTTTAATGATCGGGCCGACTGGTGTTGGTAAGACAGAAATTGCCCGTCGTTTGGCAAAACTCGCTGATGCGCCTTTTATTAAAGTCGAGGCAACCAAATTTACCGAAGTTGGTTATGTCGGGCGTGATGTTGAATCAATCATTCGCGATCTCGTTGATATGGCCGTCAAAATGATGCGCGAAAAAGAGTTGAGCAGGGTGCGTAACGATGCAGAAAGTGCGGCTGAAGAACGCATTCTGAATGCGCTGTTGCCGATTCCGCGCGCTAGCTTCGCTGGTGAACCGCGTGACCCTGGCAAGGAAGATAGTGCAGCCCGTCAGCTTTACCGTACAAAGTTACGTAACGGCGAGCTAGATGACAAAGAGATTGAAGTCGATGTGCACATGGGTCCGGTTGGCGTGGAAATTATGGCGCCTCCTGGCATGGAAGAAATGACGAATCAATTGCAAAATATGTTTCAGAATCTTGGTACCGATCGCAAGAAAACCCGTAAAATGAAAATTGTTGATGCGAAGAAAATTTTGCGTGAAGAAGAAGCTTTTAAGTTGATCGATGATGAAGAAATCAAGACGCACGCGGTCGAGAGTGTTGAGCAAAGCGGCATTATTTTTCTCGATGAGATTGATAAGATTGCCAAGCGCTCCGAGTATGCTGGCGCTGATGTATCGCGTGAAGGTGTGCAGCGTGATTTGCTGCCACTGATCGAAGGCTCAACCGTTTCAACCAAGTTTGGCATGGTGCGTACCGATCATATTCTGTTTATTGCCTCCGGCGCGTTTCATTATGCAAAGCCGTCAGATTTGATCCCCGAGTTGCAAGGACGTTTACCGATTCGTGTCGAATTGAAGTCTTTAACGACCGATGACTTCGTGCGCATTCTTACTGAGCCGCAAGCCTCATTAACCGAGCAATATACAGCGCTGATGGGTACCGAAGGCATGACCGTGCAATTTCTACCAGATGGTGTGAGAAGAATTGCGGAAATTGCCTGGCAAGTTAACGAGCGTGTCGAAAACATCGGTGCACGTCGTTTGCATACTGTTCTGGAAAGACTGTTGGAGGAGGTATCTTACGCCGCCTCTGACATGGCTGAAAAAGTCATTAACATCAACGCAGCTTACGTCGATGAACGTTTACAGCATTTGGTGAAAGATGAAGACTTGAGCGGTTACATACTCTAATTCGCGGCAGAGAAGGAGCGATTATGGAAAAAGATAAAGAAGCAGGTAAACGAGCAGCAGCACGCGCAGCGCTTGAGTTCATCAAAGAAGATATGATCATTGGCGTTGGCAGCGGCTCAACTGTCCATCATTTTATTGATGCACTCGCGTCTGTAAAAGCCAGAATCGAAGGTGCAGTGGCAAGTTCTGTCGATTCTGCAAATCGCTTGAAGGCATTATCGATTCCGATTATGGATTTGAATTCAGTCGGCGAATTGCCGCTTTATGTCGATGGTGCAGATGAAATTAATCACGCCCGACAAATGATTAAAGGCGGCGGCGGAGCACTGACTCGCGAAAAAATTATCGCGACGGCTTCGAAAAAATTTGTCTGCATCGTTGATGAATCCAAAGTCGTTGATTTGCTCGGCGAGTTTCCAGTTGCGATTGAAGTCATTCCGATGGCGCGCAGTTACGTTGCCCGTCAGATTGTATTGCTCGGCGGTGACCCGATGTATCGTGAAGGGTTTGTGACTGATAACGGCAATGTCATTCTTGATATATATAATCTCAAATTACTCGATCCGCGTGCCATGGAAGAGAAGTTGAAGAATATTACCGGCGTGGTTGAAACCGGTGTGTTCGCCAAGCGCACTGCTGATGCGGTGATTGTTGGTAGCGAGAGTGGGGCACGGGCGCTTGCTGCGCCGTAGCGTTGTTTGCGGAGGCGGGGTGTGTGTGATGATGGTTTTAGTGCTGAGTGCAGGTAAGTGCAGCTTTTTAGGCCGAAGGCATGTTTTTTCATGGCCCAGGGTAAGGCGCGCTTTTTGCGCCGCCACCCTGGGTTGAGTACGCAAATCT
>CAZWPD010000011.1:22971-28128 GCA_964636145.1 uncultured Coxiellaceae bacterium
TTCCGAGGCCATAGGCCTCATATTAGCCCAGGGTGAGACGCGTTTTTTGCGTCGCAACCCTGGGACATAAATATCGCATCCCTTTTATATCTCTAATAGCACTGACCGCTGTAGGCGCGAGGTACCCAATTTTGCATGCAGTTGCTGGGTTTATATTCAGGTTTTCAGCCGGAAAAGAATCCTATGCTGCTAAAAAATACCATAATATCAACATTTTGTCTCATGCTCGGGCTTGTTTTTACATCCAGAGTATCGTCATATAAGGTGTCGTATAGATTGAGGAATCCCGGCCGCAAAAAGCGCGGCCGGACTACATTTTTACATCGCGTTTTTCAGTGCTGGTGCGGCTGGCAGTGACATTTCCTGATGATATTCATGTATACCAGCCAGGAGTAACTGTGCGTGGTCATTGTCTTTTAACATCAGGCATGACATCAGTTCTGGTAGTTGCTTGTGCGGAATTTTTGTCAGATAAATTGACAGCGCTTTGGCAGCATCTTTGCTGAGTTTGCCATCTAATAATCCAAGTAAATCGTCACGTAATTGCTTGGAATCTTCTGGGCGCAAATGTTCGGCCAGTTCAGCGGCAGCAGTTGCAGCACTAATTTTCAAAGCCTCAGAGTCATCTGGATTAATGCGAACCGATGATTGTAGAATTTTTGCGATCGCTGCTACTTGGGTTTGGTTAGCCCAGCTTCTTAATAATGCGAGGGATTGATGCAAATCTTTCCTTACATCGTCGTTCGATGCATTACGATTGTAAGTGGAGAGTTCTTCGCTCATGTTGGCAATAATTTCCGACCGCACGAATTGCGTGGAAGTGTTATCGGCAATTAACCATGCCAGTTGTGGGCAGGCTGGGGAGTCGGCTGAAATTTTCTTGGTAAGCTCGTTCTTGATATCTTCGAGGCGTTGCGCAAACCGGTTACGGCGCGACCAGTCGGTATTCGCATTTTTGTCTGCGGCCATCCACTTCCAGAAAAGTGGCGCCATTTTCATGAACTGTGGATGAATTTCGAGGCGGGACATAAATTCTAATTTTTTATCATTAGAAATCCATTTGTCCAAGACCATGATGCCATGCCGTAATGGGTAAGCATTGTCTTGTTTCAGTAGGAAATTGATAATACTCTCGCGAGGTATATCACTATATTGGTCTTCCAAATTTTTCAGGCTGGTGAAGATCTTCGCCATGTAATGAGAGATGGTTTCACTGTGGTGGTCGGCAAATAAATCGAGTAATTTCGGTAATTCATCAACGGTATAAGAATAAAGGCGAGAAGCTAGTTCTTTGCGTTGTTTTGGGTTCAACTGCAGCGATGAGAGTGCGGCGCAGATGCCTATCATACTGAGATCGTATTCAGCGGTGTTGAATTCGCTGAGTAGAGTTCTGGTGACGAGGTCGCGCTTGGCCAGACTTAATTTTGTATGTAATGTCGCTAATGCCGAGCATACCCAGCCTTTGTGCAGGCCTTTACGCGTCTCATAAGTACTTTTATTTAATTGCCCAAGCAAGTAATCGGCATATGTGTCAGCTAATTGTGCGGGAATAACGCTGCTTAAGTGTTCGAGTAACTCGTGATCGTTGTTCCAGCTGGCATCATGTTTGGATTCGATGATGGATTTCACCCAGGCTTCAATCTGATGGCACCAAACATCTTGTGGTAGGACGGCACGCTTGACGATGTCGCTGCATTTCGTCAGATGTTCTGGGTAGACAGAAAAAAATGTGCTTAGCAACCTCGCGAAGTCGCCGCCGTTGCGAATAAAGGCAATAGTGTTTAACTGGTTGATGACTTCATGCAGTGTACCGTTGCGAGAATTTTTTAAGATTTTAATACATGTCTTGGCGTCATCGCTGTGTGAGCGTCGTCTGCGCGGAATCATCAGAAAAGTTTTGGCGGAATCGTCAACGTAGAATTCCATTAATTTCAATAACACTTGCGCCTGATCCGGAATCTTGTCATTCGAAGTGGGATGAAGTGTATTAAGAATGATATTGAGATATTCGTTTTCTGTTGCTGCTACGACTTTCCTTTCCTGCATGTTAACTCCCTCGTGTTAAAAATGTTTATCAGGTCATGTTGATATATATCATCTGCACAATATTGCCGTCTGGATCCGCGCAGTAAAAACTGCGCGTGCCATCGCGATGATCTTTTGGTCCTGCTTTGATTTCTACATTATTTGTCAGCATATACTCATGCCAGCGGTCGACTTCTTCGCGTTCATCTAAAAAAAATCCGATATGATCGAGACGTTGTGATTTGGCTGCGACAAAATCAGGAGCTGCGCGGTGCAGTGCGAGATTGTCTGAGCCGGAAGATAAGTAAATATTGTCCGGGTCAGGTTGCCAGACGATTTTTAATCCGAGTAATTCGGTGTAGAAGCGAGTTGATGCTTCGAAATTAGTGGCGTAGAGCGCAACGTGACGGAGTCCAGCATGCGGCTTGGGTTTGTTTGTCATTGACCTGCTCCTTTTAATTCGGTGCGCATCGCGCTGATGACTTTGGCGTAATCTGGTTGATTGTAGATTGCCGAGCCAGCAATGAACATGTTGGCACCGGCTTTGGCGATTGCGCCAATATTGTCGGTTTTGACGCCGCCATCAACGGCAAGATCAATCTCGCGTCCGCTAGTGTTGATTAATTCGCGTGCGCGTTTAATTTTTTCTAATGATGATGGAATGAATGATTGCCCGCCAAAGCCAGGGTTTACAGACATTATCAAAATCAAGTCGAGTTTATCGAGTACGTACTCAAGGCAGTCTAGTGTCGTTGCCGGATTGAGTGAGAGGCCGGCACGGCAGCCGTGTTTACGAATTAAATCCAGACTGCGATCGACGTGGGTGGAGGCATCGGGGTGGAAGGTAATATTGGTGGCGCCCGCTTCGGCAAATTCGCTGATCAAGCTGTCGACTGGTTTTGTCATTAAATGCACGTCTATCGGCGCTTTGATGCCGTAGCGGCGCAGCGATGCGCAGACTAATGGCCCAACAGTAAGATTGGGGACGTAATGGTTATCCATGACATCCAGATGCAACATATCCGCGCCCGCATCGAGTACGGCCTGTGCTTCTTCGCCTAGCCGTGCAAAATCGGCTGATAACAGCGAGGGTGCAATTTTGTATGGCAACATAAGCATCCCTTAATTCATGTTTAGCTCCTGAGTGTACTGGGCAAGGAAAAAGATGTCCACGTCATCAGGCATCCATGCTAGTATTTTCTCCTTTTTTAAATCGGTACGGATAATGAATACAGTTAGCAATCGACAGTCTTTATTGCAATCAGCAATTTTATTCACGGTCTCGCTCGCAATTTTTACAATCGGTTTGAGCGGTCAGGAAATAATCAGCTTTGATTCCCGCGTGTATTTATTCGCGCAAGAAATGTGGCGTCACGGTATTAGCTGGTTTCCAACCACTTACGGTAAGCCTTACCCCGATTACCCAGTTGCCTCTACCGTTTTAATTTACTGGACGGCGAGTTTGTTCGGTGGCTTGAATAAACTCACGGCAATTTTCCCCAGTGCAGTCGCTGCGGCGCTGACGGTGGTGGTTACGCACAAAATTGGCAGATTACACGACAAAAAATTGGGAACCTACCCAGTATTTAGTTTGCTAACGACGCTCGCGTTTTTCAAGAGTGCGCGTGCGATTGCGCTAGACATGTATCCAACCTTGTTCACGGCTGCCTGCTTTTATCTAGTGCATTCAGCTCACGTGAAAGCAGCACCTGGTCGGGTGAAATGGATTTATCTGTTATTTGTTGCCGGTTTTGTATTTCGCGGCCCGATTGGATTAGTTATCCCAACCGGCGTGGTCTGCACTTATTATTTGCTGAATGGCGATGTTCGAAAATTTTTAGTCACGGGACTGATCGCAACAATATTATTATTATTCTGCTGTGCTGCGTTAATGATGATTGCCAATCATGCAGGTGGTACAGCTTTTATGCAAGATGTGTGGCGCATGGAAGTGATGGGGCGCATGGGTAATCAATTTTTACCTTTGTATTTCTATTTCGCGGACAGTTTTGTTAGTTATGCAATTACCTTTCCATTTGCGTTTGCAATCATGCTGGGTGTGATTTACAGCTATTTCAAGCCATCCTTGCGCAGCAGTGACACTCAATTTTTACTGAAATTAAGCGGCTGGGCGCTCATTATTTTATTGGGCATGAGTGTGCCTGGCGATAAAAAAGTTCGCTATGTGTTGCCCATAGCGCCAGCATTGGCTTTATTGTGCGGCTATCTGTGGTCGGCGCAGCCGGCACAACGCTATTTTCGCGTGTTGCACTACGCGATTATTTATTTATATTTATTTCTGCCGATTTTACTTTGTACCGCAACAATTTTTGTCTGGCGCGCAGCAGTCCTGTATGGTCTGCCATCCTCGTTGCCATTTTTGCCCATGATTGTATTTTTTGCTTTGCTGCAAGCTGCAAATTTGTTTTTCTATCTGACGGATACCGCTGCGTTGTGGCGACGTTTGTCGTGGGTAATATTTTGCGGATCGTTTTGTTTCATCGTGGCAAATTTGTTTTTAGTAGAACCGATTGAGCTTTACGTCGACCGCACTCGTGATTTTGTGCGATCGGTTGAACGCTTGCGTATACAAAAACATGCAAAATTAGTTTTTTATCATGAACAGTCAGATGGCCTGCCGATCAAGTATCTCGTCAATATGACTGTTGAAGAAACGCCAGTTTTTGTGGCAAGTGAATCTGAATTGCCGCGTGTACACGAGCCGGCAATTTTTATTACCAGCGCCGAGTATTTTGATCTGTTGCCAAAAGCGCAGCGTAAAAAAATTCATATCATTGCTGCAGGCCGGATTGGTCATGTTGATGTGATTGTGTTTGGAAAATAGCAAGGAGGCTCGATGATGACAGATAAAACTGGCTTGCATGCAATCATTAGCGGCAAAGTTCAAGGTGTCTGGTTTCGCGCGAGTACGGCGCGGCGCGCCACTGAATTAGGTGTGACAGGGTGGGTGCGCAATTTGGCTGATGGCAGCGTTGAAGTGCTGGCATGCGGTGATAAAGCTCAGGTCCAGCAACTTGAGGCGTGGTTGCAGCGCGGGCCGGAACATGCGGTTGTAACCGCGGTTCAGCGTGACGAGGTGCCGTGGCAGGAGTTTGAGGGGTTTAGGGTGGT
>CAZWPD010000011.1:28228-34066 GCA_964636145.1 uncultured Coxiellaceae bacterium
GGTGGAACATCTTCCCAGCGTGTGCCGGCGGCTATTCCGTCTTGTGGCCAGCCTTGGGCTTCATCGTATATATATCCGCAGAGCAGGCACATGTATCTTTTGTAATTCATTGTATTTACTCGTAATTATGGCTAGATTGTATCTCTATCGTCATTGCGAGGAGCGCTTTTGGCGACGAAGCCAGATCTGGATTGCCGCGGCCACATGGCATCACGATGACGAGGGCAGGATTATAATGACTATTCGCCCAAACGTCATCCTGGCATTCCGATTGCTGCGTGACAAAATTAGCACTTCTGACTATCATGCGTGAAAACAATAACGAGGGTTCCCCCATGTCAGTAGCCAATTCAATTTTCGACCGTGCCCAAACTGTTATCCCAGGCGGCGTCAATTCACCTGTGCGTGCATTTCGCGGTGTTGGCGGCAATCCGGTTTTTTT
This sequence comes from uncultured Coxiellaceae bacterium, assembly GCA_964636145.1. Taxonomy (GTDB): domain Bacteria; phylum Pseudomonadota; class Gammaproteobacteria; order DSM-16500; family DSM-16500; genus Aquicella. The sequence continues at coordinate 28,671 of CAZWPD010000011.1, forward strand.
CAAGAAGGGTCGCGGCGCTTACATGGTCGATTTGCATGACAATGAATACGTCGATTACGTCTGCTCATGGGGGCCGTTGATCGCAGGTCACGCCCATCCTTATGTAACAGAAAAAGTGATTGAAGCTGTACAGGCTGGCTGTAGTTTTGGGGCACCAACTGAAAGTGAAGTCAGGCTTGCGCAAAAAGTACGTGAACTTGTGCCATCCATTGAAATGGTAAGGTTTGTTAATTCCGGCACTGAAGCCACCATGAGCGCGATTCGCGTCGCACGTGGCTTTACCAAGCGTAACAAGATTATAAAGTTTGCTGGCTGTTATCACGGCCACTCTGACAGCTTGCTGGTTGCAGCTGGGTCTGGGATTTTGACGCTGGGCATCCCGAGTTCTGCCGGTGTGCCAGACAGTTTTACCGAGCACACCTTAGTCGCGGAATATAATCGTCTCGATCAGGTGGCGGCTTTATTCGAGAAATACGGGCAAGATATTGCCGGCATTATTGTCGAGCCAGTTGCAGGCAACATGAATTTTGTTTTGCCGCAGCCAGGTTTCTTGCAAGGCTTGCGCGATTTATGTGATCAATACGGCAGCGTATTAATTTTTGATGAAGTCATGACCGGTTTCCGTGTGGCATTGGGCGGCGCGCAGGCGCATTTCGGCATCAAACCAGACTTAACCACCTTGGGTAAAGTAATTGGTGGTGGTTTCCCAGTCGGTGCTTTTGGTGGCCGTGCTGATATTATGAGTGTGATTGCACCACTTGGTCCGGTTTATCAGGCTGGCACCTTATCAGGTAATCCAGTTGCGATGGCAGCAGGTTATGCAACACTGGAATTAATCACCAAACCAAATTTCTATCCACAATTATCTGGCGCAACACAGCAATTAATGCACGGACTGGAAGCGGCAGCGAAAGCAGCGGGTATTCCATTCCATGCAATTTCATTGGGCGGCATGTTTGGTTTATTCTTTACAAACGAACCTGTGCATTGCGAAGCAGATACCAAGCTCACAAATGTTGATCATTTCAAACAATTCTTTCATGGCATGTTGCGTGAAGGTGTCTATCTTGCTCCATCAGCATTTGAAGCAGGCTTTGTATCTTCTGCCCACGGCGAGCAAGAGATTCAGGTCACATTAAATGCAGCTCAAAAAGTATTTGCTGAGATCAAGTAGCGAATAGTGATTTTTGCACGAGTGTGTAAGATATCTCTTAATAATTCGTTAAGACATGGGTGATATTGTCGAATGAAGATGACAAGTTATTAAGCCGAAGAGGCCAGCATGCAGGGATTATTTCGATGGGTGAGTGATACTGCGCAATCCATTTACAACGGAGCTGCTTCGGTATGCAAGGGAGCGGTTTCAGTCATTTCTGCAACCACATCTACAGTTTCAATGGTCGGTAAATTTCTTGTTTCTCCTACGTTTCATAAAGGCTTCGGTGACTGGCTGTTGCAGTCATGGGACGGCTTTTCACGCACCATTAATCCACTACCTTTAATTACTTTATATGCGCATCCGAATGTGTCGCGTGTCTGGCGCAGCAGTCAGGCAGCGTTATTATTGCGGCTCGCGCCAAAATTATTAGTGCGCCCACTCGTGTCTAATCTGGTTCGTATTGGTGTGATTAGCAATCCAGTTGTGGAAACAGTAGCAGTGAGTGCGCTCGATGCGGCGGCAACTATTTATTTACTCAAGACTACTATCGGCAGATACACCGATGATGCATTGCATAATCTCAATATGGCCAAGGCCAGCGCCGATGATAGTGCTCCCGAGCCCAAAACGGTTCAGCCTGGTGCAATGGTGCCGGTTGATACTAACCCGATGGTTAATGCTTGCGAACATGGTGCGCAGGCACATGCCATGGCAGGAGCGATGAGTACCATACATTACTTCGGTAGTCTGGTAGCGTTAGATATGTTTGCTGCATACATTCCTTATGGTAATGCCGTGACGCTGCCTTTCAAGATGCTGCTGATTGGCCGTGGATTTACCGAATACCCGCTAGCCGCGGCGGGCAATTGTTCTGATTGCCGCAAAACTGAACTCAATAAAAATAATCCATATAACATGGGTGTGGGCGGCGCTTTCGAGGCTTCCAAATTCGCGGCGAAATACGGGATTTGGCTGGCGACTGGCGCAGAAGGATTTCTGGTGGATGAAGTTGTCACTTCCATGCTGACACTGAATTTCATTATGCAAGCTAACTTGAATCGCAAGATCAAGCTGCCAGGTACGAAGCCTGGAATCGATTATTTCAAGATAAGCCGTGCCTGCTCGGAAGTGGCAGTCTGGCAGTTTTATGGTTGGCTCGAGCAACAATTTCAAACACCAGGTAAAGGCGACTGGTATCAGGAAACCAAAAAAGCGATCGCGCGAAAATTGAATTCTGAAGCCATGAAGTTTTTATGCCGCGTGATGGTCGATCAAAACCTGCAGGACTGGGATGAGTTCGCCAAACGTCCAGCATCAAAAATGTTTTTTGAATTATACGGTGGCATGTTGATTTCAGTGATTGAATATGTTCAAAGTGAGCGTTCAAAAGCCAGTTATCAGACCATCAATGGTGCGAACCAGTGGGTGAATACAAAAGAAGAGAATGAGTTTGTCTTGAAGCGTCTGGCCAAGGCGACTGTCGATGCCATGATTAGTGCCGTTGCTTCGCAAGATGATAAAAAAATATTGAGTATCTTGATGCAGCCAGAATTGGAGGCGCCACTCAGGGAGTGGCATTCCTATCTTACAAAACACAGTGATACGACCAAGTCTGTTATTCATGACACGCTAGATCTGATTGAGGATTATGGCTCTTTGCCTCCGGTCGCGCCCGCTAAGCATAAGCAGCCGATTTATGATTTGAATGCTGCAGCAACGGTAAATAAGTTAGCACCAGTGTGGGATTTGAAAAAATCACCGCGTACTATCAATAATCTTTTTCACTCGGTAGATGATAAGCCAGCACCGGAGCGTGTCACGCCGAATGTGATTGCTTCACCAAAGGCCGAGCCTCGTGTTGCTGAACTCGCCGAGAAAGTGCCAGACAAGCAGCCTGAAACGACAGTGGTAGCGAGTGTAGACAAGCCAGCCGCTCCGCGGCGTCCTGCGACACCGCCGTCAGTGTGTCAGGTAGCTGGTTTATATGGGGCGATGGATGATGTGAATGCAAGTAATGCAGGTGCCACTCTCGGCAGTCAAACCTTCCATTTGTTACGCGCCGTAAAAAAATAATTAATGTCATATTATTATTTTTGCTACTCAGTCTGTATAATTCTTCGCTAGGTGTATACTGACCGCAATCTTTAAACCTCTCTATCAAGGAAGAGTCATGAAAAAAATTACCATCTCAGCTGCTGTGCTGGCTTCACTATTATCTTTTAACGTTCATGCGAATACTTACGTGGGTGGCTCTGTTGGTATCCAGGATATTAACGCCTCTCCTTCTGCTTATCGCGGCATTCGTCCAGGCTTGTTTTTCGGTTACGGCGGCATGCTTGATACCGATTATTATATGGCGGCTGAATTATCAGGCACCTTAGTCAGCACGCTGACGAATGATTATGAGATTCGTAATCAAAGCTTGCGCATTACGCCTAACTTTGGCTTGAGTTTCATTCCGGCGGTGATGTTGGCGCAGGCATCGATGGGCTTTTTGCGTTTGGGCGGAGCCTACGGCTATTTCGCTGAAGCGAACACTTGGCGCTGGGGTATGATCATGGGTCTTGGTCTTGAAACGGCATTTACACCGTGCTGGAGTGTGCGCGCGGAATATGACTATACAGTTTTCCGCTCCATGCCAGTGGGTACGCCACGGTCGGATGAGTTTGTGGTGGCGTTGAAATATACGTTTGATGCGTAAGTTGTCATTGCGAGCCCTGCGTTTTTTTGCAGGGCGCGGCTTTTATTTCCCGAAGCATAGAGAATGTGACAGTGTTACAAATGTGAGTTAGTAGGCCCCCTCTCCCGCCCATTGTAGTAGACAAGTTTTCAGAAAATGGTTGCGGGAGAGGGACCGGGGTGAGGGTGAAAAGAATTCGCGAAGGCATGGTTTTCCCTCACCCTTTCCCTCTCCCGCAGCCACGACCTAGACAAAGGAAGTTTTATGGGCGGGAGAGGGGACTTTCTTTTCGCGTGATTTGCCGCTTTCTAATCTTTCTCTGCAGCAAATTAAAACGGCTTCACCACCACCAAAATCACAATCGCAACTAAAAACAACACCGGGATCTCATTAACGATGCGATAGAACACATGACCGTGGCGGTTATTGTCGTATTTGAAATCCAGATAAAGTTTGCCGAGATAGAAGTGATATAGCAGCAACACGAAGACCAGGCCGAGTTTGGCGTGCATCCAGCCGTCTTGCATATAGACTGCCATGTTGGAACCGAGTAACCAGCCGCCGAATAAAATGGTGAAGATCATGCCGGGGGTGGTGATACCGAAAAATAATTTTCTTTCCATGATTTTGAAACGCTCAATGCTGATCGTGTCGGTGGACATGGCGTGGTAGACAAATAATCGTGGCAGATAGAATAAGCCGCTGAACCAGGTGACCATAAATATGATGTGAAATGCTTTTACCCAATGCATCTGTAAGCTCCGTGTTGAATGTGTTGGTGGCGGGAACAGTAGCAGATAGCGGGGATGATCGCTAGCCTGTGAGTGGTGTTGCACAAAATGTGAAAAGGGTGCCCCCTCTCCCGCCCACGCAAGCCAACAAGAACTCGGTGGTTGGTGCGGGAGAGGGATGGGGTGAGGGAGAACCAATGAACTGATCATTCAAGAACGATGAATAAGCTGGTTTCTTTGGGGATAATTCATTTCAGATTATTGTTATTCACTGCCCTGGCTTTAGGGGTGTTATGTGCATCAATTCCCCTCACCCCGGTCCCTCTCCCGCAATCACTGCCATCAATCTGTTAACTTCAGTGGGCGGGAGAGGGGGCGTGCTAATGTAAAGATGTGGCGTTCTAAAAGGCAGCAGATGAGTGCAATACCTAACAAAAAACCTGCTATAATCCCCGCATAATAATGAGGTAACACCAATGTCCGACCCCGTCATTTTAACCGAAAAAGCAGCTGCCAAAGTCTGGGAACTCATCCAGGAAGAGCAAAATTTTAATTTAAAATTACGTGCTTACGTCACCGGCGGCGGATGTTCCGGCTTTCAATACGGCTTCACGTTTGATGAAGAAACTCAAGGTGACGACACCATCGTCACCAAGCCGGTCAGCGGCGGTGAGGTGCAGTTGCTGGTTGATTCATTGAGTTTTCAGTATCTGGCGGGTGCCGAGATTGATTACAAAGAAGACATTGAAGGGGAGCAATTCATTATCCGCAACCCCAATGCCAAGACGACTTGTGGTTGCGGTTCATCGTTTACGACTGAATAACA
>CAZWPD010000011.1:34166-45776 GCA_964636145.1 uncultured Coxiellaceae bacterium
CGTGTTTTTTGCCATTTGGACGCGCCAGTCAGAAGCATGACAAGTCTTTGATAACGTGATAATTTACCGGCAATTCTGGCTTTCAATTCGTTGCAAACAGGGGATGATCGTCTTGACCTCACACCAAACAACCGCACCACGCAAAATTGCCATCATCGGCGCCGGCTTTTCCGGTACCGCACTGGCTGCCGTTTTACACCGCGAAGCCAGCGCGCCGCTCGAGGTCTATCTATTTGAAAAAACAGGGCAATTCGCCGCAGGCGATGCGTATCGCACCCCGTTTCACTATCATTATTTGAATGCCCGCGCCGGCGATATGAGTGCATTGGAAGATGAGCCCGGCAGCTTTGTTGAATGGCTAAAAAACAATGCGAATCAATATCTTGTCGATGATTTGCCGGTTGCCAGGCAGTTTGTGCCGCGCGTGCTGTATCACCAGTATCTGGAAGATTTGCTGCAGAAAATTAATGCAGACGATGGCTCCAATATTCAGTTAATTCTCGTGCCGGAAGAGGTGGTGGATATCGAGCCATTCGCCACGCATACCCGCGTTATTTTGCATAACCAGCAGACTGTTGAAGTCGATAAAGTCATTCTGGCGTTGGGCAATAACCCGCCGGCGCGATTGCCGTTCAAGTGTGACGACAGTATCCACGTCATCAATAACCCGTGGGACTACACGGTGTTGAATGATATCCCTCGCGACGAGCCGGTGTTGATCATCGGCACGGGTCTTAGCATGGTCGATGCAGTGTTGAGTCTGCATCATCAGCAGCATCAGGGCAACATTACGGCGGTCTCGCGCCGCGGTTTATTGCCGTTGCCGCATAGCGACACGTGTGCGGCGGTGCCGCTGGATGTTAGTGCCTTGCCGCGTGATGTGCGTTCCATGATGAAGGTGTTGCGTGCCGAAGCGAACAAGATTACTACGGCCGGGGGTGACTGGCGCGGCCTCATGAATGCCATGCGACAGCAATTACCAGCGTTGTGGCAGCGCACCAGCGAGACGTGCCGTAAACGATTTTTACGCCATGTGTTGCCGTACTGGAATATTCATCGTCATCGTGTGCAGCAAAAACTGCATGCCTTGTTAATGGAGATGTGCGCATCTGGTCAGCTTGAAGTGTTAGCGGGGCGCGTGCAGCAAGCGAAGGATGGTGCGGTCTCGGTGCGTATGCGCACCACGAGTGAGCAGCGCGAACTACCGATTAAACATATTATCAATTGTATTGGCTCGGGCTTTGAGCCAACTACCGATCAACCATTGATTCAAGCGTTGATCAGGCGCGATCTCATCAAGCTTGATCCGCTGCGCCTCGGCATGCACGCCGGCGCAGATTGCGCCTTGCAAATGCCTTCTGGCGATTACTCTTCTACTTATTATGTTCTGGGTCCGCCCATGCGCGGCGAAGTCTGGGAGTGTGTTGCTGTGCCGGAAATTCGCAAACAATGTAAGGTCCTTGCCAAGACGTTGTTGCATGATGCATAAATGATGATGTTAGTTGTCATCTGTAATATTAAAAAAGGATTTTTTAGATGCGATCGAAAATCATCTCATTTGACATCAGTAACAGACGGGCATGCAGCATATGAGTGTTGTCATATTGGGCATGGCAGGCATCGGCGCGGAAGCTATTGCACGTGCTATGCAAGCAATTGGCGTGAACACACGCATCATCAGTTGTGATGGCAAAGAAAATTTGGCCTGTCGTCATTTCAAACCGCAAACCTTGCGTGTTATTTCAGCGGCAAACAAAACCCGCGAACAATTAAATACTCAAGATAATTATATAATTGCCTTACGTAATCCGCTGATTGCCGCGCGTGCTTACCAATCACTCACCGGTGGTGAGCTTGAGTTGGGATTATTGTGTTGGTGCGTGCACTTACTGGAATCAATTGAGGCAACACACGGCTTACGGCGCATGGTCATCAGCTATGAATTGTTAGTTCATAATCCAGAGCGGCAAATAGAACGGATACAAACAGGTTTCAATTTTGCCACCGATGCTCAACAAAATAGTTGTCAGCAATCTGAGTTGATTGATCAATATCATGATCGTTTGCAATTAGGTTACGACGCTTTGCGTGCTGATCCTGCGGTGAAAGCAGCAATTTTAAGCATGGATTTATACGAATGTCTGATGAAGCTGGCGCGAGATGAAATCAAATTTGATAGCGCTGAATTCACCGCGCGTTGGCAGGCATTGATGAGTGAATATAGTCGTATGTATCCCATGTATTGCTACGTTGAGCGCTTGCTCACCAAGCGGCGCCGCTTAAAGAAGACTCTTGCGCTCATGCAGCAGTCACCGTTTTATAAATTATTATTTCCATTGCGTATGGCGCGTAAATATATGCATCATGGATTCAAGTATTTCTCTGCACGGAAGTTGTGATCATGCAAAATTATGCGAAGACTGATAAGCGTGTAGTGATGGTGTTAGGCGAGCAACAGTTCGCACTGAGTATCATGGCGCGCTGGATGAATTTATGCGGCGTTCGCATGAGCGAAAATATTTATTACAATGATCCAAAAGATGCATGTGGTGCAATGATTGCCGCACTCAATTCGGCGGCTTCATGGTGTGTATTCGATAAAAAAACTGCAACACGCTTATCGTGTTGGCAATCACTGGTTTGCAAGGCGGAAGCAGATGATAGTTATATCATCGTCTTGCAAAATCCCTTGACTAGTGCGAGCTTGACTCATAAGCAAGGCAAGCAGGATTTTGAAGCTGGAATGCTAGCGTGGCTGAACTGCATGATGCTGGCAATAGACGGCACACATAGTAAAACACGTGTGGTGGTGTCTTATGACTTGCTCTGTAAGGACGGTGTGCGTCAACTTGCAAGAGTATGTCGCGAGCTTGGTATTAAACTTCCAAGTGTGAATGTGCAGTGTGAATACGCAGAAGAAATTCGCATTAAGAGTGGGCACTACGTAGAATATCATGCGAGTGATTTGGTGTCACATCCTGCGGTGATGGCGGTTCCTCTATGTCAGCGTGTTTATCAGTTATTGTCAAAGTTGGCTGATGGCCGTATGCGATTTTCAGATCATGAATTTTATTCTGAATGGCAGGTTCTTAAAAACGAATATGATAAATATTTTCCTTTATATCATTATGCTAATCTTCTTCTTGGCGAGAATCAGTCAATCGAAAATGATATTGGTAAGATACATCGATCGCTTTCCTGGAAATTACTTGCACCGCTGCGCTTTGTTACTAACATAGTTAAATCTTTCAATAGAAATACTCCCGAAGAAGAGTTGCAGACTACACATGGATAAGCAACTTGATATATTGACCGCTGCCGTACGTGAAGCCGGTTTGGCAATAACTGAGTTGCGTCATCACGGTGTCAGTGTCAGTGTGAAAGAGAATAAAGACGTTTTAACCGAGGCGGATTTGCTCGCCAATCAAATTTTACAGGCACGCTTACTGAAAGCGTTTCCAGATGACGGTTGGTTGTCTGAAGAGTCTGTTGATCATGCATCACGTCTCAATAAGCGCCGCGTGTGGGTGATAGACCCTATTGATGGTACGCGCGAATATATCGCTGGCATCGCTGAATATGCAGTCTCTGCAGCGTTAGTTGAAGACGGTCAGCCGGTTATGGCCTGCGTCTTTAATCCAGAAACCAATGAAATGTTTTCAGCGGTGCTCGGTGCTGGCGCGTATTTAAATGGCAAGCGAGTCCACTGTCGGTCAGCGTGTGCGGATAAATTATTATTACTGGCGAGTCGTTCTGAGAGCATACGCGGTGAATGGGAGCGCTTTCGTGCGCATGATGTAAAAATTGTTGGTTCTATTGCTTACAAATTGGGATTAGTAGCAGCTGGTTTTGCTGATGCAACGTTTAGTCTCGGTCCTAAAAATGAATGGGACATTGCAGCTGGGGTATTACTAGTGAAAGAGGCGGGTGGTCTTGCGACTGATAAAGATTATCGACCGTTTGTCTTTAATCAATCGCAAGTTCGAGTAAATGGTATTGTCGCCGTATCAAATGTGGCTCAGCGCCAAGTGGCTACGCTGATCGGCAGCTGATTCTGTCGCTGCAGCCAGTGTTGCCTTGGGAGTAGATCCTTGTTCGATAATGGCCTTGATGCGATTGTGTAGGTCACTATTAATTTGATAGAGGCCTAATGGGAATTTAATTTTTCCCTTGCTGACGTTTTCTTCAAACGTGGTTCGTTCTCTTTCTGGTGTAGAGATGTTGATGAATTTATATTTTTCTGCTGCTTCTTGCGCGCCGTATTTTTTGATGAGCATTTCCTGTATGCGTTGTAAATGATGTAACCCAAGAATGGTGATGGATGGTTCGTGTTCCTCTTCGGTTGCAATCATTGCGTTGGCCATGGCGTCGCTGCGAATATCCATCGTTCGTAAAATTTCATCATCTGAGCACGCTGCTGTGAGATCAGAATCTGTGTCAATATTGTGGCATTCAAAACCAAGTGTTTTGAACGTTGTGACGAATTTTTTCAGGGCTTCGGTATCGTCTTTATACTCAATCGTCATTCTTGCAGATTTTATTTGAGTATTGACTTCATCTTGCATGCTTAAGCGTTCCAGGCCGTTAATTTTACCGTCGTGATAGAGGTCGTCGAGTTTTCTGAATTCTCTGTCTTCGAGGCGATGCAAATATTTCTCAACGTCGGCGTGATTGGTGATGTCTAATTTCTGCTTTTTAAAATCTGCTTTGAGAGCTTGATAATAATGTTGTTCGGTTTCAATGTATTGCTCGACCACTTCCCAGCCTTCGGAGTCGCTGAACTCCAGATTGACGCGTTTGTAACCCATTGCCTTGAGCTCGGGTGCGAGCTCAGCTAATGTTTCTTGTTCGATGACATCGGTGTGGTTGTCGCCGAAAACCAGATGCGGCAAGCGCGCGGTTGTGAGGTCGCGACGCTGTACCAATATTTGATTAAATAACCCCAGGCCACGTCTCGCGGCAAATAAAGTGTTTGTTAAACGTCGAACACGCATGACAAATCTCCATTCATTTTAGTGAGTCATTTCGCTAAAAGTGATAATGTTGCGGAAAAATTTGGTTGCCCGCAATTTTCATTATTCAGGTAATCAATCAATCTAGCATTAATTACTTAAAGTTCAAATAATAAATTCGTGGCCATAAGTTAATCAAATCAAGAAGTTGCAACGTAGCGGTTTGAACAAGTAAATGTATGCTAGGTTTTAAAAAAAACATGAGAATATCAATAACTTAGCGTAATAGCAGAATTATTGGTGCCTGATGTTGGGTTTGCGAGTAATTCGGCTACTTAACTATCTGATAATTATAAATATATATATTATTCAAAACCTGGTTTTCTTAATTTTGCCTTAATGAATAGTATATAAAATGATCATTCGGTTCTTTAGATGTTTAATTTAACTCAACTTATAGAGGTGCAGTCATTATGTTACGTAGCAGCCAAAAAACCAATAAGGTAGAGAAAACCAAGTCGGTTATGAAGAAGGTGCGTCGTACCGTTGTGATTGACCCATCCCAGATCAAGCCAGAAGAATTCCATTTGATTGGGCATTTGCATGATAGCTTTTATGGTGCCCAGTCAGCTCATCACGAATCAGCTCAATATCTTGCCGGTAATAAAATATTAGGCAAAAGTTACAAGGTTAACTTACCTGGCCAGAAGGCTGCGCAGAAAATCAAATTTACGCGTGCCATTACTGTTTGCAAGCGTGTTGAAGTCAATCCGGCTGCCTTGACTGCTGAACAGGCGCAATGGGTTGCACATACCTTGCTTGGTCACGATCATTGTATACAGGCAGGTCACGTAGCACTTGCAGCTGTGCCACACCCTACCAAGAGCGAATTGATTTCATACCGCCCAATCGTCTTCACCAAAGATGTGGTGATGAAAGATGTGGTCAAGATTAATGTATCTAATTTAACTGCAGAGACTGAAGCTTTATTGCAGTCCTTGTTGAGTGGCAACCCAGATCGACAGTTTTTTGATGCAACGAATAACGTGACAGGTGCGCCAGTGCGTTATCTGGTTGCCGTTAATGATCCTGCTAATCCTAAAGCAATAACCTATCAGCCAGTTTGCCTTAGCCAATCATTAGTGCGTTTTGAGCGCAGCCATGCTAAAGGCCATTATCGCTATGCTGTATGCGAAGCCAAGCCCTTAGGTACAGGCAGTGAAGGTGCTGTGTATTTAGCGGGTGCCACGCTTAAACCAGTGGTTGATGCGGACGGTGATTTTAAATTTGCATTAAAAGCTAAGCCGGCAGAGAAGACACGAGTGGTTAAACAAATGAGTCCAGCTAGAGATGAAGATGGCGAATTGAAAAGATTATCTGATGGTTCATTGTTTGATCCACGTAGCCAGAATGCAAAGGCTAAGCGCGAAGGTGGTTTTTTACAGAGAATGACCATGTTTCATGCGAAATCAGCTGTATTGAGTGCTGATGACAGCCGCGCAGCATTAGTTATGCGCCGCATTACCGGTAAGGAATGGATGGATTATTTAATAGAAGATTGTGGTCAGTTTGATGTCGATGGTAAGTATATCCGAGGTACCGGCAATATATTTACTGTTGATCAGCGTATCGACATGACTATTATGGTCGGCGAGGCAATCATGGCTGTGCACGATGAAGGTATTATTCATCGTGATTTGAAGCCAGAAAATATTGTCATGGAATTAGATGCCAATAATAATCCAATTAATGCAAAAGTGATTGATTTTGGTTTAGCTAAGTATGCTGGTGAAGTTGGTATTAACGAGAATTGTGGTTCTGTGGACTACGCTGCCCCGGAAATCTTTAAAGGCGGTAAGGCGACCATATCTAGCGATGCGTTCTCCTTTGCCAAGACCTTGAAAACAATTCTATGGCAGGCTCTTTCAGCGGACCGTTATGATGCGCTTGCTGATCAGGAGCGTTATGCTATCAAGTCAATTTTAGCTAAAGGTACTGAAGAGCAGGCAGGCGCGCGCGCTACCGTAGCAGACATCGTTAAGGTGTTTGCTGATATTAAGGCTGGTCGTCAGCGCAAAGCCAACCCGGCGATGCAAATGAATTAATTCGTGGTTGCTGTAAATAAAAAACCCGGGCAAGCCCGGGTTTTTTGTGTGACGGTTAATATTAACCGAAGTGGTATAACAAGCCCAACATGGCTTGGTTGTCAGATGGATTGACGGAGGAGCTGAATGGAGCACCAGTGTTGTAAGAACCGTACCAGGTGTGATCGAATTCACCACGGAGGCTCCAGTTGTCAACAATCAGTGTTTCCATACCGATACCGAACACGAAGCCGTTGCTGGTGTTGGACTGGCTACCAGAAACTGCACCGGCGGTTGTGGTTTCGATTGTCTTCAGGTTAGCCCAGTTCCAGCCCAATCTGACAAATGTCAGGGTTGAGTCGGTCATCTTGATACCTGGTAACAAGCCTAAGCCATAAGAACCGTTGACTTCGAACTTGTTGGTGTAGGTGCCAAGTCCATCAGCTGCTGAGAAGTTCTGGTCTGCATTGCTCAGGTTTCCGAAGATTTCGCCACCTAAGTAGAACCAGTCGTTCATCATCATGCCGTAGCCGAGCATTAATCCACCAACCCAGCCGTTTGCTGAGAGTGTTGGATTGGTTACGAGTGTTGAAGCTGGTGTACCTGGGTTGGTTACGCTGTTACGAACTCTATAAGAGTCGTAGCCAACTTGCGCACCTAAATACCAGCCGGTCTTCAACATTTGTGGTGGTGGGCAGGCTTCACCTTTGAAGTCACCCTTGTAACCCTTTGCGAAAACCATTCCTGTGGTTGACGCGAGGATTAGTGCAGCTGTTAAAGCTTTTAAAGTAAATGACGAGCGATTCATGCATGTCTCCTTAGTGCATTTAAAACTGTCCAATGGATTAAACAAATAACATTATACTTCAATTCAAAGAGTACAGCCTAATAAGTTACAGAAAGATTTACTAAATGACAAGACCCCATCAAGTAATTCCGAATGCTTTTTCTACTGTTGGACGAATTGAAAGCGTACTGTAGTGATAAACATTCCCATCTTTCTTGCCATTTTGTAGCTCACCGTGTAAGACAAACGCCCAGGTTTGTTTTGATTCAGGTAAGGTTTCATCGTGGTCTATCCAGTTTTTTCCATTACCACGACCATGGTCGGTGGTAATAATAATCATGGTTTCCCCATACAACTTCAGGGTTTTTACCATTTTAATGATTTTGTCGAATGCATGATCGTAAAAATAAATTGTTTCCTGATATTTTTTCTTATTACCTTCATGTGCAAAATCATCAGCATCACCAAAAGAAATCCATAAAAATTTAGGTTTGTACTTTTCAAAATAATGTAAGGATTGGTCGAGAACATATTTATCAGCGCGGGTGTCATTATCTGGATAGGCTAGCGATTGCTTCTTATTGATTGCAGACATGACAGGATCAATTTCGTAAGTGTAAGGGTCGTGCATTGGTCGCGTGCCATGATTGGAAAATCCTGCGCCAAGGCGACTTTCAAAGGCTTTATCCATGATTTCCCAGCAAGAAATGCTGGCAACATCGGCCTTTTTGAAGCCGTGTTTGATCAAATTTTCCGGAAATGTTTCGACAATAGGTTTGTCACACTCATTATGTTTGCAGTCAGTCACGGTTCCAGTCATCTGGCTTTGATAAGAGGGCAGACTAATTGGTACTGAGGCGACTTCCATGGTCTTATCCGAACCCGGCTCGCCGTAAATCACCGCGTCTTTCGCATATTTCTGCCAAAAAACTGGCAGGTTCTTATGTGTTTCGACGATGTCTTGCCAGCGCACGCCATCGATTGTGATGTAGATGACATGTTTGATAGCTGGGTTGGGTTGTGATGGCTTGTCTGGTGCAGCATGAACGGTAAGCGGTAATAGTAATAGTGTCGTGGCAAGTGTGCGCAACATAGTCGTGATCTCTATATATAAGTAATAGATGGCAAGATAATAAGAAAGATGCGGTGTTTTATGAAGGACTATTTTTGTTGCTGGTATGATTTAGTTAAAAATAATTCAGAGGTTGCGGCGTTCAAAGATAAAATATAAACAATGCTGCTACTATTGCTTGATCACAGAACAGGTATCCGCATGGAGTAAAAAAACAATCATAATGATTGGTGCCAGATTTGATCAATAGTGATAGAATATTTTTTTTATTAGGCAGAAATGTGCTTTCAGGATGAAACGCTTCTGCACTACTAATCTCTCACATGGATGTATACTTTCTATGATGGCCACGTGTGTTTTATCTGAAGCAGTATTAGATAAAATTATGCTCCTGTTCTGGGAGCAGGGTTACTTTCATACCTCCATTCAAGATTTAACTGCCGCTACTGGTTTTAATCGTGCCGCACTATATAAACACTTCGGCGGTAAACATGGTTTGTTTCTTGCGATGTTGCAACGTTTTCGTGGCAAGGTTGTAGTTGAAGCAACATCGGCTATTCAAGATCCTTCGCTTGGCATGGAAGGTATCAAATCATTCTTTATGCAGTTTGTTCAATGCAGCTTGGAAACCATTACTGCACACAGTTGTTTTATGCTGGCTACTGCTTCGAATCTGCCGCAGGATGAGCCAGAAGTTGCTGGTGTGATTGCTGAATTTATCCATCACCTTCGCGCTTTGTTCTATAAGAATTTGCGCTGGCAGCAGGCTGCGCGGCAACTAAATGCAGACATCAATCCGGAAGTGACGGCAGATTTCCTGGTTGGTAATGTGGTTGGGTTAATGAGTATGCTGCGTACTTCTTCAGATCCACGCATGATCACGAATCAAGTGAAGGGTGTACTTGAGTATCTGGATTCATTGCCATCGGGTAGATCCGCCGCGCAAGGAAATTTACATCTGATTAGCTAGAATCTCATCGCAAAATGATTCATCATGATTTTCTTTAAATTCAGCGAGGAATTAACATGAAGAAACAGTCATTTCTAAATTGTCTGCTCATGGCGTTTACCATTCTGATGACGCCTGCCGTATATGCCCTAGATAAATACACATTAGATAATAGTCACTCATATGTTGATTGGAAAATCAGCCACTTTGGTTTTTCCAGCCCATCGGGAAAGTGGATGGCAGATGGTACGCTGGAACTTGATCAGGCAAAGCCTCAAGATAGTAAGGTAGATGTTACTATTAATGTTGCGAATGTTATTACCGGTATCCCGAAACTGGATGAGCATCTCAAAGGCGAAGATTTTTTTGATGTAGTCAAATACCCAACTGCAACTTTTGTGAGTAAAAAAATTGTCATGACTGGTAAAGAAAGTGCGAAGGTAGAAGGTATGTTGACCTTGCGCGGAGTTACCAAGCCAGTGACGCTGGATGTGAAATTAAACAAGGCCGCGGTCAGTCCTATTACCAATAAGATGACAGCAGGCTTTACCGCTACTGCAAACATCAAACGATCTGAATTTGGTATGACAACATATTTGCCAGGGTTGGGAGACGAGGTGAAGCTGAATATCGAAGTGGAAGCAAATAAAAGCGCATAACAGGGTAAGTGATGCAGATTAAAAATTCATTAAGTCGTTATGGGTTATTTGCGATTTTTATGCATTGGCTAATGGCGGCTCTCATCATAGGTTTGATAGTCTTGGGTTTATATATGGTGAGGCTGCCCATCAGTTTGCAAAAGCTGAAATTTTTCGGTTGGCATAAAGAATACGGAATTTTGGCGTTGATGCTGGTGAGTGTGCGTTTGGGTTGGCGTTTTAGTAATGTTGTGCCAGTGTTGCCAAGCCATATGCCGCGCATTCAAAAAATTGCTGCACACGGTGCACATTATATTTTTTATGTTTTGATGTTTGCCATGCCGCTAACCGGTTGGATGCTCTCTTCCTCGGCAGGTTTGCCAGTTTCATTCTTCGGGCTGTTCGTCTTGCCAGATCTCGTTGGCCCAAATCAGGAGTTGCGCGATTTGCTGACTGAGACCCATGAGTGGCTCGGTTATGGATTAATCGCGGTGATTTGTGCGCATGCATCTGCTGCATTGCAACACCATTTTTATTACAAAGACGATATTTTAAAAAGGATACTGCCGTGAAAATATTTTTTACTTCACTAAGAAAACAAGCTATAGCAGTCATTTTTACAAGTGCACTAATTACAATGCAGAGTGCATATGCTCTCGCGCCAGCCTGGAAAATTGTGCCGGCGGAAAGTAATCTTACTTTTACAGCAACACAAAATGGTGCGCCGGTAACAGGCTCTTTTAAAAAATTTAGCGGCGATATCAATTTTGATCCTGCTAAACTTTCAGATAGCAAAATCAAGATTGTTGTCGATATGAATTCAATTGCAACATCCTACGATGATTTGACTCTGACATTGAAAACGCCAGAGTGGTTTGATATGAAGATATTCCCGGAAGCAGTGTTTGAAGCGTCTCAATTCGAGCAAGCAGGCCCGAATCAGTATGTGGCAAAAGGTACGCTGACGATACGTGATAAATCACAGCCTGTTATTTTAACGTTCACAGCCAATCAACCGAGTGATAAGAATGCGACAGCGAAAGGTTCTGTTGTTATCAAGCGCACTGCATTTGGCGTCGGTCAGGGTGAATGGGCGAGCACGAGTGAAGTGAAAGATGATGTGACGGT
>CAZWPD010000011.1:45876-51136 GCA_964636145.1 uncultured Coxiellaceae bacterium
CACCGCAGCAATTCTGATGCAAGACTGAATCGCCAATTTACTCACACCAGCTTTCGTCAATTCATGCGCGTGCGCATCCATACACATGCCGCAGCCATTCAAAGCAGAAACTGCGAGACAACATAATTCAAAATCTGTTTTATCAACGCCAGGATTACCAATCACATTCATTCTTAATTTAGCTGGCATGCTGGCGTAAGATTTATCACTGACTAAATGTAAAAAACGATAATAAATATTATTCATCGCCATGATGCTCGCAGCTGATTTGACAGCATGAAAATCAGCGTCGTTGAGATGTGCTCTTGCTTCATGGTGCATGGATTTAATAACAATGTCTTTACCTGTTGCATATGCAGAGGCAAGTGCAATCATGGCAATTTGTCGTTGCGTTAAATCCGGCGCACCGTCTTCTGATAAGACGGTGCCGAGATTTAACTTAATATCTTTCGCATAATCAGGTAGCTGATTTTTTAAAGTGTCGAGATTCATGATTAACTCCTTAAGTGTGTTTTACGCAACCTGCAACGTCGCTTCGCCTTTCTGCCAATTGCACGGACATAATTCATCAGTCTGCAGCGCATCTAAAATTCGTAGCACTTCTTTAGGATTACGGCCGACGCTCAAGTCTGTGACCATGACAAAACGAATCGTGTTTTGTGGGTCGACAATGAAGACCGCGCGTTGTGCAACGCCAGCGTTTTCGTCAAGAATTCCCAGTGCGGAGCTGAGCTCGCGTTTGATGTCTGCGACCATCGGGAAGGGTAGATCGCGTAAGTCATCGTGATGTTGTTTCCAGGCGAGATGCACGAACTCTGAATCTGTGCTGACGCCTAATACTTGCGTATCGCGATCGGCAAACTCACTGTTCAGGCGGCCAAATTCAGCAATTTCGGTCGGGCAAACAAAGGTGAAATCCATGGGCCAGAAAAAAATTAATTTCCATTTATCTTTATAACTATCTGAATTTACTGCAATAAACGCATCAGTTGCATTGGCGCTGACAACGCCGGCGAGTGCGAACACTGGGAACTGATTTCCTACTTTTAACATGTTTTCTATCTCCAAGAATGTTGATGGTGGAGCTAGCATATGGCCCGATGGTTGATAAGTTAAGTATATTGTTGTTATGATTACGATCATTAAAACTGATCATAAGAATGATAAGAATGAATATTCGTGACTTGAAATATCTGGTGGCACTCATCGATCATCGCCACTTTGGCAAGGCTGCAGAAGCTTGTTTTGTCAGTCAACCGGCACTCAGTATGCAGCTGAAAAAACTTGAAGAACATTTGGGTGTGCAGCTATTAGAGCGCACAAATAAGTCAGTCATGCTGACGCCAATTGGTGAGGAATTGGGCGCGCGCGCTCGCAACGTTATCAGTCAGGTAGATGAAATCCGTGACTTGGCACGTCTTGCCGCCGATCCGTATGGTGGTGATTTAACCCTCGGTGTGTTTCCAACCTTGGCGCCGTATTTATTACCGCACATCATGCCATCGATCACGAAAAAATTTCCACGCCTCTCACTCTATTTGCTCGAAGAACAAACAGCAACGCTCGTGCAAAAATTGAAACAAGGTAAAATTGATGCGGCGATTTTAGCATTACCAATTGCAGAAAGCGGCTTACAAGTGATGCCATTATTCGAAGAAGAGTTTTTGCTGGCCGTGCCAAAACAACATGAATTTGCCAAGCGCAAAACAATTCGCCAAGATGAATTAGCAGGTCAACAATTATTGTTATTAGAAGAAGGGCATTGTTTGCGCGAGCAAGCATTGTCATTGTGTTATCGCTTCAACGCACAAGAAAACCAGCAATTTCGTGCCACGAGTCTTGAAACCTTGCGCCATATGGTGGCTGCCGGAATTGGTATCACACTCATGCCGAAAATTGCGTGCAAATCAAACGATGTTGTCTATATACCATTCAAAAAGCCGAAACCAACACGACAATTGGGCATGGTGTGGCGCGCATCTGCTGCCAAACAACAAGTGTTAATGGAAATTGCAGAACAAATTAAAAACATCATGCGGAAAAACTGAGCGGGAAATTCGTTGGTAATTTCAATTGAAATCTTATACGCTTATCTTCGGAAATCATTACATAGAATGATTAAAATAGTAACAATATAAAGAAGGAATGGAACCATGCAAAATCGTCATGATACACACGAAGAATTAACCGTAACAGAATATTTGGATACCGTTGCCGAGCATGCTGGCATGGAATCAAAAATCAAAACCATCATTACCGAAGTTCAAGCTGAATTAAAAGAAGTGATGCAGTCAGCAGCAAGCCCGTTTGAAAAAATTGCTGCATTAATGTCAGCGGATGATGTAGTACTAACTAGAGCATCAGAGGCTGTAGATTCAGAAGTTCATGATAACATTCATCATCAATTAGCTGAGCATTCTAACGAAGCTAAAGATCAATTAGCAGATCGCAGAGTGTTTGCAGGTGCGGCATTGAATAGCATGTTTGCAAAGCGCGCTGAAAAAGCAGCTGCTGAAGCTGGTTGCAGCTCTGATGAAGAGTTAGTGGCCTCACCAGCAACCCCACGTTGCTAAGTTGTCAGCTTGACCAAAAAAACGCGGGCTAGC
This sequence comes from uncultured Coxiellaceae bacterium, assembly GCA_964636145.1. GTDB lineage: Bacteria > Pseudomonadota > Gammaproteobacteria > DSM-16500 > DSM-16500 > Aquicella. The sequence continues at coordinate 48,483 of CAZWPD010000011.1, forward strand.
CCCGCGTTTTTTTTTACTTAAAAAATGAATGGTAATTTCACCCAGACTCTTATAAGTTTTAATGAGTTTAAAAAAGGAGTAGGGTGATGATAAATAGAACAGAGTCAGCTTTCATTGAATATGTTAAATTGCGCGCAGAATGGGCGACGCTCGCCGATCGTGCGGCAACTGCAAAGAATAAATTAGACACAACTGCAGAACGTGTTAAAAGCTTTGAAGATATCGCTGTTCTAAAGCAAATCGAGCAAGAATACAATCGGGCACAATCCATGGCTGATGAGGTTGCTGCTAGCAATTTACCGAGGCTGGAGGAGTTATATGGTAAATTAACGGCAATGGAGAAGCTGACGGTGACGCACTACGATAAGCGACGCGCTTTAGAATCAACTGATGAGGCACACAGAGTCGCCGTGCGTGAGCCTGTGTCAGTGAGTGCGAGCCTCGGCTTATTTGCGCAAGGCGCCCCCGTGCGTGCAAACGATCAGGATGATCAGCTAATTGTCATGGAGACTAATGCCGTAATATGTTCAAAACCCTAATTACAAGTGTTAAAAGGTGGCTGCCGCTCGCGGTATTGCTGGTTTGTTTAGGATTGTTTTTTTATTTCGGATTAAACCGCTATCTCAGTTTTGAGGCGCTAAAAGAACATCGGCAAGAGCTCGTTGCTTGGACTAGTGCCAATTTCACGCTGGCTGCCTTGAGTTTTGCTGCCATCTATATTATTTCCATCGCAGTCTCCATTCCTGGTGCCACGTTCCTGACTCTTGCCGGCGGGTTTTTATTTGGTATTGTCTGGGGTTCAACTTTAGTGGTGGTTAGCGCCACGATCGGTGCGACGATTATTTTTCTTGCTGTACGCACGGCGCTGGCGCAATGGATCGCGGAGCGTGCCAGTGGTTGGGTGGAGAAAATGCGCCGCGGATTTCAAGATGGTGCATTTCAGTATTTATTAGTGCTGCGGTTTGTCCCGCTTTTCCCCTTCTGGGTCGTCAATATTGTGCCGGGGTTGCTCGGTGTTAGAACTTCAACTTATGTGTTGGCAACTTTCATCGGCATTATTCCAGGCTCGATTGTTTACGTTATGCTTGGCAGTGGACTTGGTTATGTATTTGATCAAGACCAAACGCCTAATCTTGGGATTATTTTCGAACCGAAAATTTTGCTGCCGTTACTCGCGCTTGGCGTGTTATCGCTGCTGCCGTTGTTATATAAATACTTTAGAAGGAAGTCAGCATGAGTGCGGAATATAACTGCGATATCGCCATTATTGGCGCCGGTTCCGGTGGTTTAAGTGTCGCAGCTGCAGCTGCCATGCTGGGCGTAAAAGTCGCGTTAGTTGAAAATGACAAGATGGGCGGAGATTGTCTCAATTACGGCTGTGTGCCATCCAAGTCGCTGTTAGCTGCTGCGAAGTGTGCCAATGCCGGCAAGATCGCGCAGCGTTTTGGTATGCCGATTATGTTGCCGGATATCAAAATGTCGACCATCATGCAACGCGTACATAAAGTCATTGCCGCGATTGCGCCGCATGATTCCGTCGAGCGCTTTACCAAATTAGGCGTAAAAGTGTTTGCAGCTTCAGCTAAATTTATTGATGGTGAAACCATTCAAGCTGGCGATACCATCATTCGCGCTAAACGTTATGTCATCGCCACCGGTTCATCGCCAGCTGTGCCGCCGATACCTGGCTTGCAAGATGTTGCGTATCTCACCAATGAAACTATTTTTAATTTAGAAGAAACACCTTCACACTTAATTGTGATTGGTGGTGGCCCGATAGGCTGTGAACTAGCGCAAGCATTTTTGCTACTCGGTGTGCGCGTCACAATGCTGGAAGCATTTAATATATTGCCGCGTGACGAGCAAGATCTGGTGGCGCTCTTACGCGCGCATCTCATCAAGCAGGGCTTGACCTTGCACGAAGGCATTAAAATTGTCAGTGTCAAAAACGTCAAGCAGCATATTGACATTGTGGTGGAAGAAAACGGCAAGCAGCAAACGATTTCCGGTTCGCACTTGCTGGTAGCGGCTGGCAGGAAGGTGAATGTTGACGGCCTTGGTCTTGATAAAGCTGGTGTTGTCTTCACACCAAAAGGCATTCAAGTAGATGAGTCGCTGCGCACGAGTAACAAGCGCGTTTATGCGATTGGCGATGTCGCCGGCGGTTATCAATTTACGCATATCGCGAATTACCATGCTGGAATTGTTATTCGCAATATTTTGTTTAAACTGCCAGCCAAAGTAAATTACGCCGCTATTCCATGGGTGACTTACACCGATCTGGAATTAGCCCATGTTGGTTTGCTGACAGATCAAGCCTTGAAAAAAGATCCGGCAGCGAAAGTATTGAGCATGGATTTGTCTGTGTCTGATCGTGCACAAGCTGAGCGCGAGGTCACTGGGAAAATCAAAATCGTTGTCGATAAGAAAGGCCGTGTTTACGGCGTTTCGATTCTCGCACCGCACGCCGGCGAATTATTATTACCGTGGATCATGATCATCCGCGAAAAGAAAACTCTGCGCAGTTTAACTGATTGTATCGTGCCTTATCCAACCTATAGCGAATTAAGTAAACGTATCGCTGGTGAGTTTTATGCGCCGAAATTATTTTCGCCGCTGGTGAAATGGGTGGTGAGGTTGTTGCAGTGGTTTTA
>CAZWPD010000011.1:51236-56344 GCA_964636145.1 uncultured Coxiellaceae bacterium
CACCATGCTCGAATCCAAACTCAAACCTCACTACCAAAAATATTTCCTCAACGCCGTCACAGCTAATCCGCTGGTGCGCAAGCTCTCACCAAATATGCTGACGCTATTGTCATTACTATTTGGTGTAGCAGTCATGCCTGCGCTTTATGTTGGCGCCGTTGTTACCGCAACGCTCTTGATAGTGTTGTCGGGTTATTTCGACACGCTAGACGGTGCGATGGCGCGTGCAGTTGGTCGCAGTTCTGCGCTTGGTACGGTTTACGACATCATGTCTGATCGGGTTGTTGAGTGTGCCATTGTGCTTGGTCTTGTCAGTGTCGCACCAGCAGAACGTGCGTTGCCGGCATTATTGATGCTGTGCAGTATGTTGATATGCATTACCAGCTTTTTGGTGGTTGGAATTTTTACGGATAATCTTTCCGAAAAAAGCTTTCATTACAGCGTTGGTTTAATGGAGCGTGCCGAAGCTTTTATATTTTTTATCATTATGATCTGGCTGCCAGATTATTTTACGGTTCTCGCACTTGCATTTTCTCTTTTAGTATTGTTGACTGGTATGCATCGCATCCAGCAATTTGCTTTGCATCACTGTGCGGGCAAAAATAAATTATAATAACAGGGAGAACGATATGTTACGTCTCGTTGGTATCTATGAACTCAATCCGGAAGAAAATAGTTTTCAGGTTGTACAGGTTTCCAAACCAAAAGGATTTTTCCAGACACGCGAGCAAGAAGTGTTTGAAGAAAAAATATTGCCGGAGATCATGAAGGATCTTTCCTCAGGAAAGGTCTATAACAAGCCGCTGGATAGTTGTTTTCATTATGCGCGTTGGACACCTGCAACCAGGCATCTGCACGTCGTTATTAGTACGCGGGAGTTGACCGAGGCGGCTCCTTATTATCTGTTGACTAATGTCCGTCATGTTGATGAGCGTCCGAAAAAGGTCAGAGCAACGCTCGAAGATATTCGTCTGAATTATATCGGTTACATAGAAAATGATATTTTGATCCAGGATACGAAGGACGAACTGAAGGCAGTGAAGGCGCAATTGATTAAAAACGTAGAGGCAGCATTGCGCCGCGGTGAATTACTGGAAAATCTCGAAACAAAAACCGAGGATCTCACTGAATCTTCAAAGAAATTTAAGCTGCAAGCGACTGAGTTGAAAAATAGTTATACATGTTGCGGTGGTGTAAAGAGTGCATTCACTTATAAGTAATTTAATTCAATAAAAACATTATCTTACGCATCTTAAAGGTATTCCCTGATATTGCTTTTTGTAATAAAAGCATACAATAAGCATATGGCATCAATGGAATTGAATAAGAGTGCCGCTGCTTCCAGGAGGAGTGAACATGTCAGCGAATATCAATACATCTAAATCTGGACAAATAACCAGTCCAAAATCAGCCCTTGTTGCGTTGTCGTTATGTTTCTTTTTCGGCTGGATTGGTGCGCACCGTTTTTACGTCGGTAAAATCAAAACTGGAATCATCATGCTACTGACGCTGGGTGGTTTTGGTATCTGGGCTTTAGTCGATTTAGTATTAATTGCCTGCGGCGAATTTAAAGATGAGGAAGGCCGCGAACTGACATTCGCCCGTGCTGGTGATCCAGCCTGGAAATTTGTGGTAGGTATTGTTGCGTTATTGGTGGCAACGCTCGCGCTCTATGCGGCAATTATTTGCCTGATCATATTGCTTGCGACGGACGGTGTCACAAATAGTGTCAAAATGCAACTGACTGCCATGCGTACCGGCCAAGTTCAAAAAGCTTATGACTACACTTCAGCTGATTTCAAACGTGAAACGTCTTTCGATACTTTCAAGGAATTTGTCGAACAGATTCCGGCATTAAACAGCAACGTTGGGGTATCGTTCACCACGACTGAAATCAAAAACAATCAAGCTTTCTTGCAGGGTACCGTCACCGCTGCTGATGGCAGTGTGACCCCTATCGAATACTTGCTCATATTTGAAGATGATCAGTGGAAAATTCTCGGCATCAAGATTAATCCTGCCGCGAATGAAGAGGGTGCTGCCAGCGATTCTTCCGCGAATGATTCTGAAAAATCTGATCCTGCCAAGCCAGTTGGCAAGTTGACCTTTGATGATAAGGAAGACAAATATTCCATCGACTATCCAGATAACTGGTATTACGAACAGCCAGATAAGTCATCCGTGATGTTCAGTGGCAAGAAGGGTACACAGTCATATTATTCAACCGTGACGATTCAAGTATTGCCGATGAAGAAATCTGGCGGTATATACGGCAATGTCAAAGATATTGTTGCAGACTTGAAAGGCCAGATTAAAGAAAAAACCAAGGATGTGAAATTTATTGCTGAAGGCGATGCCGAGTTAGCCACTAATCCTGAGAAATTCAAGGGCAAGTATTTTGTTGTGAGCTATACCTACAAAGGTCAGCCAATGAAGAAAATGCAATATATTATTGTCAGACCAGATGGCGAAACTGCCTATTCCTGGGGCTATACCACTCCAGCTGATCAATACGATATGGATTTAGATACAGCAAAAATGATGTATGAATCCTGGAAGATGGAATAAACTTTCATCCTTCCAGGAGGATGAAATGAAGCATTACATGACATCTCTGTTACTTCTGATTGCTTGTGAGCCGGCGCTTTCCGCGCCGGAGTTTACCACCCGCACTAATTTCTATCCCATTACTGGTCTGTCTGCGCGTGAGTTGCATGCGAGCATGCATGCTGCGGGTCCGCTCCAGCATGGTGTCCACTATGACGCCAATACAAATTACTATGTGAAGTGGCGGTTCTATACTCAGCCTATGGGTGCGAGCTGTGTGTTAAAGAATATAAGGGTAACGGTAGATACCGTGTATACCTATCCACGCTGGCAAAACTACGGCGATGCTCCAGAGAGCTTGCAACGCAATTGGGATGTCTATTATGCGAAATTACAGGCCCATGAGCGCGGCCACGGCAGTAATGGTAGTCATGCCGCGATAGAAATTGAGGCGGCATTGGCGGGGCTGCCACCCATGCAGAATTGCGATATTCTCGAAGAAACTGCGAATCGGGATGCGTATGCAATTTTACATAAATATCAGAAGGCAGATGTCGATTACGATCAGGAAACCGATCACGGCATCAAGCAGGGCGTCACCCTCAGTGATTAGGGTGACGCGTCCGAGTAGGGTGTTATTTTACGTCCATTGCCCACAGTGGATATTTACCAATCTTGCCGTGTTCAGAAATGGTGAAATATTTCGAGGCGGCTGCGTAAATTTCCAGTCTTGAATAATGCTCAGCTTTTTGTGGTGCATCTTGTACTTGCTGGCTGTTTTGGCAATCTTCAACATTCACACGATTATTGAAAATAACTCTGCCTGAGCAAAGCGTGCGTAAATGACGGAATATTTCTTCATGAGTCGCGTAAGATTCCGGGCAAATATCGCTGCCAAAATAAAAATATTGGTACGAGTTGATCATGAGAATGGTTTGAAATGGACCACCAAACTCATCAATACGTGCGGCCAATTCATGCAGCGAGATGCGTGCGAATTGCGCACGTTGCACATTGGTGTGCTGTTTCATGGTGTTGCTGAAGTCGATATCGTAGTCACGAATATCAATACCAAGTGCCCGAGTGCAGGTTGGCTCTTTGGCGGCATCAAATACAAAGAAGCCTTTCGAGCTGCTGGTGTCTAAAAGACTGGTCAGTGGCTTGGGGTAGAGCTTCCTGATTTGGTTGTGGCGCTTGGCTAATTCCCGCTTGGGAACGAGCAGACCTTTGCGGATTTGATAGGTATGATTGCTTGGGTAGGCATTTTCAGCGTAGTTTTTATATTCTTCCGATAGAGCTAGGGTTGTATCCATTTGCATCACCACATCCTTTTGAAAATATTTAATATTGGCAGATATTAGCAATGCACTTGCCACAATTCCAGCGATTTAAATGGGTAAAATATACCCGCAACTGTAGATGGAATGTACATACTCATTAAATTAATGCTTGCTTTCGACACTTCATTTAGTGTTTAGTGAATTGTGAGCTTTGTATTTTATAAGAGGAGATATGTATGGGCGACCATCATAATAAGCTTAGATACAAGTCGAAAACTGATACCAATTTATTTCTGACCAGAGTCAAAGAAGAAGAACAGCTTCGAGAAGTAAGGCGAGAGAGCAGTGAAGCTCACTTAAATAATGTAAGCAATCAGTCTCGTCACCCACATCATGCACATAGCAGCTGCATGTTTCATGTTAATTTCTTTCATCATCAATCTTCCCCAAAAATATTAGCGCCAGTGCAGAGCGAAGCTAAAGAGGACGCACAAAAACCAGAACAAGAAGTGCAAATTCGTTTGCGTCGCAATAATGGGCAACCCCATTTGTTTTGTGCTGTAAAAGATGAGCCGCAGCATTTCGCCCCACGTCGTAATGATGGACAGCCAAGTTTGCCGCTTCTTAAGGTAAGATAGTCGCAGGTATTCAATCACCCGGGTATGCAAGATGCATAAGCCCGGGATGAAAATGAATATATTTATTTAACTTGTGTGCATGAGTAACCGGCAGTAATTTTTTGCATAACGCGGTGATACAAATCTGCACGCGCTGTGCGATGTAATTCGATAATTTTTCTTGAAACTTCCAATGACGGGTTATTGTTGTTGCCAATCGCAATATCATAGATCACCTCTTCGGGAACATTGGAATACGCAGCAACGCCATCAATGGTGTAATCGTTAGATTGAATCAGATCCAGCAAAATAAGGGGTATAACATTATTCGTTATCATCATGTTTTCCTTTTCGTGATAATTTCTTTTTGTATGCGACGGAATTTTTGTTGTGTAGATTTGTGCGAGTTCTTCACACAATGAATAAAGCAGCGCAGCTTCAATTAAATAATTTTCTTCTTTTGATAATTCCGCAGGATTGACACCTGCCATGCGGCATAAATATTCCAATGTTGCCATGATTCATTCTGACTCCTTGATGATTTTAAAAAACGGATGGTGTTAGCGACCCGCGTGGCGCTCCTCTTTGTTTTTATTTTCTTGCGGAATCATGTATTGCGCCGCCAATCTAAACTTTTGGCCATGTGGTTTGATAGCTATATATT
>CAZWPD010000012.1:0-32747 GCA_964636145.1 uncultured Coxiellaceae bacterium
AATTTGACTGAAGCAAAAAAGATGCTGGATGCTAATCCGCGTTTGGTCTTGCAATCTGCGCACACTGAAACACCATCAGGCTTGAAAGTCTTGCACACCACACCATTAGAATGCGCACTCGGTGGGGGTGATCCGGAAATGGCGCAGATGATTGAATCGTACTTCGACTCAGAAGAAATCGAAGGCGGCGCAAAAGTTCGTGATGAGCAGCTCGCCCGTTATCGTCAGCACGTGGAAGACATGCTCAATTCAGAAAAAAATCCGCCTTATGATTTTACCTTACTCATCGACACGCTGATGGCAGCGACATCAGAAGATGTGACGGCTGCATTAAATCTCGATTTCAACCGTGAATCAGTTCTGCGTGATGTACTCGCGCAATTCAGAATTGACTTTACGCCAGGCACCATCACGAGCGGCATGCATTTTAACTATTTACACCTGCTGCGCGCGTTTGAAGTGTATGAACAGAAATACAGTGATTTGTATAAGAGCGGCGGCAACGATTATGACAAACTCCGCTTATTCAGCCGCCAAGTGATTGGATTTATCCAGCGCAGCTTACCTGCTATTGACCGCATGGTCTTTGCGCAAGGGTTGTATGATGTTGTCGAGAATAAAGCAAAGATATGGCGGTCGCTTGAGTTCAAATGTGACAATGCTGATTTTCCTGTTACTGCTGGTGACTCATCTTGTTCTGGTTTGGGTTATGAATATGCAGTGGCGGGGGCCGGGCACGGTTGCTCTTTGGCCTTTGGTCTGGGCGCCTCGCGACGTGACTGCGCGTGTTGGAAAACTTATGTCGAGCAAAAACTTCAGACTTGCAGAACTTATGCGGCCACAGCGAGAAGCGAAGACGTCTCGGTGTGTAATTTGTTGAAGTAAACATGAGCCAAAACGGTCGCAAAAGTTGTGACCGTTTGATCCCGCTAAATGATCTTGTACTCATCGCCCCACAAATTTTCAAGAAACTCCCGCCATGGTATTACTACAATTTTAGTTTTACCAATAGTAGTAATGATGCGTTTAGCTGGCGCAAGACATACAACCAACGCATATTCAGGCTGATAATCTTCACAAAATGCTGCCAAGCCTCGTAAATCACTGAGATCAATATTGGCAGCGATTTTAGCTTCAATCGCCACGCGTCCATGGGCAAGAATAAAATCAACTTCCAGTCCTGATTTACTGCGCCAATAATTAATCGGCGTGTCAATTTCTTTCAATCCAAGATAGGCTTGTAATTCCATTAAAATATAGTTTTCAAAAGAAGCGCCGGCTTCTTCGCCCTTCAGGATATTGACCGATCTATGCTGCAAGTAATTAGCGACGCCAACATCAAACAAATAAAATTTCGGTGTTGATTGGATGAGATCACGTTTTACTTTTTTGTTAAACGGCTCAACAAAATAGCCGATTAATGTATCAACAAGAATTTGATAATATTCTTTGACGGTTTTTGCATCGACGCCGACGTCTCGTGCGATATTAGCAAAATTCAACATATGTCCATTCGTGTAACCGACTAATTCCATGAAACGTGCAAATGCCGGGAGATTTCTTACTAAACTTTCTGCCTGGATTTCTTCAGTCAGATAGTCGCCAACATAAGCGCGCAGGTTACGTTCTGGGTAATTGGATAAATAATTTGCTGGTAATAATCCATTTCTAAAAGCACGCAGTAAATCAAACTCCGGAATTTCCGGATAAACCAGCGGATAAAACTGAAAGCGCCACGCACGTCCACCCAGTAAGTTGGCCGCGCCGCGTTTTAGTTTGCGAGCACTCGAGCCACAAAGAATAAAACTCGCTTGTTTGTTTTCGATGAGCCAGTGCACTTCATTCAGTAGTGCTGGCGCTTTTTGAACTTCATCGATGATGATAGGGCGCATTAATTCTGTTGGGGTCAGTGCCATGACTTCTTCACGTAAGAGATGTGGAGCTGCTAGAAGTCGTGCCAACTCATCTGTCTTTAGGAGGTCATATTTGATGGAATCAGGGAAGTGCTGCTGAAGATAAGTCGATTTACCGGTTTTGCGAGCCCCCCATAAAAATGATGATTGGTGAGGTGGTAAATCCATTTTTAAAATACGATTCAAGCTCATGACAGTCTCTTCTGCGAGTAACTGAATAGGATTATACTCCATATTAGAGCGCCTTAAAAGGAACATAGTCCGTTATAATAACCCTCAAGCGGAACTGACTTTCTTAAAAAAATATATAACGTATTGTTCAAATTGGATTATTTATCCCTTCTAAGGGGCAGGTCGCAGGTTCAATTCCTGCTCGGGGCACGAAAATAGACAATATAAATTATCTAGTTACGCTATCACACCTAGCCACGTCAAATTGATATTTCTCACCGGGTATAACCATGGGTATAGCCAAAAACTTAATAGGCAAAAGCCAGGTTTTTCTTTAAGACTCGCTTAATCCAGAGATGGTAAAATTTTGAACATTTAGTTCAATTCAAAACGAGGTGAAGTATGTCAGGCAGCAGATCCGAAACAGATGCACAATTAGGATCACCATTGTTGGGAATGGGAATGCCACGAGATGTTAGAACGGCGTTAATTTATCCCTTTACACCAATGGATATGTTGGGCATGTTTTCCCGCACCTGCAGGAAAGCAGAAATAGAAACTGCGCTTCCTCGTTTATTGCATTGTGCTGCGTTTGCTTTGCCAGAATCTTGGCAGCAAAAAGATAAAACGAAATTAGCCGCTATTGCCATGTTGAAAACGTACCCTCAATTACTTTTTCAAAAAGATTTTACAAGATTGCCAAGCGGCCAGTTGATTTATGGCTCACCCTATCAGATTTTTCTGGGATCTGGCGATATCTGGGCACGAAAAACGATTCATGAAGAAATCATTCCGCATATTGACGGTGGTGAAGCGAAAGCACTCGAGCAATATATTGAGCAATTTCCAAATCCAGGTTGCGCGCTTGCCAGCTTTACTCAGGAAGATTTAATCGCTCTGAAAAATCTGATGGAACAGGACAATGCGGAAGTATCAGATGACCTGCGAGCTAAAATACTGTCAATGAATGAGGATGAGGGTGCGTATACGAAAGTCGTTTTTGAGAAGCTGGAAATGATAGGTATTTATCAATTACTGTCAGAAATGAAGCGCGAAGATTTATGTGAAAAATTGTGCGAAGCAGAAATGCTGTACGACGATAGAAATAAAGCGCAAATAGCACAGCTCATAGAAGACCTAAAAGAAATTGTTGCAGCGATTTCAGAAGATCCATGTACGAACGGTAAAGCGACTCAGGAAAGAACCAAAAATGCTATACAGACACTGCGCGAACACCTTGCTCCGCAAAAAGGGGAAATTCGAACCGGCCTATATTCAACGCCAGAAATCTTGAAGATTATCCATGATGTATTTAATCAGAATTTTGATCCATGGTCAGGAGATCAGTTGAGCTTATATTCATTTGAAGTGATTGGTGGGGCTGAGCGCGCGGCATCGGCGGTTGATGCGCAGTGTTATAAGAAAGGGTTATCTTCTTTTGATGTAAAGACTCCGCCAGATCGTACGTTAAGTTATTTTTCTGGTCCGGGTCGTTTTGCTGGTTTGGGATCCTCTTCTTTTGTAGATGTATATTATGGCGACCGGTGGGCTTTGTCCGCGGTGCCCGCGCCTCCAGGCGCGCGCGCGCGTGGCGGGCGTGCAAAATTTTTGTCGAGCAAAAAATCAGAGCTTGCAAAACCTATCTTGCTGCACCCAAAACCGAGACGAGAAGCGAAGACGTCTCGATGTGTAATTTGTTGAAGCAATCGTAGGTTGGGTTAGCGCGCTCTTTGCGCGTAACCCAACAATCCCATCTTGATTTTATTTTGCGAATCCCCAGCGTCATCCCATCATTAATTTCCATTACACCATCATTATCTCTTGCCATCGTTACGTGTTGGGTACGCATTTTTTGCGTAACCCAACGTGCCAATCTCGAAAGACGGTTGTTGGGTTACGCGCAAAGAGCGCGCTAACCCAACCTACGATGCCAATCGAATCGCCAACAATACAAGGTAGAACAAGATGCGATATCGTCGTCGTTATATTCCAGGTGGAACGTATTTCATTACGGCAGCACTTGCAGACCGTAAAAATACATTGTTGAAAGATAAGATTGATAAGCTCAGAAGCGCATTTAAAAAAGTGATGTATCAACATCCGTTTGATATTCATGCAATCGTGATTTTGCCAGATCATTTCCATATGTTAATAACTTTACCTGATGAAGATGTGTCGTATTCGAAGCGAATACGGTTGATAAAATCGAATTTCAGCAAGAATATTGAGTGTAAAGAGTTTGTGTCATCGAGTAGAGCTAGAAAAGCAGAACGGGGAATATGGCAAAGAAGATTCTGGGAGCATAGCATTCGCGATGAAAAAGATTATGCGTATCATGTGAATTATATCCATTATAATCCGGTCAAACATAAATATGTACTAAACCCGATTGATTGGCCGTATTCGAGTATTCATCGTTATGTGAGAGCGGGGATTTTGCAGCCCAACTGGTCCGCATCGATATAGTGAGGCAATGAGGTCGTAGGTTGGGTTAGCGTTTTTTGCGTAACCCAACGTGCTACTCTCGTAATACGGTTGTTGGGTTACGCGCACACAACGCGCTAACCCAACCTACGACGTGCTTAATTTATATTCCCGGACGATTCACAATGTTGCTATCCACGTGATATTTACGCTGCAATTCTAATAATTGATCGTGCAACGACGCCGGGTTGGTACCCATAAAACGGTGAGCCATTCCTTGTATCGTAAACTTTTCATTTTTAACCGCAGCAAACAATGATTTGATATCTTTCTTTAAAGTATCTTTCTCAATTGGTCGATTGTCAGCAACAAATTTTGCTTGTATATCAGCAAGAACAGCAATCGCACGAATTAATTCTTTATTAGTCAGCAGTGGCAGATATTCCCGCTCGTTTTCTTTTGAGCAATTTTTTTGAATATATCCGGTGTCTCGACATAAAGAGAGGGCTTGACCTGCTGACGGCAATTCAAACGCCAGTGAGAGCATGTGCTCATTAAGCGATATGCCGTATTTTTTTAACGTAAACGCGCAGCTTAATCTGTCTGCAAGATAGCCATCGGCATGCATGGGTTCTTTTGGCATCTTGGCGCAAAATTCTAAAAAAACAGGCATGACATTCTTGCAACGTTCAGCATGTTGGACCATTACTTTAAATGTGTCGAAGGTTAGCCATAGTCTTCGTTCAAGGTGCTTGCCGCCAAACCTCATCTCACCGCCATCGGGTACTCTTAATTCACTGACCAGCTCAGGAATATCTTTAGCATTTTTAATGTGAGCCAGCGCGTAAAGCAGCCACTCTCCGGTCGGATTTTCGATCTCAGTCCAGCAGTTCAATGACATACAATCGCCCGGCGCAGAAAAATACATATCAACCGTTGACTGTTTAAGTGGTTCTAGCGAAATTAATTTGCCCAGAATTTTTTTGGTTATGCTGGTTGACGCGCATGCTAGTAATGCATGATGAATATTGAGTGTGAGTACACAAGGACTCGTGTCGCCGCCTAGCATTTGGTAAATTGAAACCAATTCATCCAGGTCGTTGCTAAATTCATCATCCCATTCAGGAATGTCTGACGGATCTGCTGGTTTAATGGGTTTGCCGGCGTAATTCATCTCTTTAGTGCCATGAATTAATGACATGAACAGACGCAAATTATCGGCTGGGCTGCCAGAAAACAATTTCGCTTTGACCATGACAGCAAGAATGGCGTCGAGTTGTTGTCTGCCATTAATTAACGCAAGTGCTTCTTCGTCAGTGATGTCAGTATGAGTGAGCGCGGCATATTGGTGTTGAGTGGTTTCATTTCTCAGCATGGTAGATCCTTCATCCAGAAAATAATTCAGTAATATTTATTCATATTATTCAAAATATGGCTAGATAATACCTTAAGAAATTTATGTTCTAAATGTTATTCTCTGAATTGTAGCAAATGTAGCCCGGATAAAATGTTTTGTATTTTATCCGGGGTTAAGACCGCACGAATATCAAAACCAGCCTCGCGTTTTACACTAATATTCTCGGTTTTCGCATCGAGATCAACGTGAAGAAGTGTTTCCCATGCTTGAGTGTCAAGGTGCACGCAGATTTACGAGATGGCGGTGTATCAGCGCGTAGGTTGGGTTAGCGCTTTTTGCGTAACCCAACGTGCCAATCTCGAAAGACGGTTGTTGGGTTACGCGCACAAAACGCGCTAACCCAGCCTGCGGTGCCTAAAATCCTTCGCTTGTATAGTCATCTCCCCGCAACTCCGTTACAATCCCGCCGCAATAAGCAAGTGAGAATAAGGAAGTAGGTATGTTCCTCAGGAATGGGAAGGTGATCAGGCGCTCGAGCAAAAAGCGTACGCGCGAACCGAGTGAAGCGGCGGTAGAGCCGCGCAAAACTCGAGCAGTGAAGCATGATGCGCCGCGTTTACCGGATTATTTAGCCAAGCGCAAAGATGCTGAAGAGCTTCAGGATTTATTCGCGAATACCGGCGATCGCAAGATCTACAAAGAGATGCTCGAGATCGCGCGCAAATGCCACGAGAAAAAATTCAATCTGGAATATTTGCATGACTGGTTGGCAATTTACCAATTCCTGCACAATCCCGAGTTGGTTAATTCATATCTCGATAGACTCGAGCAAGCACTGCAAGAATCTGCCGATGCTGTCGCTAAACGCTGTAAATTTTCACTGACAGATGATGAGAAGTGGTTGCTGCCGCAATCCAGGCGCAATCCGTACGCGCGGCATAAAGTTCTTTCTAGCTATTTGTATGATTGGGCTCAGGAACACGGCTTTAAACAAAAAGCCAAATTCATTGGGCTGTTGTCCGGCGAACAGTTCCTCAGCATGCTGCGCGCAAAATCCATTTTCAAAGATAGTTCGGTGACGGCGAATATTCACCACGGCGCCTGGTCGCATGCTTTGCAATGGTATTGCATCATCGAGCACTTTAAAGCTTCGCCGTTCCTGCTGCACCGGCCGTTAGATGTGTTGCAGAGTTTTGGTGATGCCAAGCAACTGATCACCTCGCGCATCTTGAATCTCGCCTGGGATTTTATTTTAGATAGATCCGGCGACGATTTCTTTTCGAGTCCGACCGGTATCACCAACTATTTAATGCAGAGTGAAAGTCGCAATCGTTGGCCGTTGCTAGGAGAAAGTGTTGCGCGGCAAGAAGAAAAATCCAGTCATAAATTCGGCAATTATTATGATTACACCTGTCATTTGGCAGAAAAGCATGTCAATGAACACGGTAAGGAAACAAAAGTTGTCATTAGAAAGCTTTAATATTTACAGGAGTGGTGGCTATGTTATCGGGAAATAAACGCAGTGCAGAGCATCTGGAAACAGCTGAAGCTGACGGCAGCAAGCATATCAAACATCAATTTAATGTCGAGGATTTTTTGTCAGAAGTGCTGGGAGAATATTTTGATAACGAAGATGAAGATGATGAGTTGCATGAATTCATTGATAAGGTCGAACAAATCGCAACCCTGATTGCTGAAGCTGCCAGTACCAATCATTTTGATAACGATGATGCCATTAAAAATATCATTATGAAATTTGCGACTACGCATCTTAGGCATTACCGAATTTTTTTGCCTGATTCGTTTGATCGCAGAAAATCCTCAGCAACTCTGCAGCAGGTGTTGATTCATCAGCTGGAAGATCGTACACAAGAATCTATATTGAGAATGAGTCACTTGATTGAGTATTTGACTAAATATAAAGAACATAATTCACTGGCGGGTATTTTCGCAGAGCGAAAAAATAGTCATCAGGAAAATACGAATGAACTTATCATTAATCTACTCACGCTGGTGGAGGAAGTATACAAGAAAGGTGAACGTATTCCCCCTGAATATTTTGTTGATTACCTCGCCATTGAACGCTTCTTTACGAGCCAACCATTATTTGAGACGTATCTTGATGCGCTTGAGAAATTATTGCAGCAACATGCTGCTGCTAAAAATCTTTCAGAGTTGAAAATGCAAGAAGATGGCAGGCTCATGTTTCCCTTTCAACATCCAGAGACGAATAAGCGTTACAAAATTCTTTCTGAAGTGATTTGTGCGTGGTCGAAAGAGAATGGTTTTACGGCGCAAGCGAAAATTATTAATTTATTGTCTCACCGAAGTTTTCTTGGATTGTTATCAAGCCTGACACTTCTCAAAGATAAAGCAGTTGCTGCGGGTGAATATCACGGCGCATGGACGCACGCCATTCAGTGGTTTTGTATTATGGAACATCAAAAACGTACCAACTTTTTGCGCCACTCGCCGCTGGACTTATATAAGGCCGCAGGGCCAATCTGGAATAAAGTCTTTGATCTACTCGGCGACACCGATTACACCTGCGCGCCGCACGTGACGCATCGCATGTATCGCCCTGATGCCTTGGGTAGGTGGCCGCTGCTGGCGGGCAGTATTACCCGCATTTATAACAAGATGCATTTGTCTGGCATGGATTATCCTAAGCATTTGCGCGAGAAATGCGGTGAAGAGGCTTATGCTCAGGGTTATCAAATGCGGCCGTTGTGATCGCAAGTTGTTATAGTTTTCAGATCGAGATTGATGTGTATATGGTTTAACACCTTGCAGTAGGCACGATGCTTCGCTTCTTAGGCTGAAGGCCTGCATTTCCTAGCCCAGGGTCAGGCGCGCTTTTTGCGCCGCCACCCTGGGTGATAGGGAAAAATAGTTGAGCGCTGAAAGCGCGAATTACATTGTGAAAATTTTTCATATAACGCTCAACGCTCGCGCTTTCAGCGCTTGGAGGCGATTCAAATCTAACCCAGGGTGGCGGCGCAAAAAGCGCGCCTGACCCTGGGCTAACAACAGGCTTTCAGCCTGAAAAACTTCGTTGCTCAATTATCCCCCTCATTATATGATTAGGCGTTTTTTATATGCACATACTCAGGAAATCATAATAATGAAAATAACAAAATTGGCTTTAATTTGCACAGCAATCGTGACACTGACTGGCTGTGCCAGTATTGCTGGTAACAATTCGCGTGCGGTAAGAGTTGCCTCTGCACCAGCAGGCGCGGCAATTTACGTTGATAATCAACAATACGGCGTGACTCCAGCGACCATCACCTTGCCAAACTACATTTACGGCGGCAAAAGTGTGACGTTGAAGAAACGTGGTTACCCAGATCAAACCCGTATGGTTAACACAGCCTTCCAACCGGTTGCTCTTCTCGACATTTTCCTTTGGCCGACATTCATCATTGATGCCGCCACTGGCGATTTAGTGAAGATCGATCCAGCGTCGACAAATCTCGATTTTAATTTGCACGCGTAGCAATTAATGATGGGTCGTTTGTACGGCCCATCACCTCTCAACGCCACACCATTCACCTTTAAAGAATATGAATACCTGAGCGTCATATTCTGTGTCTCGATTCGTATTTGTCTGATCAATCTCATTTTTCTGTGAAATAGCAATACAATGATGGGGTTACTAACAGCCTATTCATTTGACTGACGTAATAATTGGTGGCTTTGTAATGTTATAATTTAAGGTATAGAAGAGCGCTCTCACTGAAAAATGACTCGGGGTGGGCATATGCAAAATTCTGGGAACAATAAGCAAGTCGGAGCAGCAACTCTGCTCATGTCAGTAGTGTTGATGACAGTCTCAACGTTGATTGTGCTGTTTGCAGCGAATTATAGCTTGACGCATACCAAATCTGTTTCAAATTTCAATAAGAATCAGCAAGCTTATCATGCGGCACAAGCAGGCTTGGAATACGGTATTGCTTATGTTGCCCAAAACGGAAGTACTATCACTGCAAATCCGGTCAGCGGCTATATTAATTACGGTTCTGCTGACGCAAATCTTACCAATGTGTCTTTGGCAAATAATGCGAGTTACTCTGTTACCTATACTAATCCCACTGCGAATAACTATCGGTTATTAACAATTACCTCTACCGGGGTGAGTGACGATGGCACTGCAACAGAGATAGTGCGACAGCAGGTCTATGCTGGAGTATCTTCGTTAAATGCGGCGATGACAACGCAAGGTAATCTGGTTAGCAGCGGTAATGTGACAATCGCTGGACCGAATGGTGTGCATGCAGGGGGATCGGTCACTCAAAGTGGTAACGTCAATATAAATAGTATTGTGCAGAATGATACAACATTAAGAAACATGACATCAGATGCACTATTCTCAAGTGTGTTTGGTGTCAGCAAGGCATCCATGCAGGCACAGAGTACATACTTCGCGAATACAAGTGGGCTGCAATATAATACGCTGACTGGGCGAAACTGGATTAATTCTAGTGTTGTTATTTCCGGCAACAAAACCATTGGCAGTGCTGCAAATCCAGTGCTGCTTGTTATTAATGGCAGCTTAATTGCTTCGGGTACGGTTACTATTTACGGTGTTGTATACGTGATGGGTGGCGTGACTATGTCGGGTAATGTCAATTTTAATGGTGGTGTTGTCTCTCAGGGAGCAATTACTTTATCTGGTTCGGTCGGTGCATATAATTCTTCAATCGTGAGCGCATTTACTGCTAGCAACTACGCAAAAATTCCCGGCAGCTGGAAAGATTTTTAATTTCTATTTCTTTGCTTTACACAGCAAATCTCATCTGATAATAATGTGATGCTTTCTTAAGAAAACCTTAAGAATTGAAAATGCGCAGCATTTTTTAGGCAGTTATTTCATATATTGCTAAAGGAACTACACAATGAACATAAAACTATTAATTGGTTTGGTTTGCACGGCAGCGATTGGTGCCAATGCCTTCGC
The DNA here is from genome assembly GCA_964636145.1 of uncultured Coxiellaceae bacterium. GTDB lineage: Bacteria > Pseudomonadota > Gammaproteobacteria > DSM-16500 > DSM-16500 > Aquicella. The sequence goes on from CAZWPD010000012.1 coordinate 10,826, forward strand.
ATTGGAAATTACCAAGGGAAAATTGATTAGTCATAAAGAGTGGGCGAGCGATGGTGCCGTTGCTTCTTATTTGCCAGGTACAAAATCGTTTAAAGATGTAGTGGATTCTAGCTTGTCAGCAAATATGCTAGGTAGAACCGGAACACAAATCGCAGCTGAAACACATTCAGTCGCAACCACGGTTGGACAACCAGTAACAATTGCCAATGATGGCTTCGTCTGGATCATCAATACCAGCGATGAAGTAAAACAATACCGTTATAATTTTCATATTTGCGCTAGTGCTTTAGAAAACCAAACCGAGTGTGTCTACACAGAAGATGTTGTGGAATTGCAGCCGCGTGGATCGTTCGCTAGTGCGAGAAAGCCAACGCTGGAACTGACGTTTGATAAACCGGGTGTTTATAACATGTATGCGCAATCATTTTTTACCACTGCGCCGATGCAAACCAGTATTGTGTCAAGCGCATCGACAGGAACAATTACCGTTTCCTAGGTCTCGAAGGGTTAATTCTACCAATATTTACAAAGGATAGAGCCAATGAATTTACAAAAATTATTTTGTTTGGCAGTGATGGCAAGCGTTAGTACGAATGTGATCGCAATGGAAATTTACAAAGGTAAGGTGTTGAGCGAAAAAATTTATGCGAGTGATGGTAGCAAGGCGACACTTGCTCCGCAAAAAAATACAATGTTGCCACGACACAACGATTCAGACTATGCGTATACAACCGCTAATATTCCATCTGGCCACGCCAAGGTAAATACACCGGTTGTTGTAGATGGTTCGTTATCGGTATCATTTGTTAATTCGACCGAAGAAACACGACATTATACTGTTCTAAATAGAGTCTGTTCGCGCACCACAGAAGCCACAAATCATTGTGTTTACTACCACAAAGAAATTGAACTGCAGCCGCAGGGATCATTTTTTGAAGACGCTCTTCCTTTGCTGAAAATGACTTACAGCAAGCCGGGAAGTTATAAGATCTGGGTGGAATCAGGTTTTTATCAATATGGCGAGAATGGTACGTTCCCAACATTTAGCGATGCCGTGAATACCATGGTGGTGGCATAAGTTGTTTGTCGATCCGGGCTGACATCAGCCCGGATGCTTTTTGAACGTCGGCACTATGAATGCCCATTTGGAATCATGATGTTTTTCTTGTGGCTGATGTTTGGTAACAAATTCACGAAAGGCTTCTAGCCCTTTTAATTGATGATCTTTGTAGTGCTTGCCATCCAGGCTGCCATTCACTTTGACTGTCAACGAATGTTTGCCGATTCTGCCATCTTTGAAATCAGCGTCGAGCATTTTTAGAGTTTCGAGGAGGTCTTGATGCGTGTCAATTTTAATGTCATGCAGGGTTAAGTTTGAGTCAACTTTGCCGTCAGCACTAACGTAGAGATAAGTAATAATAAGGGTTAATTTCTCTTTTCTGCGGCGACTAAACATTTGATTTTCCTTGATGCATGCATCTCAATTCTCTGAAATCCTACCGTAGTGACTTGGGTGGCGCAAGGCGATCGAGTGATAGTGTAGGAATCTGTCAGCATTTGCTATAAAATGCATGATCTTTGCTCATGAGATGAAGATGATGATAACCAGCTTTGCGGCGCAGTTTCCACGATTTCAGCAATTACTCATCCAGCACGGCGGATTTCTGCCGGTGTCAGTGGTGCAGCAAATCCTCACTGAGTTTGATATGACGATTGATGAGCTGCTTGTGGCCTTATTGCCGCTGGTGCGTGAATCGGCCGTGATGCCTATCAGTCAGTTCAAGGTTGGCGCGATAGTGCTGGGTGCAACCGGCAATCTCTACGTGGGCGTCAATCAGGAATATTATTCTGCGCCGCTGAATCAGGCGATACACGCTGAACAAGCAGCGATAGCCATGGCACACGTGCATGGTGAAACCGATATTGTGAAAATCATGGCGAGTGAAAGACCGTGCGGTCATTGTCGTCAATTTTTGAATGAATTGGCCAACGCCAGTCAGTTGCAAGTGTTGCTGCCAGACGGCAATACCATGTTATTACCGGTGTTGTTACCACATGCATTTGGCCCGGAAGCATTGGGCGAGAAAGGCGGATTATTATCTGCAACCGAACTCGCGCTCACGTGTGCGGATGCGCAAAGTGATGTCGAGTTGAAAGCTTTGCACGCAACGAATAAATCCTATTCGCCGTATGCGAAATCATATTCAGGTCTGGCCTTAAAAACGCGCGATGGGAAAATTTACTCTGGCAGTTATCTGGAAAACGCTGTGTTCAATCCGAGTTTGCCCGCCTTGCAGGCTGCCTTTGTGCACCTTGTGCAAAGCGGCGCAGCCTTTGCTGATATACAAGAAGCGGTGCTGATTCAGGTCAAGGGCGGTGCTGTTGACCATGCGCCCATGACAGTTATGCTGATGAAAGTGGTGTGTCCGCAGGTTAAATTGCGCGTGCTGACGGCGGTGTAAAATCCGTGGTGAAGAGTAGCCTGTAGCCCGGTCGCGCTGTTTGCGGCCGGGATTGTAGATGGCACCGGCCGCAAAAACCCCTACCCGCTACAAAAGCAAAGCAGCTCGCAATGGCGCCACTCGTAAGTTATTGATATTCTCATAGTTTTTTTCACGCACGCTGTGCTTTTATTTTTCACCCTAATGTTCACTTAATCTTTTAGCCTGGCTATCTGGTTAATATATGCCCAACTATAAAAAAGAGAGATGGGCATGAGAAACAGGCGAGTATTCACGGGTGCGCTGCGCTCACAAGTTTGGTCGGCAGGTTTTGGTGTGTTTGGGTCTGGCATCAGACGTGCAGTACCGAATGCAGTAACGATGGCTAAACGTTCAATCGTCGATGTTTCTGCTTATCATTCTACATATGATTGTCTAAAAGATCAGAAGCAACTCTCACCGATCACGGGCGCATTATTTGTTGATAGCGGCGCATTGTTACGCTTCTACCAATACGCAGCAGCAGAACATAAGCCGACAGCCGTGGGCAAATTAGTCCTCGCCATGTTTTATAAAAACGGTGAAGAGTTTCGTCATACCCAAAACAAATCTAATCCTGCTTATTCGCTGACACCAGAGCTGCTCGCCAAACTGATTCATCATCTGAATAAAGGCACGCTTGCCAATGTTGAAGTACGAGAAAAAATAAAAGAAGAATGGCGTGCGCATCATGCTGAGGTGACCGGCGGCCGCGTGACGGCAGGAAAGGTTGATGCATTGATTGATCTCATGATTGCTGCGTTTGAAGAATGTCAAAATAAAATATTTCCAGAGGAACTGGTTAACACCATTTTCATGAGTTATTTACATATGAAAGTGACGACTCGCAAAGAGCTCATCTGTTATTTGCGCGAATTATTTAAATTAGATCCAGAGCAAAAGCATGGGCGAGCGCTAGATGAAATCGATGAAATGGATGACTGGCATCGAAAACTCGGCTTGGAAGCCTTGGCAAAAATGATGGAAAAACGCGCCAATGAAAAATTTATTGAGAATTTACTGGCAGAGAATTTTGAAACAATTGCCTTCGCATTGTTGAAATCGAGGCAGCGTTTGCCGAAGGTCGCAGCGAGTCAGTATGGGTTCAATGGCAAGCCGCCTAGAGCAAACTGTGCGGAGGTTGCTTACCATAATTTTGTAAATATTCTTTTGCATGACTGTATGAATGAATCATTTAATTTTAGGCTATTGCCAGCAACACTTAAACCGAATGAAAAGCTGTTGGAACTATATGAAAACGGGAAGCTAAAATTTGGTGAATTGAACTCCAGGAATATTGGCCAAGGGTTCATGGATATCTTGTCAGGTAAAAAAAATATTATTTATGTTTCGAATCAGTATGAAGTCGAAACGACGGTTGACAATTTTATCCCGATCATGAATTTACTTTTTGGTAGTACAGCCACAACATTTGCCGAGCTATCGACACAATTTTCAGATAGTCGGCGTGAGATTATCTTCAAAAAAATCGATGAGTCGACAGTTGAAATCAATATTATTTCTGGTCTTAGCGAGGAGGTTAAATTTAAATTTAGCAATTATCATGCGGAGTTACTCGCGAACCGATTCGATTGCAAAAATGATCATGAAAAAGCGAATGAGAAATTTGTCGAACGAGTGACAATGAATTCAGCTATTCACGCTCCGTTACTTTCATTAATAGATAGCAGTGAAGCGATTACAGAGAGTATGCGTAATAGATTGGCACTGCAAGATTTTACCGTGTCGAAACAGATGATGATTTATCAAAGATTGATGGCATATCTAGCAATTGGCGTTGATGGCGACACGTATTATGTCGCCAACATCCTGGCTGAGTGCGATCATGATAATAATGTCTATGCGGAAAATTATCTTCACTACCTGTTAAAGAAGAAGCCTGAAATTGTATTTTCAGCGGTTATGCAAGGCAACGAGCGTTGTATGGAGAGATTGATGAGACTGGATCCATCTGTCATAGATTTCAGAGATACAAGTGAGTCTACTCTCCTGCATAAAGCGGTCTATCATCAGCGCTATGGTGCGGCGAGAGTGCTGTTGGCGGCCGGTGCTAACGTGAATGCAACGAATGATGTTGGTGAAACGCCATTATTCTTTGCCAATGAAAGTAGCATGGTTGATTTTCTGGTAGATGCTGGTGCTGATATTCATGTTCAAAATAATTACGACGATACCGCTGCCCATAGTGCAGCAGCGTATCGAGACGCTGCTACATTGAAAAAATTAATAAATTCAGGTGCAAATATTAATGTTAAAGGTGGGGATCAAGAAACAGTTTTTCATCGTGCGGTCCGTAAGGGATGTATTGACGCAGTGTATTTTATGATTCGAGCAGGCGGAGATTTAAATACGACAAATATTTATGGTGATACGCCGTTGCATGCTGCAGCTAAACGATCTGATATCGACATATTGACGATGTTAGTTGAGCATGGTGCAAACATACATGCTAAAAATATTAGTGGCATCACCCCGTTGCATTATGCTGCTGAATCTGGTGATATCTTTGCGTTATTAAAATTAATTCACGCTGGCGCTGATGTGGATAGCCTTAATAATAATTTATCTACACCTCTGCATTTCGCGGCAAATAATAGCAAAATGGCAACAATACACAGTTTGATACAATCTGGCGCTGCTGTTGATGCAGTAAACGCAAGTGGAACAACGCCTTTTCATATTGCAGCATATCAAGGTTGTGGGCGCGCTATACATGCGCTGCTTGCTGCTGGTGCCAAGGCTGATCGTATTGATAAAAAAGGCCAGACCGCATTACATTATTTAATGAAAGGTGTGCTGATAAACGGGCGTATCCTTCTTGATGATGTTGTCGACATTATCGAGCAATTGCTTAAGGCTGGTGTTGATCTTGCTGCGTTAGATCAAGAAGGAAGATCTGCTTTGGATATATTTGAGGAAGCTGTGGAGGCAAGACAGAGAGATGGCAATTCGCAGATGGCCTATATTATGCGTATTAAGTCATTGTTGGAGGGTTCAGATCACGATCCGGTTTGCGATGCGATGAGCGGGATTGATGAAGAGCGGTCGAATGTTAGGAGGTTGGTGTAGAGTGTCAGGCCGAAGGCCTGTTTCTAGCCCAGGGTAAGGCGCGCTTTTTGCGCCGCCACCCTGGGAAAATACACATCGTTATTTTCTATATGTATAAATTGGCACTGAGCGCTGTAAGCGCGCATCTGAACGAAATAGAAAACAAAATAAATGTAAACCGCGCTTTCAGCGCTCAATGTAGATTCGCTTACTCAACCCAGGGTGGCGGCGCAAAAAGCGCGCCTTACCCTGGGCTAAGAAATACAGGCCTTCGGCCTAAGAAAAGTAAAACAGAGGTTTATCACAAGGCTAGTCAACACGACACAAAACTACTTCCCCGCCTTCACTTCCAGCAAATAAATTCTTCTGCTATCACTCTGCAATACTTTAAAACGATAATTCAGTAATTTGATTTTTTCACCGCGTTTCGGGAAATGACCAAATTTATTAAGAACGATGCCACCGATGGTGTCGAATTCTTCATCGCTCAGTTCTGTTTTAAAGTAATCATTAAATTCTTCGACCGTGGTAACAGCCTTAACGATATATGTTTTCGGATCTAATTTTTTAATTAAATCTTCATCATCATCGTCAATATCATACTCATCATCAATTTCGCCGACGATTTGTTCGAGCACGTCTTCAATCGTCACAAGGCCGGCTACGTGCCCGTATTCATCCAAAACGATGGCAATATGATTGCGGTTGTCGCGCAACTCACGTAATAAAATATCCAGACGCTTGCTTTGTGAGGTGAAGATCGCCGGGCGGATCATGTCATTGATGTTGAACTCTTTCTTGTCTTTGTCGAAGCAGTATTTCAATAAATCTTTGGCAAGCAGCATGCCGACTACTTCTTTGCTGTCATTGTCCAGAACCGGGAAGCGCGAGTGACCAGATTCAATGACGATTGGCAGCAATTCTTCCAGGCTGCTGGTTTTGTTGATGGAGGTCATTTGTGCTTTCGGCACCATGACTTCGCGGACTTGCATTTCAGAGACTTGCAAGATGCGTTCAATCATGCCCAGCATCTCATTGCTGAGAATATCGTGTTCTTGCGCGTCGCGCAGGATTTCCATTAATTCGTCGCGATTTTTGGGTTCGCGGGCCAGCATATTGGTGAGGCGTTCCAGCCATGAACGCGATTTAATGCCTTTGTCTTCCTCTGATTTGTCACTCATGATGTCTAATATGTTCCCCGTGTTCGTATGGGTTAGTAAATCCTAATTGCTGCATGACTTCAATTTCTAATTTTTCCATGATTTCGGCATCTTCGTCGTTCTCGTGATCGTAGCCGAGTAGGTGAAAAATACCATGAACGACCATGTGCGCCCAATGGGATTGTGGTGATTTATGCTGCTCGACTGCTTCACGGTTGACCACTTCGTCGCAAATGATAATGTCGCCGAGAACAGGGTATTCATCTGCTACGCTGGCTGGCAATTCAGCCGGGAAGGATAAGACATTTGTTGGGCCGGACTTGCGTCGATAGGCGGAATTCAGTTCGGTCATTTCATCCACAGCGACGATGCGTATGGTGACATCGGTTTTGGATGTGCGACCAGAAAGCGCCTGCAAAGCCCATTTGTTTATCTGGGCTTTGGCAGGTGCGAGCTTTTTATCGGAGACATATTGAATCGTAATCTGGTGCATGAGTTATTTATTTTTTGTCTTTGTTGTTTTTGTTTTCATGCTTTTCGTAGGCTTCAACAATGGTTTGTACCAGCGGGTGGCGTACGACGTCAGCTACCTGGAAGTGAGTAAACCCAATTCCCTTGGTATCTTTCAGTACTTCGCTCGCGTGTATCAAGCCAGAATCACGGCGGTTTTGTAAATCGATTTGCGTGACATCACCGGTGACCACTGCTTTGGAGTTAAAGCCAATACGGGTTAAAAACATTTTCATTTGCTCGACAGTCGTGTTTTGGCCTTCATCGAGAATGATGTAGGAATCATTCAGTGAGCGGCCGCGCATGAATGCGAGTGGTAAGAGTTCAATGATGTCTTTGGCAATGAGTTGATCGACTTTTTCAAAGCCCATCATTTCATACAAGGCATCGTAAAGCGGGCGAAGATAAGGGTGAACTTTCTGTGCAATGTCACCTGGCAAGAAACCGAGTTTTTCACCGGCTTCAACGATAGGACGCACGAGAATAATGCGACCAACACGTTCTTCTTCCAGAGCTTGCACAGCGCATGCAACTGCAAGATAAGTTTTGCCGGTACCGGCAGGCCCAATCCCGAAGTTGATGTCGTTCTTTAAAATATTCCGAATGTAGTGCACCTGATTCTCACCGCGAGCGGTGATATTACCTTTGCGGATCCGAATATCCATCTGTTCTTCCTGATGATCGTGCAGAGGTTTTCTTCCGACTGTTTGCAAATAGTTATGCACTTCCCTGGGCTCTAGTGTCTGCACTTTTTGAGTCTCGTCATAAAGGTTGTTGATGGTATCACACGCCTGTTTAACTGAATCGGCTTCTCCGATCACAGAAAATGTATGACCGCGCTGCCTGATCATGACGCCCAGGCATTTCTCGATCAATTTGATGTGTTCGTTGAGTTTACCGCAGAGATTAAACAACCGGTGATTGTCTTCTGGAGCTAGCGTAAATATTTCGGAGTGGAGTAGTGTATTCAACGTTACTCTTTATCCTCTAGGTTGCCCGACACTTTTAGTATAGCCCAAAATTTATGAAAAAATAGTACCAATTTGTATCGACTTAAAAATAATCATTATCTTAAGGATTGGCGCGGGCAGCTGGCCTAGATAACCAGCCTGCCGCGCATGGAGTTGGTGACGGTTTCAGTAATGATGATATCGGTCATTTGGCCGATCAGCTCTGCTGGGCCGTCTACATAGACCACGCGGTTATTTTCGGTGCGGCCGACAATCTGGGCCGGGTTTTTCGGGGCGATGCCTGTGACCAGGATGCGCTGTTTGGTGCCAACCATGGCGTCGCTGATGCGGCGGGCATGTTGTAAAATGCGATCCTGAAGGATATTCAGGCGCATTTTCTTGGTTTCCATGGAGACGTCATCGGGTAAAGACGCAGCAGGTGTGCCTGGCCTTGGGCTGTAAATGAAGCTGTATGAATGGTCAAAGCCGATCTCATGAACGAGATTGAGGGTATCTTCGAAGTCGGCGTCGGTTTCACCCGGGAAGCCAATGATAAAGTCGGATGAGAGGCAAATATCGGGCCGTAGCTTGCGTAATTTGCGGATCTTGGCCTTGTACTCAAGGGCGGTGTAGCCACGCTTCATGGCCGCCAGAATGCGGTCAGAGCCGCTTTGTACGGGCAGATGTAAGTGGTTGACTAATTGTGGGATTTCCGCGTAGGCCTGAATGAGGCGTTGGGAAAAAGCCACGGGGTGTGAGGTGGTGAAACGGATGCGCTCAACGCCGTCCATTGCCGACATATATCCCATTAAATCAGCAAGATCGGCGAGGGTGCCTTCGTGGGTTGGGCCGCGGTAATCATTAACATTTTGACCCAGAAGGGTGATTTCTTTGACGCCTTGACGGACGAGGTTGGCAATTTCTGCCAGGACGTCGTCAAGCGGGCGGCTGATTTCTTCGCCGCGGGTATAGGGAACAACGCAGAAACTGCAATATTTGCTGCAACCTTCCATGATGGTTACAAATGCGGATGCGCCTTCGGCGCGCGCTTCGGGCAAGCGGTCGAATTTTTCAATTTCAGGAAAGCTGATATCGACCACGGATTTGCGGCGGTCGTTGCGCTCGTTCAACATGTCACCGAGACGATGAATGGTTTGCGGGCCAAACACCAGGTCAACATAGGGTGCACGTTTCAGGATAGCCTCGCCTTCCTGGCTGGCAACGCAGCCACCAACACCAATAATGAGGTCAGGTTTTTTCGCTTTGAGGTCGCGCCAGCGGCCTAATTTGGAGAAGACTTTGTCCTGGGCTTTTTCGCGAATCGAGCAGGTATTCAGCAATAAAACATCGGCTTCATCAGGATTTTCAGTTTTTTCAAGCTGATGCGAAGACAAGAGGACGTCCGCCATTTTACTGGAGTCGTACTCATTCATTTGGCAGCCGTGGGTCTCGATAAACAGTTTTTGCATAGTTATTCTTGTTATCAAATAGCAGAGAAAATGTACTACAATGTGAGCCCGATATAATATGCAATTCTTAACTTGAAGGCTAGAGATGATGGATGAATTACTGAAACAACGCGCGGCTACGCTCAACTTGTCCGGCATTAAGCGGCATATTTTTTTATGCTGTGACCAAACTGTGCCTAAGTGCTGTGATCAGGAAGCGGGTCTTAAGTCATGGGAATTTCTCAAGCAGCGTCTCGAAGCCTTGCATTTGACCGGGCAGGGCGGCATCTACCGTTCGAAGGCGAATTGCTTGCGCATTTGTCAGCGTGGTCCTATTGCTGTCGTTTATCCTGATGGCGTTTGGTATCACTCTTGTACGCCGGAAGTGTTGGAGCGAATTATACAAGAGCATTTAATTGGCGGCGTTCCAGTTGCAGATTATCAATTGCCAACTTCAGAAATGGAGAAGAGTTAATGCCTGTCGCACGAATTTATCAATCTGGCCCACTGGCGCAAGGCATGTGTGAACTTGCCGAAGATGCCAGCCATCATTTGGCACGTGTACTGCGCGCAGCTGTTAATGACGAAGTTATTTTATTTAATGGTGAAGGCAGTGAATATCACGCCGTTATTCGCGCGATCAGCAAGAAGGGTGTCAGCGCCGAGATTGTGAAAGTGATTGAGCGCGATGTGGAATCACCAGTAAAAATTATATTGGCACAAGGTATCGCACGCGGCGAGAAAATGGATTTCATTATCCAGAAAGCAGTTGAGCTCGGCGTTAGCGAAATTTATCCGCTTGTCACTGAACGTTGTAATGTGCGTCTTGATCATGAACGCGAACAAAAACGATTGCAGCATTGGCAGGCAGTCGTGATTAGTGCGTGTGAGCAATCTGGCCGTAATCGATTGCCCGTGTTGCACGCGCCAGAAAAAATTAGCGCATGGATCGAAGAGGTTTCTGCCGATTATAAATTTGTATTGTCACCGCACGTCGATAGTAAGTTGCATGACATTAAAAAATCAGACTCATCAATTGCAATTCTAGTTGGGCCGGAAGGTGGTTTGAGTGATCTGGAAGTGCAAGCTGCGCTGCGACAAAATTTTTCTGCGCTGCAATTGGGGCCAAGAGTGTTACGCACTGAAACAGCTGCGCTGGCAGCAATCTCAGTGCTGCAATACCAGTGCGGAGATTTTGCCTAGTTTAGTGACGGGCTCATTGATAGATCTGAGTCGCTGTCATGTTCATTTTCTTCAAACGGTTTTTCATTCTTAGCTAGTAATAATACGGTTTCGCTGTCTTTGCTGCGAGCTGCTCTACGCTCTACTATTCTTGCTTTGGGTTCTTCCACCTGCGAAATTTCTGGCTGCGCGCCAAATGCTGTAATAATCGTATGTGTGGATGATGGTGTGATTTCAATTTCCAAATGCTGCGATGCCGCAGTTTTTTGTGCGCGGCGTTTTTGAATCAATTGATAGGTTTTTTTTGCCACGACAAAAATCAGGTTAGTGACGGCAACTGCGGCAATCAGTCCCATGCCTATCCAGATGGTTGCTGGATTGAGCGAGACAATAGTGCCGGCTAATACGACAAATGCCAAAGCAACTTTGACGATGCCATCAACTAGTTCAATCGGTGATTTCTGATTTTGGTAAACGCGTTCAGCGTCATGTTTTTTATAATATGCTGCTTGTAATTTTTGCGAGTGATGATCCAGTCGAGCTTGATGAAGTTGCAGCAATTTCTCTTTTGATTTTGGAGTCAGGTATGCGCTCGGATAATTATGCAGTTCGTTAATGATGGCAAGATCACTTTGAATTTTTTGAGAGAGTGTTTCAATTTTATTGATAGATAAATTTAAATTTTGCCGAGCTTGATAAAGATCATAGAAATATTTAATGATGTTGACGCCGCCGAAGACAATCGCAAAGCCTGACGATATAAATGAAATTGGCATGGATGTGACGCGTGCGGCTGTACTGATAATGGCTAATGTCAAGGTGAGGGCGGCCATGGCCCACTTGAGGTTGTTTTCAGTATTGAAGGGCACAGGTTCTTTGCGCCAGAGCTTGTAATACAGGTAGCCGCAAGGGACGAGTAAAAAATCCAGAATATTGGCAGTGAGCGAGCCGACGAAAAAAATCTGATTGAAGGTTTGCTGCGTTGGGTTGGGGGTGGACTCGCCGGAGTAGACCACAGTTTCTGTGGTGATTCTGCCGCCGGCGCTCAAGGCGCTGCCCGAGATACCGGTGATGGTCTCAATAATATCTTTGGCGAGGCTTTGCTCTTTATGCCTGAGCTCGACTTCAATGCGAGCGGCATCAATCAGGTTATTTCGAGTTCCAAGCATAGACCTACCCCTCAAACAGGGGCATATCATATTGATAATGACTATGGTTTACAACAAAACCAGGCATTTTCTGTGCAAAATATTGCCTGATATGTTTGACAACTGCCTCTATTCCAGTAAAATACCCCCCTTTTTTAAGAACGCTGAAAAGCATAAGAGGTGTGAAATGGCTGATGATATCGATTTGGCGAATGATTTGATCGATAGCGAAGTGTCCAGGGCATTGAGCAGGATCAGGCAGAGTGCTGCAACGGCTGTAGAAGGCAGCAAATTCTGCGTAGAATGCGGCGATAACATGCCACTTGGCCGTACTAAGCTTGGTTTTAAGCTTTGCGTTCCGTGCGCGGAAGACGCTGAGCGTAAAAAATCCATGTTTGTCGAATATTAAGTTTAAAAATACATAAAAACAAATAGTTAGCTAAATATCCCCACACCTTATCCTTGAAATTCATTATAATAATAAGAGGATAAGGAAAAAGGGTGCATTTCCATATGGCAACAGGTGAAATGCTAGGGGAGTATGAACAGGCTATTCGTGAGCTGTCCGAGCAAGTCGTGGCAGCGCAAAAGCCTATCCGTATTTTGGATGCCCTGAAATGGGATGCTGAAGTCGAAGAATATTTTTTCCAGAATAAATGTAAAAAGCTGCCAACGATTGATGCAGACTATTATCTAAAGAAAAATCCGCTTTCCTTTGACCCACTCAAAAAAATTGAAGAGTTCCACCAGATAGATCGTAATATTCGTCGCAAGCTTGGGCAATATAGCGGCGTCGGCAGCATCATGCAGCGCATGTGCTATGAATATTGCCGTGTCGTAGAAATGTTGATGGCACGAGGAACTCCCAAATTTACTGAAATTTCCCAAGAGTTGTACGGCAGTTCCAAGGACGCATTTCATATTGGTGCGCCATCGCTGAAAGATTTTGGCAAAATGGCGACTGAAGCATTAGAAAATATCAGCGATCAAGTCGAAACCAAAGCGGATGTCGAGCGTTATACTAGTGAAGATGCCGTGAAGATATTAGGCGAGAAACTCGGCAATTATTTTTCTGACCATGATCATATTCGTGTTGAGTTAAGTGATGGCATTATCGCTGACGCTGCGGCAGGTGCCGATAAAATAAAAATTCACAGCGGCATGAAATTCAGCAGGCGCGAGATACGTGCATTCGAAGTGCATGAAGGCTGGGTGCATCTTGGCACAACATTGAATGGATTGTCTCAACCTATTTGTACTTTTCTCAGTAAAGGTCCGCCATCTTCGACTGTCACACAAGAAGGCCTCGCGATTATCGCCGAAATTTTTGCGTTTGCTTCGTTTCCAGGTCGTGTTCGCCGCTTAACGAATCGCATCAATGTTGTGAACATGGCGGAAGAAGGCGCTAATTTTTTCGATGTCTATCAATTTTATCGCGAACAAGACATGGATGAATATGATGCGTACCAATCGACAATAAGAGTATTTCGCGGTAGTACGTTTGATGGCGGGCCTTTCACTAAAGATTTAGCATATTCAAAAGGCTTCATTCTTATTTATAACTACATGAGGTTGGCTGTACAGCGCGGACTCGTGAGCCGTATTCCACTCTTGTTTGTTGGCAAAACCACGCTGGATGACTTACATATTTTAGCTGATTTACAAGATGAGGGAATTATCACGGCACCAAGATATTTACCACCGCAATTTAATGATCTTTCCGCGGTGAGTGCGTGGATGGTGTATTCACTCTTTCTTAATCGCCTGGATTTGCAGCGCTTGGCGACGGATTTTAAGGGGATTCTGCAATAGTGTCATTGCGAGCCCTGCGTTTTTTGCAGGGCATTGCAATCCAGTCTTTATGTGGCGTAAATGCAAAATGATGGACTGGATTGCTTCGTCGCGAAAAGCGCTCCTCGCAATTACGACCACCTGATATACAATCAACAGTTTAGACACCAAATACATTCAGATTCTACTGCTATACTTCATTTACCAAATATAAATGAAGGGGGTGCATCATGGATGCCCGGACAGAGGCAGATAAAAAAAGAGAGGAAATGGTTGCTACTTTGACTGAGCTAAAGTTGTTGTCTCAAGCTGCAGCTGATATATATTCAACGGCTGAGGCGGGTAAGCAACAATCTAAAGCCAGGGCAGTAGGGAGATTATTTTCGAATAAAAGTACGCATACGAAAGACATGAATGCTGTTGAAAAAACAATTATGCCGATTAAAAAAATTGATGAAACGATAAGCATGATAACTAGCACATGGGCGGACGTTGGAATCCCTGCTATGGAAGATAAATACACTAAAAGTGACAAGGACGCAGTGTTTTTTTATAACTTTATGCTAAAGTCAATGGCTCAAAACCTAACTGATGTCATCCTTAAGAAGTATCCTAAAGAATGTCAAAATGAAGCTAGTTTTGCTGCATTTATTGATAAGCTAAATCAAAATCCTAACGAGCATCATTATGCAAGAATTATAGGCTTGCTATTATTAAAAGTGTCAGCGGAATGCGAGAAGGCAGGTATTAAGGCAGGAGACACTAGAAGTTATGCAACGAAGGAGCAGGGTCTTAATCAAGGAAAACTCTTGGCGGAGTTAAAAAAATTAGAAACAAAAATGGAATATGGCGAAACACTCAACAGCGCATTGCTTGAAAAAGAACATCCAAACCATTCCAATCAAATTAGAAGAAGTAAATAATAATCTTCGATTAAGCAAAATTGAGTTCTGCGTTGTTAACAGCTGGATTGCCACGCCCTGCAAAGAGCGCAGGGCTCGCAATGACGATCATCTCTGCTCGTTCATGCTCTCTTCAATAAACTTGATAATCTCACCCGCAACATTCACGCCCGTGGTTCTTTCAATGCCTTCAAGACCAGGGGATGCGTTTACTTCCATAATCAGTGGTCCGCGATTCGAGCGAATCATGTCGATACCGGCAACATTCAAGCCGATGATGTGCGCGGCGCGTACTGCCATTTTGCGTTCTTCATCCGTCAGTTCAACGGGCACAGCAGAGCCGCCGCGATGTAAGTTAGAGCGAAATTCATCGGTAGATTTTGCACGGCGCTGCATAGCAGCAACAACTTTGCCGCCAACCACGAAGCAGCGTAAATCGGAGCCATTTGCTTCGCGAATAAATTCTTGCACCATGATATTTACTTTCAAACCGAGAAACGCTTCCAGCACACTGCGTGCGGCATTAGTGGTTTCAACCAGAATCACACCAATACCTTGCGTGCCTTCAAGAAATTTGATGACGAGTGGTGGTCCGCCAACCATGCGAATCAAATCTTCAATTTCTGCCATGGAGTGAGCGAAACCAGTGACGGGCATACCTATGCCTTTCTTGGAAAGGATTTGCAGCGAACGTAATTTGTCGCGCGCACGTGTAATCGCAACTGAATCATTGACACAAAATACACCCATCATTTCCAGCTGGCGAATCACAGCTGCTCCATAAAAAGTGACTGAGGCACCAACGCGTGGAATCACCGCATCGTAAGTCTTTAACACCTCGCCTTTGTAATGTACGTTTGGCGCAGATGATGAAATATTCATATAGCAGCGCAGCGTGTCGATCACGTCTGCGGAATGTCCGCGTTCACGCGCAGCTTCCACCAAGCGGTGGGTGGAATAGAGAGAATGCTTTCTCGATAAGATCGCGATTTTCATATTATTATTTTTTCCTCGTTGTTACAAAAGACCGCGCCGGATTCACAACGAAATGTTTGCGAAGGGCGCTGCGTCCTAACAACATGCGAAAGAGCATGTTTTCGCGCTCGGTGAGCGTAATCTCAATGGGCCAGGTTTGTCCAGCGATAGTCAGTGGCGTGGTAATGACATAGCGCTTTTCAGTGTGACCACCAGAGTCTGTCACTTCACGTCGGTCGATGACATCAGCCGTACAGGTGACAATCTGGTTGGTGTTATGTTGTAAAGGGTGAATTTCAAATGTAATACGGTTTTTACCATTTTCCGTGAATGGTCTGAGTGAAAATGCATGCAAGGCAGATGTTCGTGCACCAGTGTCCACTTTGGCTTTAATTTTATCAATCCCGAGGCCGCTTAAGCTGACCCATTCACGCCAGCCGATGACCGGCAATTTTTTTACTGGGTTGATTAATATGATGTTATTTTCTTGCATTACAGGGCGATTCCATTCGTTAGGTATGATTTATTTTATCATAATTAACGGGAGGGATGGCTGCTTTCCCTTCTGAAAACGCGCGACATAATGTAAGCAAAAATCATTAACGCAAGTAATGGGAATAACCACAAGATTGCCGTCATTGGATTGAAACGTGGCTTCAGTAAAATAACTTCGCCGTAACGTTTCACCAGATATATTTTAATGTCTTCGTCCGATTGCTTTTCTTGTATCAACTGATAAATCTTGTCACGAATGCTGCCGGCGAGCGGTGCATTGGAGTCGGCAATATTTTGAAATTGGCAGACAACGCAGCGCGTTTCTTTTGTTAGGGTAGAAAAGCGTTCCGCATCCTGTGGCGATGAAAATTTGTATGCTGATGCAGCGGCATTAACTGCTGACTCAGCAGCGATGACATGATTGCTAATGATCATCAGCAAACAAGCAAAGATAATAGTGGCGCGGCGTGCGAGGTTCATGGCTGCTTCGCTTTATGATTCATATTTCTTGATTAACGGATAAATTTTATTGTCCCATACCGATTGATCTATCACACCGATATGCTTGTAAATGATCTCACCGCTCGGGCTGACGACAAATGTTTCTGGTGTCGCATAAATACCAAAATCAACACCAACTTCTCCGCCAAGATCGTAGCCGGCTTGTTGGAATGGGTTGCCATCGGTCGCGAGAACATCGCGTGCATCCTTGGGTTGATCTTTGAAAGCAATACCAATAATTGCGACATGATAGTCGTTTTTAATTTTCATCAACATTTCATGTTCAACGCGACAGGCAGAACACCAGCTTGCCCAGAAATTGATGAGTGTGACGTGGTTGCGTAGTTGATCGTTGCTGATATTTTTTGCTTGATAGAGTGACGGCACGTTAAACGCCGGTAGTTTTTCACCGACAATTCCATTTGAGTACGTGCTTTCACGTGTTGAGGATAATTCACTCCACAATAATGTCAGCAGGATGAATAAGAGTGTGAATGGTACCAGCCATTTTATTTTTGCAGATGTCATACTGGTTTTCGTCCATTTCTGTAGCCGATAATTGAGAGTATGCCGCCAATGATCATGATGATGCCGCCAGCCCAAATCCAACGTACAAATGGTTTGTAATACACGCGCACCGACCACGACTGATTATCGAGCGGCTCACCGAGCGCGATATAGAGGTCACGAAAAATTCCCGGATGAATATCGACTTTAGTCATCACCATGTCACGCACGAAGTAAATTCGCTTTTGCGGGTACATGTTAACAATGTGACGATCTTTCTTCATGACATCAAATTCAGCCTGTACGCCGCGATAATTGGAGCCTTGCACGCTGCTAGTAGTAACGAAGAAAAACTGATACGGACCAATTGCAACTGAGTTGCCCGGTGCTAATTTAACTTCGCGCTCTTGATTAAGCTGGCTGGATAACAAAATACCGATGATGAGAACCGCAAAACCAATATGCGAACATGCCATGCCTGGTTTGATGCGGAAATAGCCGATGACACTCAATATAATCCAGATGCTAAGTGCAAGACTGATCACAGAAGCAGGTTGTACGGCATCAGCTATTGACCACAATAGTGCGATGGCTGCGACCATGCTGAGGATGAGATGCTTGCCGAGCGTGATGAGTAATGGCATCGGATCTTGTTGCTGCCATTGGCACAGCGGTCCAATACCCATGAATGTCATCAAGATGAGGGTTAGTGGTGCCATGACCAGATTGAAATATGGTGCGCCGACAGAAATAGCATCCATGTGCAGGGCGTCAATGATCAGCGGATAAATCGTGCCAAGTAAGATGGTTAACATGGCAATGATTAATAAGCCGCTATTTAATAACAAGCTGGTTTCGCGCGATAGCAGAAAAAACGTTGCACTGCGGTGTGCAGGTAATGATTTGAGACGGGTAAGAAAGACTGCTAGTGACACAGTCAAGATGACAGCGAGCAAGAGCAACAGAAACAGTCCGCGTGATGGATCGTTAGCAAAAGTGTGTGCTGAAATTAAAACGCCGGATCTCACTAAAAATGTGCCGAGCAAACTCAATGAAAATGTAATGAGCGCTAATAGCGCTGCCCAGTTGAAAGCGGCGTTACGTTTTTCACTCATGACCAAAACATGAATCAGCGCGGTGCCGGCAAGCCATGGCAGCAGCGAAGCGTTTTCAACCGGATCCCAGAACCAGAAACCGCCCCAGCCCAGTACGCGATACGCCCACCAGCTACCGAGCATGATGCCAAACGTCAGGAAGCACCAGGCGGCGAGTGCGTAGCGGCGCGCAAGCGCAGCCCAGTCATGATTTAATTCACCGCGCAATAATGCTGCTTGTGTCAGTGCAAAGGTAACCGCAAAGCCAACGTAGCCGGTATATAACATTGGTGGATGAATGACAAAGCCTGGATCTTGCAGTAATGGATTCAAATCACCGCCGGTTAATAATTCTTCCGCCGGCAAGAAGGGGTTGGAGGTGAAAATTAAAAATAATAAAAAGCAGACATTAATGATGCCAAGCACCGCTGTTGTTAGTGGCATTAGCGCGTGTTTTCTTTGCAGCGTGATAAACACCATTGTCCAGAGGTTGAGTAATACTATCCAGAGCAAGATCGAACCTTCGTGTCCGCCCCAAACAGCCGTGAGCCGATACATAAATGGCAGCAGCGGATGAGAATTCATGCCGACGTAGGCAATGGAAAAATCGCTGGTGACAAAAGCGATGGTTAATAAAATATAGGCGCCGATCACAAACAGGCATTGAGCTGTTGCGGCAGGTCTTGCAACTGCAGTGTAATATTGATTGCGGCGATAGTAGCCAATAATCGGTGCGATACTTTGCATGAGTGCAAAGGCTAGCGCGCTCCAGAGGGAAAAGGTTCCGAGTAATTTCAGCATGGCTTTATGTCCCTTGCCGCATGGATTGATAAACATTTTTTGGCATGTAATTTTCGTCGTGCTTGGCAAGTACTTGTGTTGCCACAAACACGCCGTCAGCATTCAGTTTGCCTTCGGCAATCATGCCTTTTTCTTCGTGAAATAAATCAGGTAGAACACCGGTGTAGCGTACGGCGACATCTTTTTTGAAATCAGTGACTACAAATTCTACTAGCAGGCTGTGTGAGTCACGTTTGATACTGCCTTTCTTGACCATGCCGCCTAAGCGCATATTGTAATCAGTATTGCGCGCGGTGATTTGGCTCGGCGTAACAAAAACATTTAGATTCTGGTTTAGCGCGTAAAAAATTAATCCTGCGGCGATGCCGAGTCCGACCAGAAAAAAGATCACATAAGTTAAACGTCGTTTTTGAATTCTATTCATTCAGGTATTTTTTCCAGCGACGCCACGGCATGAACCATTGAAAGAACAGGAAGGTGATGACCGTGCCGTAAGCTGTCCAGACATAAAATGCGTAACCACCCATGTGCAAAAAATTCATAAAATTACTCATGCGGCCCTCGCTTGCAGCCAGTGATGATTCGCTTCCACCGCAGTTAACTCATAACGAATGCGGATGAACAGCACAATCGCGTAATACAGCGTGAAAGCTGTAATCATGGATAGCAATGGATAGAGCATCGAGGGGTCAATCGCCGACGGGGTGAAGAGTCGCAGCGTGCTGCCTTGGTGCAGTGTATTCCACCAGTAAACCGAATAATGAATGATCGGCAGATCCACGAAGCCAACAAGAATTAAAATGGCGACGGCACGGCTGCCAGTGCGTTTCTGCGCGGTGGCTGACTGAAATAACATGATGCCGATATAGAGAAATAACAGGATTAATTCCGAAGTGAGGCGCGCATCCCAAATCCACCATGTGCCCCACATGGGTTTGCCCCACAAGCTACCGGTGAGCAAGGCGAGAAACGTGAAACCGGCACCAATCGGTGCGCTGTGTTTAATGACGAGATAAGCCATTTTGATGCGCCAGACCAGGGCAGTGAAGGCAGCTGATGCCATGACGCCGTAAACCATTAATGACAAGAAAGCGCACGGTACATGTACATAAATAATACGAAAGCCATCGCCTTGCTGATAGTCCGAAGGTGCGAGTGCGAGCCCGCCAATGAGACCGTAGGTGAATGACAAGATGAACAGCGCTGTCAGCCACGGTAAGAGGTAGCCGGCGAACTGGAAGAAAATTTTCGGTGAAATCAGGCTGGTAAGTTTATGCCACATCCTGGATTGCCTTGTTATTGTTATGGGTCAAAATGTAGCAAATATGCGGGTGCGTGACAATATTATTCCGGGTTATATGTAGTTCGTCATTGCGAGCCCTGCGTTTTTTGCAGGGCAGTGTGTAGCCCGGTCGCGTTTTTTGCGGCCGGGGTTATGCTGGATATGTTCCCGGCCACAAAAAGCGTGTCCGGGCTACAAAAGAAGCGCTCCTCGCAATGACGAAATTCTATGAGAATATCAACAACTTAGCACACACAGCGGCGCCGGGATTGTGAATATGCTCCCGGCCACAAAAACCGTGTCGGGGCTACACATCATTCGCTATAATGCCGTCACTTATAAATAATAAAAAACAAAAAATGAAAATCATCGAGCACGCCAAAGAAGGCCTACGAAATTTATATTTCTCGAAACTCCGGGCTGTTCTCGCATTGCTGGGAGTGTTGGTTGGCACGGCTTCGGTGGTGGCGATGGTGCTCGGTGGCCAGCTCGCGACGAATGAGGCTCTCAAGGAATTTAAATCCCTCGGTACCGATTTACTGGCGGCATCGATTAACGCGAGCTCTGATGACACGCGAGGCGCGGCAGGGAAGATGGAAAATCTGACATTGCAGCAAGCTCTGGATTTACAACAGGCTGACCAGTCCATCAAACAAGTTGCACCGTATACACAGTTATTTCATCCCATGACATATCAAGGTGTGCCGGTGAATGGCATGATCCTCGGCGTGACGCAAAGTTTTGCTGATATTGTAAAAATTAAAATGGCGGCCGGACGTTTCGTTTCAATAGTAGATAAATATGAGTTTTATTGTGTGATCGGTCATGACTTATACGAGCAACTGAAACAGATTTCGTATAAAGATCCGATTGGCCAACCATTACAGATTGGCAGAAATATATTTGTCATTATCGGTGTCGCTGAGCGGTGGCCAGAAAATAGTTTTGTGTATGCCAGCATTGATACTGCTGTGATGGTGCCAATTATGGCCTCAACACTCGTTAGCAAGTACACCACTATTAGCAACGTGATCATTAGATTGTCGCCGCAAGCTGATATTCCCGCTGTTGAAGATCATATTACTAAAATTATCGATGCAGCAGTTGCCGGTAAACAGGTGACGTATCGTAGCGCAAAAGAATTAATTGAGAAGATGAAAAGACAAAGTAATATTCTCACGGTGTTTCTTGGCTTGATTGGCAGCATCTCGTTAATTGTCGGCGGCATTGGTGTGATGAATATCATGCTGGTATCTATTATTGAGCGTAAACGCGAAATTGGTATTCGGCTGGCAGTTGGCGCAAAACGCCGTGACATCGGCGCGCTATTTTTAACGGAGTCAGTGATGCTCTCATTGGTTGGCGGCGTGCTGGGGGTGGTGATAGGGATACTGATTGCTTACATCATTGCGCTGATCTGGCATTGGGAATTTACATTATTTTTATTGCCGCCGCTCGCGGGTTTTTCAGTGTCTGCGGCAGTAGGAATTTTCTTTGGATTTTACCCAGCTTATCTTGCTTCGAAAATGAATCCGATTGATGCGTTGAGGTCGGATTGATTTGGATTTAGGGTAGCCCGGTCGCGGGGGGGGGGGGGGGGGGGTGGTTTTTTTTAAGGGGCCACAAA
>CAZWPD010000012.1:32757-53967 GCA_964636145.1 uncultured Coxiellaceae bacterium
GGCCGGGGTTTTGAATGTTCCCGGCCGCACAAAGCGCGACCGGGCTACACAGACACAAAACGTCATTTGTAAACAACAGCCACCGGCACCAATTCATCATGCTGCAAGCGCGGTCTATCCTGCACGACTAAATGCTTATTAATTGTGGCAATCAACACACGCTCAAACGAATTTTCTTCCTCGCGACGAATCTCTGGTAACTGTTGAAAGAGTTTGCGTGTATGTTCAGAGGCACTGTGAAAGTCAGCAAGTTTATACTGAGAAAAATAAGCTTGCAGATCTTGGGCGATGCGGCGCTCTTTCTTGATGTTCTTGTCGGGGAAAAGATGTTCGACGGTGTTGTGATAAGCGTGAGTCGCGGCTGTCGCAACTGCTGTGGCGGCATCGGCAACTCTTTTGTAAGCATAAGAAAAAAGACCTGGATTCGGATCTTCAATGGGAGCAGCAACCGGCACGGCTTCAATATGTTGTTTGGCCAGTTCTTCATTTTTCAACATGTTAAAATAGATATCACAGGCGCGCAGCACGCAGTCGCGTAATCGTTCGGCTTGCACATCACGATGATCTTCATCAATTTCAGTGATAGGGCGATGGCTAGCTTCATTGTATTCGAGGCGTAAACCTTCTTTAGTGAAGACCGACAGTGAAAATTCATGAGGATATGCCGGATCAGATGTGACCATGCCGAACCCATTGTGTTGTTGATGCAGGCTAATGACCGGATGATCGCGGAAACTTTCGCGGTCGTGTAATTCGCCGCCGCCACCGCCAGAGGTGAATTGGCGCAGCACGGGTTTGTCAGCATTTAATTCCGTGTCGTTATAGTAACTCACAAAGTGTTCGTGAGCGGCAAACACCATATCTGCATCAATACCCTGCTGGGCGTAGGTTTGAGCTAATAATTCATTATATGAATCTGAAGGCTCGCACTGTGGGTTCTGCCTTTTTAATATAGCTTTTAACTCTTCTTGTTGTGCAGCTGTTAGATAGTGGCCGGTATCAAATTTGTTGGGGAAAGAGCGTTTACCGCAAACAACGAGCGGATGATGCTGGGCCAGGAAAATTTGTTTGCCGGCAGCTTTGGCTTTTGCATATTCTTTTTCAAACCATGCGGCCTGATTAGCTCGGCGGAATTCAACATTTTTCCCGTCAATCACACGTGTCTCTAGCGTGTAGCCGTCAATGACTCTGCCGGGTGTATGCAGGTCAATGTAGTCTTTGAGGTAGGTATTCGAATCCAGACAAAAAATTTGTGTGTGACCGGCGATCAGCGAATAAAAAGCATACGGCATATTCCATGCTGGCAAGTCATTGATAGGTAATTTTTGCTGATTGAAGAGCGTTGCTTTTCTTTCAATGCCTTCAATGGTGTTGGAGTAATAGGTGTGCGCGACCTGGTTTAGTCCTGTTGCAGCACCAGAACCATATTTTCCAAAATATGCTTTGGCATGCATATTGACATCATGGTTGCCGAGAATCATCCAGCTGCGTAACTTGTTCAGAAACGTGAGTTTCGAGTTGGTGTAGACGTTGTGGAAGCAGGTATTGAAGCCATCATCAGATGGACTGCCAACGCCGTAATCGTAAATATTGTCGCCAAGAAAAAGGATAAATGCCGGCGTGGTATCGCCAGCAATTTCCAGTTCTTTGCCGATTTTATCCATTAAAGCTGCGGTTTCTTTCTGCGGGTCTTTGCCGTTACCGTGGCAGCCGATCACAAAAAATCTGACGGGATCTTTGTTGATGCCGGTAAGTTCGTAAACGCGTGGCCCGATAAGTTCTGCGGCCGTGCGGGCGATGTCAGCGGTATCAATGGCAGGCGCAGTGGTGTTGGTTGGTGCAAGTGTGGTTCTTGATTCCATAGTCTTTTATTCCATGTTGGACGTCGATTGGATTGATTTTTTTGCAAATCAAATCCAGAAGTGCCACTTATCCCAACAGCAGGTTACAAACTTGTGTTGGGGTAGGCCGGTAAGTCACCCACACTAACTATTTTGAGCGAGTTGGTGCGGCCGTGCACGCCGATCAAGTCACCTTTGGTGATGATAACCAAATCACCATTTTGTAAAATCGCTCTGTTTTGCAGTTCAAAAATCGCAGCCTGATTTAATATTCTTCTGTCGATATGTGTAGCATCGAAAGTAATTGGATAAACGCCGCGATATAGAGTCATGCGTCGCAGAGTGGCGTCGTGACGGCTTAAACCGTAGACAGGAATATTGGCATTGAAGCGTGACATTAAGAGAGGAGTGGTGCCTGATTCGGTTAAAGCGATGATAGCTTTGATGTCGAGATGATTTGCGGTGTACATTGTAGCCATGGCAATCGCTTCGTCAACATATTTTGATGGCTGATCTTTCTGCCCACGTTTGAACTTGGTGGCGTGATGTTTTTCCGCGCTGAGACAAATTCTATCCATCGCGGAAACAGCTTTGTCAGGATACAAGCCGACAGCAGTTTCACCAGACAACATCACCGCATCGGTGCCATCTAATACTGCATTCGCAACGTCAGAAACTTCAGCACGAGTTGGAATGGTGTTGTTGATCATGGATTCAAGCATTTGTGTCGCGGTAATAACTGGTTTATTCCAGACGCGCGACATTTTGATGATTTTCTTTTGCATCGCAGGTAATTCTGCATCACCAATTTCAACGCCAAGGTCACCGCGTGCAATCATGATGGCGTCTGATGCCTGAATGATGCCGTCAAGATTTTGAATGGCTTCAGTGCGTTCGATTTTGGCAATAATACCAGGGTTGCCGCCTGCTGCTTTGAGCAATACGCGTGCTTCTTTAATATCATCGGCATGACGCGGGAAGGAGACAGCGATATAGTCGGCGTTCAGGCGGACTGCTTCCTGAATGTGTGCTCTGTCTCTTTCTGTGAGTGCAGCTGCGGAAAGGCCGCCGCCGAGACGATTGATACCTTTGTTATTAGATAAATCACCGCCAACCACTACTTCGCAGTGAATTTTTGTTCGTTCAGTTTGGATTACTTTGAAAACTAGTCTGCCGTCATCCAGCAAGAGTGTATCGCCAGCTTTCACGTCATTGGGGAGATTTTTGTAACCTAGTGAGACGGAATGTTCATCGCCGGCATTATCATCGAGCGTTGCATCGAGAACGAAAGGCTGGCCTTCTTTCAAAAATACTTTTTTATCTTTGAAGCGGCCGATGCGGATTTTCGGGCCTTGCAAGTCCACGAGGATGGCGACGGTGATGCCGAGTTTGGCGGCAATCGTACGCACCTGCGTGATACGTTCTTCGTGAAGACTGACTTCGCCGTGAGAAAAATTGGCGCGGAAAACTACCGCGCCAGATTGAATAACACGTTCGAGCATTGCGGGGTCGTCAAGAGACGGCCCCAGGGTGACAACAATTTTGGTACGACGGAGATGATTCATGCGACCTTTTCATTTTTTGCCATCCGCTCTTCAAGGGCGGTAATGACGGGTAATTGTTTACCTTCTAATACTGTTAGAAAAGCACCGCCGCCGGTTGAAATATAGTCAATCTTGCTGGCGATACCATACTTTTCGATAGCTGCAAGTGTATCACCGCCGCCGGCAACTTTGAATGCCTTACTTTCAGCAATTGCTTTCGCAAGCGCCTGCGTGCCTTTGCCGAATTCATCAATTTCAAATGCGCCAACCGGGCCATTCCATAAAATGGTTTTCGCTTTTTTGATGATGGCGATGAATGCTTTGATGGTGTCCGGGCCAATATCAAAGATTTTTTCATTATCATCAATCTGTGACACAAGACGGACGCTGGCTTCGGTGTTTTCGGTAAGGCGTTCAGCTACCACCACATCAGTTGGCAGTGGAATTTCCGCATCACGGTTTTTGGCTTCGAGTGTCAGGCGTTCTGCTTCATCGATTAAATCTGGTTCGTGTAAAGATCTGCCAACGGTATAACCTTCGGCTGCCAAGAAGGTATTGGCAATGCCGCCGCCAATAATCAGGGCATCAACTTTCTTGACCAGAGATTCCAGTAGCGCCAGCTTGGTAGAAACTTTTGAGCCGCCAATAATGGCAACGACTGGGTGAGCTGGTTTTTCCATAATCTTTTCAATGGCCTCTAGCTCAGAAATCAGCAGTGGGCCTGCACAAGCTTCTTTGGCATATTTAATGATGCCGTAGGTGGAAGATTCCATGCGGTGCGAGGTTGCAAAGGCATCCATGACGTAGACATCGCATAATGATGCCATTTTCTTCGCGAGTTCGACGTTGTTGGCGGTTTCGCCGTGGTGGTAGCGCACATTTTCGAGCATCACAACTTCGGCTTCACCCATATTGACGCCGTCGATCCAGCTGGTGATTAGTGGCACTTCCATTTTCAGGAGGCCAGATAACACTTGGGCAACGGGGGCGAGTGAGTATGATTCGCTGCCACCTTCATTTGGACGGCCAAGGTGGGACATGAGCATGACTTTTGCGCCGGCTTTCAGTGCCTGCTTGATGGTTGGCAGGGCTGCGCGGATGCGCAGATCGCTGGTGACTTCGCCGTTCTTAAGCGGTACATTGAAATCTTCACGAATTAAAACCCTTTTTCCTTTCAGGTCAAGGTCAGACATCTTTGGGACACGCATTTAGTATGCTCCTTAAATAAACAACGATAATGATGCTGAATTTATTGCATAACCAACAGAAAAACAATACTGTCGACGTCAAGGGATGAATATATGCGCAAAATAATCCGCAATTTCTTACAACTGGAATCGGCAAGCGGTATCCTTTTATTTGGCGCCGCACTCGCAGCCATGGTTTTTGCCAACTCGCCATTATCCTATCTTTATGAAAAATTTACAAATTCATGGTTGTTTGTGATCAATGAAGGCTTGATGTCGCTGTTTTTCTTGTTAGTGGGTCTGGAATTGAAGCGCGGCTTCATCGAAGATAAATTTTCACAGGCTTCCGATGTCTTGCTGCCGCTCGCTGCTGCTGCCGGCGGGATGATCATCCCGGCACTTATATATACGGCATTCAACTACCACAATCCAGAAACAGTAGTGGGTTGGTCAACGCCGGTCGCCACCGATATCGCCTTCGCTCTTGCTGTGCTTTCCCTGTTTGGTAAGAAAGTGCCGCAGCAATTGAAATTATTTCTGCTCTCAATCGCTATTTACGATGATATTGGCGCGATTGTGATCATCGCATTTTTCTATAGTCACGGTTTGTCAGTCGCTTATCTTTTATATTGTGGAGCCATCATTGCAGCACTATTAATATTGAATGCCTGCAAGATCCGTTTCCTGGCTTTATATTTATTGGGCGGCTTCCTGCTGTGGGCCGCGTTTCTCAAGGCAGGGATTCACCCGACGATAGCAGGCGTGGTCACTGCCTTTCTGATACCCGAGATTCCAGATAAAGGTGTGTCACCGTTACATTATTTAGAAGACTGGCTGCATCCTTGGGTTGCCTATTTCATCATGCCTGTATTCGCCTTCGAGAACGCCGGCCTTAACTTGAAAAATCTCAGTCTCAACATGTTGTTAGATAGCGTGGTGCTAGGTATTGTAGCCGGGCTGTTTATTGGCAAGCAGCTGGGGGTGGCGGGCGTGACCTGGCTTTCCCTGAAGACTACGCGCTGGGCCAGAATGCCGGGTGATGCGACCTGGCTTGAAGTATATGGAATCGCCTTATTATGCGGGATTGGTTTTACTATGAGTTTGTTTCTTGGTACGCTTTCTTTTCAAGGTCAAAGTCTCTACATCAATGAGGTCAGGCTAGGCGTCATCCTCGGCTCGATATGCTCGGGCATAGCAGGCGCTAGTGTATTGGCTCTGGCAATAAATAAAAGAAGTAGTCGTTAGAACAGACGAAAATATTATAGGAAACGCATTTTGCGAACATTACATTCTTCAAATAAATCCAGTTTGCCGCAGCGTTCGCTGGGCTGGTTGGTGCACGCCTTTACCGCAAGCGGAGCATGTATTGGGGTGATGTCGCTGCTGGTCATTTACGAAGGTAATGACATGTTGGCGTTGTGGTTGATGCTGGCCGCCATTTTAATTGATTCTGTCGATGGCATGTTTGCCCGTGCGGTTAAAATCAAAGACGTCGTGCCGGAGATAGATGGTGCGCTGCTTGATAATATCGTCGATTTTGTCAATTACACTATTGTGCCGTGCTTTTTCTTGCTGGTCACAAATATGCTGCCACCTTACTGGCGTATTTTGTGTGTGATAGCCATTGTGTTTGCATCTTCTTATCAGTTTACCCAGCATGATGCCAAAACCTCCGATCATTTCTTCAAGGGATTCCCGAGCTACTGGAATATTGCCGTCATCTATTTATTTTTCTGGCAGATGTCAGCCGTTTCTAACCTGATTATTTTGTCGACGCTTTGTGTGTTAAGTTTTGTGCCAATTAAATATGTTTACCCGTCACGTCTCGACTATCTCTCCGATAATCGTTACCTGCGTTACGGCATGGTGTTTATCACTGTGTTATGGGGTGTTGCGACTACTGGTCTGTTGTGGTTATATCCGCGCACTAGTCACTTGCTGGTTGGTATTTCAATTGGCTATGTCTTGATTTATTTAGGCATCAGCTTATATCGCACCTGCGTGCCGCTTAATTCTAACAAGCTGGCTTTGGTGCAAGAATGAAACCGCGCAAGATTTTAGTCACCGGTGGGGCCGGATTTATTGGCTCACATAGCGTTGATTATTTGTTGGCGCAAGATTGCCAGGTGACGGTACTCGATAATCTTTCATCCGGCAAAATTGAGAATCTGGATTTAACTAATCCAAATCTGGAATTGATAGAAGGCGATGTGCTTGAGTATCCGCTGGTAGCGGACCTGGTGCGTGCGTCAGATGCTGTGCTGCATCTTGCAGCGATTGCTTCAGTGCCGGTTTCTATTGAAAATCCGATTTATACCATGCAAGTGAATACGCAAGGTTTCTTACACGTGTTGCAAGCTGTGCAGGAATCACAACGCGCGGTACGAGTTGTTTATGCATCCAGTGCGGCTGTTTACGGCGACACGAAAAGTCTCCCGTGCCGCGAGCAACAAGTGGAAGTGCCTCTCTCTCCGTATGCGCTGCAAAAAATGAATTGCGAACAATATGCTGCATTATTTACCGCTCTGCACGGCGTGAAGAGTTCAGGTTTACGTTATTTCAATGTTTACGGCGAGCGTCAGGATCCCGCTTCCCCTTATTCTGGTGTCATCAGCCGCTTCCTTGATTTGTATCAGAAAGGTGATGAGATTGTCGTTTACGGCGATGGCTTGCAGACGCGAGATTTTATTCATGTCTCTGATGTCGCGCGAGCAAATTGGCTGGCGCTGCAGAGTCAGTATACCGATGCACTCAACATTGCTACCGGCAAACCCGAAACCTTACTTGCCTTAATTGATTACATTGAAGCTGCCGGCGGCTCCCCAGCTGTCCGCGGTGTTGGTCCTGCCCGTGTCGGTGATATTCGCAATTCTTATGCAGCGATAGAGCTGGCGGCAGAGCAGCTTGGTTTTACGGCTGAGGTTGGGTTGAAAGATGGCATTGCGCGGATGGTAAATGCATAGCGTTATTCGCATTGCCTGGGATGACACCTGTGTACAAAATCAGGTATCATGCCGAAAATTTTAAACACAGAACCCGGAGATCATCATGACAAAATCGGCAGACCAGGCTTGCACCAAGCGACGCTGTGAAATCACGCGCAGTGATTTACCGCTGTCTTGTCCGCCGCGTGACGATAGAGTATGGGACGCGCATCCTCGGGTATATTTGCCAATTGAAGAGTTGGGTGTGGTTCACTGTCCGTATTGCGATACTGAATTCGTTCTGAAAGATTTTTCCCCCGAGCAAAAATGAAGGCCGCTCCCGTTCCACGCAAGATCTTGATCATCGGCCCTTCCTGGGTTGGCGATATGGTCATGGCCCAAGGTTTGTTTAAGCTTTTGAAGCAGCAATATCCCGATGTGGTGATTGACGTGCTGGCTCCGGCCTGGACGTTTTCCGTGTTGAGCTGTATGCCGGAAGTTTCACGCGCGATAGAAATGACAATTGGTCACGGCGAGCTGAAACTGCGCGAGCGCTATCGTCTCGGTAAAGTGTTGCGTGCTGAACAATACGATCAGGCGATCGTGCTGCCGAATTCTTTCAAATCCGCACTGATTCCGTTTTTTGCTGGCATTCCTGTCCGCACTGGCTGGCTGGGCGAAGCGCGTTACGTGTTATTGACCGATAGCCGCAAGCTGGATGAAAAGCGTTATCCACTGATGATTGAACAATACCTCGCGTTGGGATTAAAACCTGATGCGCCGCTGCCGACGACCTACCCCTATCCATCTTTTCATGTCACGCCAGAAGCGCAAGAAGCGGTGTTAGCCAAACACAAGCCATTATGGCGCGGCCGCAAAGTGCTGGCACTGGGAGCCGGTGCTGAATTCGGTCCCTCGAAGCGCTGGCCGGCTGAATATTTCGCTGAACTTGCGAATCGTAAAATTGATGAAGGCTATGATGTCTGGTTGTTTGGTTCGCCGAATGATCGGCCAGTGACAGATAAAGTGATGGCTTTGACGAATAATCGCTGTGAAAATCTCGCCGGTCGTTTAGAGTTGTCGGAATCAATTACCATGATGTCGCTGGTAGCAGGTGCTGTCACCAATGATTCCGGTTTAATGCATATCGCGGCTGCTCTGCAAAAGCCTTTGATTGCGATTTACGGTTCCACCAGTCCGCGCTTTACACCGCCGCTGTCATCTCATGCTGTTATTCTGCAGCTTAACCTTCCTTGTCAGCCGTGCTTTCAGCGCGAGTGTCCGCTCGTGCATCATCAGTGTATGCGTGATATCACACCTGAACGCGTGGCGACTGCCATGCTGGCCTGGAGTCATTGAGCATGCGTGTACTATTAATTAAAACTTCATCCATGGGTGATTTGATTCATACCTTACCCGCCCTCACCGATGCAGGGCTTGCTATTCCTGGCATTCGTTTTGACTGGATGGTCGAAGATAGTTTTGCGGAAATACCTGCCTGGCATCCACTGGTGGATCGCGTTATTCCCGTATCGTTGCGCCGCTGGCGTAAAAACTGGTTATCAAGACAAACCCGTAGTGAATTACGCGCCTTGCGTACTGCTTTGCAAACCCAGAAATATGATTTGGTGCTCGATGCGCAAGGGTTGGTGAAAAGTGCTGCGTTAGCTATGTTTGCAAACGGCCCAAAAGCGGGGCTCGATTTTCGTTCGGCGCGCGAGACGCTCGCTGCAGTTGCCTATCAGCATCGCTATAAAGTGAATTTCTATCAGCATGCCATTGTGCGCATGCGCAGTTTGTTTGCGCTGGCGCTTGGTTATGAGATACCTGCCGCGGCGCCAGTATTTGGTGTCGACAGGCAACAATTTCAAACGGCAGCATCTAATGAGAATTATATGGTGTTACTGCATGGTACAACCTGGCCGAGCAAGCAATGGCCTGAGCAGTATTGGCAGGAACTCGCGCGCATGATTCAGCAGCGTGGTTGGCGTGTGAAGATTAGCGGTGGCAGTGATGAAGAAGTTGCTCGCGCTGAACGGATTGCGGCTGGCAATAGTGCGGTTGATGTGTTGCCTCGGCTCAGTATCAAACAAATGGCTGAGTTACTCGCGGGTTCACGTGCTGCGGTGGCGGTTGATACAGGTTTTGGTCATCTGGCAGCTGCGCTCGATGTGCCGACAGTTTCTATTTACGGTTCTACTAACCCTGATTACACCGGTGCGCTTGGGCCGTCTTCTGTCCATCTGCGTGCGCAATTCCCATGTTCACCGTGCTTGAATCGTATCTGCACTTATCGTGCGCCATCGACAGTAACGCCAGCGTGTTATGGTACGGTGCCGCCGGCGCAAGTCTGGGATATGTTGCAAACCTTCGAAAGTTTCGCTTAACACTTCATGCCGCGGCCGCAGCTATCAGGCGCGCCGGTCGGGTTGTCGTCGTTGAGAGAGGCTATGTTATCCATATCAATTTTGTGTCCGCTTTCGCGCAGATCTGCGTAGCAAGGGTATGAGGTAATCTGGATACGACTATTCATACGAATGCCATTATTGGTGCGATCACTGGCGATGGGGAAGTAATCGCCGTAACCAACGTAACTAAATTTGCGGGTGTCATTGCTGCGGTCTTTGAATTGTTCGATACCAGAAGTCCAGAGGTAGGCGGCAACCACTTTGGCGCGTCGCTCCGACATCTTTTGTTCGCGGCTTGCACGGTTAAAGCCGCTGGTGTTGCCCGAGATCATAATATTGTTATCTGGTTTGCGTTGCAGTACTGCCACGACGCTATTGAGTGTCGTTTCTGCCCCTGGTAGCAGAGTGGCGGTGTTGACTTCAAAGATTTTGTCGGTGGGGAGATAAATGCCGATATACTCACCAAGAATATAGACGTTGCCGTCGGCCTGAATAATTCCAGCCGCGTCATTGCGCAGTGAAGTCATGTAGTAGCCAACCGCGCCGCCAGCAAGTCCGGCGAATAACATGGAGGTTCTACTGCCGCCTAGTAAGGCGACCGAGCCCGCGCCAACACCGGCACCGATGGCGGTCGCCGTTGGATCACCGGTGGTATGATTATTGGTGACGAATGGGTTAAACGAGCATGCGGCCATGGCGATGCTGCCAAGTGCGATAGCCAGTGAGCGGACAATCCTGACTTCCAATTTCATAATCTCTTCCCTAATGCAATTCTACCGATTATAGCGTGATCACCCAGCTAACAAAATCAGATATTATCGTGCTAGCCACTAAATACATAACTCATGATACCTATCATTGCCACAATCGCATCTTCGGGGGTAATGTGTATATAATCATGTCATCACCTGTTTGGTATTTTTCACCGAGGTTGTTAATATTTTTAGGAGCTAAATCGCATGGAGCACCACGCAGAAGAACCTCTTAGCGCAAACCATTACACCATGTGGCAGTTGGTTTGGGCATACTGGCAGTCTGATAAACGATTTTATGCATATAGCTTTTTCTTCATTGTCATGGCCATGACCCTGGCAATGGTTGGTTTTGATGTTGTATTCAATTATTGGTACAACTACTTTTATGATGCGCTGCAAGCGTATGACAAGCACGGCGTGATCATGTTGCTGCTGGCTTTCTGCGTATTAGCATTCATTCATATTATTCTTGCGGTTTATCGTTATTACATCTCGCAATTATTTGGATTGCATTGGCGTCGTTGGTTGACAGAGCAATTCATTGGTCGTTGGCTGCATAATCGTAGTTATTATCTATTGGAAAATTTTGACGAACAAACTGATAATCCTGATCAGCGTATTCAGGAAGATGTAACGGCGTTAGTAAGTAGTTCTATTAGTTTGTCGATGGGATTAATGAGTTCAATTACGACCTTCTTTGCTTTCATTTATATTCTCTGGACACTCTCTGGTATTTTCACACTTTCACTCGGTTCACTCGGAACATTTAAAGTTCCAGGATATTTAATGTGGGTAGGTATTCTCTATGCCGCAGGTGGTACCTATTTGACGATCAGGTTAGGTCGTCCGTTGGTACAGCTGAATTTCGAACAGCAGCGTCGTGAAGCAAATTTCCGTTTTGCTGCAATTGATTTGCGTACCCATACTGAAAACGTTGCCCTGTATCGCGGCGAAAAACAGCAGCGCAATATTTTGCAGCGCTTGTTTGATAAAGTGTTGGATAACTGGCTGATGATTATCATGCGACAAAAAATGCTGCTATGGTTTACTGCAGGGTACAACCAGTTAGCTGTCTTGTTGCCTTTGTTGGTGGCGTTGCCAAATTATTTCGGCAAAGTTTTCTTGTTGGGAGGCTTAATGCAGAGTATTCGGGCATTCGGCAGCGTACAAGATTCGTTGTCGTTTATCGTGAATTCATATACGCAAATTGCGGAATGGCAAGCCATTGCAAAGCGACTCACAACTTTTGTGAATCATATGAGTGAAGCAGAAGCAAAAGCCGAAGGACAAAATAAATTAATTGTAAGCAAGCATGCTAGCGAAAACATTATTACTAAAAGTGTGGCGGTATCAACACCGCGTGGCGAGGCGCTGTTGCATGATATCAATGAAGAGTTTATTCACGGCCAACATTACTTGATTAAGGGTGCTTCGGGGCTTGGCAAAAGTACCTTTATACGTGCGCTTGCCGGAATCTGGCCGTATGCGAAAGGGCAGCTGATATTCCCAGAGAATAAAATCATTATGTATGTGCCACAGCGTCCTTATATGCCGATTGGTACCTTGCTGGAAGCAATTTTATTTCCAGATGGGCAAGATAAAAGCATGGCGCCAAAAGTGGAAGAGTTGTTGCGTAAATGCAATCTCGAGCATTTGATTCCGCGTTTGCACGAGGTTGCTGCCTGGACAGAACAGTTGTCACCTGGCGAGCAGCAGCGTATTGGTTTCGCACGTATTTTGCTGCAAAAGCCAGACTGGGTGTTCCTCGATGAAAGTACATCGATGCTCGATGTGGTGAATGAGCAAAATGCATATCATCTGCTGAAAACGGAATTACCGAATTGTTCTATTGTCAGCGTCGGGCATCGCACGACACTGGAGCAGTATCATAATCACATCATTGATGTCGCCAAATACAGCGATCACGAGCCAGTAACAATCTAATCAATCATGGGCTGACACGCAGGACAGAATACTGTGCTGCGTTGCCCAATCCGGATTAATTCCAGTTCAGTTTTACATTGCGTACATGGTTTTCCGGCTCTGCCGTAGACTTGCAGCTCAATGCTGAAATAGCCTGGCGAGCCATCGCTTTTGGAAAAATCTTTCAGTGTGGTGCCACCTTTTTTAATGGCGTGCTGCAAGATGGATTTGATGGCTGCAGCAAGCTCAGAAAATTTTTCTGCACTGATCGTTCCTGCGGCTTGCTCCGGGTGAATGCGCGCGCGGTATAACGCTTCGGCCGCATAGATGTTGCCAACACCGACGACAATTTTGCTATCCATAATGAAAGATTTAACAGGCAGCTTGCGTGATTTTGCGCGCATGAAAAGATAGTCGCCATCAAATGCTCGCGTCAGCGGCTCTGGGCCAAGATGAGTTAGAAGCGGATGTTGCAAGGGGTTTTCTGTGGTCCAAAGCAGGGCGCCGAAGCGGCGTGGATCTGTAAAGCGCAATATTTTCCCATTCGCAAAACAGATATCGACGTGATCATGTTTTAGTGGCGGCTTATTTTTGAGCAAAATACGAACGCGACCCGACATGCCAAGATGCAAGAGCATGTGCCCATTATCGCATTGAAAGATCATGTATTTACCGCGTCGCGAGAGTGTGTTAATCGTTTGTCCGATCAGAATTTGCTCGAGATTTTTTGGGATCGGCCAACGTAATTTTCTATTCCTGACAATAACATCAGTAATGATTTGTTGTTCAATATGCGGCTCAATACCGCGTAAAGTAGTTTCAACTTCTGGTAATTCTGGCATGCCGGGTTCCGTGCTGGTTTATGCTATGATAGCCTGCTTAAATGTTCGGGTTGCGATGGACAGTTTTCCCGCTGT
Source organism: uncultured Coxiellaceae bacterium (assembly GCA_964636145.1). Lineage (GTDB taxonomy): Bacteria > Pseudomonadota > Gammaproteobacteria > DSM-16500 > DSM-16500 > Aquicella. Next base: position 46,257 of record CAZWPD010000012.1, read on the forward strand.
TTTTTTTCTAAGTCTAACAAAGGGGCTGACATAATGTTTGGTATCGTATCATTGCCTTGGTGGGGTTATATAGTCGTCTTGATGATTTTCACCCAGCTGACAATTTATTCCGTCACCATTTATTTGCATCGAAGTCAGGCGCATCGCGCCGTTGATCTGCACCCTGTGATCAGTCACTTTTGCCGTTTCTGGTTGTGGCTCACAACCGGCATGGTTACCAAAGAATGGGCGGCGATTCATCGCAAGCATCATGCCAAAGTGGAAACGGATGAAGATCCGCATAGTCCAGTTGCCAAGGGCATCAAAAAAGTTTTCTTTGAAGGCGCGGAATTATATCGTGCTGAATGCAAGAATGCAGAAACCATGGAGCGTTACGGCGCTGGCACGCCAGATGACTGGATGGAGCGTAATGTTTACACGCGTCACAGTATGTTTGGAATTGTGTTGATGCTCGTTGTTAACCTGGTGTTATTTGGCACCATGGGAATTACGCTGTGGGCGTTGCAAATGGCGTGGATTCCATTTTTTGCGGCAGGTGTCGTGAACGGCATTGGTCACTACTGGGGTTATCGTAATTTCGAATCCAGGGATGCTTCCCGTAATATCATTCCATTCGGTATTTTTATTGGCGGTGAGGAATTGCATAACAATCACCATGCTTACGCGACATCAGCAAAATTCTCGGCTAAATGGTGGGAGTTTGATATGGGTTGGCTGGTTATTCGTGCTCTGCAAACTCTCGGCCTTGCTAACCCAAAGCGTACAGTGCCAACGCCGCGCATGCAGGCTGGCAAGACGGAAATTGACGGCGATACCTTGAAAGCATTGATCACTTACCGCTTCCAGGTCATGTCACGTTATACCCGCGAAGTGATTTCGCCCATGCTCAAAGAAGAAAAGAAGCGTGCTGGCGAAGCAGGTCGCGCTTTGCTGGATCGCGCGTATACCTTATTGATACGCGATGATTCCATTATGCAAGCCGCGCAAAAAACGCGTTTGGCTACCGTTCTTGAAAACTTTCAATCTTTGCGAATGGTGTATCAGTTCCGACTAAAGCTGCAGGATATCTGGAGCCGCAGCACCATTAGTCAGAACGAATTGCTTGAGGCATTGCAAGAATGGTGCCGTCAGGCTGAAGCGACGGGTAATGAGGCGTTGCAGCGCTTTTCTCAACGGTTGAAGACCTACGTTCCGCAAGAAGCTTAATTTCTTTCTGTTCTCCGACCCGGGCGCGTGTTGCGTCCGGGTTTTTTATTTTTAAAAATCTGGTACGACGTAGGTTGGGTTAGCGCGTTTTATGCGCGTAACCCAACGAGCTAATTTCGAATGAGGTTGTTGGGTTACGCAAAAAACGCTAACCCAACCTACGATCACTTCGTTCGATATTGAAAGTGTTTCCTAGGAGAATTAGCAGGCCCCCTCTCCCGCCCATAACAGCAGACAAGTTTTACGAAATGGTTGCGGGAGAGGGATCGGGGTGAGGGTGAACGAATGCGCGGAAGAGCAAATGCGCTACGCCGCACTTGGTATAACCGACTTTATCTTTGCAAGTTTCGCGGCAATCTCATTCCGCTTTCGTTCCAGGTCATAGTCTATTTGCAAGCCTAGCCAAAATCCTTCGCTGGTTCCGAGCGCGCGTGCGAGACGTAAATCGGTATCTGCAGTAACGGCGCGTTTTCCCAGTATGATTTCGTTGATGCGTCTTGGCGGCACACCAATACCGCGAGCTAATTTGTTTTGGCTGATGCTGAGCGGGGTGAGAAATTCTTCGAGAAGTATTTCGCCGGGATGAATGTTCTTTAGTTTTTTCATGCCATGTCCCTCTTTTTTAAAACTATAACGCGAAACGTTATATAACGCAATGCGTTATGGATTGATGCTGTATTTGGGGTATTAACAACCGGGCACGTGCATGATGTGGTATAGGCAGATCACCATGGCCGAAGGCCTGTTCTTGTTAGCCCGGGGTAAGGCGCGCTTTTTGCGCCGCCACCCCGGGTTAAGGATGCGAATCCGCATCGAGCGCTGAAAGCGCGTGCATTAGACTGGTATCGCGCTTTCAGCGCTAATACACCGTGTGATTTCATCCCGGGGTGGCGGCGCAAAAAGCGCGCCTTACCCCGGGCTATTAAAAGCCAGGCCTTCGGCCTGAAAAGCAGGAGCATTTATTTTTCTAACAGTTGTGTTGCAAAACTGTGCACGCACACGGGCACGAAAAAAATATCAGAATATCAACAACTTAGCGTAAGTGTATGGATTGGGTAGGGCGGAGGGATAAATAGATATTTGCAGCTCTCTGATGAGAGCTGCAAATTAAGAGCTTAGATCTTGGCTTCTTCAAACATAACGTGCATACCGCGTTTGCCAGTTGCTTCGTTCCAGGCAAGCTTGTCGTAGCACTTAAACTTCAACTTTTCAGTCGTTGTTTTTTTGTTTTTGGTCGTGGTACGGAATGTGCCAGTCTTTTGCTTTTTTTCGGTCAAACCGGTAGAGACTAATTTGATTTTATCGCGCATGGCTGCTTACCTTACTTCTTCGGTTACGGCTTTAGCGCGTAACTTCATGTCGTTGAGAACTGCTTCGATGCCGTGTTTATCAATAATACGCATACCACGAGTGGAAACGCGCAGACGGACAAAGCGTTTTTCATCTTCTAACCAGAAGCGTTTGTATTGCAGATTAGGCAAATAACGACGCTTGGTTTTGTTGTTAGCATGGGAGACATTGTTGCCTACCAGTGGGCCCCTGCCGGTAATTGGACATTTCTTAGCCATTTCCTGCTCTCTTTCAGTCTAGTAAAATTCGTTATGTATCCGGCAACGCCGAATCTATGTGTTAAGGGCGTAACTTATACCAGAAACTATTGACGAGAGCAATCATGAAGCCGATATCTAGACGAGTCCATCCTCGGCGAATGAGTAGGTGCCGCTTTGCCCGACTATAATGTGATCAATCAGCTTCATATCCACCAAACCAAGTGCTTGTTTAATATTAGCGGTAACGGCTTTGTCGGCCTCGCTAGGCGCCGCAATTCCTGACGGGTGGTTATGGGCCAGAATGATTTTGCCGGCATTATAGAGCAGCCCGCGGCGGACAATTTCACGCGGATACACCACCGCCTCATGAATACTGCCAAAGAATAATTCGTCGAACTGGATAAGCCGGAAGTGGGTGTCCATGAAGAGACAGGCAAAGACTTCTGATGGGTGATGCCGCAGGCGCCCGGCTATGAATTCCCGGGTTTTACTGCTGCTATTTAAGACTTCGCCATTGGCAATCGGGTGCGTCAGGCAGCGTCGTCCCAGCTCGACGGCGGCTTTCAGGGCGGCATACTTCGAATTGCCTATGCCGTGTCGGCGCGAGAGCGTCATTAGCGGCGCCTGTAACAGATTTTTGAGGCCGCTGAATTCCTCCAATAGCTGCCGGGCGATATCTAGCGCGGTGTTGCCGCGTGTCCCGGTGCGCAGGAAGATGGCGATGAGCTCGGCATCAGTCAGAGCTTGCTCGCCGTGAGCCAGTAATTTTTCGCGCGGCCGTTCGGTGCTTGGCCAGTCGGTGATAGGCATGAGTATTTCTCCAGATTCTATATATTGATGTTTTTCGTTCGGGGGTGACGTGTTGCACATAAAATGGTACATTTGCGACACAAATGAGGTGGTGCATGGCAAAATATTTGACCAATAAACGCATATTGCTCGGTGTGACCGGCAGCATCGCGGCCTATAAGAGTGCTGACCTGGTGCGCCGCTTGCGCGATGCCGGGGCGATTGTGCGCGTCGCCATGACCGCCAATGCGGCACGTTTTATCACGCCGCTCACCATGCAGGCAGTGTCTGGCTTCCCGGTCCACGATGAGTTATTTGACCTGCAGGCTGAAGCAGCCATGGGGCATATTGAGTTGGCACGTTGGGCAGATTTAATTGTGATTGCACCGGCGAGCGCAGATTTTATGGCGAGATTGGCGCATGGTCATGCGGATGATTTACTGACAACCCTGTGTCTGGCGGCGCGGTCACCGATTGCAGTAGCACCAGCCATGAATCAGGCGATGTGGAAGCATACGCTCACACAAGAAAACGTACAAGCACTGCAATCCAAACAAGTTTTGATGTTGGGGCCGGCGTCAGGCAGCCAGGCTTGCGGTGATGTGGGCTTGGGTCGCATGCTGGAACCGGCCGATATTGTCGAACAAGTCAGCGCGGTATTTGCGACCGGATTACTCGCTGGTTTGACTGTGATGGTCACAGCCGGCCCGACGCATGAAGCCATCGATCCGGTGCGCTTCATTACCAACGGCAGTACCGGCAAAATGGGTTACGCGCTCGCTGAGGCGGCACGTGAGGCAGGTGCTAATGTGGTATTGGTGAGCGGCCCGGTTAATTTATCTGAGCCGACAGGCGTCAGTGTGAGGCACGTCACGAGCGCACAAGAGATGCATGATGCCGTCATGAAAGAGGTGGCAGATTGTGATATTTTTCTCGCCGTTGCTGCCGTTGGCGATTATCGTTGCCAGTCGCCGGCCGAGCAAAAGATTCATAAGAGTGAGCAGGTAACCAACTTGCAGTTGGAGCGCACACCAGATATTGCGGCAGCGGTTGGTCAATTGTCGCCCAAGCCATTTATCGTTGGTTTTGCAGCGGAAACAGAAAATGTAATTGCCTCGGCAAAAGCCAAGCGCGAAAGAAAAAATATGGATATAATTGTCGCCAATCAGGTTGGCGGCGGCCGCGGCATGGGGTGTGATGACAATCAAGTGACGGTCATTAGCGCAGCAGAAGAAACCGCGTTGCCATCCATGCCTAAACAACAATTGGCGCGTCAATTAATTTCACAAATTGCCGCACACTATAAACAGCAGAGAGCATCATGACAGACAAACAAATGCAGCAGTCAGCGCAAGAAGCGCACGCGGTGAATACATCAGCGCAGAGTAAAACCATACAGGTCAGAATTCTGGATGAGCGTATCGGCAAAGAGTTTCCCTTGCCGCGCTATGAGACATCCGATGCTGCAGGTCTCGATTTACGTGCGTGCCTCACTGAAGCCTTGACGATTGAGCCAGGACAAACGCATCTCATTCCCACCGGCATTTCCATTTATATTGGTGACCCGCAACTGGCCGCAGTGATTTTGCCGCGCTCAGGCTTAGGTCATAAACATGGTTTGGTGCTGGGTAATCTCGTTGGTTTGATTGATGCTGATTATCAAGGCCCGTTAATGGTGTCGTGCTGGAATCGCGGCCAAGCTGCTTATACCATTACACCGGGTGATCGTATCGCCCAACTGGTTTTTTTACCAATTGTTCGCGCTGAATTTGATGTTGTGAATGAATTTACTTCCACTGCGCGCGGTACCGGTGGTTTTGGACACTCAGGAAAAAATTAAATGTTGATTGAGCGCCAGGAAATACTGAATCCTTCTATCTTTCGTGCCTACGATATTCGCGGCATTGTCGATGAAACCCTGACTGAAAATGCAGTGTTTCTGGTTGGCAAGGCTTTGGGTTCGCTGGCGCGTGATCACGGCGAACATCAAGTCGTTATTGCGCGTGACGGCCGCGTGTCAGGCCCGCGTCTTTCCAAAGCGCTGTGTGACGGCATTCTTTCCGTTGGCTGCGATGTGGTTGATATTGGTGTTGCACCTACACCGCTTCTTTATTACGCCACGCAAATTTTCGCCGAACATTCGGGTGTGATGCTGACTGGCAGTCACAATCCGCCGGATTACAATGGCTTGAAGATGGTGGTGAAAGGCAATGCACTGACTGAGGATGATATTCAGGCGCTGCACGAACGCATTAAAGCCCAGCAGTTTTACGTCGGTCTTGGCGTACGTCATGAGCTGGATGTCACTGAGCGCTATATCGATCAAGTGTTGAGCGGCATCAAAATCAAGCGTCCACTTAAAATTGTGGTTGATGCCGGCAACGGTGTGACCGGTGCCATCGCACCAGCGTTATTCAAGCGCATGGGTTGCGACGTGCATGAAATGTTTTGTGAGATCGATGGCAGTTTTCCTAATCATCATGCTGATCCTAGTCAGCCGGAAAATCTGCAAGATTTAATTCGCGTTGTTAAAGAACAGCAAGCCGATGTCGGTTTTGCGTTTGATGGTGACGGCGATCGTCTGGGGGTGGTAACCAGTAATGGCGATATCATCTGGCCAGATCGTTTGTTGATGTTGTTCGCGAAAGCTTTACTAGCGGAAACTCCTGGCGGGAAAATTATTTACGATGTGAAGTGCACTAGCCATTTGGCAGATTTGGTGCGTGCTGCTGGCGGTGAACCAATCATGTGGAAAACCGGCCATTCATTGATTAAAGCCAAAATGGCGGAATCTGGCGCGCAAATCGGCGGCGAGATGAGCGGACACTTCTTCTTTAAAGATCGCTGGTACGGTTTTGATGACGCGCTTTATGCTGGCGCACGCTTGCTGGAAATTTTGTCGGCGAGCACAGAAACTTCCGCCGCAATCTTCGATGCTATCCCAAATAGCGTCAATACACCGGAAATGAAAATTTCCGTTCCCGATGATGAGAAATTCGGTTTGATGCAGCAGTTAGTCGACAATGCATTTTTCTCTTCTGCCAAAGAAGTCACAACCATTGATGGTTTGCGCGTTAATTTTTGTGATGGCTGGGGATTAGTGCGGCCTTCCAATACTTCACCGTATCTGGTCTTGCGTTTTGAAGCGGTGAATGAAAAAGTATTAAGCCAAATACAGGAAATTTTTCGCGAGTGGATACTATCAGTCAGACCAAGTCTGGAGCTGCCGTACTAAATTACGATATCGCTATTGTTGGCGGAGGCGTCGTGGGTCTGGCGCTTGCGTGCGCTCTCGCGCAGCAAACCAGGCTTTCTATTGCGATTCTCGAGGCGTCAGTTGATGCGGCGCCGTTCACACCTCTGTCCTATCATCATCGCGTCAGCGCGGTGTCTTTATCATCAGCACGCATTTTACAGTCTCTGCAAGTGTGGGATGACGTCAAATCTGCGCGCGTCAGTCCGTTTACGGCGATCCAGGTTTGGGATGAAAAAAGTAAAGGCAGTTTGCATTTTGAGTGTAATGAAATCGGCGAACCCATTCTTGGCTACATCATCGAAAATAATTTAATGCAAAACAGTCTGCGCGCAAGACTGGCAGCGTTTGCGCACGTACATTTTATTTCCCCGGTTAAGTTAACCGATTTTCGTGAAGACAACGATGCTATTACCTTGATGGCCGATGATGAGCGTGAGTTTCGTGTCCGTCTTGCGGTTGCTGCTGATGGCGCTAATTCCTGGTTGCGTACGGCAGCCGGTATTCAGGTGAATACTTCTGTGTATGATCAGGAAGCAGTGGTCGCAACCGTTGAAACAGAATTACCGCATGAAAAAATCGCGCGACAGGTTTTTTTGCCGAGCGGCCCGCTGGCGTTTTTACCCTTGAATGAGGCTTACACTTCTTCCATCGTGTGGTCGCTGCCCAAAGATGAGGCGCAGCGTTTGAAGAGCTTAGACGCAGAATCCTTCAAAACAGAATTGCAGCAGGCTTTTGCTTCGCGTCTTGGCAGTGTCGGTGAAATCGGCAAGCGTTTTACTTTCCCATTGAAAAGACAGCAGGCAGAAAATTACGCCGCTTCACGCATTGCATTAGTTGGCGATGCCGCGCATGTGATGCATCCACTGGCAGGGCAAGGCGTGAATCTTGGTTTGTTAGATGCAGCCAGTCT
>CAZWPD010000013.1:0-53119 GCA_964636145.1 uncultured Coxiellaceae bacterium
CGCAGGAAGCCCCCACTAGACGCGCATTTTGCGTTAGTGGTGGGAGCAGGTCACGACTATGTTAATGCTGAGTAGACTCGCCAAGTTACCCAAGCGAGCCACTCCTCAGAACCGGACTTGTGAAACTATCGCATCCGGCTCCCGATAATCACGACCTGCGTTTACAGTTTCAGCAAACTTTAGCGCGATGTTGGCTAATTACTAAAGAAAGTGACGACCCACACACCCTGAGTGATCCCCGATCAATCAATGAATAAGCTAGACGTGATATAGCGCGTATGATAAATACTATATTTCGATGAAAATAAAAAAACACAGGGCATCCGATGAAAAACGGTAAACCAGACGTCACAAATAGTGATCCATCGGTGGGGAGCAACGCACCACCGTCGATTGTTAGAGATCAGCAACCCAAAGATGCCTATTTAGCATGGATCCCCAAGGAAATATTAAAAAAGGAAATAGGCAAATATCTTTCGCCTGAAGATAAATACCACTTATCACGAGAATCACATGGTTTGCATACCTTATTTAAACCCGATGCTAGTCAACATATTCATCAATTTCTCACCGCTGTCGTGCATGGTCAAAAAGAACAAGTAGAAGCATTCTTGCAGCGTCATCCCCGCTTACTGTTAGAAAAAATTCAAGTCACCGATGAAGCGGGTCGAAAGATTTTCGGCACTGCCTTTCAAATTGCCTTAGGGGCTAAAGACGTGAGTCCGTTCCCGGAGAAATTTAATGAAATGGCGGAGATGATCGCAAGCTATTTTGAGAAAATCGCGGATGGTGAAAATGAAAAGCAAAAACAATACGCCGAGCAATTTCCTGAAGGCTTCGAAAAACATGAAGCAGCGCGCAGAGAGCAAGATTTGAAAGCGCTCAACACCGTGTTTGCAGCGATTAAAAACACAACGACAATGGCGGCGGCAGAGGAAGCGGTGACCTTATTTCAAGATTACCTCAAACAGCAAACTACGGGCGTGATCAAAAGCGGCTATCATTTTAATGAAGCGCTGTTTGAACAAGCACTGAAGTTATGCAATTACAATTTAGATGCTTGTGGCGGATGTTTTAGTGACAAAAATAATTTAGCCGCCGTCAAAGTGTTGGGTGGTATACAACGTTATTTCACGGCGAATCTTGCTCAAGCGGCGTGTGATGGGTTTGGCAAGTTGATCGATGAAAAGATGGCGTTATCTCGATCTAAGTTACTGGGGGATAAAGTTACTTCTTACTTTAATCCTAAACTGGGTGTTGATCATTTTGTTTGTGTAGGCGCAGGCATAGCAGGGGAGGCTTTACTGCGGGGGGGATTGCATCCTGTGTATGGCCGTTCATCGTTTAAAATCTTATGTCGAACAAAAACAGCAGTCTTGCAAAACTTATGCAACCACACCCGACTTCGAACAAGCCACGGTGTGTGATTTCTTGATGACTAAGTGACGCCCTTCGAGCCCTTCGAGCCCTTCGAGCCCTTCGAGCCCTTCGAGATGGCACTACGTGCCTCCTCAGGGTGCGCGGGTCTATGCTTCCTCACAGGGTGCGCGGGTCTATGCTTCCTCACAGGGTGCGCGGGTCTATGCCTCCAAGGGGACGCATATTGTCCGGTCATCTCATGCGTGCAGACATCAATAAAATATTGCAAAAGTTTATGCTTTTCCCAAGTTTCTGATGTCTATGCCCACCACGTAGCTCAGCGAATCGATTTTGTTGCATTTTAGTGATGATCAAATGAAACATGACTTTGGCTATTTTTATTGTCTGCTTCAAGTTCACGCGTCGATATGGCACCTACCTAGCAATTGATTAAGTAAATCAAACGGAACCCAAAATAGCTATACACATCATCGATGATATATTGACTAGTAGATGGTGATAACGTTAACTATTGCTCATTAATAATAAGACGAGAGTGACGTGCTATAACAAATAGTAGAAAAGACATCGTACAAAATAAAGGCGAAAAATTATTGTTAGATTTCCCAGATGAAATACTGTTGAACATCCCCGCACAAAGTTCAGAAAATGTATCGATGGAAGTTACGCGTTTATTTTCTAGAACTTGTCATACACTGGGCTTTGGCCATTTTTCTAAATGGAGCGCCTCACTGTCGGGATATTTATTGATCAACGAATAGATAAAGTGATGTGAGCGAACGAGGATGATGAAAATAGTTAATAATAATTTTACGCCCATTAATTTTGTCTTAATCTAACGTAGCGTTTCTCAGACTATACTTCCGCCTTTAGCGACTATTCACCACATCATAATAAGCGAGGCAGTCCATGACTGACACCAGAAAAGACATCGTACTAAACGAGGACGAAGTATCATTGCTAGACGTGATGTTAAAAAATCAAGACACAATTAAAATTTCTCTTCCCGCCTCTCAATCTGCTAGCGACGCGATAGAAGTCATGAGTAAGTTATCGCTGACTTGTCATACATTTCATAGCTTGTTTAAACAACAGCTAGATCAACAAGCTGCAAAAAAATTATGTCAACACGTCGTGTATGGCGAGAAGAAAGAAGCGGAAGAGATTCTGGCGCGCCATCCCCGCTTACTGCTAATGAAATCATTAGTCACCGATGAAGCAGATCGAAAAATTGATGGCACTGCATTCCAAATCGCCTTAGGGGCAAAAGATGTGAGTCCATTCCCAAAACAATTTAATGAAATGGCGGAAATGATCGCAGGCTACTTTGAGAAAATCCATGATGGCGAAAAAGAAAGGCAAAAACAATACGTCGAGCAATTTCCGGAAGGCTTTGAAAAGCGAGAAACAGCGCGAAGAGTGCAAGATTTAAAAGCGTTGAAAACCGTGTTTGTTGCGATTAAAAACGCGACGACTATGGCAGAAGCTAGAGCAGCGGTGACAGCATTTCAAGCTTACCTCAAACAGCAAACTGCAGGCGTGATCAAAACTGGCTATCATTTTAATGAAGCGCTGTTTGTGCAAGCACTGAAGATATACGACGACATGTACGATGCGTTCGATGGCTTTGACAGTGACAAAAATAAGTTAGCGGCCATTGAAGTGGTGGGTGGCATACAGCGTTATTTTACGGCGAATCTTGCTCAGGCTGCCTGTGATGGGTTTGGCAAGGCGGTCGAGGAAAAGAAGACATTATCTCGATCTAAAGTTTTGACGCATGATGGCACTTCTTTCTTTAGTTCTAAACTGGGTGTTGATCATTTTGTTTATAGTTATTATGCCCAGACCCGGGAGATTGCTGTGATGTGGGGCCTGCGGAAGGTGCGCGGTGGTGGATCGCGTCGAAGCGAGGTGGGTGGGGCTGTGTCGCACTGCGCTTTTTTCAAAACTTATGTCAAACGAAAACGAAAGTCTTGGAAAACTTATGCAACCACACTCAGTGCCGAAAAAGCTATGGTGTGTGATTTCTTGATGAACAAGTGATGCCCTTCGAGATGGCACCTTTGATGAGGCATCTTGGGCTGTTGGCACGTGCCAACATAGATTCCAATGCTTCACGCTATGCCTGTCCAATTTTATATTCAGTTTACGCTCCTCTCGAAACCACAATAACAAGAGAACTATCAAATGGGTATAAATAGAAACGATATTCTAGAAGGAAAAAGAAGAGAAGATATTGTGGAATATCCGAACAATCCATCCTTGTTAGATTTAATGAAGCAGCCAGACACGCTTAAAGTTGCGCTTCCCGAATCTCAGTCTGATAAAGACGCGCTACACGTGATCAGTAAATTATCGCAAACCTGTCACACCTTTCATTCCTTATTTCAAGCGCAGGCAGTTCAATTAGCAGCAAAGAAATTATGTCAACATGTCGTGTATGGCGAAAAATCAGAAGCAGAAAAGCTCCTGGCTCAGAATCCTCTCTTACTGTTAGTGAAAATTCAAGTCACCGATGAGGCGGGTCGAAAAATTCTTGGCACCGCTTTTCAAATCGCTTTAGGCGCGAAAGATGTGAGTCCATTTCCAAATAAATTTAATGAAATGACGGAGATGATAGCGGGTTACTTTGAGAAAATACCTGATGGCGATAAAGAAAAGCAGACGCAATACGCCATGCAATTTCCGGAAGGCTTTGAAAAGCTAGAAGAAGAAAGACAAGCGCGAGATTCAAAAGCGTTACACACCTTGTTTGCTGCGATTAAAAATGCGTCAACCATTGTATCAGCAAAAGATGCTGTTGAAGTATTTTTAAATGACCTTAAAGCACAAACGCAACAAGTCATCAAAACCGGCTATCATTTTAATGAAGCGCTGTTTGAAGAAGCATTGTCCCTATATATTAAAAATTACATGGCGTGCGGTGGGGATTTTGGTGTCAAAAATAAATTAGTGACCGTCAAAGTGTTAGGTGGTATACAATGCTATTTCACAGCGAATCTGGCCCAGGCGATGTGTGATGGGTTTGACAAGTTAGTCAAAAAAATGAAGGTGTTATCTCGATCTAAGTCACTAACAACTAGAGGTATTTCTTTCTTTGATACTAAACTTGGCGTTGATCATTTTGTTGATGGTACCGAGCTGCCAGACGGGGTCTTCGCGCGACGATGTGGGCGACGGTCGCGGTGGGCTGTGGCGAGAGCGGCGTTTTTCAAAACTTATGTCAAACTAAAGCAGCGGTCTTGGAAAAATTATGCAACCACACTCGGCAAACGAAAAAGCCACGGTATGTGATTTCTTGATGAGCAAGTGATGCCCTTCGAGCCCTTCGAGCCCTTCGAGATGGCACTACGTGCCTCCTCAGGGTGCGCGGGTCTATGCCTCCGCAGGGTGCGCGGGTCTATGTCTCCTCACAGGGTGCGCATATTCTGCGGTCGTCTCATGCTTGCAGATATCAATAAAATATTGTAAAAGTTGTGGTAGTGAAAGCACGGAAATTAGCGGATACCAAAAGGATATTAGTCGCCTCACCCAATTTTTTAAAACGTTATGGTGCACCGACACACCCCAACGATTTACAAGAGCATATCTGTCTTAACTTCCACGCTCATTCTGTGCTGAATGATTGGCGATTTCAAAAATCGGGCACAAAAATTCGCTTGGATGCAAACGGTCCGTTTAATGCAGATGATGGCGAAAGTCTTCGCATCATGGCCCTATCAGGCGGTGGTATTGCCCGTATCTCTGCATTTATCGTCAATAGAGATATTAAAAAACATCAGTTGCAGCCGCTACTGCAAGATTGGCATCCTGGTGAATTTCATCCCATTTATCTCCTGCATGCAGGTAACGTTGCCGCCCGTGTCAAATGTGTCATCGATTATCTCTTTGAAAAAATGGGTGGTATGCGCTTCGAATAAACTCTGGCCTTGTGTACGTATGAAACCTAATCATCTCGGTACAGTGGGATTGAATGGCAACGACATTGAGCGGACTGTCACCTAATGCGATTGGGATTTGTTTCGGTCTTCTGGCTGAGCTTATTTAAAATATGAACGATCTCTGTATTATTCATAGCGATTGCAAAATCAAGCGCACTGATCCCTCCTGCTTTTAGAGTCGTGTCAGCGCCTTTTTCTATCAAGCGTTTAACAATATCGGGACGATTACAACATATTGCAGCATGCAATGCAGTGAATCCTTTGAATTCATTCACGATGTTTTTATTCATATGAGGATAATTATTTTTAATGAGAAACGCTTCCAATTGCGAGACACGCCCAGATGTTTTGGCTAAGTCCAGCAATACTTTACTCGAAATTGTCATTGGAAAATCTAGCTTCGCGCCATGGTCTATCAATTGTTTTACAATGTTCATATGTCCTTTTTGTATTGCCACAAACAGAGGTGTGGCACCATCATTGGTGATGTAATTGATATCAGCCTTCGCTAAAATTAATGCCTTTAAAATAGCCACGTGTCCATTTTCTGCAGCGACATAAAGTGGTGTAATACCACTCTTGTTAACAGTCGTGACGATCGCATTATTTGCAATCAACATTTCGACGATGTCAAGGTGACCTTCTTGTGCTGCCCTCAAAAGAGGTGTTGAACCATTAGCAGCAGATTGATTCACATTCGCTTTTGCTGCAATCAGCTTTTTAACGATGTCGAGGTGTCCTCTATGTGCTGCGATCAATAGTGGCGAACTGCCATCTGCTGCAACTTGATGGACATTTGCGCCTAATGCGAGTAATTCATCGATGATGGGAACATCACCTTCTTGTGCTGCAGCATAGAGCGGCGTTCGCCCATCTATGACAGAAAATTCGAATTTTGCGCCGGCCTTAATCAATGCCTTCACGATATTTAAATGCCCATTTTGTACTGCCGTGAAAAGAGCATTGGCGCCCTCATTGGTAGCACTTTCAAGCTTAGCGCCGGCCTGAATTAATTCGTTCACGATATCGAGATAGCCATTTTGCGCTGCCACGATAAGAGGTGTTGCGCCATTCTTAGTAGCAATGTTGACATCAGCTTCAGCTGTGATTAAGGCTTTCACAATATTTAAATGCCCATGTTGAGCTGCGATCAATAGCGGCGTGGCACTGTTAGCCGTCACACTATTGACATCAACCTTCGCTGCGATTAATTCGGTGACAATGTCGAGATAGCCATTTTGCGCTGCGATGTAAAGAAGCGTGATACCCATATTGGTAGCGTGCTTGACATTAGCACCCGCTTTCATTAATGCTTTTACAATATCAAGGTGTCCTTTCTGTGCTGCGACAATTAGCGGCGTCATTCCTTTGGTGGCGTGGTTGACCTCTGCCTCCGCTGCGATTAATGCATTGACGATGTTGAGATGGCCATTTTGCGCTGCCACGAAAAGAGGTGAGTGCCCTTCTTTTGTCACACTATTGACATTAGCCCCCGCTGCGATTAATGCATTGACGATATCGACATGACCATTTTGCGCTGCGACGAAAAGAGGTGAGTACCCTTCATTCGTCACACTATTGATATTAGCCCCTGCTTTTATTAATGCGATGGCGATATTGAGATGGCCGTTTCGCGCTGCCATGAATAACGCCGTGATACCTTTGTTGGTAGCTCTATCGACATTAGCCTTCGCTGCGATTAAAGCTTTTACAATGTCGAGATGACCATTTTGCGCTGCCATGAACAGCGCTGTGCCGCCCTCATTGGAAGCACAATCGAGATTGGCTTCCGCTACGATTAATGCTTTGACGATATCGAGATAGCCATTTTGAGCTGCGATGTAAAGAGGTGACCACCTTTTATTCGTGGTACTATCGACATTCGCTTTCGCTTTAATTAAGTCGTTTACAATAGCAATATGACCACTCTGTGCTGCCATGAAAAGTGGCGTAATTTCCTTTTGAGTAGCATGATTGACATCAGCTTTTGCTTTGATTAATTCTCTCACCATGTTGACGTCGCCTTTATCTGCAGCAACGACGAGCTGTGATATATTCTTGGAATCACATAACTGAGATGTTTTCGAAGTGATCGAATGGATTTTTTTCCATTTGCTATGTTCTTGCAAATTTTTGATTAATTTGGCACCCATCTCTTTATTTTTATTGGTGACATAGACTTTGGTTTCAAATATTGCTACACCATTCGTCGAAAATGCAGCAATGACTCTATCAGCCATTTCTTCTGCCGAAAAATATTCGGAAAGTGATTTCACTCGATTAGCATCTAGGAAGGTCCATTTATTTATTTTCCTATCAAATCCTACATGTATTGAATGCACTGTATTCGATAAAATGAAGCTAATGGGGAAATCCGCAGATGAGGATACTTTTTTTTCAAGAGTTTCAAAATAGGTTTTTAAGGATATCTTATCATAGCAACCTATGAAAGCAGCGAGCATGGCTATGCCGCCTTCTTTTTCTAATGCTTCTGGTTTGAGCAGTTCAAATGCCGGTAATGCGGACTGCTTCACCAATCTTGAATGACGTTCCATCAGATCAGGGTATAAATAAAGTTGGTGTAATAATTCTATTTCTTCGAATAAAGCGGGAATATCAAGTAACTTACGTAGGCTATAGTTGTTGACCATGTTGTTGGGGTTGTCTAATGCGATTTCAACCTTTTTTTTAATCACTGGGTAAAGATCGCTTATCTCTTGCGCAGTAAGCGCAGTTTTTTTTAAATCTAATATCTTTTCAGCGATCGCTTCTGATTTTGCTTTTGCAAAAATGTCGACTTTCTTCTTTTTAGCTTTCTCAATGATTTGTGCAATGTTATCAATAGGGATAGCATTAATCTGTTCAAGACGCCGGGCAAATGATCCAAGTTCGTTTGTCAAAAAAGCTTGCATGCCCATATGTGATAATCCGTAACAGATGCCCTTATTGTTAGTTGCATAGCCTAATTCTCGCATTCGATCGATTAACCAGTCTTGACTCTTAGGAATATTCGATATGAACGATAGGTGTTTTCTAGTATCAGCCATCATCACGTTTCCATTATAGGGACGTTTTGATTCAGTATAGTCTGCGAGTCGTTAATTTGCTAAGCAACTGAAAAATAAGGAGAAAAAATCTAACTTTGAACTAATGAATTTAAGTATTTTTGTCTACGGTAAAAGATACTTGAGACAGGTAGAGATTGCACGCCAACTGTCCCATGACGCAGCCATACACGATGCGTCATGGCTGCGGTAGTAAATTTCTAAGCATTCAATACCATGATCGCGTCTATTTCGACGAGTGAGCGCATGGGTAAGGCACTGACTTGGATCGTCGTGCGTACCGGATAAGGATCAGCAAAATAATGTCGCATGACATCATTGACGATAGGCGAATTCGCTAAATCGATCAAATACACCGTGAGTTTCACGATATCATTCATATTGCCACCCGCAGCAGTACAAACATGCTGCATATTCTTAAAAACTTGTTCAACTTGGCTTTTGATATCTTCCGTGACAATGCTCATTGTTTTGGGATCAAAAGGTATTTGTCCCGCCAAATAAATCGTCTTATCAACGCGAACGGCTTGTGAGTAAACGCCGATCGGTGCCGGCGCAAGGTTGGTAAATATTTTTTCTTTCAAAATAGTTTCCTTCTTGTTGGTGAGACAATAGAAATTAACCTGCTTTAGTCACTTTGTCTTGGGCCGGCGCACTCAGCATTTGATGCCCGTCACCTGTTTTCATCATTCTAAAAATCAATGTAGATAATAGAGTAAGAAATCCTAAGGTTAAAAAAGTTTGGTGAAAAACATAAGTGGTATATTGCACTTGATCTGCTGATGTACTTGATGCTGAATAAAATCTTAATAATAAAGCACTCACGGCGATACCAAAGCTTTGTGAGAGTTGTTGTGTCGTACTCATCATGCTGCTCGCTGCACTTAATCGATTACTGGGTAGATCGGCATAAGCGAGAGAATTCATGCTGCCATATTGTATAGAAATGAGCAGACCAAAAACAAAGGTGAGGCAGGCAATAAGGGAGAGAGGCACGCCAGGGTGAATTAGTTCAAAAGACCATAAGCATAGTGCGACTAAAAAAGTGTTGAGTATCAATAAACGCTTGTAACCAAAATATTTGAGTAGGCGTAATAACCACGGCTTGGTGATCAAAATGCCGATGGCCATAGGCGCAATGAGTAAACCTGATAACTGTGCACTTAACCCTAAGGATACTTGTAACAGTAAGGGCAAGAGGAATGGCATACCACCAAAGCCTAGACGAGAGAGTAAATTGCCAAATACGGATGTACGGAAGGTACGTAACTTAAACAAGTCGACGTTAATAATGGGGTGCGGATGTTTTTTAGCATGAATAAAATAAGCGATCAGCATGGCAAATGCACAGATGAGAAGTAACACAGCGAATGCTTCGTTTGCCGTGGAAACACTGAGTTCTGATAAAGAAAAAGTAAGTAAGGCTAAACCACCACCAAACAAGATGAATCCGATGATATCGAGTGGTGGGACTGCTTTGGGTGCTTCATCGCTGAGGAAATAAGCCGCTAGACTCAGGGTGAGTATACCAAAAGGCAGGTTTACCCAGAAAATCCATGGCCAGGAAAAATGATCGGTGATGAGGCCGCCAGCGAGGGGACCCAACATTAAAGCAATGGAAACAACAACGATCACCGCATTCATCGCGTCAACAAATTCGTGACGTTTGAAATGATGTAAAATGATGAGACGTCCGAGTGGCATCATGAGTGAGCCGCCAATGCCTTGTAGGGTGCGCCCGATCACGAGCATCATTAAGCTAGTGGCAAAACCACAAAATATAGAACTTAAGGTAAAGACACTCAGTGCGCACATGAAGACGCGTTTAATGCCGAACTTGTCGGCAATCCAGCCACTGATGGGAATGAAGACAGCGAGACTGAGCAGATAACTAATGAGTGCGATTTTAACGTCAATAGGCCCCACATGTAAGCTTTTGGCAATGGAAGGGATGGCTGTATTTAAAATGGTCACATCTAAAGCATCCATGCAGAGTGCCAAGGAGACAACAAAGATGATCATGCGCTTTGATGTATACATAATGATGGTACTATCCGATCAATCAGAAGATGATCCAATCATATTACGCCCCTAAGGATTTTTCTCACAACTATTTTGTGCTAAGATTTTCTTCTTACTTTTGGTAGGCACTGCGCTTTTTTCTGCCACTTTCAGAAGGAAATGTAATACATGTTGTTATCGACTAGAAATCTGATTCTATTAGGAATAATCCTCATCATGGTGGCAGCATTCTTGTGGTGGCAACTGCGAGCTTACCGTGTAGCTGAGCCCAAGTTTGTCGTGTTGCATCAAGAGCAGGCCATTGAAGTACGCCAATACCCGCCAATTTTAGTGGCAGAGGTCACTATGTCTGGAGAACGCTATCAGGCAATCAATGCGGGATTCCGTGTGTTGGCAGATTATATTTTTGGGAATAACCAAGCGAAAAAGAAAATAGCCATGACAGCACCGGTCATGCAAGAAGGCACTAAAATAGCGATGACAGCACCGGTCATGCAAGAGGCAAAAGATGGCAAATGGGTCATTCGATTTGTCATGCCGGATCAATTCACGATGGCGACGATTCCTCAACCGAATAATAAGGCTGTCACTTTACATATGATCCCAAGTAGACGAATGGCAGTGATTCGCTTTTCAGGCACGAATTCGGATAGTTTGATGCAAGAGAAGTTACAAGCCTTGAGGGCATATTGCGCAGCGCATCATTTGCATGTGACTGGCGAGCCGGTGATGGCATTTTACAATCCGCCGTGGATCCTACCATTTTTACGCCGCAATGAAATCATGTTGCCGGTGAGCACGACCAATTAAGACATCAAGGTGAGGGTGGATGAGGTTGATTGTCGTCATCCACCGCTGCCTATGCCAACTGTGGCTTAGCTCTCAGTATATATCCATGCCTTAAACGCAGTTTTGCAATCTGTTCGATGAGTTTAACGCCTTCGGCATAACTGACGCAGGCAATGCGAGTAATGCGTCCAGAGGCTTTATTGATGCCCCCCCAAGCCCGGATCACCACAATATCGCCGAACAAGTCTTTAGAGATGCTCGCGCAGTAATAACGCTTTTTGTGTGGATGTTCCCAGCGGAATGACGGGAAGCGGTTATGGTCGTTAGTCAAAATGGCTTACTCAAATTAAGTGATGGCAGTGACATTTCTAAAACGGGTAAGCATGATATTATGTCTCTCTATTTGCCAATCATCAATATTCTCATACCACTGGCGGGTCAACCTGTATGTCCGGACAGTAGGTGTAAAGATTGGCTCACTCCTCACGATAGATGATCTACCTAGGCGGTACAACCATTTTGAGGTATTTTAGTCACTCGTGTTTGCATGGGTCATAGGCGCGTAGCCCTTTTTAAAACTTTAGTGAGCGATGTGTATGTGGTATTCAATCAAAGATCAATGTGTGATGTTAAGAATCTACGCCAAGCCGAATGCGAAGAAGAGCGCGCTAGTCGAGCAAAGTGAGCAAGGCTTACATGTGAGCTTACACGCCAAGCCTCAAGAAGGTGCAGCCAACAAAGCACTGATAGCATTTCTCTCAGTGCTTCTGAAACTCCCCAAAAGCCAAATTCATTTGCAACGTGGCGAGCAGAGTCGACATAAATGGGTGAGTGTGCCGTTGACTGAACGGGTGCAAGCTTTACTCGATGATCCACGTGCTTTCATACGACGATCATGAGTCGTCATATTGACGGTAAATCAACATACCCTATAATAGGTCTGTTGAGAGTTGGCGTTAGAATTTCAATGATCAACAGACCCTAACGAACACTGAGTGTTTGGTTTTTTCACTTTATCGTCATGAGGATTGGTATGATAGTCAGCATTGGGCTTATGAGTGGCACCTCCATGGATGGGATAGATGTCGCGATGCTGGAAACCGATGGCCAAGGCCATATCAAAGAATTGGGTCATACGTCCCTTTCATATGCACACCCATTTAAAATATTACTGAAAGCGGCTGAGTATGCTGTTCGGCAGTGTGAGGGTGATTTAAATCGTGCTCGTGCATACTATCCGCGTGCTATCGTTGATTATTTAAGTGGCGAACTGAAAATGTCAACGACGTGCTTGAACCATAAACTCACACAATTAACGGCCTATCTGCATGGCGAGCATGCTGTCACGGATGCTATTCACTTAGACCAAGTCATTCAACATTCTACGCAATTGCATGCGTCTGCTGTGCAGAAGTTATTGCAAATGACTGCATACACACCATCGCAAATCGATGTCGTTGGTTACCATGGCCAAACATTATTTCATCGGCCATCGATTGGAAAAACCGTACAAGTAGGGGATGGACAAGCACTCGCAGAACAATTGGGCATCGCAGTGGTGAACGATTTTAGGCGTCGAGATGTTGCTGCTGGTGGGCAAGGCGCACCGTTTGCACCTATTTATCATCAAGCCTTAGCGATTAGAGATAACAAAATACCGGTCGCGGTGGTGAATTGTGGTGGCATCGCAAATATGACACTCATCAATAGTGCGAATGAATCAGATTTAATCGGTTTTGATACGGGTCCCGGAAATGGTTTGATCGATCGCCTGATTCGTCAACGCACTAATGGCGAAGAAGACATGGATGCCGATGGTAAGTATGGCAAACAAGGCACGGTGAATTACACCTTACTCGATATGTTGTATAAAAAAGCGATTATCAAAGAAGGAAAAAATTACTTTGCCAGTTATCCGCCTAAATCACTGGATTATGGCGATATGACACTCATACCAGAATTAGACGCGGCGCAGTTACCCTTAGAAGACGCGTGTAAAACCTTAGAGGCATTCACTGCAGATACGATTGTCCAAAGTCTCAAGTTATCCACCACGACATTACCAGAACATTGGATTTTAGCCGGCGGCGGTTGGAAAAACCCAGTAATACGTGAGGAACTCGAGCAACGCTTACAGCAAAAAATTGGCGATACGGTGACGGTGCAAACAGCCGACGATGCCGGCTGGCATAGCCAAGCCTTAGAAGCACAGATATTCGCCTACCTGGCGGTACGTAGTTTGAAAAATTTACCAATCAGTGTACCGGGCACCACGCGCGTACCGCAGCCACTCTCCGGTGGTCATGCCTATATGCCAAGTGGTGGTGGTACTGAAGTAGTTACCGCATTATGTCGCTTGAATCCTTCCGTACTTAATGGGTATCGATGAATTGTGATCAAAATTCCTTAGAGGTTTCAGACCGCCACCATAGCGCGTGAGCGTTTGGTGGCGTAAAATTCAGGTGGAGTTCATTCTCCACCTGAATCTAAGTTTTTGCCGCCAGGCAAAAGACATTTTTGACTTAACATTTTTGCTGAATGGTCTAATATCGAAGATGCGTGTGACGCATTTGGATACATCTATCTCAGGTAGTGAATGAATGCCACCTGAGATGATCATGTTTCTGCAGACAAACAACTCACATAATGTTTTCTAGGATGCTTTCACACAGGCAACATCAGCCTGTTGAGTCAGTCGCGTGTGCTGCTGGCGGCATAATAGCAACCCACTCGTGCCGATGACTAAATATAACACCCCAAGCAAATACGGACCTTGATGAGGCATATTATTCAATAGCAGATTAAATAGCAGTGATACAAATGTTTGTAGTGAGCCATAGATAGCACCTGCGATCCCTATATTGCTTTTGATATCCGAGAAACACACTGCGATGGCGTTTGGAAAAACAAACCCACAACCCATGGTAATCAAAAAAATCAATGGCATTAAAGTGAATAAGCTTGTGCCAAATAAGGCATTCGTTGTAATTAGTAAATAGCCACTCATGGCTAAAGCGAGTAATCCATAGCTCACTAATTGTTTAGGTGGTATGGATTTTACCAAGCGACTGCTCATGAATGAGCTAAAACTTAATCCTAAGGCGGCGCAGAGTAACACACAGCCACTGACGGAGGCAGAATACCCTAATTGTGTTTGAATGATAAACGGTACAACGTTTGCATAAATGATGATGGAAGAAAATGCCAATCCAGCAATCGCTGCAAAGTGAATAAAGGTGCGATGTTTGAATAATTGTTGATATTCATTCAGCACCGATCGTATGGATAGTTGATTATTTTGATGAGCATTGGTTTCTTTGAAAAAGTACATGAGCATCAGTAATAACAGTCCATAACAAAACATAAAAATAAAAGGCGCTTTGTATCCAAAATGTTCTTGTAATAGGCCGCCAATAAACGGAGCCACTGCAGGTGTTAAGGAAACAAACATAGCCACTTGTGCAGATTTAACTGCTAATAGCTTACCTGTATAGCGATCACGTAAGACGACACGCGATAATGATAAGCCTGCACCGACCCCCAAACCTTGAATAACTCGGCCAACACATAATGCGGTAAAGGAGGCGGCATTAACGCAGATGAGTGAACCGATGGTAAATAGGATCACGCCAAAAATCAGCGGCGTTTTACGACCTACGTAGTCTGAGATGGGACCATAAAAAAGTTGTGAAAATGCAAATCCTCCTAGAAATAAACTAATTGTTAATTGTGTAATATTCTGTGTTTGGTGGAATACATGGGATATCTGTGGTAGTGATGGTACAAAAATGTCTGTACCCATTAGTCCCATGATTGATAATAAGAT
This sequence comes from uncultured Coxiellaceae bacterium, assembly GCA_964636145.1. Classification (GTDB taxonomy): domain Bacteria; phylum Pseudomonadota; class Gammaproteobacteria; order DSM-16500; family DSM-16500; genus Aquicella. Next base: position 15,024 of record CAZWPD010000013.1, read on the forward strand.
GATGATTATAAACATATAACACCTGCTAATAATTGAAGGATTGAGTATTAGCCACAATATGGGCTATCCTAAGATATAAGTAAAATTTATTATATGAATGTGTCATATCATTTAAAATGATAGGTAGATTCCATTAATTAGGGTCGTATTCAATGAATTTATATCGTTTAAATTTGAATTTACTCATTGCGTTAGATGTTTTATTGATTGAGCAGAATGTTACGTTGGCGGCTAAAAAATTATTCATCACGCAAGCGGCGATGAGTAATAATTTACAACAATTACGTGAACTTTTTCATGATGATTTGTTAATACGGCAAAAAAATGCCATGGTACCTACAAGTTATGCAAAAGACTTGGCACCTAAACTCCATCAAGTTTTGCAAGAGATGCGCAGCATAGTTGAAAGCGGTCAGCGATTTGACCCAAAAACATCTGAAAGAGTATTTAAAATTGGTATGACCGATTATATGGCTGCTATTTTGTTGCCCTCACTCATCCCATACTTAAAACAGGTTGCACCTAGCATTAGGATTGCGGTGGCGTCTGTGTATCATTTGAATGACCCTCAGGCGTTCGAAACTGGTCAATACGAAATAGGAATTGGCAAAATATTTAAAAGCGCGAATCGAATTAAAAAACAATTATTGATAAAAGATTCGGGTGTTTGCGTCATAAATCGTCGCCATCCGCTGGCTAAGAAGAAAAAAATTACATTACGTGATTATTTAAGTTATAAGCATGTTGCTGTCAAAGTAGATGATCCAAACAGCGCGCTCATCATTGATGCGGTCTTAAAGGTGCTCGGTGTGCAACGTGATATTTATGTTGGTTTACCCTTTGTGGTGCCAATATTTAAAATCATTGAGCAATCTGATGATTTAATTGCAACCATGATTCGTAGTATGACTGTGCTTTACAATAAGCATCATGATTTCATCGTTAAACCACTTCCTTTTAAAATACCTGATATTGATATCTTCCTTGCATGGCATCAGTCACATGACAATGATTTAGGACATCAATGGCTTAGGGAGCAGATATTAGCGATTGCCTCGAGGCTGTAATGTGCAGTCGTCGTTCGAATATACATTGATACCAGATGTTGTGAGGCGAACTGTAGATTACATGGATTTTTTAGCTGTGTTGTCTAATTGCGTCGAATCCTGAATGATACTAGTTGTTGTTCCGGTAGAAAATAATGTGATGTCGTTGTGATACATACGTGATTTTAGCGACTCTATTTCAATGACAACCATCGCCTCATCTTTAGGCTGATGAACTTGTGCTTCTGTAGCTGTATGTAATGCTTTGTATTTCTTATAAGCCAATGGCAAACTACTCAGCATCCACATGCCCATTCTGGCAAAATGAAACGGGTTCAAATTAGCCTCAATGATCTCAGCCCAGCTGAAACTATAACCTAAGGTTGCTAAGGAGCCATAAAAAACTACATTAGCAGCAAATTGATGTGCCACTAAATCTGTGACAACAAAGGACATCGGTACAGATACAAGCGGGTTTTGATTGCCACCAAAAAACCTATACACAGGTACAGCGATGAATTTGTGCTGTGGAAGTTTTTTATAAAAATCACTAGTCCACATGTCACTTAATGAGTCAATACAGGCATTAGTTTGATTCTCGACGGATGGCTGTGTGTGTTCCGATGACCGATTATTCATAGCATTTTACTCATTATTGAATATAATGTCTTTTTATATCATGTGAAGATTAAGGGTCTCTTAAGTAGCGCCTGCATTTGGAGTGATATCTCTGTACAGGACAAAAAACGCGTTATGCCACCCAACACACACCCGTTCGCACTCGATGCGGCATCCCTAAAGATGCCGTCTCGAGGGAGCGCACTCGATGCATACAAGCTTTTTCGTGAACGTTTGCGTGCCCGCCTGCATACCCGACTTTTGCTTTTTCGCGATGAACTATCGCCTGTCCTTGCGAGGAGCCCAAAGGGCGACGTGGCAATCCAGCACGCGCGGTCAATCACAACAGCTTAGCTATCGTACAGCGCTGTAATGGCAACCAATGCATGCACCATCTCGGGCTTGTGGACAAAGGAGGGGGATCGCTACACTCGCTGCGCTCGCTCACGATGACGGCGTTAAGGACATTTATCTCCGTTTACTTTCGATGCGGTATGAAGTTAAGCAAGGTGGATTATGATTGCTGTCGTGTACAGAGATGCTATCTTTGTACATTACAAAGAAATTACTAACCTTTTTGATATCTGTGATTGAATTATTGTTAATTTTAGTATGAATACTTTTTCATCAAAATTCCTTAGAGGTTTGAGACCGCCACCATAGCGCGTGAGCGTTTGGTGGCGTAAGATTCAGGTGGAGTTCATTCTCCACCTGAATCTAAGTTTTTGCCGTCAGGTAAAAGACATTTTTGACTATTTTCTTTTAAACTTCTTTGTTTCAGCTCGGTTTTCATGCTTCTCATCCTTGGGATTTTTATTTTTATTCGCTCCTTGAAAGTCTTCTTGTGATGACCGTCTCTCATCAAATATGCTTGAGCTATGTGTTTTAGGAGTTGCCTGATACTCGGGCAATGTTTCATTTGGGTTATCATTTAAAGATGCCGCTTTTGATAGTGTGTTCTCAACCTTTGTACTTAAGCGCTGTTGCGTGCAAAAGAGATAGCTATTTCTTAAGAAAGTTTCTGCCTGTACATATTTCAAAATTAAACCTGGTCTTTCGTGGCGTAGCTCACTGATGAATTTCTGGATTGATTTCGTATTTTCTTCGCCATTTGGATGAAAAAAATCTTGCGCCTGACCCGTTATTAATGCTGCTAGTTGTGCGATGATCTGTCCTGTACGACCAAGACCCGCTCGGCAATGAACTAATACCCCTTCCTTCTGTTTCATCACATGCAGTAAGTCGTCATGAAATGTTAGATTAGCTTTTTCACTCAATTGAATGGCATCACCATCAGGAATGGCGATATTAATAACATGAACTTCTTTACTGAGATAGGGTTCAGTTGCATACTGAGAATCGTTGTGTGTGTAACACGAAATATTTAATTTATATTTGCTCAAAAAATTGTTGTCATCGACATCTATGCATTCGCTGACGAGTTTAATCTTGATAGGTTTATTTTCTGAGTTAACCAGCACTAATTCTTTAGGTGTATCAAAAGCAAAATAGTTGATAAAATCAACATCGACTATTCCCAGTGCGACAATGTGGCTAATTTTATGCTGATCGTGAAGTACTGCATGGAAGAAATCACTTAGATACATACCCAGTTGATGGCTAATCGTGGGATTTAATACTTCTGGAATGGGTCCCATGGCGGCAAATAAAGGTAATTGACAAATTTGATTAATTGGCCAATGAGCGAATCGTTCATCGCGCACATAGGCATTTGCATAAGTTAATCTCGATTCCTGTATTTCACGATCTTTGTTCCCAGAAACAAAACCGAACGAGCTATTCATTAACCAGTTTTCATATTTAACGTATAAATTTGATTCTAGCTTTTTCAAAGCATCATCATTAGGCACCTCGATCTTTTCTAAGTATAAATCATCTTTATATTCTTCATTCTCACTCGCCTTGACACCTTCTTCTTGCGTAGTTTGCTCTAAATATTCTTCAACGATTTCATCAAAGTTGTCGCCTTTGATAATCCAATCTTGAATATGAACAAAAGGATTTATCTTCTTTAAGGTTTCCTTAGAAACTAATATGGTATCATCATCAATATACCCTAAAACTCTTAGCTCATTCAAAAATTTCAGGTTTTCTTCCAGGTTTACTTGCTTTTGTTCATCTGTGAATAGGGTAGTAGATTGCATAGTATTTCTCAATTAAATGACATGCCTTCACATCGCGTTTATCCAGATACAAATTATAGCATTTAAATATTAAGTGATGATGAGACGCTGAATTATCATCATTAACCATCATAAAATCATGTGGTTCAATGAGTTAAGAGTTTCGTGTTTCATCTTGAATTCATCAAATATCCTACGATATTTTGACTTGTTTTGCTGTCAGGCAAAAAACCTGATGGGCTAGCACCGACTCGACTTTGGTCTTTTTTAAAGAGAGTGATTCCCTCGGCTGGGTAGTTGTTGAGCAAGGCCAAGATATCATTAGACCTGAATGACGTGAATATGATAAAAAATTCACTTCAACAAAAATATAAGAACATGAGGGAGTCGATGAAAACTGGTAAACATGACAGTACAAATGATAAGCAACCGCTGACGAACATCACCGCGACGATAGCGAGGGCAGCACAGCCTGAAAACGCGTATTTAGCATGGCTGCCAACGGAAGTATTAGAAAAGGAAATTGGCCAATACCTTTCACTTGAAGATAAATTCCAGTTATCTCAAACATCCTATAGATTTAATACTTTATTTAAATCAGATGCCAGACAATATAGCGATCATATACATCACTTTTTAACGCATGTTGTGCGTGGTGAAAAAAAAGAAGTGGAACCTTACTTGTTACGTAACCCACGTTTATTACTAGAGAAAATGAAAGTGACCGATGAAGCGGGTCGAAAGATTGTTGGTACAGCTTATCAAATTGCTTTAGGGGCGAAAGATGTGAGCTTATGTCCGAGCGAATATGAAGAGATGGCGGAAATGCTTGCCCGATACTTTAAGAAATTACCCAACGGCGAAGAAGAAATAGCTAAACAATATGCCCAGCAATTTCCAAAAGGCTTTGAAATCGAAGAAGTAAAGCGAGGAAGGCAAGATTCAGCAGCACTCAACGCAGTGTTTGTTACAATTAAAGATAAGACTAAAGCTGAGGTGAAAGATGATGTGCTCGCATTTAAAGAATATCTCAAAAAAAGCACTGAGCGTGTGATCCATACCGGGTATCATTTCAATGAAGCGCTGTTTCAAGAAGCATTAGCGTTATATGCGAAGCATTTTAAGATTTCCGGTGGGTTTGGTAGTGGTAAAAATAAGTTAGTCGTCAAATATGTATTAGGTGGTATACAACGTTATTTTCCCGCAAATCTTGCACAGGCGGCTTGCGATGGCTTTGGTAAAATGGTTGTCATTGATAAGATGAAGAAACCCTTGTCTCGGTCAAAGTTGCTTGAAGATAAACAAACTACTTTCTATAGTGAGGCACTTGGTGTTGATCATTTTGTTTTTAGTTTTTGGCGCATTAGCCGTGGCAAGACGTGTGGGGAAGGGTTTGGTCACATCGTCCCAGGCGCGGTCGAACCAGGACCTTGTTTTGCAAAAATTATGTCAAATAAAAACAACAGTCTCGGAAAACAGATGCCGCAACAGAAAAAACCATCGTGTGTGATTTCATGATGAATCTTCATCATCATTCATCAAAATTCCTTAGAGGTTTGAGACCGCCACCATAGCGCGTGAGCGTTTGGTGGCGTAAGATTCAGGTGGAGTTCATTCTCCACCTGAATCTAAGTTTTTGCCGTCAGGCAAAAGACATTTTTGACTCGATACTGATCCTGGGTGCCGGGTTACACACTGCACCCAGGCTACTAGTTGCTGGTGAATTTTGGTGAAAAGCTGCTTGCCTACCGATGTGTAGGATAGTTGCATCACAACGCTTCACCTGCGATAACCTCAAAAAAGTGATTGCGAGGAGCCAATAAGGCGCGACGTGGCAATTCAGAACGCGTTTTCACTAACACCAGGTTACCATCACACATGCCATATCGTGTTTGTGGACAAATAAATTGGATCATCACGCTCGCGTCGATGAAGCGTCTCGTGTAGCTGATGTGTGATCACAAAATTCACTTGGTACGCGTCTATACTTCAACAGTATTTTCGATTGATCAAGGATTTCTCAAAGTCTGCCATTTAGTTGTAAGTGAAATACCACGATGAGAGAATAAATGTTGCGTATCGAATCAGCTTTGGTCCTTTTCAAAAGAGATTGATTGACTGAGCTACGTAGTTGTTGAACAATGCCAAAATATCATTACATATGAATGACATGAATATGATAAAAAATTCACTTCAACAAAAATATAAGAACATGAGGGAGTCGATGAAAACTAGTAAACGAGAAAGTATACATAATAAACAACCGCTGGCGAACAACACCACTACACTAGTGAGGCCAACGCAGCCAGAAAAAGCGTATTTAGCCTGGCTGCCTAAAGAAATTTTAGAAAAAGAAATTGGTCAGTACCTTTCACCTGAAGATAAATTCCATTTATCGCAAGTATCATTTGGATTTAATACTTTGTTTAAATCAGATGCCAGACAATATAGCGATCATCTCCATCAATTTTTAACGCACGTTGTGCGTGGTGAAAAAAAAGCAGTGGAAGCTTACTTGTTGCGTAATCCACGTTTACTGCTAGATAAAATGAAAGTGACTGATGAAGTGGGTCGAAAGATCGTTGGTACAGCCTATCAACTTGCTTTAGGGGCGAAAGATGTCAGCCAATTACCGAATGATATTGAAGGAATGGCAGAGATGATCGCGCGATATTTTAAGAAATTACCCAACGGCGCAGAAGAAATGGCAAAGCAATACGCCCAGCAATTTCCTAAAGGTTTTGAAGTCCAAGAAGCAGCTCGACGAAAGCAAGATTTAGCAGCGCTCACTGCAGTTTTTACAGCGATTAAAAATGCGACGACTATGGCAACAGCAGAAGAGGCTGTTAAGACCTTTCAACTGTACCTCAAACAGCAAATTGAACACGTGATCACCACAGGCTATCATTTTAATGAAGCGCTCTTTGCAGAAGCATTAGATTTATATACCAAAAATTTTGATAGTTGCGGTGGGGTGAATAGTGATAAAAATAATTTAGCTTCCGTCAAAGTGATCGGTAGCATACAGCGTTATTTTACCGCCAATCTTGCCCAGGCATTCTGTGATGGTTTACAAGCAGTCGTTGATCAAAAGCAACCATTGACGCGATCAACAAAGTTTCGTGATGGGTATCGTTATAACTTTTTTGATTCTCAGCTTGGTGAACGATACTATGCTTATAGTTTTATTGGGGCACCATTCGAGATGAGCAGGATGGGTGGCGGCGATGGGGTGTGGTTAGGGTGCTCGCGTCAATACGCATTACTTATTTCAAACAAATGCGACAGTCTTCTACAACTGAAACCAAAGCAACCGTGTACGAAAAAAAATTGGTGTGCGATTTCTTAACGAGTCATGATGCATGATGTTGGCATCACAACGCTTCATGACACACTTTTCCCACATCACGTGTGATAACCTCAACAAACATCATGTATGGACACTGCGAGTGGGGCTATTGTAATGATCAGTAAACTCTAAATGCCGTCATTGCGAAGGAGCCCCTCGAGACGAGTGTGGCAATCTAGGGCCGCGTTGTACGCTATCGCCAGGTGCATTCATAAACCGCTGTAACTAAAGCATCACAATGGCTTCACCTCGATTTTTGTTTGTAAACAAACCCGAGGAGACACCTTAGTAGGTCTTTGCAATAGCACTTTAGCAATTTTTCTTAATATAGTTGTCAACGCGCGTCTGGATCACCACGCTCGCTATGCTTGCTTTGTGATGATGATGTTGAGTTGGAACCTGCTTATTTTCTCAAAAGCATTATTAAGTGATCAAAATTCCTTGTTCTGTGCTACGCATTACACCCAGGCTTGCTTTTTTTTTGGTGCAACCTAAAATAAATGCAACTATTGATTATCTCACATTAATAATGAGTAAAAAGAGGCGTACTGTGACCAAAAGTAGAAAAGACATCGTGCAAGAAGTGAATGAACCATCTTTGTTAGATTTGATGCAGCAACAAGACACACTTCAACAGGCTCTTCCTGACTCCCAATCAGATAGCGATGCGATACGGGTCATGGGACAATTATCGCAAACATGTCATACTTTACATAGCTTGTTTAGAAAGCAGCTTTCCGCAAAAATATTCTTACAACATGTCGTGCGTGGTGAAAAAAAAGCAGTGGAAGCTTCCTTGCTGCGCAACCCACACTTACTGCTAGAGAAAATGAAAGTGACCGATGAAGCCGGTCGCCAGATTGTTGGTACTGCCTATCAACTTGCTTTAGGGGCTAAAGACGTGAGCCCATTTCCGAATGAATTTGAAGAAATGGCTGAGATGCTTGTTCGTTATTTTAGGAAATTACCCAACAGCGAAGAAGAAATGGCAAAGCAATACGCCCAACAATTTCCTAAAGGTTTTGAAGTCCAAGAAGCAGCTCGACGAAAGCAAGATTTAGAAGCGCTCACGACTGTATTTACAGCGATTAAAAATGCAACGACTATGGCAGCAGCAAATGATGCTGTAAAATCATTTCAACTGTACCTCAAACAGCAAATTGAGCGCGTGATAACCACTGGCTATCATTTTAACGATATGCTTTTTGCTGAAGCCTTGGCTTTATACGAAAGTCATTGTGATGCTTACGGTGGGATGAATAGTAAGAAAAATAATTTAGCAGCAGTCAAAGTGCTGGGTGGCATACAACGTTATTTCACTGCCAATCTTGCCCAGGCAGTCTGTGGTGGTTTACAAGCTGTAGTCACTCAAAAGCAACCATTGACGCGATCAACAAAGTTTCGTGATGGGTATCGTTATAACTTTTTTGATTCTCAGCTTGGTGAACGATACTATGCTTATAGTTTTATTGGGGCACCATTCTTTATGTGCAGGATCGGTGGCAACTACCTAGGGACGTGGGCAGGATTCTCGCGTCAATACGCACTGCTTATTTCAAACAAATGCGACAGTCTTGGAAAACATGTACCACAACAACCGTGTACGAAAAAACATTGGTGTGCGATTTCTTAACGAGTCATGATGGATGATGTTGGCATCACAACGCTTCATGACACACTTTCCCCACATCACGTGTGATAACCTCAACAAACGTCATCAAAATTCCTTAGAGGTTTGAGACCGCCACCATAGCGCGTGAGCGTTTGGTGGCGTAAGATTCAGGTGGCGTTCATTCTCCACCTGAATCTAAGTTTTTGCCGTCAGGCAAAAGACATTTTTGACTCCATCCCGCATGGTCAGTAACAGCCAAGTTACCTCTCGTACAACGCGCTTTACCCCGGCTTGCTGAATAGTTATACACGCCAAATGTCTAATTGGCTGATTAATATCTGAAAAAATAATATCACTGACTTCAGGTTATAATAGTACAAACGACATAAAGGAAGTCGCTCCCATGACAAGGAATTCATTGTTCAGGTCATCCAAGTTAAGTCTCTCTCAAGTAAAACAAGCGATGCTTGCTTGTCTCATCACGTTTTTACTTAGCTTTAACTTGATGCCTACATCCGCCGCAGCTGGTATTCTTAAAAATGGCGATGCTGCTGTGACTGGCTTTTCAGGTATTGTGACTCAGAATAACTCACCATCGCTTGATCCAAATGGTCCTTCGTTGCGTGTTTTTTCATTACCTAATTCAGGCCCATTTGGGCTACGGTCTGTCACCGCTAAGTTGAGTGTGCCGGCGAATCAAATAGGCCAGGTATTTGGTGTTGCTCTGGACCATCAAGCAAATCCAACAATCTATGTAGCAGCAACTTCTGCTTATGGGCTTAACATTCAACAACCTGATGGCACTAAAATCACACAAGGATCTGCTGCAGCCGAGTATGTGACAGCACAGTTCGGTGCAGGTGGTGGCCCCAATTCAATTTGGCGTATCGATGGTGTCACGGGCAATGTGACGCTATTTGCCAATGTGAGTTTTAATGGTCTTCAAGGGTCTCCTGCGTCACTCGGTGGTTTAACGTTCGATCCTGCTTCACAACAATTATTTGTTGCGGATCGTGGCACCGGTATGATCCACCGTTTTTCCTTAGATGGAACTGATTTAGGGATTTTCGATCATGGACAACAAGGTCGTAGTGCTGCGGGTTTACCACCAGTGGCATTTGATCCTAAAACACTCGCGGATATCACTTCACCCAGTTTTGATGTCACCAATCCCAATACCTGGGGTTATGCGGTCAAGGAAAGACGTGTGTATGCACTCGCCGCGCATGCGCACCGACTTTATTACGCTGTTGCAGGCTCACAAGTTTGGTCGGTAGGGATTGCTGCTGATCGCTCATTCGCAAATGATGCGCGATTAGAAGTGGAAGTACCAGCGATCGAGCCACGCGCTGAAATTGCGTCTATTGCCTTCGATCAACAAGGTAATTTGTATACCGCGGAACGAGGTTTCCCTACAGGTGATCAACAACTTTTGAATTTAGCGAATAGCGGCCAAAATCGCGTATTAAGATTCAAACCTGCGAATGATCCAGCAGCCAATGGCTATTGGATTTCGCCAGGCGAGGAATATGCGGTAGGGATGCCACCCGATTATCAAAATGCCAACGGCGGCGTTGATTTAAATTGCGCACAAACGCTATGGATGTCTGGAGAACGTTTACTGGATACATCTGATCAAAACAGTCAACATATTGATGGGTTACAAGGTAATGATGCAAGTCTCGTTAAGCCGAAAAATACACCACCATACAAAAGCTGGTACGTGAATTATTATGATCATCAAGCTGATCCAAATTCGAGAGGACATTTAGGTGCGTTACAGATTTTAAAGAAATGCGAAGTAACGCCGATCATACAACCGATTGTGACACCACCCATTGTGACACCACCGATTATTGTCACACCACCTGTTATTAATTGTCCTTCCGGTACGATTTGGGTAGATAATTCTTGTGTCCCTTATCCTATTTGCCCACCGAATACCTATTATAATAATGGCTATTGTGTTTACGTAGATTGTCCTTGGGGATACATACGCTATCCTGATGCATTGGTTTGTGTACCACCACCTATTTACTGTCCGATCGGTACCGTATTTTTTGATGGTCAATGCTACCCTTACTTTTGTCCTTGGCCATTGTTTTTAGATTCTTATGGTTATTGTCGTTGTCGCTTCGGCACGTATTATTACAATGGCCGTTGCAATCCAGTGCCGTATTGTCCAGACGGTAAGGTTTTTTATAACGGCCATTGTGTACATCGTTTTTGTGGTGCGGATGAAGAATTAATTAATGGACGTTGTATGAAGCAAGCGTGTCAGTTTGGAGAGATACGAACGCAGGGCAAATGTATACAACCGTGTCCTAAAGATCAAATTAAAGTGAAGGGTACCTGTACACCGCTGCCCAAACCGATAGAGACGTGCAAGGATGGCAAGGTATGGGTCAATGGTCAATGTACTACTAAAAAGCCAATTGACGTGGTCTGTCCAGTGAATCAAGTTAATCAAAATGGACAATGCGTGCCTAAACCGACGAAGGTGTGTCCAGTGGGGCAATCGTTGGTGAATGGTACATGCGTGAAAAAACCAATGCCTCTACGTTGTGGTCCGGGACAAATTGAAGAGAACGGGCAATGCATCACAAAACCTTCGACACTATGTCCAGTAGGGCAATCGTTGGTGGATGGTGTCTGCACGCTAAAACCAACGCCACTACGTTGTGGTCCGGGACAAATTGAAGAGAACGGACATTGTGTGACTAAACCTACGAAGGTGTGTCCGGTGGGTCAAACGCTGGTGGATGGTGTCTGTGTGAAAAAACCAAAGCCAACTCGCTGTGGTCCGGGACAAGTTTACAGGAATGGGTATTGTGTGACTAAACCTACGAAGGTGTGTCCGGTGGGTCAAACACTGGTGGATGGTGTCTGTGTGAAAAAACCAAAGCCAACTCGCTGTGGTCCGGGACAAGTTTACAGGAATGGGTATTGTGTGACTAAACCTACGAAGGTGTGTCCGGTGGGTCAAACACTGGTGGATGGTGTCTGTGTGAAAAAACCAAAGCCAACTCGCTGTGGTCCGGGACAAGTTTACAGGAATGGGCAGTGTGTGACTGCACCTCGGCCCGTGAGTTGCCCTGACGGCCAAGTAAGACGTAATGGTCGTTGTGTGACTATTGGGCGTCTGTGTCCACCGGGTACTGTTCTATCAGGGGGGCAGTGTGTGACGAGAAGGAAACCGATTACGCAGCCAAGCACACCCATACATACCAGACCTGCGCCTACACCTATTAAGCGGCCACCGGTCATACATCCTGATACACCTCAGCGTCCTGTGAATACTTACCAACCCCGGACGCGTTCTCAAGAAAACAATCAACCACAGGGGCCAATACAACCACGGTAGGATTTAAGATATTCTTAATTTGTCCCGGGTCACGCGTTACGCGCTGCACCCGGGCCTTACCCACAAGTATAGCTTCAGCGTTTTGTCTGTCACCCCGGCATTTAGCACAGTCTTGCGAGTATAACGAGCTTAGCCGCAGCTATCACACTGTTATCCCCGCGAAGGCGGGGATGACAGGTTGTTGGCGCGGATGACAGTGTTCAGAAGATTATTTATGGGTAATGCCATGGTTGCACCTAGGCTACACCGGGAAAGCAAAAGCCGCGCACGCAGCCTTCGTTGCGGCACAAAATTTCGTTTGAGCCCTGCTTAAGATTCGGTTAATAATCCACTGTTATGATGATTATCTGATCGTATTAGTAAGGCGCATAAACATGTTCATAAAAATGATGAGTGACCGAATATCATGAATAGTCATCACGTGACCTCAACATCTATTCCCGTGTTACCAGTGACGCAACAACCGCTTGTTTATGCACAACTCGCGGCAAACACTTATTATCCTAGCCAAGATAATGATTTACCCAAGGACTTTACCATTTATTTTGAGTGCCCGGAAGAACTACGTTGGTGGGGTTATTTCGGTAAAACTTATTTCAAAGTGAACGAAAATAATCAGACGATCAATTTCATAATTTCACATCGAGGCACTGATAACCTATTTGGCCTCATAGAAGATACAGAGTTATGGTTAGATCAAATTTTGCCAACGCAGTATCGGGAAGGTGCATTGCCATTTATGCAACTGGCGATACAATTATTTAAAGATTATGCTGCACAATATTATCCGAATTACGAAATTATATACGAAGTCACTGGACATTCACTCGGCGCAGGACTTGCGGAAAATACCTTGATCGATTCGGCAAATGGCATTTTGCCAAGCATGAAAGGTGTATTATTTGAAAACCCAGGGTTACCAAACTCTTCTCGTCAAAAGCCACGTACGTCTGCTGTAAAAGACTTTTTAACTGAAAATACCGTTTTAATTAATACACAACCCGATGCAATTAATACCTTATATCCGACCGATAGCCAGTATCAATTTAATTTAAAAATTAATAATGCTGAATATCCACGCTTAGCTGACTTACCTTTACCAATATGTCCAAGTTGGCTGTATTATGCCTATCCCTATTCATTTTGGGTCACACACCCAATTTCAAAAATCGTTAATTTTCTACAAGTGCATGACACAACATCACTAATTCCTACCGTTGAATGGCCATATGGTTTTGAAAATGGCTTTGAACAATATAAGAATTATGCCGTCAATCAAACTTATTGGGATGGCTATATCTACCAGTTATGGCACTGCAATGGTTTAGAATCAGATGTCATACAGATTCTATTTGATGGTAGTTACAATGATTTTAGTGATTTATTTAAATATACATTTTTAAATAATACTGGCTTGTCTACTGTCTCAATCAAACAAGATAAAAGCGCTGTCGCAGTGTGGGAAAAGCTATCACAAGAAAATAAAGCTAAATTTAACCATGACCAATCTCAATTTATACCTTGGCTAACTCAATTCTATCTGCGCTTTTCAATGCTGGAATATCCATTACTTGAATCATTACAAACAACCGTTGACAAAACGATACTTCACTTATTAGAAAAACCCCATCACTATGATGCACAAGCTGATGAAGCGCAAACTAAATTCAAAGCTTTAATTTATATTAAGGAAAATACTTGTTTGGCAAGAAGTGCTAATTGTCCTTATGATGAACCAACTGTTATCAAGCAAATATTTTATATGGTGAAATTAAAGTTTAATTTAACACCCTACCAGATGTTTGACAGTGTGCCTGAAGCTTTAAGTGAGATTGATTTCAGATATTTGGATATGCCTGTACAACCTGTTGTGACCATGCCAAAACATGAGATCGCTTATGCGCCAATGTTAAAACAACCTAGCATTAATCACGCCATGACCGATGCACATGTCACTGCGCTACTGCGCTTTCTAAAGAAATGTCTGAAACATATACCTACTCACTCGGCTAAATACCAGCAACTTGATAGTATCGCAAAAGAAGTACATGAGCAAAGATATAGAATCGATTTAATCAAAGATAAAATTCAAGCTGTTAAAGAGATCGTCTCTGTGCATCGCGATACAGATGGGTTAAAAGGATTTTTTAACTTATTCCGCAATCCAACGAGTTTAAACAAATTCAACGAGATCTTTGATGAGCATTTCAATCTGATTGATCGAAGCCCTATTCTAAAAAATGCTGGTAAAATTCACCCACGTTTTTAGCAGCTGCGGCACTTTATCAAAATTCCTTATTGGTCAAATAACGCGACCATAACAGACGGAGCCTGTATGGTCGCGTAAGTTACAGGTGGAGTTCAATCTCCAGCTGTAACAATGATTTTTAGCCAAAGGCAAAAAAACCGTATTGACTCTAGGTATTGCCATCATGCATATAACCAAAACGTTGTCACTTTAAAATTTACGTTTTGAATTTGTAGTGGTTTTTGTTGGTACCACGGATGCCTCAGTTTGTTTAAGCTGTCCGTATAAGGTGTGAGTATTTGTTATCAACTGTTTTTCCATATGCAGCTTGTTAACTCGTTTTAAGATCTCACTGTTTTTAAAACGTTGATCTGAGCTTAACAATTTGTACAAACGTATACGTGATGCATCATTCAATTGATTTGCAGTCGCATCGCCCAGTATATTGCTAGCACGCACTTCTTTGTCTAAGAGAGCAACGTCAATATTTTTAATGAGCACTTCAAAAAGTTCCCAGCGTTGTTCAAGTATGCAATCATCAATGCTATAGTGATGTTGTTGGTCAGCATCACGATCATACATGGTTAACATTATATCTGCGCCGGAAGAAAGAGAGACTATCTTAGTGACGACATCTTTTAAGTTGCGTTTTAGCGCGTAATGAAGAATCCCGAGTTCTTGGTTATTCACTGAGAAGGGGCTACGCATGAAATTAGCTTGTGTTTCATTGAGCATCAAGGGCGTCAATTCATTCACCACTGAATCGGTGGCGTTGCCTTGTAATAGTAGACTAAGTGAATTATTGCCGGCAACGAGTTCGGCGCGATCCATATCTAAACCAGCTTCAATAAGAATATCAATACATTCTTTATTGCCTAAATAGCACGCATACATCATTACACTTAAATGTTGTTGCTCTTCATATGGACGAATACTACTGTCATTAACGCCTAGTAATACTAAATCTTCTAAATTGATATGCTGTGATTTAAGTGTCAGTAGACTTTTACGTAAAGCAACAATATCGTTGTTTGCAATGTGATAAAATATTTCTGGTACTAAAAATTGATTACCAACCAGTCCTAAGTCGGTTTTTGCCTTATCACCAAAATCGTATAGTTTACTGCAATAATAGTCTTTTAAACGATCATAACGTTCCTCGTTATTTTCCCAATTATCACTGACATGTAAATAATAATTCACATCCACACCTGGTATTGTATAATTGTAACCATAATGACCTAAGAACTGGCCACGTGGTGGTATCTCTCTGGCAATTTTCTCAATCACTTCGCCATCTGTTTCCTCGAAGTATACATTTGATGTTTGTGATCCTTGTAGAAAACGGGTGAAATCGCCCCTTAACTTTGAGTCAATCATGCCGCTTTTGGTATCGAAGAAAAACGCATTGTCTTTATCATCTTCTACAGTCGTTTTTTTGTCACCAACATAGACAGCAAATTTCTTGCCAACTGTTTCTGGGCCGAAGGCAATTTTGGTAAACACACCTAGAATCTTAAGATTGGGTCGACTGATTGCAGCAATTTCAGCTACTTGAAAATTTTTCATGGCAGCTTGGTTTGACACATTTGAAAAGGTAAAAGCTGAATATTCATTTTCACGGACATATTGCTGGAGTTGCAAACGATGACTAGGAAGTGCTAGATCAAAGATTAGTACTTCACGTTTCTTAGGTGTGATGGCCGGTACATCGACAGTCAAGGATTTTAATTGGTGACCTTGCGATAGTGATTGTGTATGATCATCATCAATGATTTCCACTTTGCTTTCTTTAATGATTGATATTTCTGGGTCCGACTGAGATGCCTCCACTTCTGTAGATTCATCAGCTGCAAGCGTCGATGCATCAATTTGGGATACAACGGTAGTGGTTTCAGTTAACATTGCGGTTGTCGTAGAGACAATCGATGTAGTAATCACCGGGTCACTTTCCAAATTGATACTTGGCCTGACAAAAGCAGGCTTTAAAGCAGATTCAAAAAACGTTGGGTTGGAACCTTGGTTTACAACCGTTTGATAAGTTACTGGATCTTGATTTTCGTTGAGATTGATACCAAACAAAAACATGGGTTCTTCCTGATCTATGGTGGTCTTAGTCGATTCTTTCGTCTTTAGATGAGAGGTAGTGGATGTTGAATCATGCACATCCCCTTTGGTAAAGATAATTGGTTTTGGACCGCGAATATCAATTTTGTGGTCTTGTTTCAGTACATAGCATTTGAAACTACTCTTAGGTAAATGGATTTTTTCATTCACTTGGCATTGAAAGTTAATAATGAAATAGCGGTCAACATTTGGTTCTTTAGCGACATCAATTACTTTAAAATTTATAAAATCGTGATGTGGTTTGAAGCTGTGATTATCTCGTTCAATGACATAAACAACCGGTTGTTGCTGACCATTAGCTGGTAAATACTTTTTTGTCGTATAAGGTGTACCCGATACTTTTTGTTCATACATGCATTTTAGTTTCAAATCAAAAAAATTTATTATTTTTGTAAACATATGATATATCCCGGATTTATGTGTGTATCTACTCAGAAAGATGTTGATTATATAGAGATATCATTAAGATAAACTTAATTGTGTTTGTGATGTATAGAGGTTTTAGTGAAAAATCTTAAAAAAATCATAATAATGCAGGCGTAATTAACGCATAGCAGGTTTAATTGTATCCATCTCAAGGGCGTTTTGCTCCGTACTAGGCGCCTTAAGTTTAGCAAAAAAGCATTGTTTTAAATTCGCTTTCCAATTTTTTCGACAATGACGATGAATAATTTGTGTTTTAGCTTTGTCGGTCAATGCAGGTAATGGTTTATCAGGATCAATTTTAAGTGCTTCACGAACGATCAGATCATTTAACATCTTCGCTTCGCGTATTTCTAAATATTTTTTCTTATCACGAGGGGATAAGTCGTTTAACTTTTTTAGCCATACGTCTTTGGTGAGGCCAGGATTTGCTGTCGACTTGTTTTGCCTGGATTGATCATATTCAAATACCAGTTGGTAGCGCAATTGCAATTTAGGTGAATTGATTTCAGTGTTCGTTGTATCAAATTTTTTTGATTCAACGTCATAAAGTTGATGTCTAAGTTCGCTGTATTTATGTGACATAGCTTTGTGATGAATTAATTTGTGTATCAGCACATGACCCACTTGTATCGCAACGCCTAACGCCATGATGGTGATGCCAGCAGCCATGACGGCGGGGGCTGCTACGGCACAGAAAGGTGCAGCGGCCATTAATGTGAGTCCCACGGCAGTCGTTGCCATACTCACCATTTCCACCGTACGATTGGCAATGATTTCACGTTGGTTTTTTTCTAATTCTTTCATCAAGTGTGATTGCTGATCTGGTGTATAATTCTCTGTCGGTTCTGACATTAGCTTATCCCACTTTCCTTGTAGATGTGTAGGAATAAGTTTTTTAGCACTGATGAACTTGACCTGTCCAATGGTCAATGCATTCCGCTTCAAACCATGACGTTTATGTTCTAAGGCATGTATTTCTTTTTTTAGTTTAGCAACTTTGCGTTTCAACTTTAGTGTTTCAGCTAATTTAGAATTCACGTTGTGAAATTTGAGTTGCGCTGATAACTGATCCTGTTCAGTGTGCAACTGTTTTAGTTTATGATCGAGCTTGTCAATTTTTACTAAGTTGTGCGCCAGCCATATGTTAGGATCCCGATATTTTTTGACGGCGCGTGCGACGCGTACAGCAGCAAAAGCAGTCGCACCCCATGCACCAGCCGCAAGAGCAAAGGCAGCAACGGGCGTCATGATGGCAGCCACGCCATGGGGTAGCACTGCAGTGATGGTTAATAAGGACATGAGTCGTGAGGTATTCGTTGCTTCTTTAAAAACACCCTCTAACATTAAGCGTGCAAACTTTTCTTTAGGATGGCTATTGAGTGAAGATAAGTGTGCTATTTTTTTATATTCATCTATGCCAGTTAAATTGCTGCGTAGGAAATCTAAGCCAGCATCTGCAAAATCTCTGATGGGTGCGGGAATTTTTTGTTTGAAATGAGTCACATGCTTTAAGATTGTATTAAGGTAAAGATTATCTGCGTCGTCATAAGTGATATCAACATTATTGACGATATCTTGATAATCATCCGTAGGCAGTTCGGCAGCATCTTTAGCAGCTCTGACCAGGAATTCACTGAGCATTTCACCGAATTTAAGATCATTCACCATGGGACATTTTCACCTAAACTGAGCAAAAAAATGTTTAAAATCAGGCACTACGTCTATACCACCTATGCTAAGTATAGTCGTCATGATGAAAATTGTTAGATCATTGAATACTCATTAGAAATTTATAGGTTCGGTTTCACATGGATTCAACCCAACCTATCATTCAATTCGTTGGGATAGCGCTAGGCTAACACAACCTACATGTAAACGGGTTCATGCTACTTTGTCTGTCTCTATCCATTTGGTGGCAGCAGGTGCTTGATAGGCTTGCATTCGATCGAGTAAGTGTTGCGGAGATTCTTCAACAATAATCATTTGCCGATGAACAGATTTTAAAAATCCTTCGGAGACACTGTGGTCTAAAAAATCTAGTAGACGGTCATAGTAACCATTCACATTCAAAATACCGCAGGGTTTGCCATGATAATTGAGTTGCGCGAGTGTGAGCACTTCAAAAAATTCATCTAACGACCCTGCACCACCCGGTAGCATTACAAACCCATCAGATAGTTTGGTCATTAATACTTTTCTTTCATGCATACTGTCGACAATATGAAGTTCGCTCAAGTTGTCATGAGCAAGTTCGATAGACGCTAAAGAGGCTGGAATGACCCCGATGACGTCACCACAGTGGTGACGCATACGATCAGCAATGGCACCCATCAAGCCAATGCTAGCGCCACCATACACCAAACCGATGTGACGTGCGGCCATGGCATCAATAAACGATATGGCAGCACTCATGTAGACAGGCGAAAGACCGCTACT
Source organism: uncultured Coxiellaceae bacterium (assembly GCA_964636145.1). Classification (GTDB taxonomy): domain Bacteria; phylum Pseudomonadota; class Gammaproteobacteria; order DSM-16500; family DSM-16500; genus Aquicella. The sequence continues at coordinate 34,394 of CAZWPD010000013.1, forward strand.
TGAGCCACAAAAAACACCTAATTTATTCAATGTTAATTTAATATTCATGTCTTCCCCGTTGTGCAATAAAATGTTAACACCGGTCACCTGAGTTCAATATCCTACCTAAGCACTGAGGCCGCGGCAAGTGATGGCGATCGTATTATTTACCATAGCATCGCATATCGCTGGTGGTGCATTATTCAAATCGCATGTTTGAGCCAAACATCCACTTCGTTAATGATTTCAAAAATAACGTTAGGCTCGGTTGGTACATGCTGTTGCTTAGGAAGTATGATCATTTTAACAGGTTTATGCTGTCTTTTGAGAGCAGTATATAGTTGGTATGATTGACTTAATGGCACGCGTACATCATTTTCCCCATGTATGATCAGTAAAGGGGTTTGAAAATTCCGTACATGCATGATGGGAGAACGCTCAAGATACAATTGATTATTCACCCAGAAGGGTGTCCCTAAATAATTTTCATAATAATCAGGGATATCACTTGTCCCAGAGAAAGAGATAAAATCAGTATTACCATCGCCATCAATTGCCGCCTTGAATCGATGATCTTGACTAATTATCCAAGTGGACATATAGCCACCAAAACTCCAACCGCCGATAGCAAGATGCTTAGGATCAGCAATGCCTTTATGAATGAGATCATCCACTCCAGTCATGATATCGCGATAATCTGCTCCACCAAAATCAGCGAAATTGCCTAATCGGAAAGATAACCCATAGCCAGTGCTCCCCCTGGGATTAGGTTCAAATACGATAAAACCAAGATCTAACAAATTTTGCCAACAGGTAGTAGGATCAATCATAGGTCCGTACTCATCACATCCACCTAAGTAGCGTTTTCCCCAAACACCGGAAGGACCACCATGTATTGCCACATATAAAGGATATTTTTTATTGGGATTATAACGGTTAGGCGTCAGTAATAAGCCTTCGATTGTCATGCCGTCAGAGGATGTCCATTGAATCACTTGCGTTTTTCCAAGGATGTTAATTTTAGACGCATTTAAGTGAGAAATTCGTTGAAGCCTAAAGGGATTAATCCTACTGACATAGGCTTCTGGCGCATTTGAAACTGTTTCATAACCAAAACCAAACATTGTATGATTTTGGTTGAGTGAAATCGTAAGCGGTTCAATAAACCCATCACTTGTTGAAATTAAGGTTGTTGGTTTGGAAGCATCTAAATTTAATCCATAAATATGATATCCTTGCGTTTTAAAGGCATCTAACACGAAGACTTGGTCGCTTGTCGCATTCCATCCAATAATGGATGAATTTTGATTGAAAGTATTTGTCAAACAATGTGTATTTAATGAAGGCAGATTCGTTACACAAATTTGGTTATTTAAGTCGACATCATTATTCAATGGTTGTGCAATATTAGATGGTGGCAGATTCGTAGAAAAAGCTAACCATTTCCCATTGGGCGAATAATGTGGTTGTAAGCCAGCATGTTTTTTCATATATGGAATGATGGTCACATTACCTTTTAAATCGATTATACTGATATGGTTTTCATTGCTGTATGCTGGATCATCATATGATTTAAATGAAATGGCGAGTGATTGATTATCTGGGGACCAATCAAAGTCAGTGACATTCATATTATTCAGTGTGATTGGTTTTACTGAGCGAAGTTGATTCGGTTGCAAAATGAAAAGCTGTGAATTGCTATCCTCATGACTGACGTTGATGAGATGATTTTGTACGTCTGAATTTGCTCGAGTAGACAGGAAAGCGATGCTTTGGCCATCTGGCGAAAGTTTAAATGCATTGATATTTTGGGTAAATTCAAAAATAATCTTTCTTTGTTGTGTGGCGATATTAACAAGCCAAATACTTTGATAATGTTTACCTGGGGCGAGATAAAAAATGTTATTGCCGTCAGGTGAAAATACAATTGATGCAATATTATTGGTTTGAGTTAATAGTTTAGTTTGATTGAATTGGTTTTTAAGATAGAGTGAGTATATCCATTTTTTATTTATTGCGCTTGGTGTTATAGCATAGCTAACATAGGCAACCGCTTTTGCACTGGGTGATGGTAACACTTGGGACACGCGTGTGAAGCTTAGTATACGATTTGCTGAAAAGAATTTGTCTTGTTGTTGTGCGATGACGTCCTGGAAGTAAAATAGCAAAAGAGTGACTATTAGAAATGTCATTAAGTATTTACTACATAATTTTAAGATATTCAATAACACTGCTTATATTCCAACTAGAATCAAGTTGTTGATGTGTATATCGTTTAGAGCATCACTAGTATTTATCAAAATTCCTTAGAGATATAAAGACGCCACCAAGTGCTGCGCACCATGGTGGCGTTATCAGACCATTAAGGTATTTACATGAACAATATCATGAGTCGGTTTTTACTGAGTCATGTCACTCGTATGTCAGTGAAACTGATTGTTCTGAAGAAAAATCATTTTCTTCGGACGCTCTCTTATGATCGAACATGTTATCTATTTGATTAGTAAGTTCTGAATTTGGATTGATTAAATTAGCAAAACTTAAGTTCATTAAAATTTCTTTAATTGCATCTAAGAAGAGATTGTCATGCAAACAGTGTTCAAACAAAGTAGTAATTTTTTGAGAATTAATCTGAAACGTTGTTGATTGTTGCCGTTTTAAATTAGATTTAAATGAATTTAATCTAATATCAATATTAACAAGTATTTTTTCAATTTGTACTGCTATAGGATCATTTGCCGTTATTTGTTCTGTAAAAGCCTTTCTAACTTTCATTTCCTTGAGGATAAAATCATAAACAAGCGTAGATGTATTACCCTGTTTCTTGAGAAGGCAACTTGCAAAGATTAATGCACCTACTTCATTTTGATCATTTACATTTAATAAAATTGTTGCGATCTTTTTAACGTTTATTGCTCTTTTTTTGCCAATCTCAGTGTGTCCACGTAAAAAGTCTATAGACTTACGATGACAAAATAAATATTTTGAGGAACCTTTTATTAGGCTCAAACACATTTTGTCCTTTAAAGGTAAATGAAGATCGATAAATAGGGACTCAACTATAGATTTAAAAGATTTATTCACTTGAGCTAGTATACTCAAACTTTTCCAATCAAGAAAACTAGCTATTAGCATTTTAAGTTCTGGTGGGGTATTGTTTAAATATGAGTTATATACATCATCTACATCTTTATGTTTGTTCGCTTTTTTAAATAAAAATTTACTTAGCGTTTGCATAACACCCTCGTTATTGTTTTATGTTAGCGTTATAGGATTAATTTATAATTATTTGATTTCGCAGTTTAAACTATAATTCTTAAATAAAACTTAAGGGGCAAAAAAACAAATTGCGCTCAATCGCATGAAGTAATTTTGTAAAGCATGCTCATGATATTATTCAAAAAATAGTGGAAAAATACCATAAGTGATGAAGTCAAACGTTTGACATAAAAAAGTTGCGGGGTATTTGTTATGCAATAAGTCAAAGGACAAACCCCCGATTTTGAGGTGGCTAGATACTATGACTTTCTCCTAAGCACTGATACCACGGCAAGTGATGATGAGCGCATTGTTAGTCATAGCAGCGCATATCTCTGGTGGCGCATCATTCATGATATTCATACCGACGCTAGAACCTTGACCTGTTACCCAGGTTGGCAATAACCAAGTCACACTCGCATTGTCATCCGCAGGGATATTCAATGTGCCTTGACCACCCCAAATCGTGGCGTGTGTCCAGTCATACGGCCCTTTCAACCACGAAAGCGTCACATTATTAAGTGTGCTCGTGCTTTGTACGCCGATTTGCACACTGCATCCGCCTAGCCAACTACCAATCACCTGGGGTGTGGCCGTACAAGTGGCGCTGGGTGTCGCTTTAAATTGGTATGTGAGCGTTGTCGGTGTGTAAACATTAGATTGAATTAACACACTGGGTTGTGTCGCTAATTGACAGGTACCGCCAGCTACTTTGAACGGTTGATCCGTGATGGTATAACTGCCTGGCGCAATATTGACGCCCACATTGGTGATGGTCGTGCTTAATTGATAGGGAGCTGAGGCAGCCACTTGGCCATTAGCTATAAAACTTAGCGTATCGTTGCCACCTAAACAGGCACTGTCACCACTCGCCTTCGCGGCAATGCCTTGAACAGTTGGTTTCGGTGGCAGTGCTTGCGGGCTCGCCACAAGTTTGATAATTTCGACCACATCCAACCCTGGCTTCAGTGGGCTACTCGGTGTGGCAATAATCGCTTGTTGCGCCACGCAATTTACATTGCTTCCTGCTAACAAATTAACTTGCGTGCTCACAGAACCAGTTAATTGTGCCAATTGAATTTCTATCGGGCGATCAGGTTGTGTGAGCGCCGTGATGACGCTCCCAACAGTTGTCGTCACGCCTTTGAAGGGATCGAGATTTTTGAGACACACGTTATCTGATTCTGGATCAAGCATCAGATAGAGAGATCGTGTGCTTGCTGTGCCTATATTGTAATTCGCAACAGGCACTGTCGTGAGTGGTGGCGGATTGCCTGCGGCGGGATTATAACCGCTGACCGTGATGGGCAGTGTTGATGAAGTGCTCAAATGATAATTCACCGTATCGATACCTACATTCGCAGGCAGCATTAGCGTGAAAAATGCTCTGGGTGGCACGGCATTTGCCGCAAAACCTGTTTGTCGATTGACGGTGTAGTAAATGGTGCAGATACTATTATTACCATTGAAGTCGGGAATAACTTTATTAGGATCACTCACCGTATTCACATAATTGCTAAGGAAACACCCTTGCGTTTGCGCCGTTATTTTATAATTAGCATTTTTCGTATTGTCTGGCACAAACACAGCTTGTAAATTGGCATTGATCGGTGTGAGTGAGGTCGTGGCAAATTTTAGTGGGATTTGTACGCGTGTGCTATAAAGTGTACTCATATTCATGTCGTTCAAGGTGACCGCGTAATTAGTACTGGTGCTGCCATTCAGAAAATTGAAAGTCGCCGAATTCACACTTATATCATTCACCTTTCGCAGTGTCATGTCGTTGGAAACATCTTCAATAAAGTGTGCAAAGACATGATAGGTCGCATTCGTTGGTAATTTTGTGTAAGTGCAAGCGTTGGCAGTGCATGAGATGGGATCATAGCTATAACCATCCTCATTGATGAGTACAGTGCGTATATAATTCGTTTTAGCACTGTTGAGACTAACATTGCTGGGTAACAGTTGGTTATAAGTGACAATGGCTGTGCCACTGCCAATGGGTGCCGTGAGTACCGTGGTATTGCGCAGTGACTTACCGGGTTTCAAGGCGGCGCCACCTTTATAGAAAAGATAAAAACCATTCACGTTTTGTCCCAGTGAGCCATCAGACATAAGCAAATTATATTGATAAATGGCACCGTGGTTACTGGGGTATCCCAATACATCGAAGAGACGCATTTGGTAGCGAGGATTATCGGGTGGTGCAGCATCCGTGAGGGAATTCACGGGTTCGATTTGCCACAATTGTCCGTTGTTACTCGTCGATAACCAAGTGATATTGTTATCCCCACCCAAGACATGGGAATTGATCCACACAGGACTGGTGGCATCACCGATATTGTATGCCATGCGACCTATACCATTTTCTGCATTTAAAATGGCGACATAACTCCAATATTTGGAAGCATTACTAAACCAGGCTAACCAAATATCTTTGAGAGCTGCGGGTGCTTTGGGATCACTATAATAGGGGTTTTTGATAAACTTCCATTGCAAATAATAATTTGCCGGTTGGGTGAATGCAGAACCATTCACATCTATATGGGCTTCGTCATCGCGACACCAACCATTGTTATCTTCACAGCTGTCGAATACGTAGCCTTGCATTTTTTGACCCGTATAAGTGAGTGTCGGCACAGCTGGACAAAATTTGCTGATACCGCTGGGTGTGGTGCGATCTAAGCAAGCTTGTGTATCAAAATTCACTTCCATCCAACGTCCGCAGTTGAGGCCATTATTGTATAAGCCTAGATAAGCGGGATAAAAACTCGGGATAACACGATGATAAGGGATGCTGGGATAAGCGATATTATTGACGCCACCTAATTGCGTGAGATAGCCTTTGAGGGCACCTTCCGCATTACCCCAAAAAGGCGCCTTGGGATCATACCCCATGACACCACTATAGACATTGAGGGCGATGTAATTTTTTGAGAGATCCACTGTGCCTGTGTTTCGATACATGTAGGCAACGAGGTCTGACGTCACCCCGCAACCCGCCATCCCACCATCATTGGCAAATTGTGTATTGACGACGCGTCCGGTCGTTTTTTCTTGATAGGCGAGGGTGAGTTTATGGTCATTGTAAACAATATTCGTCGGCACAGGTTTTTGTGCGGCCGACATCAAATTGTGTAATTGAAAATAACCATTCGCGGCATGGGCTGACCAACTCATTGACATCAAGCTTATGCTCGCGATCAAAATGTTGGTGTAATTTAACGATAACTGGTCACGGCAATCCATGCGTCGTGTCTCCGAGGCTAAATGGGGCGATAGCACATACTTGATTCTTGAATATTCTGCACCAGTTGTCGCAATTATGCAAAGTGAAGCCAACGTGACAGTTGGATGCAGGCGGTGACGATGCTAAGGTAATGATTGATGTTGGTGTAGGATGATCGTTGCGATGACACATATTCTCGTCGTAGGTGGTGCGGGTTACATAGGCTCGCATATGGTATTAGCACTGCGTGATGCGGGAATGCGCGTGACTGTATTGGATAATTTATCCCATGGCCATCGTGATGCAGTGGCGCAAGTGCCGTGTGTGGTGGGTGATATCAATGATGCGCACTTTTTAGATCAGCTATTTGCCAGCGAGCGCTTCAGCGCTGTCATGCATTTCGCTGCGTTAATTGAAGTCGCGCAATCAGTGCAAGAACCGGCGCGCTATTACATGAATAATGTGCTGGGTACACAATGTTTGTTACAAGCGATGATAGCGCACGACGTGCAACAGCTCATCTTCTCTTCTACGGCAGCCGTTTATGGGATGCCAACAAGTATGCCGATGACAGAAACACATCCGCTGCTACCGGTTAATCCCTATGGTGAGACCAAACGACAAGCCGAGGCGTTGATTCAAACCGCTGCAGCGACGAGTCCTTTACGTTACATGATTTTGCGCTATTTTAATGCGACAGGGGCAGATCCAGCGGGGCGCGCTGGGGAACGTCATGATCCCGAGTCACATCTCATCCCTATCTTGCTGGAAGTGGCAGCCAAACAACGGCGTGCCGTCAATATTCATGGCCTGGATTATGCGACCGCGGATGGTGCTTGTATACGCGATTATGTGCATGTGAGTGATTTGTGTCAGGCGCACTTACTCGCACTCACTGCACTTAGTCACGGCAACGGTAATCAGATTTACAATGTGGGCACGGGCGTTGGCACTTCTGTATTACAAGTATTGCATGCCGTGGAAGAAGTCACAGGTTGTAAAATACCACGCACCGTTGGGGGACGACGTCCCGGTGATCCAAGCACCTTAGTGGCGGATGCCACGCAGATTCAAACGACATTAGGTTGGTCACCACGCTATCGCGATATACGCACGATGATCGCGCATGCATGGGCATTCAAACAACAACGACAACAACAACATCAATTTGTGATGCCAGCATAAGATCATAGCTGTTCGTTAACGCATATTACCGGTATGTCCCAACGAGTAGCGCCCTGGTTGTGGCCACACGGCAAGGCCATGCGGACCGCGTCCAACTGGAATGCGATGGCGGAGAGCGCCCGTTTGAGTATCAAAGACATACACTTCATTATCGAAACGTCCCGATAACCATAATTCATTACCATGGGCATTCACATTTCCCATATCAGGACTGCCACCACCAGGCATAGGCCATTGGGCAATCACTTTCAATTGAAAAGGATCTAGTACACTAATGCTACCGTGGCCGTGTGGGCCGCAATGCATTTTGTCGCAACCGCGATTAGAGATATATAGCACGCGACCATCGCGGCTAGGATAAATTCCATGTGCGCCTAACCCGGTTGGAATGAAACCCACCTTGGTGAGTGCAACGGGGTCAATGATATGAACACCATTGGCCATCATGTCTGCGACGAAAAAATAACGCCCATCGGGTGACGAGCGTATGTCTTGCGGCATACTATGCCCGTGTGCGTTGTCTGTTGTTAAACTCAAATAGCCAAGGACTTGATGGGTGTTCACATCAAATTTAAATAGTTGTCCGGAAAACTCACACGTCACCAAGGCATAGCGACCATCGGCGGTGAATTCCATATGATTGGCGCCACGACAGTGCAAGGGCACCACTTCTTTTAATGCCATAGTGTGCGGATCGCGAAAATCTAGACGTTTATCTCTCTCACAAACCACAATGGCATAGTGACCATCTGGCGTGAAGTAGAGATTGTAAGGATCATTGACAGGTATATCAGCACTTGGTTGCGCGGTGAAAGGATTGATCGGTGTGACGCTATTGCCTTTGTCATTAAGCACAAAAAGTGTTTTTAAATCATAAGCCGGTACCACATGTTCTGGACTCTTTCCTGTTTTGAAGCTACCGATGACCGTATACGTATTTGGATCAATCACACTTACCGTATTATCCAGACCATTGGGTACATACACACGTGGCAACGCCGATCTGACACTATCAGCCAGCATATCCGCCTGCGTATACGCATAAATATTGGCAGTAGATACTAGGCCATTAAACTGATAAGGCCGTTGATGAATAGTAAACGCTAATCCACCGAGGAGAATCATGAGGAGGATTAAGCCAATCATGAAACGCTTGGTCACCAACACGGGGTTATCCTTGTTTATTAAAAAAGGGGACTTCGTTCATTTTAGCATGTCTGATGATGATCATGATGACTGTGTTTAATGCGGGTGTACGTGCAGTATTTTTCTTTCTTCTATTGTCGGGCATAGGATTTAGGTGGCATTCATACACCACCTAAATCTGTCTTTTTGCTAGCTTTTACTTGACTCACCATGCAGCTGCAATGCGCCTGACATTTTTGCGAAGCGCCACAGCATGCATGGTAGTCAACTAACAATCACTAAACTTACTGACAGCTGACGCCATTCACCACGACACCTTGTAATGGATTGTCGCCGATACGCATTGGGGTTTGGTTATTCACGAAACCGCCAAATGATAACTGCGTAGACCAAGCATCGCCTTTGAAGGTACCCACATTTTGAGTGGTAGACGCAGTCATCCCAAAGTTACCCCAGAAGTTTTGGATAAAATTATTTTTCATCGTGAGTGTTCCGTTCACGCTGAGCTTACCATTTTTATCCGCTGGGAAGTTTTTCAAATTGACACTGACCTGGAATGTATTCACGATCCCTGTCGCTGGTCCCCAATTGGATTGTGCCGTGACCTTAGAATCAACGATCGTACAACTCATACCAGTCGTATTGCCCTGGAATTTGTAAGTTGCCGTTACAGGCGTGATCTGATTTTTGGTCACCGTCACTTGTGTGGCACTCAAGACACTCGAACACGTACCAGCACCGGCAGGGATGGTGGTTTGTGAGGCGAGTTTGATTTGGTGTTGCCCTGTGGTGACGACTTGGGAAATACCACTACCTACAGTAAAGTTGACCGCTTGACTTTGATCCACCGTGAGCGCATCGGTTGCCGTATTACATTGTGGATCAGAACCGGCAGCTGCGCTGACGTTAATGGTGCCCGTATCGACAGGCGGTGTGGGTACGAAGTTATAACTAGCAGTGAGTTGTCCAGGAACACTGACTTGTGAAAAATTCAAGTTACCCGTACAGGCGCCGCCCGCGACGGTCACTGGTTGTGTGGTGGATTTAAGATTTACTAAAAATGGACCACCGACCGCCATTGTATAATTAAATGGTGCTATACCCACCGTAAAGCCTGGGTGGTCATTGGCGCCAATGTTTAATACATCAGCGATGCCCATACACTGAGGCGGAATGGTATTCGCAAAATTTAAAGTCACTGTGCCTTGTTGTGGACCACTGCCACCACCTACCACATAAGTTTTCATACTGCGAATATACATGGTAGCACTTCTCATATGCGGGTTAGGATCGCCAGCATAACCACCCCCTAACGCTACCGCTGCAATCACATAAAAGCCCCCATTTGGATCGTGAAATCCACGACTGAAGGCATTGGGACCATCAACGGGTAAGCTGTCAGTAGCTAACGGTCCCCAGAGTTTCATGCCATCAAAATATTCAGTCATGATCACGCCACCGTTGTTGCTGGCTGGATCCGGTTGCCATTCAAAACCCCACGTGTGGTAATCGTTGTAGAGAGGACCATTCTTGCTGACGCCCCCGGGTAAGTTGTAGCCGATGAATTTGCAATCGTTGCCACCACAACGTGGAGAATTACCATTAAAGTGTAATGCGGAAGTACTATCGCTTAAAGGTAATGAGCGCAAATAGGCTTCCCAGATATCAATTTCGCCATTTTGTGGCCAATCGGTATCATGTGTGGGAAGCATCCATACGGATGGCCACAAGCCACGTGAATATTCGGGTGGATTGGTGCCAGCTTGGCATAAACCATCATCACTGGTTTCACAGCGTGGGGTGCGTAAAGTCACTTCTAGATAACCGTGTTGAATGTCGTTGGTAGTGAAAGGATGGATTTTCTTAGGCGCACTATAGGGCGGTAGCTCTAAGTCGCGACGTGTCATGATTTCACCGGACTTCCACAGGCCATTATTCAACACAGCCATCAATTTGATTTGACCTGGGGCATTCACCGCATCGGTGTACGGTTGTACGAGATTCGCATCAAATATTTCAATTTCACCTGAAAAACGATGATCGTAATTCGTCGGGCCATAATAGCGGAGTCCATTGGCGTCGATATCGTTTAACAAATCTAAATATTGGGTGCAATTCAAGGCTGGATTAAATGTACAAGGTACAGCGTGCGCTTGTAATGCGGTGCCTAATAAGGTGAGGCACGAGATGTGCTTAATTAAAGCACAATAGGGTTTCATTTTCATAGTCGTTCCCTCGATCGATGAATAATAAATTTAAAATGACAGGTTAAGGGTACCGTATTTTTTCTTGAGTTGCGACCTTCTCCTGTACCCCCATATCAAACAGTGACTTAGATTGCCTTGAGAATAATTGACTCTATACACGACAAAAAACACGTTATGCCAGCTTACTTAACGTTATACCGCATCAAGGGCGAACGGAGATAAATGTCCCTAACGCCGTCATCGTGAGCTGAGGTATCCCCACGAATTAAGTTCTAGCTCGCAAAAATTTAAACCGTTCGCCCTGAGGAGGCGCTAGCGTGCCGCATCAAGGGCGAACGGTTAGCGTTCATATCCATTAGGGAGCAACAAAACCGCATTACCCCCTCAAAGATGACATGCGATGCAATTCGTGGGGCTCTTTGCACAGGTGCATAGGTCATCCTCAAAAAAGCACAAAACGGTGACGCAGGTAGGCAAGCAAATATTGACAAAAAAGCCTGTTCGCATCGTGTGCGTACGGCTTTGGATGGTGTGGTATGACATGTTTTTTTGTGTATAGAAAAAACCTTATTAACTGAAAAGCATTAACAATCCCTTAAGATTGTTCCTGTACTATGAGTAAAAATTAATCATAGTACAAAGAAATTATGAGGATTCACGTATGGCTGCCGACAGACAGTTATTTGAAATAGAATCTAAAAAAAAGATGTATGAAATATTGGATAAAAATAAATGTTATGAACCAAAGACCAAGACATTGAATATCCAATTTATGAAATTGACTGATGATGATATCTTTCATATTATTAAGTACCTAGAAGATAACGTTATCATAGGTACAGAAATAGAGACTATTGATTTAAAATCTAATAAAATCACCGCAACAGGCGCTGCAATGCTTGCAGAAGCAGCGACACAATTCAAACAACTAAAAGCCATAAATCTCACAATGAATCGCATAGGAGATAAGGGCGCTATAAAATTAGCTGCTATCCCAACACTGCAATCACTCAATTTGAGTTGTTGTGCTATAACTGATGTTGGTTTTGAAGCGCTTGCCAGAAGTGTATCGCTTAAAGAACTTAAATTGGCAGGAAATAAAATTACTGATAGCGGTGTTATTGCGTTTTCAAAGCAAAATCCGAAATCGCAGTTATCATGCCTTCATCTACAGGAAAACCATGACATAACAGACATAGGTTTTAAAGAACTCTCCACTACCTGCACCATTCCTCAGTTAAATTTAGACTTTGCTAGGAATATTAGTTTTAGTAGTATTATACGATTGATGGAAAATGATTTTCTCAGTGATCTTTCTATGGTTAATTGTTATATACCGCAAGGACTTGAGTTTTTTTACTATTTGCCCTAGCCAACAGAAAAAATTCGCTCACACTTAATCTAAGCTATTCTCATCTTTCTAAGCAAGCGAGTGATGGTTTGAAAAATGCCCTCGGTAATCCAGCTACCCATGTGATTCAAGGGACGATTACAAAAAAAAATCAGCCTATGTTAAGAGATTTGGGTTTTAAATCTCTCGGTAATATATATTGGTCTGATACAAAGACACTTGATCTATCAAAGACAGAGATAAGTGATGAACACATACCCCTTATCTGCGCATTCATTAAAACAAATGGCCTTATAGTTAAGTACGTAGTTTTGTGTAGTAAAAAAATCTCAAGCGCAAGTGTAAAAGAAATTTCAAAATTGCCCACCATTACAGCACTTAATTTAGAAAACAATACGATTGATAATGAAACTGCTGACTGTCTGGCTACTAACCCGAACATATCACAACTCGTTTTACGTGGATGCACATTCACTGAAGAAGGGTTAGTGGCGCTAGCTATGAACACTACGATTAAAAAGCTCGACTTAAGTGGCATAGCTATGACGGATAAAGTTGTTAGATGTCTGACTACTAACCCGAACATATCACAACTCGTTTTACGTGGATGCACATTCACTGAAGAAGGGTTAGTGGCGCTAGCTATGAACACTACGATTAAAAAGCTCGACTTAAGTGGCATAGCTATGACGGATAAAGTTGTTAGATGTCTGACTACTAACCCGAACATATCACAACTCGTTTTACGTGGATGCACATTCACTGAAGAAGGGCTAGTGGCGCTAGCTATGAGCACTACGATTAAAAAGCTCGACTTGAGTGGCATAGCTATGACTGATACAGTTGTTAAACTTCTGGTTTCTAGCAAGAGCTTAACAAATCTGAGACTTAATGATTGCGGAATTAATACCAATCACGTTAGCTTACTTGTAAAAAACACAAGCATCAAAGTACTAGAATTATCTAGAAATGATCTAGATGGCACTGCTCAAGAAATGCTTTTTAGTAGCCAAACCATTGAGAAATTAACATTGGAGGATACTAAAATAGATTTCAAATTACTTCGACAAAATAGAAGCTTACTATTCTTCAATGTAGGTAATATACCTGAAGCATCAGCATTAGAAGTAAGAATGAGAATAAATCGAAATCGTTGGCGTTTTTTTAGTGAGAAGGCAATATATTTTATACTAGGCTGGCATCAAGAAATACCGGTGATTCGTATATTGCCGTCAGAAGTCATCTATACAATTCTAGAGTATGTTGCTGGAGATATAGGTATAATACAATCTTATAAGGATGCAGCTAGGTTTAAAGCTGTATGTACGTATGCTTTCAACTTTTGTGCTAATAGAAAGTCGCAACTACAAGATAGTGACAAGCAAAAGCCTGTGTCAGTGGTGACCCCGATGGATGAAGAAAGCAATGACAAAAATAACAATGGGGGGTATGGAAAAAGAAAGGGGGAGGAAGATAGGGAGCCCTCAGATAACCCAGAAAAAATAAACAAAACAGATCCTTCTTCCACAACCACAAAAAAGATGTAGTTTGTGTTAGGTTATTTCTAAATTTTTTAGGAGATAGTGCGTATGCCGATCGAAACGAACAGTTATAAAAAGATCACGGCAATATCACTCTTGTTTACCATTTGCACAAATCAACGGGGTTTACGAGGTCACGCGCATGTTTGCAAAAAATACAAAACAATTTAAAACATTAAACCTTACTTTTCGTAACTCGCAACGAGGTCCTGATTATCAAACTACAAGATCCGAGCCCTCATCGAGCGTTTAGCTGCTGTCAACCCAAACGAACAAGCTATTGCCAATAGCTTATGGGGACTCGGACACTTAGTTCAAGCGGGCATGTCTATCAACATCGATAGCAAACATATAAAATACCTGATCCTATCATGCGTTGAGTTTACTGTTGCAAGGACGTGGGTCAAATGAGATCGTAGAAAAAGTGGTATTACGATTATTGGATAATGCGCAACAGTCATTTATGCACACACCTTTCACTGTCGATCACCATCATCTGGAGATTTTACACTATGCACTCAAACGTCGTTTACAAACATTAGTCGACACCATACTTTCTATTGCTGATCCTAAAGAAGTCTTTCGCATGATGTATGATCGAGACGAGGAAGATCCTGTCTATATGGATATTGACGAGTGTCTGCTGGCAGGTGAATTCAAAATCCTCGGAAGTATCTTAAAGCACTGCCCCGTCAAGTTGTTAGATGAACAGTTAAAAGAAGGTTGGTTTATGAAAGAGCAAACTTTGCAAAACTTAGAGCCTGAGTATTTGAGTAAATTATATGTCTTATTGAAAGACAACAAGCGTTTCAAAAGTAGCGAACTGTTCAAACGCGTGAAGCATATCTGGACAGAAAAACAACCCAAAGCCATGGAAATATCAATGGTGGGTTTGTTTGGAAATAAGAGCGATACATCAGTCACTAAAGCATTACCTCAAGAAATAAAAACATATAAACCATTCAAATAGTTCATGACATCTCAAGGGCGAGCGTTTTCGTATTTGTGGCATGACATGTCATTTGTTGTGTATAGAGCTTTTAATGTGTACTTAATTTAGGCTTAAGATGCGCTTAAGCTTACCTTTGTATAATTGCTAACCAAAGATAACATACAGTCGTTTTTTATGTTTACAAAAAATCAGAGAAGCGCCGTATACCAACAAAGAAAGAATTACCTCAGGATATAACCACGATGAAACAATTTAAATAACTTTTAGTGCGAGATCACTTCTATGTTTACAGAAAAAACAAAAAAATTCAAAGAATTCACTCTTAAATATGAATACGCAGACCGTACATCAAGTGATAAATATCGCACAACATGCTATACCATTGTAGATACAGAAAAAAAACTCTATGTTATTGAAAAAAACACCTCTGATCTGCATAAAAAAAATCATGATTTTTCTGCTTTTAAAAAAGAAAAAGCCAATCAAGGTCACATCGTTATTATCAATATGCTGTGTCAAACAGATGAAACACTTAAACTACCAACAGGACATCGCTGTTTTGTCTTGGAGACGACTCACTCTATCACTATCGAAGGTAATTACGATACATTCACTCAAAAGGAAGTTTCCGATCATCCGAAATTCGATCCTCGCGAAGCCGAAATATTTTTTACAACCACTACTCAGGGTGATAAATCACAGTCTTTCGATTTAAATGAGGAAGCAGTTACCAAAGAAAAAGCAAAACGAAAATACTTGGATGGAAGTAGTTATGAGTCGCGAACTTCTAAAGTATCCAAGCAACCGACCACACATAATACACCGATACTATACATACCCTTATCTCAAGCAAAGCAAGAAAAGTCATCAGCAATATTTCCTCTTGATTTGAATAAGACGCCAGTACAACCATCAAAACGAATGAGCACAAGAACTGATGAACAAGAACATAAACGCTTAAAAGATGAAAGAGTGGAGATTACTGCTAAATACTATGAAACAACGGTGACTGATCAAGACAAAACCATTGCAAAACAAAATCCAGATAAACGACCAACTGATGATCGCGATATAAGAAGACCTAATCCAAATGCAACAATAAAAATGTATCATGATTACTCACGATCAGATCAGCAAAAAAAGGCAAAGCCTAAAAAAACACTCATTGAATTCACTATTAACTATTTCTTGGAAAATGAAAAAAACCTTAACAAGGAAAGCATTGATCATTACTTCAAAATTGCTGTAGATTACTGTTCCGATTCTACACCACTTAATATCCTACAATTTTTATTGATCCAATTGACGACGACAAAGAAGGATGGCAAGCTTTTTAATACCCGTCTACTTGAGCCTATTGTGAAGAATGAACAGAAAAATGATAACTTTACAAAATTTATCTCATTATGTCTAAATCATCTCTTTCAAAGTCTTAGTCATACTTCTCAAAGCAAATCGGGCTCTGCTAAATCATATGATAAGACAGCTCGCTATCTATCAACAACATTGCATCGTTTGAGCACTGCCGTACAGCAAAACCTATTGAATGTAAAAGACTTAGATAAAAAATCTATTTGTTCACTATTGAATGCATTAAAAGAACAGAAACTTGACACACAAGCTATTGCCAGTAGCTTGTTGGGGGTTGCACGACTCGTTGAAGCCGGTATGAAAATCAATATTGATAGCAAGGATATTATATATTTCATTAAGCAATTATCTGATCTCAACCCAAACGCACTAGAAATAGCCAATAGTTTATGCGCACTCGGACACTTAGCCAAAGATGGCGTGCCTTTAGATGGTTTACACGTTGAGATGATATCACTACTTTTAAAACGAATAGTTGAACTCGAACCGAATGCACAAGAGATTGCCAATAGCTTGTGGGCAGTTGGACGACTTGTTGAAGTAGGTATAAAAATAAATCTCGATAACAAGGCTGTTAAAGACCTCACCATACGATTATCTAATCTCCGGCCAAACGCACAAAACCTTGCTATTAGCTTATGGGGACTCGGACACTTAGCCCAAGCTAAGATACCTATTGATGGTATATACCAGTATATAAATTCACTCCTCAAACAAATAGCTGGTCTTAATCCAGACGCACAAGCTATTGCTAATTGTTTATGGGCGCTCGGGCACTTGGCTAAAGCTGATACAACTATGAAATTAGATAGCAATGCAATCTCATCTCTCATCGAACAGCTAGCTCATCGCAACCCAGATGCACAAGCTATTGCTAATAGCATATTAGGGCTCGGATACATGGCTGAAGCCCAAATAGCCATCAATATCGATAGTGAAGCAATCTTATCTCTCATCGAACAGTTAGCTCATCGCAAACCAAACGCACAAGCTATAGCTAATAGCATATTAGGGCTCGGATACATGGCTGAAGCCCAAATAGCCATCAATATCGATAGTGAAGCAATCTTATCTCTCATCGAACAGTTAGCTCATCGCAAACCAAACGCACAAGCTATAGCTAATAGCGTATTGGGGCTCGGACACTTAGCTAAAGCTAGGCTATCTATCAATATCGAATGCAAAGCGATTACAACGCTCATCGAGCAGTTAACTCATATCAAACCAAACGAACAAGCTATTGCCAATTGTATATGGGGAATTGGACACTTGGCTAAAGCTAGGCTATCTATCAATATCGAATGCAAAGCAATTACAACGCTCATCGAGCAGTTAACTCATATCAAACCAAGCGCACAAGCTATTGCCAATTGTTTATGGGGGCTTGGACATATAGCTGAAGCACAATTACCTATCCATATCGATAGCGAAGCGATGACATCTCTCATCGAGCAATTAACTCATCTCAACCCAAACACACAAGCGATTGCCAATAGTTTATGGGGACTCGGACACTTAGCTAAAGCTCAAATACCTATCAATATCGATAGCAAAACAATCACAGATCTCATCGAACAGTTAACTCAACTTAAACCAAAAACACAAGAAATTTCCAATATTTTATGGGGTCTTGGGCACTTAGCTAAGGCTCAAATACCTATCAATATCGATAGCAAAACAATCATGGCTCTCTTCGAACAGTTAGCTCAAGTAGAGCCAAACTCTCAAGATATTGCCAATTGTTTATGGGGACTCGCTCAACTAGTTGACGTCGACATGGGGTTTGATACTCATCACTTATCACAAATGGTTACACATTTATTAAAGACGTATAAAATTGTAAATCCGATCGAAAACATACAGATACTTCATGCCCTGGCAACTCTCGCAAGCAAAATTCAGGTTATAGTTCCCATGAGCGTCATTTCTCCACTTATTAATATACAAAGAGTGGTTATGTTAGGGCCAGTATATGAGCTCACCACTTCGTATGAGAAATATGAAAAGTATTCGTTAAGAGATGAGAAATTTATAATTGGTGTAAAAGAGCAGTTATCTTTGGCATTAAATAATTCATCTAATTTAGAAAATGATATGTTTAATGTTTTAAGACTAGACCATCTTTTTAAATATTGTGAACTGACAACTTTGTTTAACTTTAAGTTATCCGAAGGAGATGCTCGAAAAGTTATTTCATTAATTACATTTCTACTTAAAAAACGTTTCTCTCATGATCACTATGTGCGTATGAAGGAGATACTAAACAGAATGGCTCCCTTCATTGATGAGGAATCCTTGAAGTGTTTTACAAGGAAAGTCGACGATAAATTGAAAAATCTCGCACAGCAACCATCAACCACAAAAAAAATGGAAGTTGATGAAGAACCTCTCGTACTTATACCCGATCAGCTGATTAATGAAACAAAGTATCCTGCACCTTCATTCTCAATCAAACCGCGCATCATCGAGAAGTTCTATATTAATAATCCCGATGATGTTAAAAAGCT
>CAZWPD010000014.1:0-41942 GCA_964636145.1 uncultured Coxiellaceae bacterium
ATCTACATTAATTTATTTGGCTTACTGAATTCATATATAACCGGCTCGATTCCTGTGCCGCTTTCGCAATACATCGGTAATGGTCTTGGTTTCAATGATTGGAATCCTCACCATGGTTACGCCAACATCGACAAAATCAATGAACTTAATTTTATGTTTGGAGATTCGCTTGGCATGGAAAGCGATACGTTACGAAATTTTCTCTCGATTGAAGATGATGTCGTCAATGAATTAACTGACTTATTACGCGCCGAAGGCTTCGCTCCTGAACCCACTGCCCCGAACCCCTTCACTATCGATAAAGGTCCCAGCACCCACCAGTGATATCAAGATTCTTCCCTCCAGAAAAAATCTATGAGAATATCAACAACTTATACGACGCTGTAAATCATACTACGTTAACAAACCAGTCGTATAATTGTTCGCCAGAGTGATCTTTTACATGCACGGGGTGATTATGAATAACAAATTGCAAACACTAATTCTATCGATTGGATTATCCTCGCTGGCCGGCATCACATTTGCTGAAGCCACTGACAGCACCATGATAACTGCCAGCAACGTTAAACCTGCTGTCTCCGCGTATTTGCTAGAGCGCGGTATTGCACAAACGTTTAGAGATAGCGGTGAGTACACAGTGAACGTAAAAGTGAAATCGCGCTGCGATGCTCTCACCACACCAGTGCTAAACACTAGCGTTAAAAGTGTCGAAGTCTATGGCAAAGCACAAGCTATTCAAGGTTTGAATAATACATTGGCATTAGATCCCAACACCTACGTCATTTCCGGCAGCCTCAGCGCACCATTAAACGTGAGCGGCTGGGATAGCGGCGCAACGGTCAACTGGCAGGTTTGGTGTCAGCCGAAGCAGACTGCTTGATGTGTCGTCATTGCGAGCCCTGCGTTTTTTGCAGGGCGCGGCAATCCAGTCTTTATGTTACATGAGCGCACATCCGTGGGCTTGATTGCTTCGTCGTAAAAACCACTCCTCGCAATGACGAAGCACTACAAACACTTTCTCACTTCCCTCTCAGCCCTTACCCATTTATGATACCCACCCATTACAAATACATAAAAATTTAGCGTAAATAATCTACAAAGGAGTTACACATGCATAAGGTTCTTGTTATTGGTGCTGGAAAAATTGGTTCGCTGATTTCATTTTTATTAGCCAACTCGAATAGTTATTTCGTTTATCTCGCCGACATTCAGGAAAACAATCCCTTCGAAAAGCGCTTTGACGGCATAAAAAACGTCAAATATGTGCAATTAGATGCCAATGACGCCGACGGTTTTGCCGCGTTTATCAAAGAACATCCAGTCGAAGCGGTTATTTCTTCGCTACCATTTTTCTGCAATATTCCCATCGCCAAAGCTGCTGCCAAACATAATTTACACTATTTCGATTTGACCGAAGATGTACAGACAACGGCAGCAGTGTTAGAAATCGCACGCGGCGCGAAAACTGCGTTTGTACCGCAGTGCGGATTAGCACCGGGCTTCATCAGCATTGTCGCCAATCACTTAATGAAAAATTTCCCGCGTCTTGACACTGTTAAAATGCGCGTCGGTGCACTGCCCACCAATATCAGTAATGCGCTGCAATATTCGCTCACCTGGTCGACCGACGGTGTCATCAATGAATACGGTAATTTATGTCAAGGTGTCGAAGACGGTAAAACCGTTGACCTCTTGCCATTAGAAGGCCTGGAAGAAATTAAAATTGATGGCTTGACCTACGAAGCATTCAACACCTCAGGCGGCATCGGCAGTCTTGCTCACACTTACTTCGGTCGCGTCAAACACATCAGTTACAAAACCATTCGCTACCCTGGTCATTGCGAAAAAATTAAATTCCTGATGAATGATTTAAAATTAAATGAAGATCGTGAAACGCTGAAGCGAATTTTCGAACACGCCATTCCTAAAACATTCCAGGATGTCGTGCTGGTTTACGTATCTGTCACCGGTGAGCAAGACGGTCAGTTCATCGAAGAAAATTACGTCAAAAAATTCTATCCAATGACTATCAACGGCCATCGCTGGTCGGCAATTCAGCTGACAACAGCTTCCGGCATTTGCAGTGTTGTCGATATCGTTTTAAGCCACGCCGACAAATACGAAGGATTCATCAAGCAAGAACAATTCTCACTTGATGCACTGACTAACTCGAAATTCGGCGAATACTATAAATAAGTAGCGTCATTACCGCGAAAGCGACGATAGCTTAGGAGATCAACAATGGATTTACTGAAATCATTACAACTACAAGAAAAAAACAGCGGCGCGAGCTCAGGCGCCAAATGGTGGTCGGCACATACCAACGATGGTGAAATTGTTTCGATTAATCCGACTGATGGCAAAGCGATTGGCAGTGTTTATCGCGCCTCGCAGCAAGATTACGAAACCATCATGCAAGATGCAGAGCAGGCATTTTTAACCTGGCGCAATGTGCCAGCACCAAAACGCGGCGAAATCGTGCGTGTTATTGGTGAAGAATTACGAAAGCACAAAGATGCGCTTGGTAGTCTTGTTTCCCTGGAAATGGGCAAGTCAAAACAAGAAGGTGACGGTGAAGTACAAGAGATGATTGATATGGCTGATTTAGCTGTTGGTCAATCGCGCATGTTATTCGGTAACACCATGCACTCTGAACGCCCGGAACATCGCATGTACGAACAATGGCATCCACTCGGCATGGTTAGCGTCATCAGCGCATTTAATTTCCCGGTTGCCGTCTGGTCGTGGAATGCATTCGTCGCTGCGATTTGTGGCAATACTGTCATCTGGAAACCATCGCCTAAAACTCCATTATGCGCAGTGGCCGTGCAGCATATTTGTAATGACGTGTTGAAGCGTTACGGCTATCACGGAATTTTTTCGTTATTCATTACTGATAATAACAATATCGTTAAAGTGATGACCGAAGATAAGCGTATTCCACTGGTTTCATTCACAGGCTCCACTCAGGTTGGTAAAGAAGTGAATGCGGTTGTCGCCAAACGTCTTGGCCGTTGTTTGCTGGAATTAAGCGGCAATAACGCTATTATTGTTGATGAGCATGCCGATCTGCAACGTGCCATGCCAGCGATTGTCTTCGGTGCGATTGGCACCGCCGGACAACGCTGCACAACCACACGGCGTTTAATGGTTCATGAGTCCATGTATGACAAAGTGAAAGAATCGTTAGTGAAGGCTTATGCAAAAGTAACGATTGGTGATCCGCTCGATCAAAAAAATCTGATGGGCCCGCTGATCGATCAACACTCTGTCGACAGCTTTGTGCAGTCCATCACTGATGCCAAAAAGCAAGGCGGCAAAGTTTTATTCGGCGGCAATGTCATCAAGCGCGAAGGCTTCTTTGTTGAGCCCGCCATTATCGAAGCAGAAAATGATTGGGATGTTGTGCAGCGCGAAACCTTCGGCCCAATTTTATATATCATGAAATATAAAACCCTGGATGAAGCGATTGCCATGCAAAATCATTCTCGCTTTGGTTTATCCTCCAGCATCTTTACCAGTAACCTCTTGCATGCCGAGCAGTTCCTCTCTGCGCGCGGCAGCGACTGCGGTATTGCCAACGTTAATATTGGCACTTCTGGTGCTGAAATCGGCGGCGCTTTTGGTGGTGAAAAAGACACCGGCGGCGGTCGTGAAGCTGGTTCCGATGCCTGGAAAGCCTATATGAGACGTCAAACCAATACTATTAATTGGGGTCGCACACTGACGCTCGCCCAAGGTATTAAATTTGATATTTAATATAGAGTTAATGCATATAACAGTTAAGGCCTGCCTCAAACGGCAGGCTTTGGCTGCTTGCAAGCGTTGCGTTGCACTAGCGTTTCACCGTATAACTAAGTAGATGACCTACGAAACAACGGGGAGCGCAACCGCATGATCGACGATCTCATCACCAGACTATTAGTCCTGCATGCATTGGATATTAGCCCCGCCTCACTCAAAGAATTCCTGCAACGCACTAACCGCATTCGTGCTGCGCTGTTGCCGTTAACCATCAAGACGTTCAATGATGATATCACGGCAAGCCCGGCAAGCGTCTTTGGCCGCTACGAACTTCAGCGCATAACCGCTTATCTGAATGCATGGCGTGATGCAAATCTAGAGCTGGAAAGCTTCTTGATATTAGTTAAAGCCAAGTGGGAAGAATCGCATCCGAAAGCAATGGACGGCGAAGATGTCCTGCCTTTCTTAATTGTACTCTTGCATAAACATCTGCCCAATTTACCAACACTACTCGCTAATCTAGAACTCGCACGCGATGTTGATCAAAGCCATTATTTTTATAATGCCATGTACGCAGCTACCACATTTGTACTTAGCCCTGATGCCGCACAAATTAACGAATCAGATTTTGATAAATACCGAGTATTTGTTGAATCATTGCGTGACAGAAATGCTTATTCATTACTATACCTACAGATCAAGTTATACAGCATCTGCGCTCTCAGAATGAATGATTACATCAAGCAAATTTACGCCAACCTCGAAATTCAGAATATTCACACTTACGATTTCGAGTACGATGGCGTCGACGTCGAAATGCGCAGAGACATCGCCAATACAAAAGTAATTTTAATGCATACCCACATTGAAACTGGCGAACTTGGCAATTACGTGGAACTGACAACAGCCGTAAAAAAATACATCGCCTATCTTGAGTTTTATAACTCGCTGCGCAGACCAGGCGCTAATACATTTGATAGGCTGCGTGAATTTACTTACAAGTTCCCTGTATTCGAAAAATTTCTTGGCGAAGATCTTGATCAAGTGCGCATCAGTCTAGGCGATGAAATGCGTAACTATCTTTCCATTCCTGAAGAAAAGCGCGCCTCAGTATTCAATCTGTTTGCTCCCGTCCCGGATATGACCATGTCACTGAGTAAATTCATGGGATATTTAACACGCCAAGTGAGTCATCTTGAAGATGCGGCTATTGTTGCCAGACACGCAGCGAGTGAAGCCGCAGAAACGGTTTCGGCACCAGCCATGAACGCTGTACTTTAATGATTATCTTTACGCAAAGCATGCTTAAATAGATCATGGATAGCCGGCAAGTCTTCAAAGTTGCGGAGGAAACGTTTCAACTCGCTCCGCCAGGCTTTGCGCAAGCCAGTCACAGACAAATGCTCAACCGCACCATCCAGATCAATCAACACTGGCTGCAAATGATAATTGATAATAATGTTTGAAGACTTCAAATCACCGTGCGTTACTTCTAATTTAGCAAGACTGCGCAGCATATCAATCACTCGGCCTATCACGTGTGTCGCCGCATAAGGTTGGGTCTCATAGGGCGCGAGAAATTTTTTAACATCGCAACCATTTATATATTCAGAAACAAAATAAGATGTTCCCTTGATCCCCAATATATTTGATTCAAGATAAGCTACTGCTGGCGCGGTAGAAATATTGAAGAGATTCAGCTTTTGAGCGAGTCGCCAGGATTTTCGCGCTCGAGTAATACGCAAGGCGCGTCGCAGGCGGTGCCAAATATTTTTCATATTATAACGCTTCACGACCAATTCACGGCCGTCCAGCGTCACCTTAATAACAGTTGATGAACGACCATCTTTCAACATGACTCTATCACTACGCTGAAACACGGCATCTGGTTGCGCGAGAAATTCGCTGAATTCCTTGCCTTGGTTAGCGCGCAACATCATGCCACGCATGGCAAAACGTTTGATGGCGATGTAGTCAGTACTATTACGAAATATTTTCTTTTCAAAGCGCTGCCAGCGTGAATCATTGTGCTTGCGGATCATCAAATGCATATCAATGCTGTCTTGTGGCTTCAGCAGCCAGCCGCGAGCACGCGCATAATATAAAAACAAATTAATTTGCAGATCGTCATGACCAGCACCGAGCTGAGACAGGAATAGCGCGAGATTATTCATGCTATCTTCTTTTGATAACATCTTTTCCTGAACTTCAATTTGCGCACCGTCGAGTGTATAAATCGATTTGCCGGTAATCAGAAAATTGCCCATGTGCATATCTTTCTGCAACACGCCTAATACATGCTGCGTCGCTAATTCAATCATTACCATGTGCAGAATTGACAGCATGCTGTCATTTGATTCACGTTGGCGCCACATTGCTTCAAGATCGTGCGCGTTTTGCAAACGGTCAAAGATCAAAACCTGCGTTTTCTTATCTCGCGCCACTCCTTCGTAACGCAGCGTGGGCGTCGGGATTTTATTTTCGATCATGGCTTTCACGCCTTTTACATCGGCAGCAAGATGACGCCCCGCATGCTTGCGATCAAAAAATATTTTTGCGACAACTTGTAAACCGCGCCAGGTGCCAAAAGCAACCATGCGACGACCAGGAATCAGACGCACGACTTCTTCGGCAAAAAATTCGCCCTGATCAAGCTCAATAATAAACGGAGTCGGGAATTGATAATCTGCGCGACTGAGATCATCAGAAGTTATGGAACGCGCAACGGCAACAGCATCACTCGGCATGGTCACGGTACAAGTCATCCCCACGATTTTTTACCTTTATCCATAGTGTTTTCTCTTCCTGCAAAATATCACGCAGTGATTTCTTGCGATAGTATCTCATAAAGCGAAAATAGTCGCGCTGCGTCAAACCAGCATCTTTACTGGAAAAGTACAACCCTGCCAAATCTTTGATGCGCCAGCGCTCGGGAATTTTGCTGCGAATTTGGGCGCGATGCAAATCAATTAAGTGTAGCTTGATCTGGTCACCAACGCCCTGATCGAGGAGCAAGTGACAAATATAAAAATCACGGTGATTGATTCCGTTGTCATGCATGACACTGGCTATCTCTGCCGCCTTCTTGATTAATTCGTGCTTGAATTTAACATTCGGTGGCTGCGCCTTCCAATCACGGCACACATCTTCCAAACTTTTAACCGGCGCCAGCTCTTCCATCAATATAAATGATTCAAGCTTGGCAGGATTAATACCGCGCTCGCCGTAACCCGCAATCGGCGGCACGTTAATACCAAGCTTCTCTAATTTTTGAATAGCCAGCCACTCGTTTTTGGCAGAGATAACCGACAATCGTAACTGCAATAAATTTTTGATGATTTCTTTCCAGCCAACACCACGATGCTGCTTGATGAAATACGGTTTACCATTCAGGATGACGCGCTGGGTATTACGACCTTCGAGCCGACGAAAACTTTCGCCATTCAGCGCCATCAGCTGATCAAAGAGCGGTGCATTCGCGTCAAAACAAGATTTGAGTTGCTCGTCAAGATACATCAACTTTCTTCGCCTTTTGTTCTATCAAATCAACCGCTCGCTCAGGCATGCTATAAATATCTGCCGTTTTCGCAAACCGCAGCCCATTCTCACCGTATTCTTTAAGACCGGAAGCGACTAGCATACTTTCTAATGCGCCGTTCCACGCCTGTTGATCAAACCTGGCTGCCAACACCACGCCGGCGTGCGCATCATTTATATAATGTGCGTAACCACATACAGCTGTCGTCAATACTGGCAACCCGGCAGCCAAGGCTTCCAGTAACACCGTCCCGGTATTTTCGTGATACGACGGTTGCAGCAACAAGTCAGCTGCCAGTAAAAATTCTGGTACATCAGCTCGCGCGCCCATGATATGCACTTGATCCTCAACGCCTAGCTGCCGTGCCTGTTTCAGAAACGGCGCGGCATCACCCTGGCCTACCACATATAATTGTGTGCGCTCACGCACCAGCGCCGGCAACGCCGCGAGACCGGCAATCGCTCGATCTAAACCCTTGGTCTTGAATCCTGAGCCAACCATCAAGAGCATGCGCGTCGGCTCACTTAATCCCAGCGCGTTACGCATGCGGGCACGGATCTCAGCGGCATTGTCTGGCGCCAGACGGTCACGGTTAATGCCGGGTGGCAACACATGGAAACGTCGAGCTTCTGTGCCGTAACAATCGCTATATGCTTCTTGTTGAGTTGGAGCAATCAACAAGATCTCAGTCGCCGCTCCGCGTGCAAACACCGCTGCTTCCAGGTCCCGCCAGGCACGGTAACGCGGCAACAATCGGTATAAGATTCCGCGCTTGGCCTTAATACGTGCCTGATAGCAGACGTCGGCCGCATAATAGAGATCAAGTCCCGGCATCTTATTGAAGCCAACCACTAGATCAAACTGGCCGCTTTCTTTTATGTGCGAAACTTGATCAGAAAAGCATCTCGCACGGGCATGATTGGTCACCCCTCGCACTTTTACCAGATGCAAATGGAAATCTGGCTCGCGCTCGCCATCCCAACGCGATGTGTAAACATGCACCTCGTGGCCGCGGCGCACGCATTCTTTGGCGATGCGCATAAAATCACGTTGTAAGCCGCCGTAGGCAAAATAATTTAGAAGGCAAAAGGCTATTTTCATCGTCACCGCTTTTCAGTTGCGCAAAAGTTTCTTATTCTACATACATCTAGCTATTCCATAAATAAAGGAACACTCCATGCGCTTGCTCGTCTGCTTACTCATCTCACTCATTCTGGCTGGCTGTTCCGCCGGCTCGAGGGGCTATTATACACAATCTGTTCAAAGCTGGCGCGGCGGCAATGTTACCCAGTTAACCCAGGCATGGGGCCCGCCTTCGATGACCATGCAAAACGGCGCCAACATCAACTACGTCTATAAACAGCAAAGCTTTTACAGCTCGAATGCGACGTATTCGCCGAGCATTGGCGTCGATCGCGACGGCCGCGCAGCAGTTGTTACCACCAACCCGACTATCAACACCCCATGGAATCGCGGCTTTGCCGCCTACTGCCTCACCGTATTTACCGCGACACCGCAAGGTAAAATCGTGGATACTAATATTCAGGGCAGTAATTGTTACGTTAGCCAGAGCAAGGCGCTGGGGCTCGCGAACCCAAAGAAATAATGCAACATCGTCATCCGGACACGCTTTCTGGTCCGGGGGAATTCATGAACCATCCCGGCCGCAACAAGCGACCGGGCTACAACAGGAAATGAAAAATGAAACGGACTTTCAAACTTATCGTGATCGCAGCAATCGCGCTTTTACCACTCGCCGCAAACGCGGTTGAAGACTCGCCCGTCGACAACAAAAGTACGTATCACATCGGTGAAAACATCGACCTCGTTTCTGCGCACGATATCCAATATGAAAAACCAAAAATCATGGTGAAAATGGTTTTCCCGCGCTTATCCAGCAGCATTGAAACGGTCAAACCAACCACAGACAAAACCAATCAGGATGATGTCATCACCGGCAGCAACAATGAAACTCCTGTGGAAGCAACCGACGACATCATCATTAATGCCTTCAACGAGGCTGTCACCAAAATCATCAACGAAGAAGTGGTGAGCTTTAAACAGCGTGTTGCCGATGCGCAGGATTATCAAAAGACATTGGAAAAATCCAAAGTAAAAAATCGTTTAACGATAGATTACAACTCGGCCATCATCAATCTTGATGAAGCCCCTATCATTAGTATTCGTTTCATTATTCAAGGATATATGACTGGCATGGCACACCCATTCCATCAATATCGCGTACTCAATTTTGATCTTGCCAGCGGCACTGTCATTCAACTGTCTGATTTGTTCCAGCCTGGCTCCAATTATTTGGAAATATTCACGCAATATGCCAATAACGCCCTCTCGAAAAAGCTGCGCGGTGAAGCTGCCAGCAACGTCAAATTAAGCGAGATGAATTTTGCCAACTGGAATATCAACATTAGCGGCTTGCGAATTACATTTGATGAAGCCACGGTTGCGCCGTATGTTTACGGCGCACAGGAAGTCTTGATCCCATATTCTGCACTGAAAGAAGATCTGCTGCCTGATTCCGTGCTGGGTCGTTGCCTTGCACATCGCAAACGCTGCATGCAAGACCCGTTATTAACTGGTGGCTTTATTGACGAGGCCGCCAATACGAAGCATGGTCGCCTCAATCCAGTTCTTGGCTGATTCCATCACTTCATCTGGTGTCCGGCCCGTCGTTTCAATCACGGGTCCGACCACCACACGCACTGTTCCTGGCTGTTTAATAAAGCCACGTTTCGGCCAAAAATATCCAGCATTGTGCGCAATCGGAATAACCGGTGCTTGCGTCGCAACAGCCAAACGGGCGCCGCCTAAATGATACTTACCAACTTCACCAACAGGCACTCTTGTTCCTTCCGGAAAGACTAATATCCAGCGACCTTGTTCCAGACATTTTTTACCTTTATTAATAATTTGCTGCATCGCAGAAGTTTTATCTTTACGGTTAATTAAGATTGGATCGGCAGCGGCGATTCCCCAACCATAAAATGGCACAAATAGTAACTCGCGTTTTGCGATCACAGCCGGATCATGAATAATGGTTGGCAAGAAAAATGTTTCCCAAGCTGATTGGTGTTTACTAAAAACCACACCGAATCGTTTATCAGGAAGATTTTCCAGCCCTTCCACTTCATAATAAATCTGGCAAATCACACCCAGCATCCAGATATATAATTTGGCGAATTGACGCAGCAGAAAATGGCGCCAGGTCAACGGCAGCAATAATGAAAATAGACAAATAAAACTGAACAAAAAAATGGAGACTGCTGAACAAATGAAAAATATAGCTGAACGCAAAAACAAATTTAATTGCTGCATCCTAACCTCAATCCTGTTGGTTGTGGGTTAATATATATTGAACCGCTGCAGAGAGATCTTTAAAGCGCGGAGTCGCACTTAACTCTGGGTTACGTTCAATGGTCACATGTCCATTACCTGTCATCACGAGTAATAGCTTACAACCCGCTGCATTTGCAGCACCGACATCGGCAAGTGAATCGCCAATATAAAAAGTGTCGGCTAATGGAACGCCGTATTTCGCCTGTATGGCGTGCAACATGCCTGGTTGTGGCTTGCGACACGCGCAACCTTCATCAGGATG
The DNA here is from genome assembly GCA_964636145.1 of uncultured Coxiellaceae bacterium. GTDB lineage: Bacteria > Pseudomonadota > Gammaproteobacteria > DSM-16500 > DSM-16500 > Aquicella. The sequence continues at coordinate 10,899 of CAZWPD010000014.1, forward strand.
ATGCGGACAGAAAAATATTTCTTCAATGTAACCGCCGACCGCCGCCAATTCGCGCATCATTTTTTCATGAATTTGATCCAGCGTATCAAGATCATATAGTCCACGCGCAACGCCTGATTGATTCGTTGCAATCAAAACGCGGAAACCTGCTCGATTCAACGTGGCAATCGCTTCCAGACTACCTGGTATTGGCAGCCACTCGTCGGGAGATTTGATGTACTGAGTGGAATCGAAATTAATGACACCATCGCGGTCAAGAATGATATATGACATAACTACCTGTTTGAATGAAAAAAACAATCGGGAAGTATAATGCAAAACAAGAAGAGTATCACCCCTGCAAACTAAAGCTTGCAGGGGTGATCAGAGCACTTAGTCGATCTTGTAAACGAAACCAACATCGAACTCATCTGAGCGAGGAGACGATTGACCGCCAACACTGTTGTAGGTGCTGTAGCTGTATTCGCCACGAATATCAATGTTCTGTGTCACGGCAGTTTGCATACCAAGACCTAAGGTTGCACCGTTAGCCCATGAGTCAACACTTGAAAAACGTGTTCTGATGTAACCAAGACGTGCAAATGCCAGGGTATTGTCATTCAACATAACACCGGGAATAGCACTGATGGTGTAGCCATAAGTTGTTTTAATGCCGTTTGCATCATTGATTTCCATGGAGCCAATCGTGCCAGTGAGTTCGCCAGCAAGGAAGAAACTCTGGCTCAACAGACCGCCGTAACCAACAAACACTTTTAATGGAATGCCGCGGTAAACGGAAGCACTGTTATTTGGACCGGCATTGGTCGAGTTAACATTCAGGCCGAGGCTGGCACCAGCGTAAGGAACTGGATCAGCGAGGGCAACACCAGCGGACGCTGCTAAGATGGCGCTGGCAAGAATAATTTTTTTAAACATTAGTCATACTCCTGTTTCATTTATTTGGGTGGAGTCCGTAACCGAATTCTCGTCTGAACGAAGCGTGAGTCGGATCTTCTATCTGCGCCTCCTGACATACGACAAGTCATCGTATGCAGATACGAAGGCGAAGAATGATAACCGAAATGCCGCACAGCATCAATGTTGGTTAAGATTTGCCCTTGCTGACATCAAATGGAACAAATACTTCGTTCAATTGTCGCGCAACTCGTATAAATGTTGTACGCTTTGTTAATTCTTTGAGCCGGTGCGCACCGACGTATGTACAAGTTGAGCGCAACCCGCCAAGAATATCCATGATGGTATTTTTGACCGGGCCACGATAAGGAACGTTAACCGAGCGGCCTTCACTGGAGCGATAATCGGCAACATTACCATGATGACGTTCCATGGCTTCTTTCGAACTCATGCCGTAAAAACGTTTATATTTATTGCCACCCTCTTCGATAATCTCACCGCTGCATTCATCGTGTCCCGCCAACATACCACCGAGCATGACAAAATCCGCACCTGCCGCAAATGCTTTAGCAACATCGCCTGGCGTGGTGCAACCGCCATCGGCGCATACGTATCCGCCCAAGCCGTGGGCAGCATCGGCGCATTCTATAATGGCAGATAATTGTGGATAGCCCACACCGGTTTTTTCACGCGTCGTACACACTGATCCTGGACCAATACCAATTTTAACAACATCTGCTCCGGATAAAATTAATTCCTCAGCCATTTCACCAGTGACAACATTACCAGCCATAATTACCGCTTTCGGATGCTTAACGCGTAAATCTTCGAGATGAGAAACAAAACGCTCGGTGTAACCATTCGCAACATCAAGGCAGATAAAATGAACAGATGCAGCGTTTAAAACAGCATCGAGATTTTTAAAGTCATCATCGGTAATGCCAATTGATGCAAACATATATGGCAGGGCTTTCTGATGATCTTTGGCAAAGGATTTCCATTCATCCAGAGTAATAAATTTATCCATCGCCGTCAGGATATGATGATCTGACAAGGCATTCGCCATGGCAAGTGTGCCAGTGTGATCCATGTTAGCAGCGATGATAGGCACGCCGGTCCATGTGCTTTGCGTGTGTTTGAATTTGAATTCCCGCTCTAACGACACTTCCGCGCGCGTCTTGAGCACGCTGCGTTTGGGGCGGATTAATACATCTTTAAAGTCGAGTTTGATGTCATATTCAATACGCATGGTGAGAATCCTTTTCTTTGCTACGTCATCCCCGCGAAAGCGGGGAAACCCTTGAAATTTATATCATCTTAGCGGGAAATAGTGCGGACGTCATCTGTGCTAATAATGAGTGGGAGGCACATGCATCATGCTCTCCAGGCTAAAACTGCATTGATTTATCATCATATCAACAAATATCCTCGTTATAGCTCGCGCTTTCAGCGTTAAACAATTTGGCGATTTGATTTCCCAGGGTTACGGCGCAAAAAACGCGCCTCACCCTGGGCTAGAATCCAGGCTTTCAGCCTGCTGGAATGGAGGTTTTCAGGCCGATTGAACTAATATTTGTATTACCATAGATTGCAATGCATCAATAAATAATCCGAGGCCGTAGGCCTCCTATTAGCCCAGGGTAAAGGCGCGCTTTTTGCGCCGCAACCCTGGGACATAAACATCGTAGTCCTTTTATAATGCAAATGGCACTGAGCGCTGTAAGCGCGAGCTAGCAAATTTTACTTCCGCAAACACGCGAAATAAAACCCGTCCATCTCCATCATGCCAGGTAATATCTGTCGGCCGTGTTCACAAGCAATACCCCATTCTGAGGTGATCACTTCTTCTTTGGCGTCAGACTGTTTGGCTAAAAACGCTTTGATGACGTTGGTATTTTCTTCCGGGAAAACAGAACAAGTTGCATAGACCAACAAACCACCAGGTGCCAGGGTTTCCCACAGCGCCGATAATATGCGTGATTGCTGTTTGGCAAGCTCGCCAATATCATTTGGATCGCGCAGCAGTTTGATATCTGGATGACGGCGAATCACACCGCTAGCCGAGCATGGTGCATCTAATAAGATACGATCAAATGGTTTTTCATCCCACCACGATTTCAAATCTGCGGCATCCGCGCAGAATAATGCAACGCGTTGCTGCATGCGCACTAAATTTTCTTTAATCAAGTGCATGCGCTGTTTATCTTTTTCAACGGCCGTCACATCAGCATCTGGTGCGAGCTCAAGAATATGCGTGAGCTTGCCGCCCGGTGCCGCGCACGCATCCAGCACGCGTAAGCCCGGCGTTAATTGTAGTAATTCAGTCGCCAGCTGCGCGGCACCGTCTTGCACACTAACGCGACCTTTCGCAAATCCCGGCAATACTTCGACTGCAACCGGTTTTTCCAAAATCAACCCATTCTCGACCACTTCGATTGGCTTGGCTGCCAGCTCTTGTGCTGCGAGTTTTTCTATATATTCATCACGCGTTTGCTGCTGCTTGTTCACACGTATGCTAAACGGCGGGTGTTCATTATTCGCGGCAAGAATATCTTCCCATTGCGTGGGCCAGGCTTTCTTGATTGCGGTGATCCACCAGAGCGGATGCGCGTACTTTGCCTCGCTATCTTCTTCCAGCATCGCAGCGATACTGTCTTTCTTGCGCAGATATTCGCGTAAATTCGCATTCACAAAACCGCGGGCCCATGATTTATTCAGCGATGCCGTGGCATCCACTGTTTCAGAAACTGCAGCATGCGGCGGAACATTCATATCCATTAATTGATATAAACCCACCATCAATAAAGCGTGCACATCGCTGTCTTTTGCCTGCATCGGTCGCGCTAACAGATTACTCAACACCACATCGAGCCGCGCATAGAAGCGGCAAACGCCGTAACACAATGCCTGCACAAATGCTCGGTCACGGGTCTCTTTTAATTTCGCCAACTCTGGCGGCAAGCATTCAGCCAGCGAGTAGCCGTCAGTAACGGCATCAACCACACGCGCAGCGATTAAACGTAAATTTTTAATAGTCATTGAGGTTATATGCTCATGTTAGTGTGAGTAAGATGTTCTTTTGCGTAAAGTCTGTCGTGGGCACGCTGTCTTTCTAATGCAATCATGTCTTGTGAACGAGTATTACCACCGCCCTGAACAGCGAACAAGCGCCCTGGCAACAAACTAGTATTCCTGTGCACAGAGAATAACTCATGTTTCTGCGCAGCAGCCAAGAAATGGAAAACAAGCTGATATCGATGATCTAATAGCAGTGACTCATTATTTTCAAGACTCTGCGTAGCTCGGAATAATACATCCAGAAACAAAGGCCGCAGCGTGCCGAGATTGCGATCGTCGAGATAATCTTTTGCCATTCTCTCCATAAGATCAGAGAACCTAGCAATATAGTCAACAGGCGGGCAATAGATAGCATGCACAAGCTCAACACAGTGAATGATTAATTGCGAGGTGTGTTGCTCTTCAAGAAACTTTAATACGCCTGGCAATCTTTCTGGATCAAGCAGGCTAACGCCGCCGAGCAACGCATAACTTGCATACGCAGCTTCGTAGTTAACGACCAACGGCTCCAGACCCTTGAGATGGCCAGCATTTTTCATTAAAAAATTCCTGAGCTGTCTATCGTTTAACTGATCGATTGTCAGTAGCACTCCTGCCGGAATCTGGAATACCCTCTGATTAAAGCGATGATTCGCCATTTTGCAAGTTTCTCTTAATCTGGCTAATTCAGGAATTCTTTTTCTTTTTAATAAGGCCCAGAACAAGTCAGCATTATCGAGAAACGGGATGCCTTGCCTGCCTTGATGACATACTACTTTTGATTTAACGTGTTCAAGACGCTGTATCACTGACACAGGGAAATCATTCATCGTTAAATAACGCAACGCACCATCAATGCGATCCAATTCCAGATTATTCACATAACCAATCAGTGCATAACAAGCATAAGAGGCAGGATTGTCAATGTTAGCCTGTAGCTGTTGCCAGAGTACATCGTCATGCTTCTTTTGCGCGTCGATAAATTTTTGTAATTGCGCCTCTGTTAAATATCCAAGCTCTCTTAACAAACGCTCAGGATGATGGACAAAATGTTTATAAAACGACATATCAGCAATTTTAAAAGTCTCGCGCAGACGGCTGGCATCGGCCAATGTTAGATATTTCATCAACACGCTATAAATATCCGGCATTTCCAGGATACTCTGTTTTTGTAATGATGAATTGGCCAAAGCCTCTTCTTTCTCGGCATTAAATCGCAGCACACTAACCTCGGTTTTATTTATAATTATAGTTTTTATTCTACAGACAACATGGTGCCTGATTTTAATTTTTCATGATGAGCATTATAAAAATCTGACACTGAAATCATTTTGCCGCCCGGCATTTGCAGCTTTAACAAGCGCAGTGCATCTTGTGATGTCGCAATATCAATGCCTTCGCGTGTCGCATGAATGATGGTACCCGGTGCATGTTGACCCGATGATTTCACCACTTCCGCAGCGCCAATCCGCACATTTTGACCTTGCCATAAAGCGTAGGTCATGGGCCAGGGGTTAAACGCTCGCACTTTTCTTTCCAGATTGATGGCTGGCTCTTGCCAATTCAGCAAGGCTTCTTCTTTAGTAATTTTCTTAGCGTATGTTGTTAAGGTCTCATCCTGAATTTCAGGCTTTAAACCTTGCACAGCTAATAGTTCTATCGCTTCGAGAATGGCTTCTGCACCCATCTTCGCTAATTGGTCGTGCAAGCTTTGCGAAGTTTCATCCGCTGTCAGCGCATATTCGTGTTTCAATAACATGGCGCCAGTATCCAGGCCTTCATCCATCTGCATGATGGTGATGCCCGATGTTTTGTCGCCAGCCATAATCGCACGCTGAATGGGCGCCGCTCCACGCCAGCGCGGCAACAAGGATGCATGAATATTAAAACAACCGTAACGCGGAATACTCAATACCGCTTTCGGTAAAATTAAACCGTAAGCAGCAACAACCATGAGATCGGCATTAAATTTTCTTAACACATCTTGTTCATGTGGATCTTTCAACGTTGCTGGCTGAAAAACCGGAATATTCAAATCAACCGCTAATTCTTTGACTGGGCTCATCGTCACTTTTAAACCGCGACCGGATGCGCGGTCTGGCTGCGTGTAGACTGCCACCACTTGATGGCGCGTTAAGGTGATCGCTTCCAACGCCATGGCTGCGAATTCTGGTGTTCCAGCAAATATTATTTTCAATGGTGATGAGCTCACGCGTATTCCCGTCTTTTGGCTTTTTCTACTTTCTTGCGAATGCGATCCTGTTTGAGTTTAGAAAGATGATCGAGAAATAAAATTCCGTTCAAATGATCAAGCTCGTGTTGAAAGCAAACAGCGAGTAAACCTTCTGCTTCCATTTCTATAGGTTTGAAATCCAGATCAACGCCTATCAACTTAACTTTGAGCGCGCGCTCAACTTTGTCGTAACTATCCATCACTGACAAACAACCTTCGCTTTCGTATTGTATGCCTTCGCGATGCACAATTTGCGGATTCAAGATCACCATGGGTTGATCTCTCTCGCGAGTAATGTCCATGGTAAATAATTGTAAGTGTATATTTACTTGCGTGGCCGCGAGTCCAACACCGTTAGCCTCGTACATGGTTTCGTACATATCATCAATTTGCTTACGCAGGGCGGCATCCACGCTGGTCACGGGTGCGGCTTTGGTGCGCAGACGCGGGTCGGGGTATTGCAAGATTTCTAATAGGGCCATTCTCGAACGCTCTTATTATATTAAATGTTCCCGGCCGCAAAGAACGCGCCCGGGCTACAACGTGCATATTGTACACACTTTTCGCACATTCCTCACCGCGAAAAGGCATCAATATAAACAACAAGTTACGCTAGGATAACTCTTTCAACACCTCACGATACTGGTCAACTGCCTCGTCATTATCGCCCAATTGCTCGAGAAGCTTACCGTAAGCGAGTGCGGCTTCAGCATTCGGGCCCTGGGCGAGACACTTCTCAAAATAGTCTTTCGCCTTGCCCCACAATTGAATCTGGACACAGATTTTGCCGAGGAATAATAAAATTTCCGGCTTAGTTCCGTACATTTTCAACCAGGCACCGGCGATGACTAATTGGCGATTCAAATTATCAAATTTAAATCCCGAATAGATTTTCATGAGATCAGGCTGCCAATCGTATTTTAGTGTTTTCTGAATTAACTGTTCTGCTTCCACATGATCGCCAAAGGTCACTAATTGCTGAACGTAGGCCAAGACGATATCAGGATTTTTGCGTGCTGAACGCGGCATGTCATTCCAGACGCGCTGTAACTCAGCGCGATCTTTCGTTCCTGCTGCACGCAACATTTCACAATATAAATTCTTTTCAAACTGATCGGCTTGTTCGCCGCTTAACACCTTGGCTCTGCGTAACTCAGGCAACAACTTATGCAAGCCTTGCCAATCTCCTAGCCGCACAAATACTTTTTCCTGCAGCTTTAACACACGCGGATGACGCCTGGTGATCCCACGCAAGCGTATCAACGTTAAACTGGCTTGCTCGTATTGCTCATGTTCAATTTCAAGCTCGGCCTGAGTCAACCCAATTGCGAGCTCAGCATGCGGCGCGAGTTTATAAGCAGCACGCAAATATTTATCGCGTCGATCATAAGCTTTCAGCTCTTGTGCCGCTCGCGCTGCACCCAGATAATTCATCAGCGGTTCGACACCTTGATTAGTAGAACCTTGCAGCAACATTTTTTCTGCTTTTGCCCAACGGCCTTCAATCAGCAGCGACAAGCCATGCTGAGTTTTACTATATGACTTATGTTCGCGGCGCAGACGCAGCCAGTTCTTGACGCGATACCACCAAAACTGAATGCGATCGATACTATCGATGAGAAAATAAAACAGTCCGAAGATTAAAAATATTGCGATACAAACAAACCATAATGGCATTTGCACCATATAAGGCTTAGAAACGATAAAGAGATAACCGGGATGACGCACGATCGTTAAACCCAGCCACACGGATGCAGTCAGAAACAATAACAATATAATTAAACGACGCATGCTTAATCTCCTAGTGCGTAACTGCCGCTGGTTGTGGCTGTTCGTTTTGCGCAAGGTATTGATCAAAGGCTTGCATAGTTGCGGCAATGTTTACTGTTGGCGGCTGCAAATTAATCGCTTGCAAGGTTTTCAACTCGGTTAATACTTTGGTTGTCACTTCGGCATCTTGCACAAAATATTTTTGCACCCAGTCAATCGCATGCTGCAAGCTAGCCTGATATGCAGCTGGATTATGATTCAAGACACTCAACATGGCTTCTTCCATTTGTGCATGTAGGTTTTGATACAAGAACATTTTTTCTTCGGGCAAAATTAGCGGCATATCATTGGAACCGTCGTAGCGCACAATCACAATTTTCTTCAGGGCGTCCATGGATTTATGCCAAGTGACCTTCCACCACGGCGCATCACCGTAGTGCTTTTCTTGTTGGTTAGGATCTTCAGTATATTGCAGCGGCGTTGGCGGCAACGGCAAGTTATCTAATAAGTTATAGATAGTCGCCATCTGCAAATACAACTGTTCCGTATTCACCTGCGGCTGAGATTGCAAGCTGGAAATATTTTCCGCCAGCGCCTGGCGAACTGGCTCAACAGCTGGATTATTAATTTTTTGCAAAATCTCGCTCGCGTGTTGCAATAAGATTTCAGCAGATGCGGCATCACGTGTTAATTCAAGCTGATGTCCAGCAAGACGCGTTAAATATTGCGCCTCTGATACGTGCCACTTGTTTAAATCACCTTGCTGAGCGGCCACCCATTCAGCCATTAACTTTTGCTGCTCGGTGGAAAGCGCTGAGTTATCTTTTACACCGGTCACTGACTCCTGCAGAGCAGTCATCGTTTGCTGATTAGCTGCCACCTGGTGATGCAACTGTGTCACCATATGCGCAAGCGTGGTATTCACGCGTGACAATTCAAGATAGCCGTAAACGCCGGCGCCTGCCGCGGCAGCAAACGCAAGAACTGCGATCAAGCTGCTCACTCTGGATTTTTTGATGACTATTTCTTCTGGTTTATCTGACATAAGACTTCCTTTTTTTGCGAAATCAAATCCAGGACGGCCTGCTGACTTGCGGTTTGAGTGACCCATATTGTCTGAAAACCAGATTCAGCCGCAAGCTTTTTAATGCGTTCGCTCATGACTAACAATGGAATCTGGAACAATTGGGGCGAGATATCTTTGCCTAACAATAATTGCAAGTTACTCACACTTTCGTAAGAACCTGCAACTATTAAGTTTAATTCATGATTACGAATCATTTGTGCGCAGGGAGCGGCATTGACCACCGGCAACATCCGCTGGTAAGCAATACATGTCGTCACATCAGCGCCGCGTTCTTTAAATACTTTATCGAGTAATTCACGGCCGCCAGCGCCGCGCACGATCATAATTTTTTTATCTCTGACTAATTCAAATTCTGGCAGAGCCAACAAACCTTCACTGCTCCAGTCTGTTTCCGGCATCAGGGCGGCAACATATCCGGCATCACGCAAGGCATATGCCGTGCCCGCACCCACAGCAGCCAGTTTCACCGTATCAGGAAAATTCGGCCAGACGCTGCGCATCGCCGGCACGGCTGCACGTACTGACTGCGGAGAATTAAATATTACCCAATCTTGCTGCCCCAGTGACTCAATCGCGCTCATAAACCCGGCTTGATCTGCAGGTGGTGCGAAGGCAATCACTGGGAAATGCATAGCCTTGCCACCACGCGCTGTGATACTGGCACACAATTCCTCACCAGCAGGACCGGGGCGCGTCACTAATATATGTAAAGCCGACCAATCAATCGCCATGAAATTCCTTTAATATTTTTTCAGCACCTTGCTGGATTAATTCATCAGCGGCACGCGTACCTATATCTTCGGCGTGCTCACACTTACCGCTTAATTTCGAACGCAAAATTCGCGTGCCTTGTCGATTCGCAACCAACGCACGCAGTTTAATTTCATCGTGGTGCACTTCGGCAAACGCACCGATCGGCACCTGACAACCACCTTGCAAACGCCGACATACTGCACGCTCAGCGCGCACAGCGTAAGCCGTCACGGGATGATTTAATGGTGCGATCAATTCACGAATCACACTTGCATCTTCACGACATTCAATGCCAAGCGCACCTTGTCCGGCTGCTGGCAATGAATCTTCCGTGGATAAATATGCGCGAATGCGATCATTAAAACCCATTCGTTTCAAACCCGCACCGGCAAGAATGATCGCCGCAAAATCGCCTTCGTCCAAACGACGTAAACGTGTATTAATATTGCCACGTAAATCCTGCAAGTCTAAATCGGAACGCAGTGCGCGTAATTGTGTCTGACGGCGCAAGCTGGCCGTGCCCACGGTAGCGCAGTGCGGTAATTCCATAATGGAACGATATTGATTAGAAACGAAGGCATCGCGAGGGTCTTCGCGTTCGCAAATCACCGGTAAACACAAGCCTTCCGGCAACTCCATGGGCACATCTTTCATGGAATGTACGGCGATATCGGCTCGACCATCGAGCAGCGCTTCTTCCAATTCTTTCACGAACAAGCCTTTGCCGCCGATTTGTCGCAGCGCAACATCCAGACGTTTATCACCCTGTGTCGTAATGCCTAGAAACTCTACCGCCAGATTGGGATGCAGTGCCTGCAATTGATCTCTTACCCATTCTGACTGACGAATGGCCAGCGGACTCTCGCGGGTTGCGATAATTAAACGGCGTTTGGTCATAAGATGCGCTCTATTTGTATTTGTGATGGCGTATTATCGTACTGATTCGGCAAATCATAAAGCAAAATTACCATATCATCTGCAATTGCAGCTCACAGCTAAAATTACAGGAAATTTCACAATCTATATTCACATGAAAATGATTAAGTTATAATGGCCGGCTCTATTGCGTTAGTGCTGAAGGAATCCAACCCAATGAAACTCGATTTTTTGAAAAATCTGGCTGCACAATTATCTGACAGCCTGCCATCGCACGTCGGTGCACTCAAAAGTGATTTTGAAAAAAATTGTCAACGGGTGCTGCATCACGCTTTTGACAATCTGGATCTGGTCACGCGGGAAGAATTTGACCTGCAAAGCAAGGTGTTACAGCGCACGCGCAAAAAGCTGGATGAAATGGAAGCTCATGTCAAAGAACTTGAACACGCTCTAAAAGGGAAAAAGCATCAGTAACTCATGGATGAAAATATAACCTCTTTTACTCAAAACGATTATGAAGTCGTTAGGCGCGAAGTGCTATACCAAGGCTTTTTCCGTCTCGTACGCAATCATATTCGTCATGCAAAATTTGATAACACCTGGACCGTCGAGTTCACCCGGGAGATTCTTGAACGCCCGTCTGCCGTCGGCGTGCTACCTTACGATCCAGTGCTAGATCAAGTTGTGCTCATTGAACAATTTCGTGCCGGCGCACTGGCTAATCCTCAAAGCCCGTGGCTGCTGGAAATTATTGCCGGCATTTATCGTGTCGGCGATCAACCGACGGATATCGTCCGTCACGAGGCGCAAGAAGAAGGCGGCGTGGAATTGCTAGACCTTTACCCGCTTTACGAGTACTTTGTCAGCCCTGGCGGCTCCGATGAGCATTTTATGCTCTACTGTGGTCGTATCGACGCCAGCAGCGCCGGCGGATTTTTTGGTCTCGCCGAAGAACACGAAGATATTCGCGCTTTTGCACTCCCACTCGATGAAGCGATAGAGTTAATGCGGGAAGGAAAAATCAAAACCGCCCCGGCTATCATCGCCCTACAATGGCTACAGTTAAACCGTGAATGGCTGCGACAATTATGGCAAACAAAGTAGAAACGAAAAAATCATCCGGTTCGGGTTACACATCCGAAACGATTGAAGTATTAAGCGGATTGGAGCCGGTACGCCGACGTCCAGGCATGTATACCGACACCACCAGCCCCAATCACTTGGCGCATGAAGTCATCGATAATAGCGTCGACGAAGCGCTGGAAGGTCATGCACGTCGTATTGATGTCATCTTGCATAAAGATATGTCGCTTGAAGTTATCGATGACGGCCGCGGCATGCCAGTCGACATACACCCGGAAGAAAAAGTATCCGGCGTCGAGCTCATTCTCTGCCGTCTGCATAGCGGTGCTAAATTCTCGAATAAACAATATCGTTTCTCTGGCGGCTTGCACGGCGTCGGCATTTCTGTCGTCAACGCTCTGTCGAAAAAACTGCAAGTTACCATCAAGCGCGGCGGCAGCATCTACGCCATCTCATTCGCCGGCGGCGACAAAACCACGCCGCTCAAAACGATTGGTAAAGCTGACAAAGGGCAATCTGGCACCAGCGTACATTTCTGGCCAGATGAAAAATATTTTGATACCGCAAAGTTTGATGTCAAAAAATTAAAACACACCTTGCGTGCCAAAGCGGTGCTCTGCCCAGGCTTGCACATCACCTATACCGATGAAGCAACTGGTCATGTTGAAGAATGGTTATATGAAAATGGCTTGAGTAATTATCTTGATGAGGCCATCGGCAAAGCCGAGCGCATTCCCGATGAACCATTCATCGGTGCATTCTCAAGCACACACGAAGCCATTGACTGGGCGGCATACTGGCTGCCAGACGGTGGCACTGTCGTCAGCGAAAGCTACGTGAATCTCGTACCCACGCCATCAGGTGGAACACATGTTACCGGTTTCCGTCACGGCTTATCTGAAGCCCTGCGTGAATTCTGCGAATTCCGTAACTTATTGCCACGCGGCATCAAATTAACCGCGGATGATATTTGGGAACAATGCGCACATATCATTTCTGTGAAAATGCAAAATCCGCAATTTGCAGGCCAAACCAAAGAACGTTTGTCTTCGCGCGAATGCTCGACATTTGTTTCAGGAGTCGTCAAAGACGCATTTAGCTTATGGCTCAATCAGCACGTTGCACAAGGTGAGCTACTTGCTAATCTTGCCATTGCGAATGCACAGAAACGCTTGAAAGCCTCGCAAACTGTTGCCCGTAAAAAAGTAACGGCAGGCCCTGCTCTGCCAGGCAAATTGATTGATTGCACCCAGCAAGATGTCACGCGCAGCGAATTATTCCTGGTCGAAGGCGACTCCGCAGGCGGCTCAGCCAAACAAGCACGCAACCGTGAATTCCAGGCGGTCATGCCATTACGCGGCAAGATCCTTAATACCTGGGAAGTGGATTCAAGCAGCATTTTAGGCTCGCAAGAAATTCATGATATTTCTGTCGCTATCGGTGTTGATCCTGCTACCGCATCATTTGATGGTTTGCGTTACGGCAAAATCTGTATTCTCGCCGACGCTGACTCTGACGGTAATCACATTGCGACGTTGCTATGCGCCTTGTTTGTTAAACATTTCCGACCACTAGTCGAAGCTGGTCATATTTATATCGCCATGCCGCCGCTATTTCGCGTCGATCATGGTAAAGAAATTTATTACGCACTTGATGAAGATGAGAAACAAGGCATTCTCGATCGCATCAGCGCCGAAAATAAAGATAAGAAAACCAAAGTGAATGTGATCCGCTTTAAAGGCTTGGGTGAAATGAACCCCATGCAACTGCGCGAAACCACCATGGATCCGGAAACGCGCCGCCTGATGCAGCTCACACTCAAAGATAAAGACCACGCCGATGAAATGCTTGATATGCTGCTCGCGAAAAAGCGCGCCGGTGATCGCAAAGCCTGGCTGGAATCCAAAGGTAATTTGGCCGAAATTATTTAGCGCTATATAGAAGGTAATAGTATGGCAACCGCATACAATATTGAACTCATTCCAGTCCGCGAATACGCGGAAAAGGCTTACCTGGATTATTCCATGTACGTCATCCTTGATCGCGCCCTGCCGCATATTGGCGACGGCTTGAAACCCGTGCAGCGCCGCATTATCTATGCGATGTCTGAACTTGGCTTGAAATCCATTTCCAAATTTAAAAAATCCGCGCGTACCGTCGGTGACGTGCTCGGTAAATTCCATCCACACGGTGACATGGCTTGTTACGAAGCCATGGTATTAATGGCGCAGCCTTTCTCGTATCGTCATCCATTGATTGAAGGCCAGGGTAACTTTGGTTCGCCAGATGACCCAAAATCTTTCGCGGCCATGCGTTACACGGAATCGCGTTTATCTGGTTATGCGGAAGTGTTGCTGGCTGAACTGGAAGACGGCACCGTCGAATGGGTACCAAACTTTGACGGCACCTTGACCGAACCATCGCTGCTACCAGCGCGCCTGCCGAATGTATTATTGAATGGCACAACGGGTATTGCTGTTGGTATGGCAACTGATATTCCGCCGCATAATATGCGTGAAGTCGTGAATGGTCTCGTGCACTTGCTCGATGATCCTAAAGCGACCGCAGATGAAATTTTAAAGCATATTCCCGCGCCTGATTATCCAACTGAAGCGGAAATCATCACGCCGAAAAGTGAATTAAAAGAAATGTACCGCAGCGGTAACGGCAGCATACGCATGCGCTCGGTTTACATGGAAGAAAACGATGAAATCATCATCACCGCCTTACCGTATCAGGTTTCCGGCGGCAAAATTCTTGAGCAAATCGCCCAGCAAATGCAGGATAAAAAACTGCCGCTGGTGTCTGATTTACGCGATGAATCTGATCATGAAAATCCAACGCGTCTCGTCATTATTCCGCGCTCGAATCGGGTTGATGTGCGCGCGCTGATGGATCACTTATTTGCGACAACAGATCTTGAACGTACATACCGCGTTAATCTGAATATGATTGGCTTGAACGGCCGCCCGCAAGTGAAAGGCATGATGACCATCCTGCACGAATGGCTGGAGTTCCGCACTGCGACCGTCAAACGCCGCCTGCAATTCCGTCTTGATGCCATCAACAAGCGTTTGCATATTTTAGAAGGCTTGATGATTGTTTATCTGAATCTGGATGAGATCATCGCCATCATTCGTAAAGAAGATGAACCAAGACCAGTCTTAATGAAGCGTTTCAAGTTAAGCGAAGATCAAGCTGATGCCATTCTTGATACCAAATTGCGACATCTTGCCAAGCTTGAAGAGATGTCGATACGCAAAGAACAGAACAAACTGACCGATGAACGCGATGATATCGAAAAAACTCTCGCTTCCGCTGCACGTCTGAAGAAACTGATACGTACCGAGTTGCTGGCACTAGCTGAAAAATACGGTGATGCACGCCGCTCGCCGATTATTGCGCGTAAAGAAGCATTAGCGATGAAAGAAACTGAAATTCTGCCGACTGAACCGATTACGATTATTCTTTCCAGCAAAGGCTGGATACGTTCCGCAAAAGGACATGAAATTGATCCGCAATCGATTAGCTATAAAGCTGGTGATGGATTCCTCGTGGCAGCAGCAGGACGCAGTAATCAACCGGCAGTATTTGTTGATACCACTGGACGCGCCTATTCGCTGCCGGCGCACACACTGCCGTCTGCTCGAGGACAAGGTGAGCCACTGACCGGTCGCTTGAATCCACCGCCAGGTGCTGAATTTATTGGTGCAATGATTGGTGAGCCAGAACAGCGTTTCATCCTGGCTTCCGATGCAGGTTATGGATTCGTTGTGACACTCGGTGATTTATTCGGTAAAAACCGCGCCGGCAAAACTGTGTTATCTGTACCTAACGGTTCTAAGGCACTCGCACCGAAATTTATCACCGATCCTGAAAATGAATTCGTAGCCGTTGTCTCCAATATTGGCAACTTGCTGGTATTCCCACTGAAAGAATTACCCGCGCTTGCCAAAGGTAAAGGCAATAAAATGCTGAGCATCCCGAGCGGCAAAGTGGCCACACGCGAAGAATTTGTTGTCGATGTCGCGGTATTAAATTCCAAACAGAGCTTGTTGATTCAAGGCGATGGCAAGCCATTCGTGATGAAGTCTAAAGACTGGCAGCATTACGTTGGTGAACGTGCACGCCGCGGCAACAAATTACCGCGCGGCTGCAGAAGCGTGAAGAAGTTGGTGGTGGAGAACGAGTAATTCGTCATTGCGAGCCCTGCGTTTTTCGCAGGGCGTGGCAATCCAGAAATAATAAAAAATATATCAGAATATCAACAAGTTAGCGAAAACCTGCTTTAAATACTCTGCTCATAACCCTTCACGAATTCCCCCTCACCCCGATCCCTCTCCCGCAACCATTACCTGAAAACTTATCTGCTGCTTTGGGCGGGAGAGGGGGCCTGCTAATTCACACTAGCACCACGCTCATTAGCGAACATCAAAACCACAATTCGAATATGAAAATTATTTTGCACAGCTTGCGAAAAGAAAGTCCCCTCTCCCGCCCATAAAATTTTATATGTCTAGGTTGTGGCTGCGGGAGAGGGAAAGGGTGAGGGAAAACCAATGAATATAAAACTCAAACATAACGCAGAAAAAATGCGACGAAATATGTCGTACGCAGAATCATATTTATGGAAGTTGTTACGTAACCGTAAATTGAATCGATATAAATTCAGGCGACAATATATTATCCCTCCATACATAGTTGACTATATTTGTTTGCATAAGCGATTAATCATCGAACTTGACGGACACAGCCATGATTTTCAAAAAGAGTATGATGCAAAACGAACTGTATATTTAACTAAGCATGGTTATCATTTAATACGATGTACGAATGCGAAATTGCTTAGTCACCCGGAAGATGTTTTATCAAATATTTTGCAAACACTCGAAGAGCTTGTTTAGTTCACCCTCACCCCGATCCCTCTCCCGCAACCATTACCTGAAAACTTATCTGCTGCTTTGGGCGGGAGAGGGGGCCTGCTAATCAACTTCAGAATCACTTTAGGTACCGAATTGCAAAATTTTCGGTTCTGCACATCATGCGAAAAGAAAGCCCCCTCTCCCGCCCTCAGAATTTTACAAAAATTCGGTGGACGTTGCGGGAGAGGGACCGGGGTGAGGGGGAATAATTTTACATGCAAAAATCTATGAGAATATCAACAACTTAGCCGGTCTATACTATAAACATAAATAATTCATTATAAAGAGTGTCTTTACATTTTTTTGATGGCTGGGGCGAGATCAGCCATGTTTAATATTATTTTTTTGACGTCGTTTAGTGCGCCATTCGCGAAAAATCGATGAATACTGGATTCAGAAGATGCTAATGAGCCGCCCAAAAACGCTATCCTGCACTTCCAGCGTTGATTGATTTCTTCTTGCTTCGCTTCCAGTTTTTCTATTAATTCAGCTACAGTTGTTTCTGATGTAATGGCAATGTTTAAACGTGTGGCAATATTAATGATCGCGTTTGCCTCAACAGGATCATTCAGTTGCTCATCAAGCTTGAGCGTGGCGGCTATATTTTGTTTATAAGAACTCCGTGCCAGACCATAAACCACAGCTGTCAAGCCAACGGCAAAGATAACGCCAACTGGGCCAAGTACTAATGTGAGCAACGTATTATTTTTTGAATTCTCGGCATCACTATACTGCTGCTCAAGGGCTTTCATATTGCGCTCTATGACATCCATCTCCTTGCGGCCCTCATCCATCTTACTCCTGGCCTCAAGAAAACGATTTTTTAATCTCAAGTTATTGTTATAGGAATCACAACCCTGACTCGCAAGATCTTTGCATTGCTGTGAAAAGTGAGGGGGAAAATGCCCGGGGTTCGCTTCTTTATATTTATAATAATGATCCAAATTACAGAACATTTCAGGGTCATTAGAATACCCGCTGTGCTTTGAAATTAATGTCTCATCACGCCTGCAATTATAACCGTTATCATTGGAGTTAAACCACGCACTAAACGTGGCTCCCAAATAATTAGTAAATTCTCTCGCATAATATTTATACCCCCAGCTGGCATCATCATATTTTATCCGAACCTTCCGATACTCATCGTCAAGAGTGTGCTTCTCACCATTTAATGACTTCATCAATGCATCATTCTCGAGAATGCCCGACTCAATAAGATGCTTTAAAAATACTGATGGTGTCACGATGGCACTGATCGCGAACATCAGGAATATGCTGGTATAGATATTAATTTTTTTAGATAGAGGTTTTTGTATTTCGGGAATGTGATCCTGCATACGGTAAAGAATGCGAAGACAGGACTCAATATCATCAGCAAGATAATGCTTGCGTGCACGCTGCATATCAACAGTTGGCTGCTGCTCTTGACCATCAGAGTCTGATAATGCGCGCACATCTGCCGCCAGCGGATCATCTTGAGCTAGCAGCAAAGCAGTTTCAGAAATATCGATAGCCAGATCGGCCGTATCGATTTTATTTAATACCAGGGAAGTAGAAGAACGCATGCTAAGCATCTCTTTTTTTATATTTTTTCTTGCGTGTATCTTAGCAAAACAAGCTTAGAGTAAAATTAACACATCCGGTTTTTTGCGGCCGGGATTGCTCACAACCCCGGCCGCGAAAAACGCGACCGGGCTACCCTACTACCTTTACGGCAACGCTTTAAATATCGAACGGAATGATCGTAGGTTGAGTTAGCGCGTTGTTTGCGCGTAACCCAACAAGCATCTTTTGAGATTGGCACGTTGGGTTACGCAAAAAACGCTAACCCAACCTACGGCAAATGCAAAAAACCATGAGAATATCAACAACTTAACGGAGACTGCCAACACATGATGTATGCTTTTTAGGCCGAAGGCCTGCATTACATAGCCCAGGGTAAGGCGCGCTTTTTGCGCCGCCACCCTGGGAAATATAAATTTTATCCTCTTTTTCTACTTCAACTGGCACTGAGCGCTGAAAGCGCGATTTAGATTTACGCACGCGCTTTCAGCGCTAGATATACATTCATATTTTTAACCCAGGGTGGCGGCGCAAAAAGCGCGCCTTACCCTGGGCTAGCATTCAGGCTTTCAGCCTGGCAAGCACCGCCACAAATAAAAAAATGAGAATATCAACAACTTAGCGCAACCCTACAAAACCGGGCAACTGATTACGCTCTCAACATCTTTCTCATCCTGCTCGGCCTTTTTGATCTCTGCCAACTCGGTTTCCAAACGATCAAGCTTTGCCGCTAATTCCGCAAATTTTTCTCTTTCATCATCACGCACAAACAGGAAGTGATCGGCATACCTGGTCACTGGATCAATTTCGGGATGCTCTGCTTTCATGCTTAAATATTGATACAACAAATCGCGTGCCAGAATTCGTTGTGAATAATTTGCAACATTCTTTGGATGACTGAAAAACATATCTTCAACTCTGGAAATGATATGTTCTATCTCTATCGTTAGCATTTCTTTTTTTCTTTCGGCTGGACTCATTTTATTGTTTACGCCGAAAAATCCAAGCATGCTTTTCTTGCCTTGATATACTTTTTCTTTGGCAAGTGCATCTGCTTCTAACTCAGCTTGCGTCCAGAACAACCGGTTAAATGGCTTGTCGGTTTTTTCAATGATCATCTCATCGTGGTTGCAGTCCGCTGCCGCTTTCGCCGCAACGAGATATGCGCCCAAGGTTCCCATGCCAGAAACCTGCAGACCATTTTTTTCATCTGAATATTCCCAATGATAATTATCATCCTTAGTTATATCCATCATGCGAGCCCCGCCCTCGACTCTATCGATGCTCATCATATACTCAGAGCCCGGCAACTTCATGCCAACACGTTCGCAATAACGAAACAGCGTCACTATACGACCAAATTCTTTAACACTGAGGCTAATATTTATTTGCGCATGATCACCTTCAAACGGTCTGCCATGCATCTTGTGCACTTCACTCACGTGATCAAACTTGCCATCAACACTCCAGATCACGCCTAAACCATAGATAAGATCTCGAGCAGCGATGCGCACGTTGTCACTAGGGCCGCAAATACCAATGGTCACAAAGCGATGATTCGCATCAAATGTAGCGGAGAGATTGTCCAATTTGACAATTGTTTTTGACATAGTGATTTCCTCAGAGATTATCAATGTGTGGCGTGCATGGTATTGAAAAAACTTGCGGGGCGCTAGTAGCCCGGTCGCGATTTTTGCGGCCGGTAAGATACTTACAACCCCGGCCGCAAAAATCGCGACCGGGCTACAATAATAAAATTATTTCATATAATTTGCTGGAGCCGGCGGAATCTCAAAACCTTCTGCTTGTGCAGTTTCAGGTGCCGGATCTTTTTCAGACTTCGGAGCTGCTGCTTGCGGGAATAATTTAAACATCGCGTCGTATTTTTCCTTCTTCAGCGGCTTCGCCTCTGGAGCAACATAAGCTTGTTGTTTGCTTGTATATAACTCATCACTTGCGGCGTACGCAGCTTCACATAAAGCTGGTGGCGATGGTGGTGGAAGAATGATGGTCTCATCATCACCAACATATCTGCTTGGAATTGTCTCGGTTTTACGAACCAGCATCGCCGATTGTGCTTGCAAGGCTGGAGCCAATTTTTCCTGCAAAGCTTCAATTCTGGAACGATCAAGTTTTTTAACATCGAATTTCATGGTCGCTTCCTCACTTTCAGATTGAGAATCTAAGTGGTTCTGCTGCAATTCGCTGCCTTTATTTAATCTCCTTGCCATAATGGCTTCTAACGTCTTTTGCACATTGGTAAAACTTTTCATATCGAGTTTGTTACCGCGCTTTACTGGCACCATTTTGTTTTTTAATTGTGACGATTTATTTTTTTCAGCTCTCTCTTCCTTTTTAGTCGAAATTGGTAACATCGTGCTCAATAGGTCTGCGGCTTGCTTGATGTCACGATTTGCCAGTGACTTTAACTCTTCCTGACGCTCTGCTTTTTTCAATTCATTAAAACGATCCGGCATGAGAAGCTGACAAGCTTGTGCATTGAACAAATCTTTCAAGCGTTCCATATTAGCCGGAGTCAAAGATTCTTGTGGATTAACATCAGCATAACCTGGGAGACGGGAAACAAGTTTATACATAAGATTAGTATTGGCTGATGTTGATTCCCAACCGCCGCTCGAGAAAAACTGTACGATTGCTTCGAGTAATGTTTCTTTACTGCCAATTTGGTTAAGTGTGGCGACCAGCGCATTAATATCTTGGCTGCGTACACGGTAATACACATACAACCAGCCCCAAAACCAGGATTTGCGTGGTCCGTTGTAAACCTTATCGACTTCGGCAAGTAACTCCACTAATTCACGAACTTTCTGCAAATCAGTGACGTAAGAAATTAAGTCGCCCGCTACTTTTTCAAGATTATCAATTAATTTACGTTGCGGAGCTTGCTCGATCTTTCTCGGATTTGTCATTACCAATCCTCCGTGATAATTTTTTGTATAAATATCCTAACCTGTCAGCATGATCTTATATTATCCTGTTTCTTTCCCACTATATTCAAGGATAATTACTAATATAACTCATCGTAACCGATAAGCCATTGAATGAGAACATGCGCAAGATGCAAAACGAGCATAAAAACAGTTGGTTATCAGATCAATGCAACTGATGTATTCATAGTGATCGATTCTTAAGTAATTCTTAAATGGAAGGAGCGGAAAATGCAGAACAGAAAAATAGCCGGCAAAAAAAAGACCGAAACCTCTCATTACTCCGCTGAATTACTCGCAGACAGCTTTGCATTTGTAGCGATATTATGGGCCCTGTTATGGCGCTTATTAAGATTCATGAACATCGTTTCTGCACCAAATCAACTGCTGGTGGATTTACCAAAAACCAAACTACACACCGACTCTGCTCGCACACCACCGCTCACAACTAAAAATAAGAGACAGTTAGCGTTAGCAGACAAAGCATCTGCCGCAACACATCATCTACAAGTCGGGGCAGTCTTACCAACTGCCTCGCTGTTAAAATATGTCAGGGCAGCAACCAATGCAGCACGATTAAAAGATCTACTGGCGCAGGAGGAAAAAACTCCCGAAAAAAAGTCGCCTTGCACCAGTAAAAAATAGGATTAGTCTCTCAACACGACGCGATATATCCATGCACACAGAACAAACGTCACTGCAACACTAAGCACACCGGCGAATGGTTGCAATGAATCAGGCATAATACGTAGCGCATCTGCACTTTCTGACCAGGCAAATGGAATCGCCAGCATAACACCCATCAGTGACGCACCAGCGACAATACCACAAGCCAGTAACAAACCACGATGACGATGCGCGTTCATCTTTACTTCATCTTTAGGATTGCCGCGATGATATTTTTGATTCAATCGATGTTGAATCAGATAAGCCAATATGCCGCCGATGACAACCGGCACGGAACTATCAAGCGGTAAATAGATGCCAAGACCAACCGCTAACACTGGCAAACGTGTACCGTAATTCTTTTTCAAAAACTCGTCGATCACAACACAAATCACTGCAATGAATGCACCGATGCCAATCATCGACCATTCAAGCGTGTGACTAAACGCACCTTTCGCAACCGTTGCCATCAAACCTGCTTGTGGTGCTGCCAGCATTTGTGCGGGATTCATGCCCGGACGCGGAAACACACCGCCAATGCCGTACGCATTGTAAAGCAATTGTAAAATTGGCGGGATGACAAATGCAGAAACAACCACGCCCAAAATCAGCATGACCTGTTGCTTCCACGGCGTTGCACCAACAATTTGACCGACTTTCAAATCTTGCATAGTGTCATTAGAAATTGAGAGTGCGGCGCCAATGACCACCATACTGCCAATCGCAACCACAGAGCCAATCACTTCTTTCGCGGTTTCACTTTCAAAACCACCTTGTATATTGAAAAAAGCCATCAGAATTAAACACAACACTAACAACGCAGAGACCAATAAGCCTGAAACCGGACTATTAGTTGAGCCAATCAAACCGGCAAAATAAGCCATGATCGAACAGAAAATAAAGCCGCCGAATAATATATAAAGCGTACTAAAAGCAGAAATAAAATAGCGGAAATTGGCGGTAATGCCGATATCTTTGGGAATAATCCAGCACGCGATCAATAAAAATATCGGAATCAACAATAATGCCGTGCCGATAAATACATAATGAATGGGAATGTCGCGCTCAGTACGCAAACTCTCGGGTTTTTGGCCAAGACGAATTTGCTTTAATGAAGTAAACGATGCCGACATACTGTTAATAACTGGCTTGAACAAGGTGCATAATGTCCACAATCCGCCGATCAACATGGTACCAACACCCATGTAGCGAATATGCGCGCGCCAGATTAAAGCTGCCGCTTGATTTGCGGACTCGGCATCAACAGGAATGCCGTAGTGTAAGCCTAACAACGGCACGCCGATGATCCAGCCGATGAAAATGCCGACTAACAAACTCAACGCGACATTCACGCCAACAATATAACCAGCAGCAATTAAGGCTGGTGATAATCCGAGACCGAAGCCAAAAATAGTTGACGAGCCTGTTACCCAATATTGAAAACTGTCGGTTAAAATTTGAAATCCGGATTGAAATAATGCAATTGCCGAACCTACGATGCCGCCAAATGTAAGTGAGCGTAAATCACCTTCTTCTCGCGCTTCACTGGCTTTCAAGACATTGCCGATCGCCACCGCCTCGGGATAGCGCAACGTTTTATCTTGTAACAAAGCACGTCGCAGTGGAATAGTGAATAACACTCCAAGTCCACCACCTAACAAACCGGTAACGACTGTCTGCCAGTAATTGAAGCGATCCCAGACATGCAGAATCAGCAGCGCAGGTAAAATAAACGCGATGCCTGCAGTCAGCGCCTCACCGACTGATGCCATGATTTGCACCATGGTATTTTCAAGAATATTTGAATTCTTAAAAAAGCGCAGAATACCCATGGAGATGACTGCCGCGGGAATGGAAGCAGACACCGTTGTTCCAACTTTCAACCCAAGAAAGGCATTCGCTGCGGCTAATACAACGGTTAAGATCACGCCAAGAATAATCACCTTGGGTGTAATTTCCGGGAGAGAGACATTCGCAGGAATAATGGGATCAGCATTTTTGCTTTCTGGCATGGTTTGTCCTTTGTCATTTCAAGCTGTCATTGCGAGGAGGGCGAAGCCCGACGAAGCAATCCAGTCATTCGTTTTGTAGTGTATTTAATTGAACCTCTGCGTCTTTATCAACGACATTGCCACGCCCTGCAAACAACGCAGGGCTCGCGGACGTTTACGAAGGATATTCATACCACTTATCTAATACACTTTGGAATTCTTTTATACCAACTTTTTTCAAGGCTGAAAAAGTTTGTATAGAAATTAAGTCACCGTAATCTTCCAAGAGTGGAATGGCATCGAGCATGACACTTTTAGCAGCACCTTTGCTCAACTTGTCAGATTTGTTCAAGACGATGTGCACCGGCAATTGATGATGCAAACAAAAATCCATCATCTGCAAATCAAGATCACGAAATGGGTGCCGAATATCCATCACCAATACCAAGCCTTTCAAGCACTCGCGTTTGTCGAAATATTGGTTAATGGTATTTTCCCATTTACGCTTTTCACGCAACGGTGCATTGGCAAAGCCGTAGCCGGGCAAATCCATCAATCGGCGATCTTCATCCAGTACGAACACATTAATTTGCTGGGTACGGCCTGGTGTTTTACTGACACGCGCCAATTTTTTATTTTGTGTGATACAATTCAGCACGCTGGATTTGCCGGCATTCGAGCGCCCAACGATGGCGACTTCGAAACCCTCGTCCGGTGGCAATTGTTTAACATCAGCCGCGCTTAATAGAAATGTTGCTTTTTTATAATGTGACATGACGCCGCCGCTTAATAATGGAACCTCACATGATACTCAATTCTTTGAACGATGCACAGCAGCAAGCCGTGCGCGCACCACTTGGTCATCAATTGATCTTGGCCGGCGCTGGCAGTGGCAAAACCAGAGTGTTGACGTCGCGTATCGCCTGGCTGGTGGATGTCGAAAAAATCTCTCCGCATAACATTCTCGCGGTGACATTTACCAACAAAGCTGCCAATGAAATGCGCGGCCGCGTCGAAAAATTGCTCAATGTTCCGGCAAGAACGTTATGGATTGGCACCTTCCACGGCCTGTCGCATCGAATTTTACGCGCCCATTATCAAGAAGCGAATTTACCGCAAAGCTTCCAGATCCTTGATTCTGATGATCAAAATCGTATGATTCGTCGCGTCATCCACGCTCTCAATCTTGATGAAGACCGCTTTCCCGCCAAAGAAGCGCAATGGTTCATCAATGCCCAAAAAGAAGATGCCAAAGAACCCCATCAAGTCACGGCGCGCGATTATAACGATCAAACCAAGATCAAAATTTACGAAGGCTACCAGCAAGCCTGTCAACGCGCCGGCGTCATCGACTTCACCGACCTGCTCTTAAAGACGTATAAACTGCTCTGCGACAACGCTGAATTGCGTGCCATGTATCAAGATCGCTTCCGCTGCCTGCTGGTCGATGAGTTCCAAGACACCAACACTCTCCAATACGCCTGGCTGAAATTACTGGCCGGTGACAAGAATTCCGTGATGATTGTCGGCGACGATGATCAATCCATTTACGGCTGGCGCGGTGCACGGATTGAAAATCTGCAGCATTTTTCCAAAGATTTCCCTGGCGCCACCATCATCCGCCTTGAGCAAAACTATCGTTCGACAGGTACCATTCTGAAGGCCGCCAATGAATTAATTTCCAATAATTCCGGCCGGCTCGGCAAAAATTTATGGACCGAAGGTAAAGACGGCGAAAAGATTACGGTCTATGCCGGCTTTAATGAAACCGATGAAGCCTTCTTCATTGTGAACCGGATTCGTGATTTGCGGCAGAGTGAATACTCGCTGCGAGAAATGGCAATTCTTTATCGCTCCAATGCGCAATCGCGCGTCATTGAAGAAGCGCTGATGCAATTTGGCATTCCGTATCGTGTTTATGGCGGCTTACGTTATTTTGATCGCGCTGAAATCAAAGATGCACTCGCTTACTTGCGCCTCATTAGTAATCGCAAAGATGACCCAGCGTTTGAACGCATCATCAATACACCAACACGCGGCATTGGTGATCGTACTATCACAGCGATTCGTGATCATGCGCGCGCTTCTGCCATTACCATGTGGGAAGCCTTAATCGAGTTAATCGAACGTAAAACATTCGCTGCTCGCGCTGAAACCGCGCTGCAATCTTTCGTGAATTTGATTGATACCATGACAGAGCGTTCGATGACGATGGATTTAAACAAGCAAGTGGAATACGTATTGTATTCCAGCGGCTTGATAGAACACTACCGCAAAGAAAAAGGTGAGAAAGGCTTAACACGCATAGAAAACTTGGAAGAATTGGTAAACGCTGCACATCAGTTTATGCAAGAAGGCACGGTCGATGACATGCCGCCGCTGGCTGCATTCCTGTCCTACTCCGCACTGGAATCAGGTGAAAAGCAGGCAGAGGAATACGATGATTGCGTACAGCTAATGACGCTGCATTCCGCCAAAGGTCTTGAGTTCCCAGTGGTGTTTATCGGCGGCTGCGAAGAAGAATTGTTTCCACACTACATGTCAATCAACGATCCAAAAGGTATGGAAGAAGAACGCCGTCTTTGCTACGTCGGTATGACGCGCGCGATGAAAAAATTATTCATGTGTTACGCCGAAGTACGCCGCATCCACGGCCGCGAAGCGTATCATCGTCCATCAAGATTCTTGCATGAAATCTCTCCCGAGATGATTGAAGAAATTCGTTTCCGCACCAAAGTATCGCGCCCGCAAGCCGTGCGCAATTCCTTCACGCCGCAACCGCAAGGCCGATTCCGCGTTGGGCAGGAAGTGAAACATCGCATCTTTGGCAACGGCACGGTGATTGATTGCGAAGGTGATGGCGAAGACATGAAAGTGCGCGTACGCTTTGAGCAGGCTGGTGTCGGGACCAAAATTTTGATTGCGGGATATTTGGAGCCAGGTTAACTCTTCATTTTAATACCACTAACAATCGCAACTGACATTTCCTCTGCCTGTTTTTGCAAATTAATGTATTGAGGTGAGCGCATCAATGCGCTTGCCTCATGACTGCGCTTTTGGGTTTTATCAAATTCTGATTTGAGATGGTTGTAATGAGAGAGTGAATCATTCGCCATGGTGTCAACTGGAGAAGTCTTACCCGGTGAAACCACGCCGCCCTCGTCCATCAAGCGTTCTATATCTTCCTTGTCTTCAGCTAAAGATGATTTATATTTATGGTATTCCTCATCAACCCACTTCTCGTAGCTTGGAAAATCTTGATCGGTTTTTTCTGCTGCGAAACTTTCTATCCGCGACAACAGGCTTTCCAGATGAGAGTAAGCATCTTTCAATTCATCGCCCGACAAAATGATATCACGGCGCAAATACTGCTCGAGCTTATCTTGCGACCACAAAAAGGAATGCATTAAATGATCGCGAAAACCTGGCGTCATCTGCGCGAATAATTCACGCACATTATATTGTAGTTGCTTGGTATCATTTGGCTTAAATAATAAAGGGTTCATCGCCGCTCCCCATTTATTGCTTTTATTATTAAAGTATAACATCATCATGAATCAAGCGTCGGCATTCCGACTTAAGTTACAGAATAGACTATCAATTTTTATGGTATTTGCGCATGACACTTTATGATTTAGTCAGAAAAGTTCTATTTTCCATGGACCCTGAAAATGCCCACGACTGGGCCTTGAAAGGCATGCAGCTCGCCTGGCGCACCGGCACCAGCCGCTTGATCGGGTCGACGCCAGTTAGCAAACCACTCACCGTCATGGGGTTACCGTTTGCCAATCCTGTTGGACTCGCCGCCGGCTTTGACAAAAGCGCTGAATACATCGATGCCCTTGCCGCACTTGGCTTTGGCTTTATTGAAGTTGGTACGCTGACACCACGGCCGCAGCACGGCAGCCAGCGCCCGCGTATCTTTCGGTTGGCAGAGCAAGATGCCATCATCAATCGCATGGGCTTTAACAACAAGGGCGTTGAGTACGCAGCGCGCCAATTAGAAAAAATTCGTTATCGCGGTGTACTCGGGATCAATCTCGGTAAAAATGCTCATACGCCGCTAGATAAAGCCGCAGACGATTACCTCACCGGCTTTCGTACTTTATGGAAATTCGCGAGTTACATCACCCTTAATATTTCTTCGCCAAACACGCCAGGATTGCGCGAACTGCAGGGCAAGGAATATCTCGGTGACTTGTTAAAAAAAATGAAATCTGAACAAGCCGTCATTCACCTACGGGAAAAGAAATACATTCCTGTCGTTGTGAAGGTTTCTCCAGATATGACAGACGAACAAATATCAGAAATTGCTGAAATTCTTTTACAAGAAAAAGTAGATGGCGTTATTGCCACTAACACGACTATTTCACGTGATGGCGCCCTGCCTTCACCGCATCTGAATGAAAGCGGTGGCTTAAGCGGCATGCCGCTGTGCGGACGCAGCACACATGTTATCAAGTTATTATCTTCTGCGCTGAAGAAACAAATTCCAATTATTGGGTCAGGTGGCGTGATGGATGAAGAGACCGCTAAAGATAAAATCATTGCCGGAGCAACACTGCTACAGGTTTACACCGGATTTATATTTAATGGTCCAGGTGTCATTGCAGCTGCCGCACGTGCCTTTGATTAACCGACATATTTACTGTTGGATATTTACAGTTTTCACATTCACAAACGCCAAAATACCTTCGGCTGATAATTCACGACCGTAGCCAGAATTTTTAATTCCTCCGAAAGGTAGCGCTGGATCTGACGCAACAAAAGTATTCACCACACACGTCCCGGCCTGCAACATTTTCATCGCGATTTTTTCGCCGTGTTCGAGATCTTGCGTGAAAACTGCCGCGCCCAATCCATAGCTAGTGTCATTCGCTAATGCAATCGCTTCTGCTTCGTTTCTGGCTGTGATAACCGCTAATACCGGACCGAATATTTCCTCATCAAATGCTGGCATGCCTTTGGTTACATTCGTCAACAGTGTGGGCGAATAATAAAATCCGGGTTCATCACGTACGTAGCCACCCATCACCAGATTCGCACCTTTTTCGACACAGGTCAGTACTTGTTGATGTACCTGATCGCGAATATCGAGTCGCGCCAACGGCCCGCAAGTCGTTTCTGCCTCTAAGGGCGCCCCTAGTTTGTAGCGTTTTAATTTAGCCTCAACAAGCGCGATAAATTCATCGCGAATCTTGGCTTCTACTATCAATCGTTTCGCGGCAACACAGCTTTGTCCCGCATTGTTCATACGCGAGGTAACGCAAGCCTCTGCCGCTTTCTCAAGATCAGCATCCGCTAACACCACGTAAGCATCACACCCACCCAATTCAAGGACGGTTTTTTTGAGGTTCCGACCAGCTTCTGCTGCGATAATTTTTCCAGCTGCAACGCTGCCAGTAAATGTAACAGCGGCGATATGCGGATGCGCCATAAGTAATGCAGCGGTATCATTGGATATAATCACGGTTCGAAAAATATTGGCCAAACAGCCAGCTTCGACAAACAAACTTTCGATCACCAAGGCCGAGCCAGTTGAGATGGGTGCGTGTTTCAATAACGCGCCATTACCTGCCATCAATGCAGGCACTGCGAAACGGAACACCTGCCAGAATGGAAAATTCCACGGCATAATTCCGAAAACTATGCCTAGCGGCTCATGCGTCACCACACTCTTTTGCATCGCAGTTTTGATCGCACGCGGTGCCAAATATTCTTTAGAAAAATCGGCATAATGCAGGCAGAGTGCGGCACATTTCTCAATTTCTGCGACCCCTTGCAGAAGCGGTTTACCCATCTCTGTCGCAATTAGTTCTGCATATTCGTGTTTACGTTTGATGAGAATTTCTGCGAGTGTACGCATGCAATCAGACCGCACGTCCTGCGACCATTCACGCCAGGTTTTAAAGGCGCGATGCGAAGCCTCAACAATCTCGACTGCCTCTTCGGCTGACATTTCTTGGTAGGATTTGATAGTTTCGCCAGTGGCTGGGTTAACTGTGGAAATTGTCATACGATTATCACTCCATTGATGCGATCGTCATTGCGAGCGGGGGTATTATGATCCCGGACACAAAAAACGTGTCCGGGCTACACTACTATTCTACTGTCACCGACTTCGCGAGATTACGCGGCTGATCCACATCTGTACCCTTCAATACGGCAACGTGATAAGCGAGCATTTGCAGCGGGATAGTGTAAAGGATGGGTGCCAACAATGGATGAACGGCCGGCATTTCAATGACGTGTGCGCCAGAGAAATTATCGCGTTCAAACAATTTAACCTGATCGGTGAATACAAATAATTTTCCGCCGCGAGTGCGCACTTCTTGCAAGTTAGACAAGGTTTTTTCGAGCAGTGCATCATTCGGCACCGAAGCAATCACCGGCATATTGTTGTCTACTAATGCCAGCGGGCCGTGTTTTAATTCTCCGGCAGGATAGCCTTCAGCATGGATATACGAGATTTCTTTCATCTTCAACGCGCCTTCGAGTGCAATGGGGTACATAGCACCGCGACCAAGAAAGATGGCATGTTGTTTATCTGAAAACGATTTTGCCCAGAGACGGATCGCAGAGTCTTGCTGCAAGACTTCCTTGATTAAAACCGGCAAATGACACAAACCAAGTACACATTCTTTTTCAAGTGCGCTATCCATTTTTCGCGAGCGGCGCAAAACCAATGCCAGCAAAAATAATGAGGTTAACTGGGTAATAAATGCTTTGGTTGATGCGACGCCAATTTCAACACCGGCGCGTGTCAGGAAATGTAAATCTGCTTCGCGTGTCATGGAGCTGCCCGGAACATTACAAATAGCCAGCGTGCTCAAGAATTCCATGTTCTTGGCCATACGCAATGCCGCAAGTGTATCTGCGGTTTCGCCTGATTGTGACAGCGTCACAAATAAACTATCTGATGTTGGTGCGATGGTGCGATAACGATATTCACTCGCAGTTTCAACGCTGCATGGAATATTCGCCAAGGTCTCAATCCAGTAACGTGCGACCATTGCCGCATGATAACTCGTGCCACAAGCAACAAGTTGAATATGCTTCACTTGCGGAAATATTTTTTCCGCTTTCGGCCCAAACACTGCTGGCATCACGTGATCTTCAGCAATGCGACCTTCAAGACACGAAGCAATCGCTTCGGGTTGTTCTTTAATTTCTTTTTCCATGAAGTGGCGATGCTCGCCGC
>CAZWPD010000014.1:42042-43289 GCA_964636145.1 uncultured Coxiellaceae bacterium
ATCGCTTCGGGTTGTTCTTTAATTTCTTTTTCCATGAAGTGGCGATGCTCGCCGCGTTCAATGGAATCTTGTTGAATGGCAAGCATGTGTTGATCACGCTGTACCAGTTCCAATTCTTTATTGTAGATGTGCACTGCTTCGAGCGTAACATCAGCGAGATCATTGTCTTCGAGATAAATAAATTGCTGTGTCAGTGATAACAAAGCCAGTGGATCCGAAGCAATAAAATTCTCACCCTGACCTTTACCGATTACCAGCGGACTGCCTTGACGCACCGCAATGACACGACCGGGATGCTTTTTCGAAATTACGCCCAGCGCATACGCACCCTGCAATTTATTAGCAGACATGCGAATGGCTTTTAATAAATCTTGATGAATAGCGTAGTGCTGATGAATCAAATGTACGACCACTTCGGAATCCGTGTCTGAGTGAAATTCGTAACCGTCACGAATGAGCTGGTCGCGCAATTCGACGTGATTTTCAATGATGCCGTTATGCACCAAAGCAAACTCATCATGGGATAAAAATGGGTGGGCATTCTTCTCGGAAGGCGCACCGTGGGTCGCCCAACGTGTGTGGGCAATGCCGGTATGGGCGTGCATAGCATGAGCATGCATAGCTTGTTCGAGCTCGCGAACCTTGCCAACAACACGCAGGTATTTTAATTGATGATGACTGTCGACAGCAGCGAGACCCGCAGAATCATAGCCGCGATATTCTAATTTCTTCAGTCCATCCAATAACATACCCGCTACCGGCCGGTTAGCCGCCGCACCAACAATTCCGCACATCTGCTTATTCCCCGAGAAAGGTAAGGCTTAAAATGTGAGCATTATAGCGCGTACGACTTAAAAATGGGAAGTATTCGCGAGTTTTAACAAAGATATATCAAATGAGAAACGGCTGATTTATTTATGGCGCATCGATGGTGGCGGAGGTGGGGGCGGTGGAGGCGGCGCAGGTGGCGCGGGAATATTTAGCTGGTTGAGTGAGTTTTCCAAGTTTGCTTTCGCACCTTCAAGTAACGCTACCTTCTTTTCGTTTTCCTCAATTTTTTTCTGACACTCGAGTATTTTTTTATACTCGTCGTGCACACCCAGCATGTCAGCTGCATCGAGTAAACTGCCGCCTCGTTGCATCATCTCAGCCATCAGCACGCCTAATTCCTTTAATTTTTTGACAGCTTCAAGCATCTTTGGACCGGTCGGCAATTCGCCATTTTCTTTATATAACTCGGCACAGAT
>CAZWPD010000015.1:0-1057 GCA_964636145.1 uncultured Coxiellaceae bacterium
TCCCCGGATCTTCGTCCAGGTTGTCAACTGCCATTCAGAAAGTTTGAACTGTCTGTTGTGGAGCTTGTGGAGATCTTAATCTTAAAATTATCCGCTCAATGAGCTAGTCTGTAAAATGGAAATGTCCTGTCGTGGTTGCAAGCGTCTGTTTTCTATAATTTAATAGAGTGATTTTCTACATTAATGAAATATTAAGAGTGTTGGTAAGGTGCGGATGCTGGATGGCTTGATAAGGTCGCTCCTCTTATCAACTCCATTCCAGCCACGCAGGAATTGCCGGGAAATATAAGCCGCATTTAATGGTTCTCGTTTCAGTGCTGGCAATAGCTTGTTGGTATTTTTTCATTTGCGCGGCATATTTTTCTTTTTGCTTTTGCAGGAAAACATCAATTTCATCATCTTGGTTATCGGCGGTTTTGTAATCAATGATCCAGCGCGTGCCGTGCTCATCGATGAACGTTCTATCGATAATGATATTTTCGATGCCGTCTTTGCTCGTAAAGCTAAGCTGATACTCTGACTGTGAATCTTCATGCTGCGAAAGAATCCATCGTCCACGTGCATCTTGAAGTGCGCGCTCAATCATGGTGGAAATGCCTTTGATGGCCTGAGGGAGTCTAGCAGGCGACAGTCCTGAACGTACGAGTTGGCGTTTAATATATGCGTCACTATTTTCACGTGAGGACCGTTGCCACCACTCCATGCCGCTGATAGATAGTTGTTGGAAAATATCATGGCTGACCGTGCCAATTAGTCGGGCGGCGTGATCCGGTAGCTGGAAGCCATTTTTATTTTGATACGAGGCCTGATTGTTTGGTTGTTTAATATCAACAGGGTTACTCCATGCAATTGAAAATCTGCTAATGGGCTGGTTTCCTACGACCTGGTCACTTCTATTGTCGGCGCTGAATGTTGTTTCTGTTGGCTTGATTTGGTGTTTGATTAGCGGCCAGAGATTATGAAGGAAGCTGCCTTTGCTACCGGATTTTTCAATATCATCAATACTAAATACCAGGTGCATACGTTTCTTCGCGCGTGTCGCGGCGACGTAAAACAA
>CAZWPD010000015.1:1157-15503 GCA_964636145.1 uncultured Coxiellaceae bacterium
GCATCATCGTGATGGGTCGAGGCAAAAAGCTTTTTCATGCGTTCGTTAAGTGTTTCAAGATTAATCCGTTGTGAGTGACCAGATAGTTTCTCGAGTAGATCGAAGAATTCATTGGCGTCGGCAATTTGATCGTATTCTGTTAGTGAGGCTGGTCCACCTAAAGTTAACCATGTTTGTTCTATCCATTGACGGAATGCGCTGCGTTCGCGGTTATCAATCGTGGCATGTAGGATAGGCAAGATTTTACGAATACGAGCTTGACCATCAGCACTTAGTTTCTCCAGTACCGCTTCATTATTCATGCGCTCCCAGAGAATGTCGTGTTTATCATGCCCGCATAGCAGCAGTAGATCGTTGAGTGTCAACGCGCACCATGGTGCACGCAAGACTGCAAGCCAGGCAATGCGGTCAGCGGGGTGTATGAGTGCGCGTGTCAGTGCTAGCAGATCCTGTATACTTTGTCTCGATATCAGCGGGTCGATATCAAGCGCGTTATAGCGTAGTTGCGCAGCCTTTAGTGCTGGAATGATGGCTGATAGATGTGAGCGTGAGCGCACCAGAATTGCGATTTTCTCCTGAGGGTACTCCGCAAGTGTTTGTTGAATGAAATCGATGACTTCTAGGGCCTGCGTGTCATCATCACCTTTAAGAAAGGCTTTAAGTGTCACATTTGAGTGTGGTTCATCTGTACCGGATTGGTTGGCAATGCTGCGGCTAAAATGTACTGCTCCAGTACCAATATCGCTGTAGTTTGGGAAAATCGAATTGAATTGCTGATTGTTCCACTCAATAATTTTCTCTGTGGACCTGAAATTTACCGCGAGCGTAAGAGGAATAAGAGACAAATCACCAATGCCTGATTTCTGGATCCGGATAAATAAACCAACTTCGGCCTGTCGAAAGCGGTAGATTGATTGCATTGGATCACCAACGATAAACAAGCTGCGACCGTCATGTGGTGTCCAGCCGTATGTTAACATTTTTAATAACTGATATTGGGTTAATGCGGTATCTTGAAATTCATCGACCAAAATGTGTTTGATCTGATAGTCCAGCGAGAGGGCGAGATCGGTTGGTGATGTCTCATCGCCAAGCGCCTGCTCTGCTGCAGATGCGTTTTCTATAAAGTCGATTTGGCCGTGTAATTGAAAAATTACGCGCAATTGCGCACGAGTGATTTTGAGAACTTCAAGTAATGCTTTAAGTGTCTCCCATTGTGCATCGGTATATCCTGGAGTTGGCAGCTTGCGAATGGTTTCCAGTGCCGAGCGTAATTCTTCATGCTCAGTCAGGCACTCGGTTAGCTCTTTATGACGTTTGCGGATCGCTTGATGATGCTTTTTTTCATCGCCTTTAAGGTTGCCAAGAGTTGGGAAGCCTATATCCTCATTTACAACCTTGCGCCAGGTGTTTTCATTTGTTAGCAGTATATCGGCGATGGATTGCCATGCTTTGAGATCATCGGCATGATCCGATGGTAGTGCTTGTGAATCTTTCAGCGAAAGAATTCTGCTGTTTTTGCTGTCGGCTGAGATGTGGTCAGCGGCGAATCGGCATAACATCAAGAGTTCTTCGGCGTGTTCTTCCGGGAAGATATCGACAACGTTTGACAAGGTGAAGCTGATAACATTACTGATCTGATTTGAAAGCTGATGCCGAATATCATCATCACTCATATCGAGATTGAGATAGCGCTGCCATTGGTCACGCTTCTCAAGAAGCTTAATGAGTAGGTTGGATAAACGATTTAAATCATTATCGGTATGCGCTAACAATTTGCCTACGGCCGGCGACCACGGGTGATCCTGTTCAACATGCGATAATACTTCAAGTACTGCTTCACGATACAGGTAGTGAGAATAATCAGCGATATCTGGTTGTGAGCCGAAATGCGATAACAGTGGCAATTGACCAGTGAGGTACGTGCAAAATGAGTCAATAGTTTTTATATGCAGCTGATTCGGGTTTTGCATTAAATCCCATTTTTGTTCCCTATCACGCTTTAATACTGCAGATGCAAGCTCCCAAGTGAGCTTTTCATGAGCCTTTTCTGGTTCGGGTTGGTAAAGCGCGTATTCGAGTGCCTTTAGGACACGTGCGCGCATTTCGTGCGCTGATTTCTTGGTGAACGTGATGGCGAGGATTTCTTCCGGTTTTTTTACATGCCCCAGCAGAGTCAAAAATCGTTGAATGATTAATTCGGTTTTTCCTGAGCCGGCCGGTGCCTGAACGATGAATGATTCATTAGGATCAAGCGCCAGTTTACGTTGTTGTTGGTCTTGTGCGAGTAAGTTATTCGTCATGTATGAATCCGCCGTGTTCATTGATTCGGCACAAAGGTTGCAGCCTGCATCTATTGCAGGTATTTTTTTTGTCTTTAGGGTCGACGATGGCGATACCCTGGTAAAAATCATCGCCAAGCTTATTTAAAACCTTATACCAATTCTGCGTCACATCATGCCATGTTAATTTTCCGGCACTATTTGATTCTTCGGTTGGAGTAATTCCCTTAATTTCAAGCGGGTATTGGCAAACCCCGATGAAGCGAGAATCACCTGCCGCAACCTGCGCAAAAGCAATTCCGGCAGTGTTGGCGCTGTCAAGCTGTGCGTATAACGGTAATTGCGGTTCTGATGGGCGATCACCAAACCAGTCGCCGGCTTTCATATTGGTGCCGGTTTTGTAGTCGATAATTAATTTTCTGCCATTAGAGAGTTCATCAATTCTATCGATTCTGACATTGAACTTGAGATTGCCAAGTTGAACTTCAGCGCTTTTTTCGCTGCTCAAAACCATGAACGAATCACGTTGCTTTTCGATGCTTATCCACTCAAATACAAGTTTGTGTAAGCGATGCTTTTCCAGTGCGAGATAGCTGCTTTGTTTTTGTTGTGCGTGCGCATGATCTTGCAGTGCCCTACCGATAATGACTTCAAGTAAAGCATGAAGATCGCTATCTGCGGTTTTAATTAAATTCTCTGAGGATTTAATTTCATCCCAGAATTTTTCCATTATTTGATGGATGATGGTGCCGCGTTCTTTCGGCCGCAAACCTGGCAGCGGGCTTTCGAGTTCACGTGCTCCAAGCCGATTTTCTGCGAATGCCTTGAAAGGACATAAGGCCTGGTTCTTAATTATTTCAACGCCACCGGTTGCGCTTTCATCAGGTAAATGCGCGGGTCCTTTGTTATCAACTAGCTGCTCGATGGATCTAAGCCTAAATATTTTCTCACTGAAAGAAGGGGGGCGTGCAGGTAAAAGATCCTCTGCTTTGATAGCGGTAATATGGCGAATTAAAGGGCTTGCCTGTACCGTATTTTCATCTTGTGTTCGTGCATAACTGAAAATAACCGTGTCCGCGCTATGTTGAAATTGTTTGGTCATGCTTTGGCAATATTGCAGCTCACGCTCCGCTGAGGCATGAGGCATTTTTAGTTCGCGTTGTAATTTTTTCGGGATGAATGGATTTGGTTTGGGCTGTGATGGCCAGCTATTGTCATCCATCCCGGAGACCCACAACTTTTCGAAGTATAGTCCTGCAGCTTCCAGTACACCCAGCACCTGAATATTGGCTGTCGGTGATTTCGGCTGGAATGGTTTTGATGCTGCTATTTCCTTAAGTGTTTCTAAGGCTTCGTAAAGTGTAACTGGTGCTACCGTTAAATCCAGGGTTGTCACCTCATGAAGTAATTTAAGCCATTCATCGACGACTTGATATTCTTCACTATTGAGAATTCGCTCGCCTGGCCAGCCAAGCGTGGTGAGTAACCGATTGAATAAATGCGCCCAGTGAGCATATGTTGCAGCTTGCACGCCATCTTCAAGTAAAGCTTTAAAGTCAGTGATGCGTTTTGCGAGCACTGGGCAGCTGCGCGCGAGATTGATAGTTTTGTTGTCTTCGTTTTTCACTAACTGTGGGGCCAACTCAATAGAGTTGAAATTTTTAGCTCGCATTCTATTATCAAATTGAGTGCGCTTGATTCGTTCTTTTTCAGCGCCGCCAATGAATGGAGTCGTTAATATGAAAAATAATGATTCAGATGAAATTTGTTTTTTGTGCAGCGATAGTAACTCGAGCGCGGCATGAATAACGGGGTAGTGTGACAGCGGTTGACCAGCGGAAATATTAAAATGATCCTGACTCGTAAATGCTTCGCTAAAAAGCTGTATGACGCGATCACGCTTTTTGTCGAGAGTAGGTATGACGCAGCCTATTGTTTGCTCCGGGTTTAGGTCGTATTGTTCTTTTGCCCACTGAGCGCAGAGACGAATTTCGTCATCGCTATCAATCGTGTCGGTTCGAAAAATGTTTCTGGCGAGTTCTATTGGAATGACGCACTTGAGTTCGCTACCTTGATTTTCTGCGCTGGCAAATAATGCGTTTAACTGTGGCGATAAATCCGTGAAGCCAGCGTAATAAATTACTGATGGTGTAATGATCTTGCCCTTATCAATTTGTCCTCGGACCAAATCTGGCAGGCAGGATTGGTCAATCCAGTTATTGTCAGCGCAAGTTTTTTCAAAGAGCGCAATCCATTGTTGTAGTGCGGCGTAATCATCTGCACTGGCAAACAGAGGGTGGTCTGGAGTGATCAACCATTGCTTTAATAAGCCCCGTGCCGATTTAACTAATCGTGAGGTTTCAGATATTTGCAGGAAATAATCATGGTAGCTTGAATTTTTTAATATGCTTTCCCAAAGCTGCTGTTCTTGGGCTGGATTTAGAATATGCGGCAAATTTTCAAACGATGTTCTTGCATGTACAGACCAGAGTTCGTCTATCCATGTATTAATAGGCAATATGACAGGGGTTTCCCAGCAGGCAAGGCCTTGTGCAACTTTTTGTTGTTGGTAGAGTGCTTGGAGCGACATCGCCAGGCGACGATTAGGCGTAACGATCACGCTGTTTTTGTCGAGCGAGGCTAAAACTTCAATGTAATGTTTCATCCTGTACCTATAAAATCATTTGCGTATTTTTCGCTGGTGGCGGGTCACCAGGAGCAAGGCGATTACGATAAAAAACATGGCAGCGAATGTCCATGGGTTCAAGTGTTCGTTGAAGATGATGCGCCCCCAGAACAAGCCGGTAATAACGACAATCGTGTCGACCAGGCTGTAATACACTGGGCCTGCGATTTTGATTAATTGGAAAAATAAAATATAGCCAATGCTGGATAATACAATTTCTAATAATACAACCATGTCAGGCGTCGATAACGGCGCATGAAACATATAAAAACTATCGGTCATGATGACGAGTGGTAATAGCATAATGCTCGAAAATATCAGCATACCGGCAGACAGTGTCAGCGAGTCACTGTTTTTTGGTCGGTAACTGGCAATGTATATCGAACAAAATGCAAACGACACTGGTGTGATCAGGGTCGATAATGCCCATGGCACCATTTCAGGTGAAGGCAGGCTCGATTTCGGCAGGATGATAAACATCAAACCAAGCAGTGCGAAGAATATGCCAATCATGCGTTCCCAGTTAAATATTTCCAGGCGCGCGATTAATGCCATGGGATAGGCAATAATTGGAACGGTATTGACTATCATGGCGAGAATGCTGGCTGGCAGGTGAGGGGCGGCAAAGTACATCGTGGTGTTGGGTATAACAATGCCAGTCAATCCCGTTACCAGATAGAAGCGTGCTCGCTCCGCTGACATGGTGATCCTGCGAGTGCTACACAATGAGAGAATACCGATGATAAGTGCTGGCCCCAGTGATTGCCAGAAACTATAACCAAGTGGCGGCACGTCGTTAGTCATGGCAAAGCGAGCGATTGAATATCCTGTTCCCCAAACAGTGCCGAGGAGTATCAGCAGCACAAGACTGCTTAGTTTGTTTGCCTGATCTGGTTTCATATTTTAGCCCGTCAATTCTTCAAGTAATTTCTCAATTAAGGCTGGGCGTGCATAGGGTTCATGCTTGTCCAGGGTGAAGCGAATCTTGCCTGGCCCATCGAGACGATAGGTCTTTGGCTTGCTTTGAATCAGTCTTATAACAGTTTCTGGCTTGATATTGGGCTGGTCATTGAATTCAATTTTTCCGCCATTATCGTTTGCTTCAATCTTGACGATACCTAGTTGGTCAGCTTTGATTTTCAACTCACTAATACGGAATAAA
This sequence comes from uncultured Coxiellaceae bacterium, assembly GCA_964636145.1. Lineage (GTDB taxonomy): Bacteria > Pseudomonadota > Gammaproteobacteria > DSM-16500 > DSM-16500 > Aquicella. Next base: position 7,288 of record CAZWPD010000015.1, read on the forward strand.
TTTTTAAGTTGATCAGGGAGGAGGCCAAAGCGGTCTATCATTTCAACCTGTATTTCATCAAGTTCTCTAATGACTTTAGCATTTGCAATGCGCTTGTAGAATTGCAAGCGTAGTGATACGTCGTTGAGGTATGAATCCGGTATTAGAGCGGTGACGTGTAAATCGATTTCTGAGCGAGCATTGATGAGGGCTTTTTCGAAGTCTGGTTCTTTGCCGTTCTTCAGTGCATCTACAGCACGTGATAGTAATTCCATATACAAGGTGAAACCGATTTCTTGCATTTCACCACTTTGCTCTTCTCCCAGTAGCTCACCGGCGCCGCGAATTTCGAGGTCGTGGGTGGCAAGTGTAAAACCGATACCAAGGTCGTCAAATGCGGAGATGGCTTCGAGGCGTTTGACGGCGTCTCCGGTCATCATTTTACGTTCAGGCGTCAGGAGGTATGCATATGCCTGATGATGTGAGCGTCCAACTCGACCACGTAATTGATGTAATTGCGCAATACCAAATTTATCAGCACGATTTATCACTATTGTATTCGCGGTTGGAACATCAATGCCGCTTTCGATAATAGTCGAGCAAACCAGGACATTGAAATGACGATGGTAAAACTCAGACATGATACGTTCCAAATCGCGCTCATGCATTTGTCCGTGTGCAACGGTGACACGAGCTTCGCCAACTAGTGCTTTTAATTCTTCTGCCTTTTTCTCAATTGTAGCTACTTCATTATGGAGAAAGTAGACTTGGCCGCCGCGCATAATTTCACGCTGAATTGCCTCTGTGACGATGCCATCTTGATATTCGTGTACGAATGTTTTGACTGATAAACGTCTCAGTGGCGGCGTAGCAATAATTGAAAGATCGCGAATGCCAGACATTGCCATGTTCATGGTTCGCGGTATTGGTGTAGCTGTTAAGGTGAGAATGTCGACGTTGGCGCGCAGCGCCTTTAGTTTTTCTTTTTGCTTCACACCGAAACGGTGTTCTTCATCAACAATAATCAGGCCGAGACGTTTGAACGAAATATCATTTTGCAAAAGTTTATGTGTGCCGATGACAATATCGAGTGTGCCATCTTTTAGTCTCTCGACAACTGAATCTTGCTGCTTTTTGGTTTTGAAGCGCGAAAGGCATTCAACTTGTATTGGCCATTCAGCAAAACGATCGAGAAAGTTCTGATAATGCTGCTGGGCTAGTAATGTGGTAGGTACTAATACGGCGGTCTGTTTACCGTTTTGTGCGGCGATAAACGCGGCACGCAAGGCAACCTCGGTTTTCCCGAAACCGACATCACCGCAGATGACTCTATCCATGGGTTTTTCAGAAGACATATCAGCAAATACTTGCTCGATAGCGTTTAGCTGATCTGGGGTTTCTTCAAATGGAAATGAGGCTGCGAATTTATTGTATTGATCTTCTTGTATTTCGCACGCAAGCCCAGGTTTTGCCGCTCGGCGAGCATATAAGTCCAATAGTTCAGCGGCAGCATCGCGAGCTTTTTGTGCGGCCTTGCGCTTCGCGCGCGACCATTGGTCTGTGCCAAGTTTATTGATCGGCGTATTTTCAGGGTCGGCACCGGTGTAGCGACTAATTGAGTGCAGCGATGCCACCGGTACATAAAGTTTAGTATTGTCCTGATATTCAAGGCATAAAAATTCATTAACTTGAGCACCGACACTCAGGGTTTGTAATCCGAGATAACGGCCGACACCGTGATCAATATGGACGACAGGATCATTAATTTTCAGCTCCGTGAGATCGCGAATTAATGCGTCGGGATCTTGTACCGATTTTTTGCGCAGACGGCTTTGCATGACGCGCTTGCCGTATAATTGTGATTCCGCAATAAGAGTGATTTGCGGTGATGCCAGACTAAAACCTTCTTCAAGCGGTGCGGTAACAATATTGTGCTTGGCATCCCCATTAAGAAATTCATGCCACGACTGCACAATCTTGGGTGTTAAGTGAATGCTGTGAAATAACTGCGACAATACCTCGCGGCGTCCTATGCTTTCAGCGCAGAACAGGATGCGTCCGTGGTATGACTTGGTGAAATTTTCAAGTGCTGCCAGCGGTTTTGCTGCTTTGTGGTTTATCTCGAACGGTTGGGCGGCTTCTGTGTCAAATTCAAAAGTCTGCTTTTGACTTTCCGGGTTAATCCGCAATACTGCGTATTGGTTGATTTGTCCGTGCAATGCGTCAGGCGTCAGGAATAGTGTTTCAGGCTTGAGAATCGGTCTCAAGATATCGTATCTGCAGAGTTCATAACGTGATTGTATTTCGTGCCAGAACTCTTGCGATTTTTCATTTGAATTTTTAATCGTAACAATGATGGTATTTTTCGGTAAATAATCAAATAAAGTCGCATCCTGGTCGAAAAATAAAGGTAGGTAATATTCGATGCCGGGCGGACAAATACCTTCACTGACATCCTGATACATCGTGCATTTTAACGGATTGCCAGTAAACTCATCGCGAAATCCCTGTCGGAATTTTTCGATTCCCGCTTCCGTCATTGGCACTTCTTTCGCCGGTAATAAATTAATTTCATCTATTTTGTCGCCTGAGCGTTGTGTGTCAGGCGAAAAAAATCTTATGGTGTCGACCTCATCATCAAGCATATCAATTCTGAATGGTTGCGTGCTGCCCATGGGGTAGAGATCGATGATGGAGCCGCGAATGGCAAATTCACCATGTTCACGCACTTGACTTACATGATGGTAACCGGCGTGAGCTAAGCGCGTGCGCAAAATATCAAGATTCAATTTATCGCCTGTTTTCAGCAGAAATGTGTGCTGTGTTAAATAATTCTCAGGCGGAACACGCTGCATGAGGGTTGAAACGGTGGTGACAACTGCGCCTTTTTTCATGCCTGGCAGGCGGTACAAGGCGGCAAGACGTTCTGAAATGATATCTTGATGCGGCGAAAAATGATCGTATGGAAGTGTTTCCCAGTCGGGGAAATGCAGTACGTTGTCATTGTTGCCGGTGAAAAATGCCAGCTCATCCAGCAGGTGTGATGAGGTGAGGTTATCGGGTGCGATGATCAGAAACGGTTGGTTTGTATTGCTCATGGCATTGCTTAGGGCTAACGCCAGGCTTGCACCGTGTGGTAAAAACCATGAAATCTGGTGTCCGCTATTACTTGGTAGTGTGGGGTGGAAAATATCGGTTTCTTGCATGTCGGCGCCATCTTTATGGTTTGCATGAGCGTGGGTGCAGCCACGCGCAGCGGTTATTGTGGCTGTATTTTAGCAGTTGAATCAGGAATAGGAAGTAGATATAGATAGAAGAAACGGTTTTCAAGCATATAACACACAAAAGGATGCGTAAAATGTCTACAGCACGATTCGCTAGCTGGGATGAGATGATTCAGGATATAGATAATGCCCTGGTCAGGATCAAGGAAAAGTTCCTCGTGGCGTTTGCCGAGGGGCAGGCTGAGCCTGATGGCAGGGAATTGATCAAACAGGCTTTGTTCAAGACTATATGGCAAAAGCTTGCAATCGCGCCTTCTGAATTTTACGAATTGAGTGACGTTGATGAACATTACCAGAAAATTCAACGCGAATTACTGAGCTATATTTCAGATTTTTCTCGCCGCGGTGACGTAAGAACCTTGGTTGGTACCCTGGGTCTTGCGGACCCAATTACGGACGCTAAAATAACTATGTTACGTAAAATCTGTAACCTCTACTATGCGTTTGCCAGAAACCGCTTCATATTGTCAAAATTAAAAAATACCATGACGGCTGAAGTGTGCGAGACAGCTATATTTGTAATGGATCAAGAATCGCTAGTTAATGAATCGTTGCTATCAGGGTTGAAGGTTAATTCTCATTTGTCGCGAACCATTTCTCCGCTCATGCATCTTAATGAGCAAATCATTGCCTGCATTCATGACAAAGGCTATGGCATCACCGCGCCACACAAGTCATCAAATTTGATGAGATCCCATGACGATGGCGCTTTATTTAATAGTGTCATTGCTCAATTGCAAGCGCTGCCAACTTCTAAAGAGCTATATGATTTAATGATGGCTAAGACCGTGGGTAGTCATGCTGATCGAAATGTACTGTTGAACCAACATATCATTTCCCTACGTGAGGCAAGAGAGTTGCTGATTGTCATTCGTGATGATGTTTTGGTTGCAAGTGAGCAGCACCTTAGTGACCTTGATAATGAATACCATGCCTTGTTACAAATCAAGAATAAGATCATCAAGAGAGATGGGTTCGATTTGTTATTTAAGCTGCTATTTGCGCTCAAAAATTCGCAAGAATTAAGCGATGAGACGATGAAGCCAGATTTTCCAGTCTTGCAATTGGCAGCACGTGAAGCCGTGATTGCTTGTGGCGAGCAATCACCAACCGATAATCTGTTTCCATTCGCAAAAATTGGCTGGAATGCTGCTAGTGATGCAATCAAGCACGAGGTTAATAATATAATCAAACAAACGCGCGTGATTAATGCTGTTTTTGATGGGTATCGTCAAACGTATATGGCTGCGATTGCAAGGGTAAATAAAAATCCACAGGTCTTTAAAGATCTTGATAAGTTAATTAAAGGGTGGGGTTTAGTTAATACTCGTCTGCGCCAAACTATTGATGTCGTCTGTGATGTATTGGGGAGGGCGGAAGTTAGCGTCTCCAATTCTCAACAAACTACATCGCAGTATTTGCGCGGATTCTTTAAACGTAATGCCTTCTTCATTGCCGGAGGTGTGTTGGTATTAAGCGGAGTCGGTGCTGCAGTTGCTTTCACGGCCATGACGCCTATTGCTGCGGCCGGCTTAATTCCCTGTGGTGCAGCTCTCGGCGGTGCAGGTGGTGCCGGCATTGGCATTCTTAAAGATCATATAAAGCCACCTGCTGTTGCAGCTGGTGCCTCCCCTTTGGTGTTGAGTGCTGATCATCAGCATTTTGATACTGCGGCTATGCTTCGGGAGCTATTTGTTGATGACAGCCAGATTTCAACGACTGTTGCACCCGTTGTCTTGCATAAACCAAAAGCCGCATTTTCAGGGTCATTGCTCGAACTTGATGCTCAAAACGATGATTTAAGCTGGCCGGAGCAGCCATCTTATCCTGCCAGAGCGATGAGCATGGTGCCTACACTATGGAAGGCAATACCATCATTGCCTGAGGCTGCTTTACCGATTCCGTCTTTACCATCGTTGCCGTTTACGTCCGGGTCAGGCGGAAAAAAATGAGAAATCTTGTCGTGGTTGTAGAACAAATCATGCAACTTGCATAAAATGGGTTGATCGATCAATCAGGGAAGGTAGCAATGAATAAACTTGTCGTTAGTTTGTTGGGGTTGGCACTGGTTTCGCCAGTGTGGGCGGAGAGTGACTTATCAGCTTTATTGAATAAAGTTACTTTGCAATTGAAGGCTGAAAAATGGGTGACCACAAAAACTGCCGATGTCATTGTTGGTGTGAATGCCTCTGTTTCAGATGCTGGTATTGAGAAAATTCAAAATCAAGTCCTCGGTCAATTGCAGCAGTTATCTAGTCTTGGTGAATGGCATATTGTCAGCTATACACGCCAACAAGATAAGTCTGGCCTTGAGAGTATCCAGATCACAGCTCAGGCGCGTTTGCCACAATCAGAGCTAGCCGCTTTGAGAGGCAAGGCGAAGGCAATGAGTAAACCCGGTGCAACATATACTATTGATGACGTTCAATTTACACCAAGTGATGAAGAATTAACTCAGGCGAATGTCGCGCTGCGCGGCTTGATTTATCAGCAGGCTAAAATGGAAATTGATGCCCTCGACAAACTGTATCCTGATCAAAAATATTATGTTTACCGAATCGATTTCAATATGATGCCGGCCCCCATGCCAATGGCGATGTATTCTGCGAAATCGATGAATGTAGCCGCTGCCGCAGCAGCTCCTCTCAATGTAGGTAACAAAATTGACATGATTGCTAGCGTTACGTTGGCATCAATTCCTGATGTGCTAGTTAAAAAATCACCCTTGATTAATGCGGGGCAGATCACCCTCCGATGAGTAAATTTATATATGAGCCACCAGTGATTGGGCATCGCGGCGCATGCGCTTATGCACCTGAAAACACGATGTCTTCATTCACTAAAGCGGTGCAGCTGGGGATTCGCTGGATCGAATTTGATGTCATGCTGGCTGCATGCGGCACTCCGATTGTGATTCATGACGAGACACTGGATCGAACCACAAACGCTGTGGGTAAAGTTGGTGACTATCCATATGCTTTTCTCAGGACCCTCGATGCAGGCTCATGGTTTAGTCCTGCGTTTTCCGGGGAACGTATACCAGCATTTGAGCAAGTCATTGAGTTCGTTCGTGACACTGGTATCTGCGCAAACGTTGAAATAAAGCCGTTACCTGGACAAGATGAGGCAACTGTTTTGGCTGCATTGAAAGTGGTTGCCCGGTATTTCAGCGAAATAAACCCGTATATCTTGTTTTCGAGTTTCTCGGTGCCAGCCTTGCAATATCTGCGCAAATATTCTCCGGGGTGCGCCATTGGTTTATTGATGCATGAATGGCTGTCGGACTGGCAGGTGATTGCGGATGAGTTAAATTGTGTCTCGATTAATGTTAATCAGGAAATCCTGACCGCGGCGAACATACCAGTTCTCAAGGTTGATGGCAGGCAGGTGCTGAGCTACACCGTCAATGATGCCAGGCGTGCAGAACAGTTGTTCTCGTCGGGTGTCGATGCTGTATTTAGTGATAATCCTGACCTGATCGCCAGGTTTTGTTAGAGGTAACTGGCTGTTATATATGTATTATTATCATTGACTCGAGGTAATTTTCACGGATACTCTGATATAATTATTTTGTTTGACCACTTAATTGCAAAGGATGTGTGCCATGTCAGGACTCAATTGGGTTGATTATGTTTTTATTGTCATTCTCGGATTTTCTGTTCTCAGCGGCTTTAGCCGTGGTTTCGTCAAAGAGATCATTTCGTTAATTACCCTATGTGCTGCCATCGTTTTGGCAACAATTTTTGCCACAACATTGGCTGCTACCTTTGTTAATTCTCACTCTGTGCAGGGTCTGGCAACTCAGGCCTCAACGGCAATCGGGGCAGATGCTTCCCAGCCTGTTTCATATGCCGCAATTGGACTTAGCTTTGGATTGATATTCCTCGGAACTGTTATTTTTGGCGCTGGTCTCGGTTTTTTTATAAACCTGGCTTTTTCAGTAGGGGTCTTGGGTTTTGGTAATCGAGTATTGGGCGCATTCTTTGGTGTCGCTCGGGGTATCTTGCTTAATTTAACAATTATTTTCGTCGTGCAACTGACATCGTTCGCACAGCAAGATTGGTGGCAGCAATCGCAGGTAGTGCAGCGTTCTCTGCCTGTCGTTACTAAATTTGCTGCATACGTTTCGCCGGGGGTAGAGGAATTTATGCAAAAAGCATACGACCTGATACAAAAGAATGCCGTAGCTCCAAAGGCTGACGCATCATCTTGATTGGCGGTATTCCCTTAATATTGCGTGGCATAAACAAGGCGGGAGAGTGCGATGAATAGCTGGAATGGGTTAGATTTTATTATATTCCTGATTTTAGTTAGCAATACTGTGCTTGGAATGTCACGTGGTGGTTCACGAGAAATCATTTCCATGATGTGCCTCAGTGCGGCACTGATTGTAACGATTGCTTTCACAATGCCACTAGCTAATTTTCTAAATTCATCGTCGGTAGTCTATACCGTTGTCGACAATTCAATGATTCAGAATTTTATGGAGGCAATTGAAGCGGGACCGATGACTGCAAATTTACTTATGCAGCTGATGTATTCTATCAGTTTGCTCATCTGTTTCGTTGGCGCTTTCTCAATTTGCGAGGCTGGTCTTGCTAAGTCTGGTTTTACAGAGTCGTATGGTCTCGCCACAGCGGTGATCAATCGTAAGGTTGGTGGTGCATTGGGTTTCATGCGCGGTTATATCATTGCGCTGGTTTTTATTTCTATATTAGTTTTACATATCTATCAGGCTAACAATAATATTGGCAGTCGATTTGTCACTGGCTCGTATTTTGTAGGAATTTTTAAAGGTCAGGCGCAGGTATTAGATGGCCTGATAAGCTCGCAGCAAACTGATCAGTATCATAAGCTCTACGATAACCAACCATACAAGGTTGAAGATTTATATAAAGATTTACATAAGCAGGCTGATATCGTTGCTCCAGCTGCAACACCCGCACCAGCTGC
>CAZWPD010000015.1:15603-42002 GCA_964636145.1 uncultured Coxiellaceae bacterium
TGCTTCGGCTCCTGCAACGCAAGTACAGCCACTGCCTGTGCCGGCAACGCAGGCCGCACCTGCAAGCGTTGCTCCTGTTGGTTCACCAGCGCCTGCTAGTCAATAGCATTTACTGGATCAGGTAATTTTCTCGAGGCAGTCGGGATTAAATACATAATAACTATTCTTTTCACTGCTTGATTTTGATAGGCGGTATGCAATCTCAGCATTACGTTTCAATGTGGCAAAGTCATTGCCGTCGTGTGGAAATGTGCTAATTCCATAGTTTGTTGTAATCACAATTTCGTAGCCCTTGATAATTAATGGGCTTGTGAGGTTGCTGGTGATGTTTTTAATTATTTTTTCGGCGTTGAACTGACTAACATTGGTCATGCAGATTAAGAACTTGTCGTTATCTTCACATCCGATTAAATCGGTATCTCTAACGGTGTTTTTTAGTCTTTTTGAGAAGATTTGTAAATAAGTTTGAAAGCCATCATTACCGATTAAGCGTGCTAAATCTGCTGAGATGCCGGCTGAGAGCGCGATAAATACGATTTTGGTTAAATCGTTATCGGACATTTCAACGGCTTTATTGAAGCTGCTTTCTAGCTCGGTGGTGTTCAAGATACCTGATAGCGATCCACCAGTTTTTTGGGATTCTTTTCCCCCGGCGTTTCTTTTACTCGTAAAGAGTTTTTGTGTCTGGATAATAAAGTATTCTAATTGGTTGGCCGCGTTGGTGATGAGGGAAATGTTTGCGGTCATGTAGACTTGATCACCATTGCGATTTTTGCACTGCATGACAGTTTGGTATTTTTCGAGTTTCTTTTCGAGCAAGGATTCGATGAATTTCTTGTTATTGCGGAGTTCGTCCATTTGTAAGGTTTTTTCTATATCCTTAAGCGCCACTTCACCCTGATTAAATCCAAGCAGGCGACACATTTTTTTATTTACATTAATCAGACTGCCATTTGGCAGCATGATTGCAACACCAAAGTTGATGACATCAAACGCAGAGAGGAGTTTTGCGCATTTTTTACTTAGCTCATAGTTTTCAAGCAGGATCGTCTTGTAGAGGAGTTTTATTCTATGGATGCACATGTACATGAGCGGCAGTGTAATCAGGATGTCGATGGCTACATATGCATGCAGAATAGTGTGGTATTTCGTAATGATAAACTGAAGCGTCATTCCCGATATGAATACAGTACAAAGTATGAGTAGCGTCAGCCGCGCAACTCGAGCCCCATTTTCTGTATTGGTTTTCTGCATAGGAGTGATCCTTTTGTGCGATGGGGTTTGATGCACTTCACTTGATCATTATGATTATTTTATCATTACTCAAAATAGATAATCACTAGTTATTAAGTGAAGAGATATGTTTGCTCTAATTTAGATAGGTTGAACTTGCGAATGTTGTTAGGGAATACCCGTAAGACGACTTGCGGCAGGAGTGGTGGTGTTGCATCCCGGAGACTCCAAGTGCTACGCTCCGGGATGGCATTTTGCGATGACGTATTACAGGGCGAACATATCCATAAATTCATTTACCGGCATGTTTTCGAGATCTTTGTTCTGGAAAAGAGCGGTTAATTCGTTTACTTTTTTCGCGTCGTAATGTGTTTTCAGGTTTTGTTCGTATTTCTTGAACATAACAGGAATGCCTTCTTCGCGGCGACGCTTATGGCCGATTGGATACTCAACGGTAATCTTGTCGGTATGAGAGCCATCTTTGAAGAAAATTTGCATAGAGTTTGCGATGGAGCGCTTGTCTGGATCAAGATAATCCTTGGTAAACTGAGCGTTTTCTTCAACAGTCATTTTGGCCCGTAGAGCATCAATGCGTGGATCTTTTGCTACATCATTTTCATAATGATCGGCATTCAAGTCACCGTGTAGCAACCCAATTGCCACCATGTATTGCAGGCAGTGGTCACGGTCGGCAGGATTATGTAACTCGCCAGTTTTGCTAATGATGCGAATAGCAGATTCATGCGTGGTTAATGCAATTTTCTCAATCTGATCAAGTTTGTTTTTAATTTGCGGATGTAATTGTGCTGCACATTCGACAGCAGTTTGCGCATGAAATTCAGCCGGGTAGGAAATTTTGAATAATACATTTTCCATCACGTATGAACCGTAAGGGCGGCTGATTTTTAATGGGCTACCCTGCATGATGCAATCATAAAATCCCCATTTTTTCGCTGTCAGAGCGCCTGGGTAGCCCATTTCACCCTGCATGGTCATCCATGCGAGTCGTGTCGCGCGGCTAGTGGCGTCACCTGCTGCCCAGGATTTTCTCGAGCCAGTATTTGGGGCGTGGCGGTAGGTGCGTAATGCTGCTCCGTCTAACCATGCCAATGACAAGGCATCAATGATTTGTTCTTTCGTGCCGCCTAATAACTGGGTGGCAACTGCAGTTGATGCGATTTTCACTAATAAAACATGGTCGAAACCGAGACGGTTGAAACCGTTTTCCAAAGCCAAAACGCCCTGGATTTCATGCGCTTTGATCATTGCTGTCAGGACGTCTTTGATGACCAGTGGCGCTTTGCCTTCGGCTATATTCTTGCGGCTAAGATAATCTGTTATTGCGAGAATTGCACCCAGGTTGTCAGAAGGGTGGCCCCATTCAGCTGCCAGCCAAGTGTCATTAAAGTCTAGCCAGCGCACGATAGTGCCAATGTTAAAGGCGGCAAGAATCGGATCCAGCATGTACGAGGTTCCGGGTACGCGGGCACCAACCGGCACGGTTGTGCCAGGGATGATAGGCCCGAGTAATTTCGTGCAGGCTTTATATTGCAAGGCAAGAATGCCGCAACCTAGTGTATCCATCAGGCAATAACGCGCAGTGGTGTAGGCGAGGTCGCTGTTAATTTTCGCGTTAGCAGCATAATCCGCAATCGCGACTAATTCTTTATCTGGTGCTGGACGTAAGTTTTCATCCGCAGTATGCATGGTGATCATTGTTATCCTCGTTCTTGTATAGGTGTGAATGGTCTTGGCTGCGGGCCAATATATTTGGCCTCTGGGCGAATCAAGCGATTATTGGCACGTTGTTCAAGTATATGTGCGCTCCAGCCTGTAACGCGCGACATGACGAATATCGGGGTAAATAATGGGGTTGGAATGCCGCAAAAGTGATAGGCGCTTGCGCTATAGAAATCCAGATTCGGGAATAATTTTTTCTGATCCCACATTACTTTTTCGATGCGCTCAGAGACGTTATATAAATAACCATCGCGTGCGGTATGAGAAAGTTTTTCAGACCAGGCTTTAATGATGTCTGAGCGTGGATCTGAAATGCGATAAACGCGATGACCAAAGCCCATAATCTTTTCTTTCTTTGCAAGCATTTCAAGAATGCCGGCTTCTGCCTGATCGCGTGATTTGAATTGCGAAATTAAATCCATAGCTTCTTCGTTGGCGCCACCGTGCAGTGCGCCGCGCAGAGTGCCTATCCCGGATACGATCGCAGAATAAAAATCAGATTCGGTGGATGCTGTCACGCGAGCTGCAAAGGTTGAGGCATTGAATTCATGCTCAGCGTAAAGAATGAGGGAAACGTCTACAGCACGTCTCACTTCATCGCTGGGTTTTTTGCCGGTTAATAAATGCATGAAATATCCGGCCACCGTACGTTCTTCGGTGTTCCAGGTTTCAATGCGGGTGTTGTCGCGATGGAAGTTGAACCAATACATTAAGATACTCGGAATGCAAGCTGTCAGGCGATCGGCAATTTGGGTTGCAGTGTATGCATTAGATTCTGTTTCAAGTGTTCCAAGCATGGATACGCCGGTACGCAACACTTCCATGGGGTGTGCGGAGCCAGGAATGGCTTCCAGGGTTTGTTTCAGTTCATTTGGTAATCTACGTAACTTCACCAACCTATCCAGGTAAGCGGTTAACTGTTCCTGTGTGGGTAATTCACCATAAATCAAAAGATACGCGACTTCTTCAAATGTCGATTCAGCAGCCAGATCGTGAATATCATAGCCGCGATACGTGAGTCCTACACCTTCTTTGCCTACTGTGGATATTGAGGTATCGCCTACAACAATCCCTTGCAAGCCACCTTGTTTTGACGCTGCGCTACTAGTTGTCATTTCACTTTTCCTTTTTCAAACAGTTGGTCGAGCTTCTGTTCGTACTCGTGGTAACCGAGTACATCATATAATTGTTCGCGAGTTTGCATGTTTCCCAACAACGATTGTTGTGTGCCCGCTTCACGTATGGTTTTGTAAACATTGATAGCGGCGGCGCTCATCGCTCTAAACGCGCTCAGAGGGTAGAGTATCAGTTCAATTCCCGCCTGCTGTAGTTCATCTTTTGTGAATAGAGGTGTTAAACCGAATTCAGTAATATTGGCGAGCATAGGGACGCTGCAGTGCTTAACCGCAGATTGATATTGCTTAATGTCTGTTACGCCTTCAAAAAAGATCATGTCTGCGCCAGCTTCAATATATTGCTGTATGCGCTCGATAGATTTTTCCAGGCCTTCTGAAGCGAGTGCGTCGGTGCGTGCCATGATAACGAAATTTGGGTCAGTGTTGGCGTCAACTGCTGCCTTGATGCGGTCGCACATTTCTTCGGCGGTGACTATTTCTTTTTTCGGGCGATGACCGCAGCGCTTGGCTTGGACCTGGTCTTCCATGTGTACAGCAGATGCGCCTGATTTGATCATCGTTTTGATGGTTCGAGCAATATTAAACGCGTTACCCCAGCCTGTATCGATATCTACTAGCAAAGGCAGATCACAAACGCTGGTGATTCTGCGAACATCTTCCGCGACGTTTTCAAGATTGGTCATGCCAAGATCTGGTAGGCCGTATGACGCATTGGCAACGCCGGCACCTGATAAGTAAATGGCTCGATAACCTGCTCGTTTTGCAAGCAAAGCGGTATAGGCATTAATGGTACCAACTATTTGTAAGGGGTTTTCTTGCAGAAGCGCTTTCCGTAGTCCTACTTTCTCCATGGGTGCTCCTTGGCATGCTGATTCTACTAAGAGGGGTCTAGCTTGGAATTGCTTGTTTCAAAATTCTGCTCCCCGGGACGGACTCGAACCGCCGACCCAGTGGTTAACAGCCACTTGCTCTACCGACTGAGCTACCGGGGAATTTTGCACTTGTTAAGTGTGGGGAATACTAATATTGCTTTTCCCACTCGTCAACAAATTTTTTGTTTATTTGTAACTCTTTACTTTATTTTAGCAATTGCCTTTCTCATGCGCTTGGCGGCGTCCACTAATTGTTCCATGCTGGTTGTATAACAGATACGAATATAACCAGGTGCTCCTGAGGCAGAGCCTGGAATCACTGCAAGTCCAGCTTCGTTCAAGAGAAATTCGGAAAACTCGAGATCATTGGTGATAGCTGGATTGATGTTCAGCAATCCTTCGACGGATGGAAATGAATAAAATGTACCATCAGAAGGCAGGCACTTGATGCCTGGCATGGTTTGTAATTCAGCAAAAATAAAATCATGACGCTCGCGATAGGCGCGAGTCATTTCGCCAACACACGCTTGATCACCAGAGATGGCGGCAAGCGAAGCATATTGTGAAATGCTGGTCGGGCTAGATGTGCTTTGTGATTGGGCTTTTTTCATTGCGCCAACAATCTTCGCCGGCCCACCAACATAGCCTATACGCCAGCCGGTCATGGCGTATGTTTTCGACACGCTATTGACCACAATTGTGCGATCGTATAATTCAGGGCAAGCATTGACGATATTCTGGAAAGGTTTATTTCTCCACAGATGATGTTCGTAAATGTCATCGCTGATAATAATAATGCCCGGGGTTTCAAGTATGACTTCAGCCAGTGCTCGCAATTCACTTTCATCGTACGACATGCCGGTCGGGTTGGATGGGCTGTTGATGATCACGGCGCGTGTTTTGTTAGTGATAGCAGCCTTGAGTTGAGCTGGCGAGACTTTGAAGCCGTGTTCAATATCTGCTTTAACAATGACTGGCGTGCCGTCGCAAAGCTTGACCATGTCAGGGTATGACACCCAGTACGGTGCCAGAATGATGACTTCATCATCAGGATTAATGATCGCGGATAGTGCGTTATATATACTATGTTTTGCACCGCACGAAACGAGAATCTGGTCGAGGCCGTAGTGCAAATTATTTTCTTTGTTGAATTTATCAATGATGGCTAATTTGAGCGGCTTGATGCCGTCAACAGCGGTATATTTCGTGTGGCCATCGCGGATAGCCTGAATCGCAGCTTCTTTAATATGTTCGGGAGTATCAAAATCTGGTTCGCCAATACTGAGGCTGATGATGTCCTGGCCGGCTTCTTGCAACTCTTGGGCGCGATTGGATACGGCCATTGTCGCAGATGGTTTAATACGTTGTACGCGCTGCGCTAATTCCAGGGCAAGGTCTTTGGTCATATATCTCTCACTTTGTGAATTGTTACCAGTTTATTTTTTTCAGGTCTTGCATGATCAGGTGAGTATAATGAAATAAATATCAAAAACCTAGCCATGATTCTGCATGCGAGATTTTTTAAACCGACGGTATTTCTATTTTGTTGCTATTATCTTGGGCTGTAAAGTTGGCTTGGTTACTCTTTCCTGAAGAATGTTTTGTACCTGTGAGATAGCCTGGTCTATCCCCCAACGATTATCTGGATGAGCTCGAGTCAGTTGCTCAAGCATTACTTTAAGTTGTGAGATGTGTGTTGCGCTCAGATCGCCAGTGATAAATTTGTCATAATTGTATTGTGTATCACTTTGTGCAAAACGAAAAAAGAATAGGTGTCTTAATGGTCGATTATAGATGCCCGTGAAATTTTTTTCAGCGATATTTGCTGTTGGTCGTGCGCGCCAAAATTCGGCTAGCATTTTTCCAATTGCATAGCTGTCTGATTTTAGAGTGTATCGTGGTATGGATTCGTGGCATTGATCGAATTGTTCTTGCGGCATGGTGTAATATGTTCCGCTGTTATTGGGTTGATGGTTGGCGTCAAGTAATTTCTTTGCCTTTTCGAAATCGATAACGTTGATTTCGCCATTCTCAAAATTCACAATTATATTTTCAGCTTTCAGGTCGCGATGTACCAGATTCTGATCATGAACTTGAGACTTAATGGCAAGTAAAATTGCGAGTGTCAGATTGAGGCGCTGGTTAGTGTCGATCGCTATCTCTTGAGATTTATTGCTTTGCATGAGCTGAAATAAATTTACATCTTTGAATAATCGCATCACCAGATAAGAGATTGTTTTGTCTTTTCTTGGATCGCCTTGCTTGGTGCTGTCGATGACTGGTGGTTTCATGGCAAGTCGCGGCAGATCTTTAGAAACTAGATATTCGATTTCAGCAGTTTCAGTTGGCTGCTTCTTGATAATTCGATTTTTGGGTTTGAAAGAGATTTTTCCGTCTTTGAAAGTCAGTACCCCTTCACTGACGTAGATCTTGCCAAGTCCACCGAGCGCGAAAGGAAATGATTCGTAAAATACTTCGTAGCGAATCCCCAGTTTTCCGGCTTTGCGTTCGCGCTTGAGTAATGTGTGTGTAAATGAAAAATCAATATTAATTGGCTCGCCCTGGGGTTTGCCATCGCTAGTTGGGTGGAAGTTGAAGGTGTGCGTTTTGTAACCGCGAACAACATTTCTATGATTGTTCATCAGGAATGCGGCAAGCGCCTGATTGTCGATTGTGCTAAGTTCATTCACCTTTTCAGGTTTGATATCCTCAAGATGATGTATGCGTAACATTTGCTGCGACCCTTCGGTTTAAGAAGTTTAATATACATGCTAAAATACGTTTAAATTCACCTGCGCACAAGACACAAGAGAACTATGCTGCAACACTTCGAGTTACATTCAGACTTCAAGCCGGCTGGCGATCAGCCAGCCGCTATCCAAAAACTGGTCGAAGGGCTGGAGCAGGGGCTGGCTGGGCAAACACTGCTCGGCGTGACTGGTTCCGGCAAAACATTCACGATTGCTAATGTGATGACGGCGGTGCAACGACCGACTCTAATTTTAGCGCCAAATAAAACGTTGGCAGCGCAGCTGTACGGCGAAATGAAAGAATTTTTCCCGCATAATGCAGTTGAGTATTTTGTTTCCTATTATGATTACTATCAACCTGAAGCTTACGTGCCGTCGTCTGATACCTATATCGCGAAAGATGCTTCGATCAATGATCATATTGAGCAAATGCGTTTGTCTGCGACTAAAGCTTTACTTGAGCGTCGTGATGCGGTGATTGTGGCAACGGTCTCTGCTATTTATGGTTTAGGTGATCCACGCATGTATTTGAGCATGGTCATGCATCTGGATCGCGGTGATAAGCTCGATCAGCGTTTTCTCTTGCGTCGTTTAGCTGAACTACAATACACACGCAATGATATGGATCTGCACCGTGCAACTTACCGCGTTCGTGGCGATGTGATTGATGTGTTCCCTGCGGAATCTGATGCTGAAGCAGTGCGTATTGAATTGCTCGGCGATGAAATCGAAAATCTTTCATATTTCGATCCGCTCACCGGTGAAGTCTTGCGTCGTGTTCCGCGCCTAACAATTTACCCGAAGACACACTATGTGACACAGCGCGACACTGTTATCAAGGCCATGGATCAAATTAAAATTGATCTTAAAGTAAGACTTGAAGAGTTGCGCGGCTTGAATAAGCTGGTTGAAGCGCAGCGTCTTGAGCAACGCACCATGTACGATCTCGAGTTGATGAAGGAGCTGGGTTATTGTCAGGGAATTGAAAATTATTCCCGATATTTATCAGGCCGTTCCGCTGGTGAGGCGCCGCCAACTTTATTCGATTATTTACCTGAAAATTCCTTATTAGTAATTGATGAGTCACATGTCACTATTCCGCAATTAAACGGCATGTATCGTGGTGATCGTTCACGTAAAGAGACTCTGGTTGAGTATGGTTTTCGTTTGCCGTCAGCGTTAGATAATCGCCCCATGCGTTTTGATGAATTTGTTGCTCGTTCTCCGCAAACAATTTATGTTTCCGCAACACCAAGTCAATATGAGATTGAGCACTCCAGTAATGTCGTTGAGCAAGTTGTGCGTCCAACTGGCTTGCTGGATCCAGTCATAGAAGTGCGTCCGGCTACGTCTCAGGTGGATGATTTGCTCTCTGAGATTACCAAGCGAGTAACCGTTGGTGAGCGCGTACTGGTGACGACATTAACGAAGCGTATGTCAGAAGATCTGACAGAGTATCTCGAAGAGCATAATGTGCGAGTGCGTTATCTGCATTCTGATATCGATACAGTTGAGCGCGTAGAAATTATTCGTGGGTTGCGTCTTGGCACCTTCGATGTTCTCGTTGGTATTAACTTGTTGCGTGAAGGGCTTGATTTGCCGGAAGTGTCGCTGGTTGCAATTCTTGATGCTGATAAAGAAGGCTTTTTGCGGTCTGAAACTTCTCTCATTCAGACTATCGGTCGTGTTGCGCGTCATTTTAATGGCAAGGCAATTTTGTACGGTGACCGCATTACCGGTTCCATGCAGCGCGCCATCGGCGAGACTGAGCGTCGCCGTGCCAAACAGGAAGCATATAACCTGGAGCATAATATTACTCCAGTCTCCATCGTAAAGGCGGTGCGGGACATCATGGAAGGGGCGTACTCGGAAAAATCAGTACGGGGCAAGCTATATCCTCGTACCAAAGCTGGAGAGGAGGAGGTTGATTATTCCGCGCTTTCAGCTGAAGCATTATCAACTCAGATCACCAAGCTTGAGAGTAAAATGTTCAATCACGCGCATAATCTTGAATTTGAAGATGCCGCGCGTTTGCGTGATCAGATCCATAAGTTGCGTCAAGATTTGCTGGCGCGATGAAAATCGACATTTTTCATCAAGCTGCGTCTTGCTTCTTTGTTTCGGTCGAGGTATCTTTACCTCCCGAAAATGACAGGCACGTAGCTCAGTGGTAGAGCACCACCTTGACATGGTGGTGGTCGGTGGTTCGATCCCACTCGTGCCTACCACATTCCAATCCCTTGCCAGCTTTACGGCGAGGGATTTTATTATTGGTTTCCGCGTGTGAAAACATAAAATCCACGGATACGGGTCTGAACTTATGAAAACAAGCAGTAAACTTATGCCAGTTATTACCTTACCAGATGGAACACAAAAATCTTTCGACTCCCCAGTTACCGTGGCTCAAGTGGCTGCGAGCATTGGCGCGGGTTTAGCTAAGGCAGCGATTGCCGGCAGCATTGATGGCAAACTGGTAGATACTTCTCATGTGATCGATCACGATGTCAGCCTGCGCATCATTACAGACCGCGACCCAGAGGGGCTGGAAATTATCCGGCACTCAACCGCTCACTTATTGGCGTATGCTGTGAAGACTTTGTTCCCCTCGGCACAAGTGACCATTGGCCCGGTGATTGAAAACGGCTTCTATTATGATTTCGCCTACGACAAGGCTTTTTCGTCAGACGACCTGGCAGAAATTGAAAAAATGATGCAAAAACTGGCCACAAAGAACGAAACTGTTTCACGTAGAACAGTTTCACGCGCTGAGGCCATTAAGTATTTCAAGGGGATAGGGGAAGACTATAAAGTCGAGATCATTCAAGACCTCCCTGAAAATGAAATTTTAACTATATATGAGCAGGGGGATTTTGCTGATCTTTGCCGCGGCCCGCACGTGCCATCAACCGGTATGCTAAAAGCATTCAAATTGACCAAGGTTTCCGGTGCCTACTGGCGCGGTGACTCGAATAACGCCATGTTGCAGCGAATTTATGGAACAGCCTGGAAAGACAAGAAGACGCTGGAAGAGTATTTAAAGAATCTCGAAGAAGCGGAAAAACGCGATCATCGTAAGATTGCCAAGACTATGGATTTATTCCATTTTCAAGAAGAGTCTCCTGGTATGGTGTTCTGGCACCCGAATGGCTGGGCTACGTATAAAACTATACGTGACTATATAAGCCAGAAAATTACCGAAAATGGATATGAAGAAGTAGTGACGCCGCAGATTGTCGACCTTGAGCTTTGGAAGAAATCAGGTCATTGGGCGAACTTTAGCGAACAAATGTTTACTGTGACTTCAGATGAAAAGCCGTATGCAGTGAAGCCGATGAATTGTCCGTGCCATGTGCAGATTTTTAAACAGGGCTTGACCAGTTATCGCGATCTGCCTGTCCGTCTGGCCGAGTTTGGCTGTGTGCATCGCAATGAAATGACCGGTGCCATGCACGGCTTGATGCGTGTCCGCCAGATGACTCAGGATGACGCGCATATTTTCTGTACTGAAGAACAGATACAAGATGAAGCGGCGCAATTTATCCGTTTAGTATTAGATGTTTACCACGACTTTGGGTTTGATAACGTTGTTGTGAAGCTGGCAACTCGTCCAGAGAAGCGCATTGGCTCTGATGAACTATGGGATAGCGCAGAAAATTCGTTAGCAGAAGCCCTAAAAACAGTTGGGTTACAGTATGAGATATTACCAGGCGAGGGTGCGTTTTACGGCCCCAAGGTAGAATTTCATCTCAAAGATTGCCTAGGTAGAATGTGGCAATGTGGAACTCTGCAGCTGGATTATGCTCAGCCCGCCCGTTTAGATGCCTACTATATAGCCGAAGATGGCAGTAAAAAGACCCCGGTAATGCTTCATCGGGCAATTTTAGGGTCGCTTGAGCGATTTATGGGTATACTCCTTGAGCATTATGCGGGTAAAATGCCGGTCTGGCTGGCCCCTGTTCAAGCTGTAGTCATGAATATTACAGACAAACAGGCCGATTTTGCCCTCGAAGTAACCCGAAAACTGAAAAAACATGGGCTTAGAGTGAAATCGGACTTGAGAAATGAGAAGATCGGCTTTAAAATTCGCGAGCACACGATTGAGCATGTACCCTATCTGTTAGTCATAGGGGATCGTGAGGTAGAATCACGATCCATCTCGGTAAGGTCTCAAGATGGTTCTGATTTAGGGTCCATGTCGACTGATCAGTTCTTCGACTTAATGTCGACTGAGATCGAACGTCGTGGGCGGACAAAATAGGAGGATGTAGGATTAGCACAGAAAAGAAACCTCGTGTGAACGATGAAATACGCGTTCCTGAAGTCAGGTTAATAGGTGGTGAAGGAGAGCAACTAGGTGTTGTGCCTACACGCGATGCTCTGAAGATGAGTGAAGAATCTGGTTTGGATCTGGTGGAAGTGTCACCAGAAGCTAAGCCGCCGGTCTGTCGCATCATGGATTATGGTAAGTTCAAATTCCAGGTGAGTAAGAGAAAGGCCGCTGCCAGAAAGAAACAAAAGCAGATTCAGATCAAAGAAATCAAGCTGCGTCCGGCAACCGAAGAGGCAGATTACCAAGTTAAGCTGCGTAATATTATGAAGTTTCTGGAACAAGGCGATAAGGCAAAGGTTACTATACGCTTTCGCGGCAGAGAAATGTCGCATCCTGAATTAGGGATGCAGCTACTGCAGCGGATGATTAGTGAGTTGAGTGAGGAAGGCGCTGTTGAGCAGCATCCTAAATTTGAAGGCCGTCAAATTGTGATGGTGTTAGGGCCGAAGAAGAAATAACTGTTTTTGTAGTGGAGTAGGAATAAATGCCAAAATTAAAATCAAACCGCGGTGCCGCAAAACGGTTTCGTGCGACTGCAAATGGTGGTTTCAAGTGCCGCAGTCCAAATCGTAACCATATCTTGACGAAGAAGTCGACCAAGCGTAAGCGTCATATGCGTGCCGGTCTGCAGGTTCGTGAAGAAGATCTGGGTCGTATTGTTCAGATGCTTCCGTTTGCCTAAAGAACAAATATAAAAAGATAGATTGAGAGGATAAGAAGATGCCAAGAGTTAAACGTGGTGTGACAGCACGAGCCAGACATAAGAAGGTTCTTGCTAAAGCTAAAGGTTATTACGGTGCGCGCAGCCGCGTTTATCGTGTGGCCAAGCAGGCCGTCATTAAAGCAGCGCAATATGCATATCGTGACCGTCGCAACAGAAAACGTGAATTTCGTGCCCTGTGGATCATTCGTGTTAACGCGGCAGCCCGCGCACATGATATGGCATACAGCGTATTCATGAACGGCTTGAAGAAAGCTGGTATTGAAATCGATCGTAAAGTACTTGCTGATATCGCGGTTCATGATAAAGCAGCATTTACTGCATTGGTTGAGCAGGCTAGAGCAGGTTTGGCGCAAGCAGCTGCTGCCTAACTTACACCTCAGTGCCTTCATGTATCATTCTACGTAAGTAGGCAATGCTCATGAACGGCGCGCTAGAATAATGCTCGTGTAAGCGGCGATCTCTAGTAAAGTGTAGATCTCATTAAACCCGGACGTGTTTCACGTTCGGGTTTTTTTATTTATTCTTGCGGTTAGAAATGGCACTCGCCAATATCTTGCAGATAGCTGGCGAGAGTA
The DNA here is from genome assembly GCA_964636145.1 of uncultured Coxiellaceae bacterium. Lineage (GTDB taxonomy): Bacteria > Pseudomonadota > Gammaproteobacteria > DSM-16500 > DSM-16500 > Aquicella. The sequence continues at coordinate 28,964 of CAZWPD010000015.1, forward strand.
ATTATTTGTTGCTCCCGGAGCATAATTTCGCCAAAATAATCAAAATCATAAATAGTATAAAAACAACTATTGAGGCAAACCATGCAGTCATTAGACGAAATACGTCAGCAGGCTGAAGCGGCAGTGCGAGAAGCTTCCGATCTCAGGTCGCTGGACGCTTGTCGTGTTCATTATTTAGGTAAAAAGGGGTTGCTAACCGAATATTTAAAAACTCTTGGCCAATTGTCGCCAGAAGAGCGTCCGGCAGCGGGTCAGCGAATTAATGACGTCAAACAAACAATACAGTCATTAATCGAAGAGCGCGACATTGCTTTTAAGCATGCGCAGATTGAATCGCAGCTCATTTCTGAAAAAATTGATATCACATTGGCGGGGCGGGGGCAGGAAGCGGGTAGTCAGCACCCTATTAGCCAGACATTCGCGGATTTACGTCGCATTTTGACGCGTCTCGGCTTCCTTTTTATGGAAGGCCCTGAAATTGAAGATGATTTCCATAATTTTGAGGCGCTCAATATTCCACCCCTGCATCCAGCGCGCGCGATGCAAGATACATTTTATTTTTCGGATGGCATGTTATTACGTACCCACATGTCACCTGTACAGATTCGTGCGATGAAAGCTCTGAAGCCACCGATTCGTGTTGCCGCCCTGGGCCGCGTTTATCGCCGCGATTTTGATGTCACGCATACACCTATGTTCCATCAAATGGAGTGGCTGGTGATTGATGAGGGTATCACTTTTGCTAATCTCAAGTGGCTGCTGAAATCATTTCTGGAAGAGTTTTTCCAATCAGAAATTTCTATTCGTTTGCGACCCTCGTATTTTCCTTTCACCGAGCCATCTGCGGAAGTCGATATGAGTTGCTTGAGTTGTCAGGCCAAAGGTTGTCGTATCTGCAAGCAGACAGGATGGTTGGAAGTCTTGGGTTGCGGCATGGTGCATCCGAATGTATTGCAAGCAGTAGATATTGATCATGAAGAGTTTCGTGGCTTTGCCATCGGTGCCGGCATTGATCGTCTGGCGATGCTGAAATACGGCATTACCGATTTACGTTCCTTCTTCGAAAACGATTTACGTTTCTTAAAACAATTTTGATAAAAAGAATTCCGCTATGAAAATCAGTGAAACATGGTTACGTGAATGGGTGAATCCGCATATGGACAGGCAGGCATTGTGCAGCGCTTTGACAATGGCGGGTCTTGAGGTTGAAGAAGCAGCGCCTGTGGCGCCCCCGTTTACCAATGTGGTCGTAGGCGAAGTTGTGCGTCTGGAAAAACATCCCGAAGCAGACCGTTTGCATGTGTGCGATGTATCAACCGGCGGCGCAAATATGCTTAAAATTGTATGCGGTGCCGAAAATGTCAGGGCTGGCATGAAAATTCCTGTCGCGCAGATTGGCGCTGAACTTCCAAACAATTTGACGATTAAACCTGCCAAGCTTCGCGGTATTGCCTCGGAAGGAATGCTGTGTTCAGCGCGTGAATTAGGGTTGTCTGAAGACGCAAGTGGTCTCATGGAGTTATCAGTTGATGCTCCAATCGGCAAAGATTTACGTGAATATTTGCAACTTGATGATTACACAATTGACGTTTCTATTACTCCAAATCGCGGTGACTGTCTGAGTGTTAGAGGTTTAGCGCGCGAGGTTGGTGCGATTGCAAATGCAGCTAATACACCAGTCAAAATTATTGAGGCTGTGAAAAAAATTCGTGATGTGTTACCTGTGGTTGTCGCCGATGCAACTGCATGTCCGCATTACGTTGGGCGCGTGATTAAACATATTAAGATGGATGCGGTCACACCAGTATGGATGAAGGAACGGCTGCGTCGCAGCGGTATTCGCTCAATACATCCAATTGTTGATATTACGAATTACGTCATGATCGAGCTTGGTCAGCCTATGCACGCGTTTGATTTAAACAAGATTCATGAAGGCATCGATGTTCGTCTCTCGAAAAAAGGCGAAAAAATTTCATTGTTGGATGGTTCTACGCAAGAACTGGATGATAAAACACTGTTGATCGCGGACAAAGCAGCGCCCTTGGCGATAGCAGGAGTGATGGGCGGCGTCGATTCGAGTGTGACGTTACATACGCAAGATATTTTCCTGGAAAGTGCGTATTTTTCCCCTGCAATCGTAGCGCGTCAGCGTCAGTTTTATAATCTTAATTCTGATTCAGCTTATCGTTTTGAGCGCGGTGTTGATACGTCGATACAGCGGCAAGCGATTGAGCGGGCGACTGCATTGGTGCTGGAAATTGCTGGTGGCGAGGTTGGGCCAATTGTCGAGACTAGCACTCACGAGGCTTTGCCTAAAAAGCGTGAAATCAGAGTTTCTGATGGCAAAATTACTCAACTTCTTGGTGTTTCTGTTCCATCCGTTGATATAAAACGCATACTCACTGCATTGGGTCTTGCTTGTAAACGCGAAGGAGATAAATGGATAGTCATGCCGCCAGCCTGGCGTTTTGATATCTCATTACCTGAAGATGTCATTGAAGAAATTGCCCGATTGTTTGGTTACGATAAAATTCCAATGCAGCCGATGACGGGTGATTTACGTATTTCGACAGAAGTTAAGGAAAGCGATACATATGGTGCATTCCGCCATGCACTCGCCTCATTAGGGTTTCATGAAATTATTTCTTATAGCTTCATCGACAAAAAATTACAGGCGCAATTAAATCCTTCAGTGCCTTATCGCGAATTAATGAACCCTATTACCGCGGAAATGAGTGTAATGCGAACCACGCTTTGGGGTGGTTTGCTGCAGACATTAATTTACAATAAAAATCGCCAGCAGAGTCGCGTGAAGATCTATGAAATCGGTGCCTGTTTCTTTCCGGATGGTGGTGGCATTTATCAAGCGAATCATTTGGGTGGGTTGATCTCGGGCCCTGCGTTTCCTGATCAATGGGGCGTTCCGGATCGCGCAGTAGATTTCTATGATTTGAAAGGCGCTATCGATAATATGCTGATAGGGGTTTACCCTAAGCTCACATTAACATACCAACCTGACTCCCATGCCGCGTTGCACCCTGGGCAGACTGCGGCCATCTGTCTTGAAGGTAAAAAAATTGGCATTATCGGCGCTTTACATCCATCTTTGATGCAATTTTTAGATATAAAAGAGCGGGTTTTTCTCTTCGAAATTGATCTTTTGGCCCTGCCTAAACCTGTTATTGGCGCGCATAGCGATATTTCTCGTTTCCCTGAAATAAGACGAGATTTGGCGATTTTAGTTGATCAGACTATACCCGCGCAGGTGATTCAGGATACAATAAAGGTTGTTGCAGGTGGTTGGTTAAAAGAGTGTTTTATCTTCGATGTCTACCAGGGTAAAGGTGTTGAGCCTGGGTTTAAGAGTGTCGCGCTGGCTTTGATTCTGCAACATCCCGCGCGTACTTTGGTGGATGAAGAGGTTGTTGCGTTAACGGATCGTGTTGTGCAGGAGTTGAAGGGACAACTAGGGGCAGAACTAAGGAGCTGATATGACGTTAACAAAGGCGGATCTTGCAAAACAGTTGGATGAACAGATTGGATTAACTAATCGCGAAGCCAAGGAAATTGTGGAATTATTTTTCCAATATATTGGTGACGCACTAACCAAGGGTCAGCAAGTTAAAATCTCTGGCTTTGGTAATTTCACGCTGCACGACAAGCGCGAAAGACCAGGTCGCAATCCACGTACGGGCGAAGAAGTTCCAGTGTCAGCACGTCGTGTTGTCACATTCCACTGCGGTCAAAAGCTCAAAGCGCGCGTTGAAAAATTCACTGGCAAGGTAGAACAGGAAGCAAGCAGTGACTAAAGTAAGCAAGCGAAAATCAAAATCCGATAAGCAGTTACCGGTTATTCCTGACAAGCGCTATTTCACGATTAGCGAAGTCAGTTTTCTCTGCGCAGTGAAGGCCTATGTGCTCCGCTATTGGGAGCAAGAGTTTCCGCAGTTGAAGCCGGTCAAGCGACGCGGCAATCGTCGTTATTATCAGCAGCAAGATGTTCTGCTGGTGCGCCAGATTCGCAAACTGCTTTATGATGACGGATTCACAATCGAAGGTGCACGCACACAATTATCTGTCGCACCGGAAAATAGCAGCCAGTCTGTTAAGGTTGATGCGATGGTGAAAAAAGTTATCGCTGATTTGGAAAGTGTATTGCAGAACTTACAGGCTGAGCTAACAACGAATCATTAATCGCGCCTTGTGCGAGTTGAGCTGTGTTCGTTGCTATGCTTGGTGTTACACCTCTATTCTTGTTGCATTATGCTGCATAAATATATTATCTTCTGCCCTGCAATATTTCGGGGCGTGGCGCAGCCTGGTAGCGCACTTGTCTGGGGGGCAAGTGGTCGCGGGTTCAAATCCCGCCGTCCCGAGTAGCATCGTCCTCTCATATTTTTAGCGCAATGAAATATATCAATTCATCTGACCGATTTTTAAGGAGCTCCAATCATGGATAAAGTCTGGCTTAAGAGTTACGCTCCCGGGGTGCCTGCTGAAATAAACCCTGATGCCTATCAATCGTTAGCTGAAGTCTTTATAGAGGCGTGCAATCGCTACCAGGATGCTCCTGCGTTTTACAATATGGGTTCCACGCTTACATATGCAGAGATTGATGCGCATAGCTCAGCTTTTGCGGCATATTTGCAAAATGATTTGAAGCTTAAAAGTGGTGACAGGTTCGCCATCATGCTTCCAAATGTCTTGCAGTATCCCATTGTTATGTTCGGGGCATTAAAGGCAGGTCTTACTGTTGTCAATGTGAACCCGCTTTATACCGTTGAAGAACTGGCTCATCAGATGAAAGATTCCGGTAGCGAAACGTTAGTTGTACTGGCTAACTTTGCCTTGACTGCTGAAAAAGCTGCGCAACAAGTAAAGACACTTAAAAATATCATTGTTACTTACATCGGTGATTTTCTTTCAACCCCGCGCGCATGGATCATGCATCTGGTTTTGAAATATTACTTAAAAAAAATTCCTGACTGGAATTTGCCGAATGCGATCATGCTTAAAGATGCTTTGCGCAAGGGGCGTGCGAGCACTTTCAGGCCTGTCAAAATTCAAAATAATGATATTGCTTTCTTGCAGTACACTGGTGGTACTACTGGTGTCTCGAAAGGCGCTGTCCTCACACACAGAAACCTTATCGCTAATTTGCAGCAAGCTGATGCATGGTTTAGGGATTTGTTGGTGCCGGGCAAAGAAATCATTATTACGCCGCTTCCGCTCTACCATATTTTTTCATTGACAGCGAATTGCATGATGTTTACCAGGCTTGGTGGTCTGAATGTTCTGATAACTAATCCTCGCGATATTCCTGCCATGATCAAAGAATTGCGTAAATTTAAATTTACTGCAATCACAGGCGTAAATACCTTATTCAATGGATTGCTGAAAAATCCTGATTTCGCTTCCTTAGATTTCAGTGCTTTGAAGCTCACGCTCGGCGGCGGTATGGCGGTACAGCAAGTGGTGGCGGAAAAATGGCAGGAGGTCACCGGAAAGCCTCTGCTTGAAGCTTATGGGTTAACCGAGACATCGCCATGTGTGACTATTAATCCTGACAATCTCAAGTCGTATAACGGCACAATAGGTCTGCCTGTGTCATCAACAGAGGTCGCGATACTTGACGATGATGCCAATATGCTGCCGTTGGGGCAGCCGGGCGAATTAGCTGTTAAGGGGCCGCAAGTGATGCAGGGCTATTGGCGTAATACGACAGAAACAGCAAAGGTTTTCACCAAAGATGGCTGGCTGCTGACTGGCGATATTGGATCAATGGATGAGCGCGGTTTTGTGCGAATTCTGGAGCGCAAAAAAGACATGGTTCTGGTCTCGGGTTTTAATGTCTATCCGAACGAGGTGGAAGGCGTTCTGGCAAGATTGCAGGGCGTGCGTGAGTGTGCCGTTGTTGGTGTGCCCGATGAAAACTCAGGTGAGGCTGTGAAGGCGTTTGTTGTGTCTGATGATCCGAATATGACCGCCCAAGATGTGGTCAAGTTTTGTCGTCAATATTTAACGCCGTACAAGGTGCCCAAGCAGGTAGAATTCCGCGATGAGTTACCTAAAACAAATGTTGGAAAAATCTTGAGAAGAGCGTTGCGCGATTAGCTGAAATGTTTTGTTTTCCCCCGATATTTTATATTTTTTCATAAATCTCGATAAACATTGTCGATCACCCGCGAATGCGGGTGATCTGGTCTGCCGTTCTAATTCTTTTCACTCACGCTGTAAGACCTATTCCGGGGCTTGGCCTGGTGAGTTGAGGGGGATATAATGCTGTGGAAAATTTGATATTTATGTTACAATTTTGCCGTTTAAATTGATAAGTCGATAACGCCCTCATGGATAATACAATCGCTAAAGAAGTTCAGAAAGTCAGTGTAGAAAGTGAACTAAAAAAATCTTATCTCGATTATGCGATGAGTGTCATTGTTGGCCGCGCTTTGCCGGATGTCCGCGATGGACTGAAGCCGGTTCATAGACGCTCACTGTTCGCCATGCATGAACTAGGTAATGACTGGAACAAGCCTTATAAAAAGTCCGCTCGTATCGTTGGTGATGTCATCGGTAAATACCACCCTCATGGTGATACCGCTGTTTACGACACAATTGTGCGTATGGCTCAGCCATTTTCGATGCGTTATATGCTGGTAGACGGCCAGGGTAACTTCGGTTCTATCGATGGTGATGCTGCAGCTGCCATGCGTTATACAGAAATCCGCATGTCCAAATTTGCTCACGCATTACTAGCGGATCTCGAGAAAGAAACCGTAGACTTTGTTCCCAATTACGATGAAACAGAATTTGCTCCAGTCGTGATGCCAACTCGTGTGCCGAACTTGTTAATCAATGGTTCATCAGGTATTGCAGTTGGTATGGCGACCAATATCCCGCCACATAATCTGACAGAAGTCATCAATGCATGCGTAGCAATCATCGATAATCCTGAATTAACGATCGATGAGTTGATGCAATTTGTTCCTGGTCCGGATTTTCCAACTGCCGGTATTATTCAGGGTCGAAACGGGATTCGTGAAGCCTATCATACCGGCCGTGGCCGAGTGGTTGTGCGTGCGAAAACTCATATAGAAACTGATGAGAAGAGTGGCAAAGACAAAATCATTATCTCCGAACTTCCTTATCAGGTGAATAAGGCGCGTCTGGTTGAGCGTATTGCTGAGCTGGTAAAGGAAAAGAAACTGGAAGGTATTAGTGCGCTGCGTGATGAGTCTGACAAGCAGGGTATGCGTGTCATGATTGAAGTGCGTCGCGGCGAAAATACCGACATTATCTTGAATAATCTGTTTGTCCATACGCAACTGCAAAGCGTGTTTGGCATTAACATGGTTGCATTGGCTGACGGCCAGCCCAAGATTTTAAATCTGAAAGATTTGATCGTTGCATTTATTCGACATCGTCGCGAAGTGGTCACGCGTCGCACGGTTTATGATCTGAAAAAAGCCCGTGAACGCGGCCATATCTTAGAAGGCCTTGCTGTCGCGCTTTCAAATATTGACCCAATGATTGCGCTGATCAAAAAAGCGAAAGATTCTGCTGAAGCAAAAGTCGAGTTAATGGCTCGTCTTTGGCAGGCGGCTTCATCAATTGACATATTAACTCGTGCTGGTGTGCATGACGATATTACCCATACCGTTGAACAATATGGTATGACAGATGAAGGTTATCGTTTATCGCCCGAGCAGGCGCAAGCCATCCTCGATATGCGTTTGCATAGGCTGACGGGTCTTGAGCAAGATAAAATTATTAGCGAACATAAAGAACTACAAATCTTTATTGCCGCGATGGTGGAAATTCTGCAAAATCCAGCAAAATTAATGCAAGTTATTCGTGATGAGTTGACAGTCATTCAGAAAGATTTCGGTGATGAACGTCGTACGCAAATCACTGATACCGATGAAGGCGAAGTCTTCATGGAAGATTTAATTCCCGATGAAGAAGTCGTTGTGACATTGTCACATGAAGGTTACGTAAAAACTCAACCGGTTGGTGTTTATCAAGCTCAGCATCGTGGTGGTCGCGGCAAGTCCGCAACAACCATGAAAGAAGAAGATTTTGTTGAATATCTGATTGCAGCGCGCTCGCATGACACCGTGTTGTGCTTCACCAATGCGGGTAAAGTTTATTGGTTGAAGGTCTATCAAATTCCGCAAGCAACTCGTACATCCCGCGGTCGACCGATCATCAATCTGCTCCCACTTGCTGAAGGTGAACGTGTCAACGCTTTCTTACCAGTGCGTGAGTATCATCAGGATAAATACGTTGTCATGGCAACCTCTCTTGGCTTGATCAAGAAGGTTTCTCTGGTTGATTTCTCGCGGCCACGTTCATCTGGCATTATCGCCATTGCTCTCAATGAAGGCGATAACCTGGTGGAAGCAGATATTACCGATGGTGAGCATGATGTGATGTTATTCACTAATGCCGGTAAGGTTGTGCGCTTCCCTGAAAGCAAGGTTCGCTGCATGGGTCGACAGGCAGCTGGTGTGCGCGGCGTGAAGTTGCAAGATGGTCAGCGCGTGGTATCGCTGGTTGTATGCCAGCAGGGCGGTGATATTTTGACAGCCACTGAAAATGGTTTCGGTAAGCGTACCGAGATGGATGAATACCGCTTGAGTGGTCGCGGTGGTCAGGGTGTGATTTCCATACACGTTAATGAGCGCAACGGTAAGGTTGTATCGGCAATTCAGGTTAAGCAGGATGATGAAGTCATGCTGATTAGCGACAAGGGTACGCTGGTGCGCGTGCCTGTTGCCGAAATATCAGTGATTGGACGCAATACTCAGGGCGTCAGACTCATCCAGTTGGGTGATGGAGAGGTCCTCGTTAGCCTTGAGCGCATCGCGAGCATAAAAGAAGATGCTGGTGTCAAAGTTGAGGTTGATGCTGCTACCAAAGAAGAAGGGGAGTCAAAGGAATGATTGAGCATAAATACCCTGTCATCACCATAGATGGTGCCAGCGGCACCGGCAAGGGCACGGTTAGCCAATTGCTAGCTGCGCGCCTTGGCTGGAACTTTCTGGATAGCGGGGCACTATATCGAGTGCTCGCTCTGGCTGCTTTGAAACATAGTGTTGCTCTGGATAATGAAAAGGCCCTTGAGGTGTTGGGCGAATATCTGGATGTGCAATTCGTTGCAAATCCCGACAAGTCCCCACAAATTATCCTTGAAAGTGAAGATATTACGAGCACTATACGTACTGAAACCGTAGGTAATATGGCCTCTATTGTGGCTGCTTTACCGGCTGTACGTGCCTCTTTATTAAGTCGCCAGCGTGTTTTTCGTGAATCTCCAGGTCTGGTAACTGATGGTCGCGACATGGGAACCGTGGTTTTTCCTGATGCCGAGCATAAGTTCTTCCTGACCGCGAGCCCCGAAATTCGGGCCCAACGGCGCTATAAACAGTTGAAGGAACAGGGGCTTGATGTTAATCTAGGCGGCCTTCTCGAGGAGCTCAGGCAGCGAGATAAGCGCGACAGCGAACGGGCCATTGCTCCATTAAAGCCCGCCGAAGACGCAATTATCATCAATACCGACCACTTATCGGTTCATCAAGTGGTAGAGGCAATTCTCGAGGAGATCAGCAGAAAAAAGGCCTTTCCTGCCCCCGCATTCCTGACGATGGAAATATTTAATGCCGCGGTGGCAGAGTAAAGATTTTTAAAATAATTAACCGTTACAGTGTTGAGGTTTTTAGTGAAACAAAATATGGGAGAGACGTTTGAACAACTGTTCGAACAGAGTCTAAATCAAAGTCCGATGTTGCCGGGCGCAGTTATTGACGCAACCGTTGAACGTATTGAAGGCAAACATGTTGTCGTTGATGCGGGATTAAAATCAGAATCGTACATTCCAGTTGAACAATTCTATGATGAAGGTGGCAAACTCGAAGCCAAAGTTGGCGACGTAGTTAAAGTTGCACTTGAAGTCCTTGAAGATGGTTTCGGTAGCACGCGTCTCTCACGCGAACGCGCCAAGCGTCTTGAATCATGGATTCATCTGGAACAAGCTTACGAAGCGAAAGAAACCATTCGCGGTGTTATCGTTGGCAGAGTTAAAGGCGGCTTTACCGTTGAAATCAATAAAGTCCGTGCGTTCTTGCCAGGCTCATTGGTTGACGTTAAACCAATCCGCGATCCAGAAGCATTCGAAGGCAAAGAATTCGAATTCAAGGTCATCAAGGTTGATCCTAAGCGTAATAACATTGTTGTTTCCCGCCGCGCGGTGTTGGAAGCTTCAAGCAATGTTGAGCGTGCTGCTGTGCTTGAAAATATCAATGAAGGCAACGAAGTTAAGGGTATCGTCAAGAACCTTACCGACTACGGCGCGTTTATTGATCTCGGCGGCGTAGATGGCTTGTTGCATATCACTGATATGTCCTGGAAGCGCATCAAGCACCCAAGCGAAATCTTGGCGATTGGCGATGAAATCAAAGTCAAAGTACTGAAGATTGATCGTGAAAACGTTCGTGTATCTTTAGGCTTGAAACAGCTCGGTGGCGATCCATGGTTAGACATTAGCGCACGTTACCCAGTGAGCGCACGCATTAGCGGTCGCGTTACCAACATCACTGACTACGGCTGCTTTGTTGAAATCGAAGAAGGCATCGAAGGCTTGGTTCACGTTTCAGAAATGGATTGGACCAACAAAAACGTTAATCCAAATAAAGTGATTCATCTCGGTCAAGAAGTTGAAGTGATGGTGTTAGACGTTGATGCAGATCGTCGTCGTATTTCACTTGGTATCAAGCAATGCACATCCAATCCATGGGCAGCATTTGCCGAAAACCACGAAAAGAATGAACACGTGAAGGGTAAGATTAAGTCCATTACTGATTTTGGTATCTTCCTTGAGCTCGATGGTGGCATTGACGGTTTGATTTATCTGTCAGACATCGCCTGGAGCGAAACAGATGCGCAAGAAACCTTGCGTAAATACCAGAAAGGTGATGATCTCGAAGCGGTTATTCTCGCGATCGATGTTGAGCGCGAACGTATTGCTCTCGGCTTGAAGCAGTTGGCAGAAGATCCATTAGCCAGCTTCCTCAATGACAATGAAAAAGGCACCGTCGTAACTGGTAAGGTAGTTGAAGTCGAACAAAAGCATGCAACCATCGAATTAAGTGATGGCGTGCGTGGCGTGTTACGCGCTTCAGAAATCTCCGCTGAGAAAGTGGAAGATGCCCGTACCAAGCTGACAGTTGGTGATACCGTTGAAGCCAGAATCATGGGCACAGATCGCAAAACATACGCGATTTCTCTGTCTATGAAGGCTAAAGACGCAAAAGCACCAGCAGCCAAGAAAACCACAGCGAAGACCACCAAGGCAGCGGCTGCGACCACTGTTGCGGCTGGCAGCAAGAAGAAGAAATCTGCTGCTGACTCACTGAAGACCACACTGGGCGATTTATTTAATATCGGCTCCGGTGACGATAAAGAAACAGGGTCCAAGTAAGTTCTAAAACTGTAGTAAACAAATTAAACCCGTAAGCTGTCATGGCTTACGGGTTTTTTTATGTCAAATTCACCGTAATATTTTTTGTTAATATCGTCTTAATAATAAACATATAAAATCTGTCTCAATTCATAACAATAATAAGAGAGAAGCTGTAATGAGCGGCGCGCGTTTTGAAACAATAGTAATTAATCTTGAAGATCCCAAGCGTGATGATGTTACCTCTCATATGTCACTCGTGCAGGATCTTGCTTTTACTGAGTTGAAATTAAATCCCGGTGCTTTACTGCAGCGGGGGCAATATCTTTTTCACAAGAAGGATAGTTCTATACCTCTTTTTAACATTTCACTAGAGAGCGATGTCATTTGTGCTGGCATGATTAATCCTGAGGTTGTTGATGATCATAGTGTAGAAGTGCTGGAGCTTTTTTTGCAGAATAATTGTGTAGGGAGGGTTTACGACATTGGGTACCACTGCATTCGAAAAATTAATCCGAATACTGGCGTAAAAACTCCTATAGTGTTTGAGCTTAAGCATCGACTGGCGGTTCGCAAAAATGCCTATGGACAAATTGTCGCTGATGTCATCAAAAATGATGTCTTTGGCAAGGGTGGGTTTCGCGAGGTTAGTTGTGTGTCAGGTAGTTTGAAATATCGTTATGAGCCAAATCAACAACTCAAATTTGAACCCGATCATGAACAGCGAGTTGTAAACATTGGCACAGTTAACCAGTATGAATTAAGTGAAAAACGCAAAGAGTTAGATTTTGAAATCGGGGTAATGTCTATTTGTCCGCATATGGCAGTAAGAGATTTATGGCTGGATCAGGTACGTCGTGGTGAGTATGTGTCTGTTATTTCCATGCGCAAGTTTAAAGGTCATGATTTAATTAAATGGTTGAAAGAGGATATGGTTGAGGAGTATCTGGCAGATCCTCTGCATACTGATGAGGAGAAAAGATCTTATGCTCTGGCGAATTCAAAAACCAAACTACCAGCCTGGGGCTTGGACGACAGATTTGAGTTGTCATTAGGGTTACTGCGAGCCTTGCTGACCCAAATCCATGCGCGCGGTTTGGTGCACCGTGACATCAAGCCACAAAACATTAAAGTTGATAAAGACGCAAACGGATTCAATGTCAACATTTTTGATCTAAACTTATCGCGCTTGTCTTCAAAGCCTGATGGCAAGGCTTGCGGTACGCCGACTTTTGTGGCTCCAGACTATGATATCAATGGCGTTGCTGAGCTTGATGAGAAATCAGATGTGTTCTCTATGGCTTTAGTGCTCGCAATGATTTGGCGCGATTCAGTCCAGCGGGAGATATGTGATTCCGCCAATTCAATTATGCCAATTTATGAGCGTGCGCTCAAAAACTGGGTTATCGAATTTAATATCGGTGCTGGGATTAAGGGTTTATCAGATAAAGTTAAACAAGATTTAACTAGACTTTTACTCGATATGACGAGAAAAGAAAAACGCCATCGCTTGGAGTTGGCAGCTGCAATTACTACGCTTGAAGATATTTATCTATCTCATAAATTGACGAAAATTCCTTC
>CAZWPD010000016.1:0-6067 GCA_964636145.1 uncultured Coxiellaceae bacterium
GATGTGGGCGAGTTCACGGCCGAGAAAAAATATTGGGATTTTACTGGCGACAAGACTTATCTAATGGTAAAAAAGGTTTAATTTCAGTTGGTGGCTGGATTTGCGCCGTTATAGCAAACAACACAGGGCTCGCAACGACCACTTGCTCATCAGCGCTGGCAATGACAAGCAACTACATGTTTATACATCCTAATATTTCCCTCACCATTTTAAGTTAAAATATTTATACAAGAATAAAAAAATGGAGTGGGCGCAATGAAGCAAATAATCATGCTCAGTAGAGCTCTGTTTCTTGTTTCTCTCGCGGCAATTTTATCATCGTGCGCCACTGGTCGAGGTGGCAGTGGATCCTCAGATTATGCATCTCGTCTACCTCAGCATATAGAGACGAATGAAAAGACGGTTATCGTTGACCCAAGACTTCATGTGTGGGGTGCGTATAACGATAATGGCGATTTGGTGAGAGCGGGTATTGCTTCTGCTGGTTCCGATTTTTGTCACGACATAGGGAGGTCTTGCCACACTCATACAGGTTCTTTCCGTATCCAAAGTCTTGGTGGACCAGACTGCGTCTCACATATTTTTCCGGTCGGTATAGGTGGTGCGCCAATGCCGTATTGCATGTTCTTTCATGATGGTCAGGCCTTGCACGGCGTGCCTCCGCATGAAGTCGGCGAGGGGAATTATAGTCATGGTTGTGTACGCATGCAGGTGAGCGATGCGGAGTGGATGCGTTATGATTTTGCTGATGTCGGCACCAAGGTTATCATCAGGCCGTATTAAGCATAGTTACCAATTGGTAACTAATTGTAAGTGCTGTTACCACTAACTAGAATCGCCATTCGATTAATAACCAAAAGAGCTGAAAAATGGCGATTAAATATCTCTCTACTAATTATCAAATTCGGATCTTCTCTACGTGTGTGCTTGCGCTATTTGCCAGTTGTGTGAATGCAGAGGGGGTTCCAGCTCCAGGTCGTGGAATTATTCCTGCGGTGAGTGATCATTATAAATCTCAAGCATCGTTTTACAATTTCGATCGTCTGCCAGTAGAACAAATTACCAAGAATATTGGTCGCCGTTTCATTATGGGTGCGGAGAGTGTCATGATTCGCTGGGATCTTAAAGCAGGCACAAAATTGCCTGTTCACTTTCATATGCAAGAGCAGGTGACGCGTTTAGAGCAAGGTGAAATGGAGGTTTACTCGCAGGGAGTTAAATATGTGATGACACCTGGGCAAGTGATGATATTTCCACGGAATGTGCCACATGAATTCGTCGCTGTTAAAGATACTATCTTCATCGAAAATCAAACGCCGGCACGGCAGGATTTTATCAATGGAGATTTTGAGAAGTGGGCTTCATCTGCAGTAAAAAAATAATGTTAGCTTGATTTGAGATAGTTGCTCTCTGCGGATGCGATCTGGTGCATGTTATTTTCAGTCCAGGTCGTCAGAGAGTGAAGTATCAAACTCAATTCTTTGCCCAGTGGTGTGAGTGCGTATTCAACTTTTAACGGCAAGACCTCGAATGGTGTGCGTGCGATAAAGCCATATTTTTCTAATTTCTGTAATGTTTGTGCTAGCATTTTTGGCGAGATGCCGCCGATTTCTCTTTTCAACTCGCCGAATCGATAGACGTTGGCAGTTAAGATGCTGAGTATCAATATAGACCATTTATCACTAATGCCTTCCAATACATTGCGTGATGGGCATTTTTCAGCGTAGACACTGAATTTATTCTTTGTCATTGTTGGTTCGTCTTATTATATTTATCATTCACTTGTTGCAGGCGTTGCATTCCCGGTTTCAACTTCTACCTGCTCAATCTGCGCGTCACTGATATACGTGTATAACAGCGGCATGCCGAGTGCTACCAAAATAAATACCAGCCATTTCCATAGCGGCGTTTTGATCGCTGGATCCTTTTTGTGTTTCATTTCTCATTCCTTTTGGCTGACTAGCTGCTGACTTTGAGATATAGCAGAATAACACAAGTGATGAGAACTATAACCGGGGTGAGTACGCCACCCAGCACTTGGTAGGCAGTATTTATTGTTCTGAGTCTGCGACCTATCAATACTACTAGCGCCGGTAAAATACCAAATAACAATACATCGATAAAACCGCCAGCGAAACTTAAAGCACGTAAAAAGATCGAGGGATAAATCAGGGCGCAGATAGTCGGTGGTAGAAAGACCAGAAAAAATATCGGCAAGTCATTGCTGACCTTTTGATGCAGAAATTTGCCCAAACCATCTTTTAAGAAATCCACAAAGCTGACCGCACTTGGCAGGAATGATGTCAGCAGTGCGAACAGTGAAAATGATTTGATAAAGAATATGACAGACACCGATGGAGTGGCGGCTCTGGATAATAAGCCTGCAACCATTTCAGCGTCATTGCCTGTGCTGGCGTGATTGAGTGGCAGCATTCCTAAAATAATATAATTCCAGAGGAAGTAAACAATGAAGGGAATGAAGTTGCCAATGATGATAGCAATGCGGATGGCTTTCACATCTTTTTGCAAATAATACACCAGTGTTGGCACCAGATTTTGGTAGCCAAAACATAATAGTAAAATTGGCACAACGCCGAACACGGCCGACCAGTTGGTGAAGCCGAGGTTTTCTTGCTGAACATGTGGCAGGCCGACGGCCACGAGAATGAAGTATGAGGCAATCATGCCGACGAGCATGATGCGATTACAGCTATCGGTGGCTTTGGCGCCAGTGTAGGCAATGAGTGCGACGTAAAGCATGCAGGTGATCACGCCGATGTTGTGACTCACCGGCATTCTCAACACATAACTCAGCATTTCTGTAAATAAGTTGCCGCCGGCATCCAGGTAGGCAACAAACAAACAATAGAATAGAAACGCGAATAAAGTGATAGTGGCGATTTTCCCGGCTTTGCCCAGTGCAAATTCGACAATCGATGGGAGGTTGACTCGGCCATCAAACCATAGTGTGGCTTCAACGAGTAACAGGCCTGAGATGGTGGTGAAGATGTAACAGAAGAGCATGGCGACAACTGATGGCATGAAACCGGTTAAGGCGCTCAAAATGGGCAAGCCTATCATGCCGGCGCCAATGCAGCAGCCGGTGACCAGCATGGTGCCGCCAAATATTTTTTTGTTGCTTGTGGTGCCAGCACTCATAGCTGCATACCTGTTTGCAAGATGTTGAATGGATGTGAGCGTGTAATGCTACATGAGTACATGCTGGCCTGTCAAGCGGGCCTTGCCGGCTAAGTGAGTACTTTGGTTTTAATGTATTGAATGATGGAAGATTTGGTGCGCTTCAATTCATTGGAACCACGAGTGATTTTGGCAATGCTGACATTGAGATTTTTGGCGATATCGCGTTGACTGGTTTCTTGTGCCAGTAGTTCTTTGATAATCAGGCAGCGCGTTGCTATGTCATTTTTTTCTTCGGGCGTTAACACCAGATCCATTAAGGCATCCAGCTGCTTTTCATCCGCCGCCTGATGCGACCAGTGCAGGAATTGCCGCCATCCTTTTTTCAAGACTTCCATTTATTCGCTCCACAATATATATGTGCTATCGATGATGGCCGTCATTTTACTGTAATTGCGGCGGTATGTAACGAGCAAACGCGGGTTGCTGTCAGGCTTGACCGGCTAGCCCAAGCTGTTAAGCTACGCCCTGAAGTTTTGGTTGATAAATACACATTATAAGAGACGCGCGATGCAAACAGGCACGGTTAAACGCTTCAATAAAATTAAAGGTTATGGCTTTATCACTCCGGATGATAGTGACACTGAAGTCTTTGTGCATTTCTCCGAAGTAGAAATTGCTGGTTATAAAGAATTGCAGGTAGGGCAGCGTATCAGCTACGAATTGCAGACTGGCGAGAAAGGCGAGTTTGCGACCAAGGTTAAAATCCTCTAGTTCCATCCTACGTTTTGCTCGTCATTGCGAGGAAGCAATCCAGTCCATGGGTTGCACTCAAGTTGCAACATTGACTAGATTGCCATGCCCCGCAAAGGGCGCAGAGCTCGCAATGATGAGTATGATTATTGCTCAAGTTGTGCAATAATGCGCCTCACTTGGTCATTCGTTTAGGCCTTCACTGGCCGGGGCATGTCTTTTCCTATCCCCAGAACAAAAGCCCGGCTATGGGCGTGTATCGTTGCCTGAGAGGCTTTTGTGAGTATAATTGCAGCCGTCTCCGGCATGAGCCGGGTTTGTGGGACTTGCGCACACAAGTGGTTGAATAATTAAAATATTAAGGTATCTCTATGAAAAAAATAGCATTAGTATTGCTCGCTACAGGTTTACTCTCAGCTGCTACCGCAGCCATCGCCGGTTCTGAAGACGGTTATTTCAGTACCCAGCATCCATTGGTTTCCGTGTCGGGCGGCAAGGCGCCACGCTTTCCTGCGACTGATATCACCGTCGTCAATGCTACGAATAATGTGATTTACGCAATTGTTCCGAATAGTCCAATTAACGATATGTTGAATCCAAACTCGCAGCCTGATCATATTCGCAATAATAACGGTGCGTTTAATACGACTCTTATCTTGCAAGATCCTTACCGCGTCACCTTCGATCAGAGAGTCGTGTGCCCACGCGCACTCGTGACGGTATTTGGCGGCCCAGGTTCTTACCGAATTAATGTCGATGAAGAATATTGCCACTAAACCATTTTAATAATGAGAATGAGTGATGAAATTAATTAAATCCTTAATGATGATTGTCAGCGTTGTTGCTGTTACTGGCTGTGTAGAAGATGATGGCTATTACAGTTCTGGTGGCTCACAAACGTCTTACCAGTCATCGTATCGCAGTAATGTAAACAGTGGCTACAGCAGCTCGCAGTCTAATAATAACGGCGGCTATTACAGTAGTTCACCAAGCCGTCATGAAAGACACCAGCAGCCAGCGCCAGTGAATAGTGGCTATTCCAGTTCGTCTGCTCCAAGCAGTGGCTATTCGAGTTCGTCTGCTCCTGCCAGCGGTTACTCCAGTTCAGCTAGCAATGCTGCGCCCCCATCCACCACAACTTCCAGCGTGAGTAACGAAGCACCGGCTAGCGGTTTCACAAGTTCTGCCGCCAGTGCGCCGCCAAGCAATGATGCACCGCCATCATCAGCGGCACCTGCTAGCAGCAACGGGTTTACTTCCAGTGCTGAAACCAAAAAGGAAGATGCGCCGCCATCCAGCAAGAAAGCAGTTGCTGATGATGACAGCGCAACAACTGACAGTGGATTTTCAAGTTCCAGCTCCAGTTAGTGATGTAGCCCGGACGCGCTTTTAGCGTCCGGGGTTCGTAGTTGATCTGTTCCCGGATACATCCTTCTCATTTTTCCTTAACGAGGTCGCCACTCATGCAACATAAATTATTTCCCAGCCGCGAACAAACTGAAGCAGCCATACGCATTAGATCTGGAGCGCAGACTGGTGTAGATCGTGGTGCATTAGACGGTGCTTTATCATTAGGTCAGAAAGTCTGCGGTTGGATTCCGAAAAATCGTCTGGCACGCACGCCTATACCAACTAAATATGATGCCATGCTGGTCGAAATGACTGACGCGGAATTTCCACGCTTGATTGGTGCGGATAATGAAGAGATTTACTGCGCCAGAACCGAGCAAAATGCAAAAGACGGCGATGGCACCTTGGTGATTATGCAGCAGGTGTCAGAATATTGCGGCGGAACTTCGTATACAGCGGAAATGGCCGCGAAACATCATAAGCCATGCTTCGTTCTGGATTTGTCGAAACAAACTTCGCTGGATGAAGTTGTAAAATGGATCAAAGAAAATAATATCTATGATCTCAATATTGGCGGCCCGAATGAAACCAAAAGCCCGGGAGCTTATCAGGCTGCTTTTGATGTGGTGCAAGCGTTGCTGTTGCATCCAGAGTTGAATGAAAAAGCTGAAAATCGAATTCGCATGATACCTACTAAATAAAATAAGTTAAATTTTTTTACCCTTGCCTCGGTCCCTCTCCCGCAATCAGCACCGAATTTGTATAAATTTCTGTGGGCGGGAGAGGGGACTTTCTCTTCGTATTTTCTGCGGAAGTAAGAGCAACA
>CAZWPD010000016.1:6167-28215 GCA_964636145.1 uncultured Coxiellaceae bacterium
TTTTCCCTCACCCTTTCCCTCTCCTGCAGCTACCAGCTCTACATATAAAGTTTTGTGGGCGGGAGAGGGGACTTTCTCTTCGTATTTTCTGCGGAAGTAAGAGCAACACGAAAATTACTTTGCTCGATATTGATGTTTATCTGAGGCTGATTAGCAGGCTCCCTCTCCCGCCCATTGCAGCTGACAAGATTTCAGAAATGGTTGCGGGAGAGGGACCGGGGTGAGGGTGAAAGGAAGTTGAGAAGTCATTGGTTTTCCCTCACCCTTTCCCTCTCCTGCAGCTACCAGCTCTACATATAAAGTTTTGGGGGCGGGAGAGGGGACATGCTTTGGCAGCGTGGGGAGTCTTCAGCGGTAATGTGGACCACATGACCGATGAGTAATTCCCCGGCTGCGCCTAACAAAAGACGGTTGTTGGGTTACGCGCACAAAGCGCGCTAACCCAACCTACGCGTTACGTCATTTTTGCTGCTTACATTAAGGTGCAGCCGGTTGGCTTCCGCTGTTGTTCTTTGCTGCTGCTACCGCTTAGCTCACTATCTCGCTTCGCTGGCGGTGGTGCAAACATCACAGGTACAGAGGTTTTCTGTTCGCTGACGACTTTCTTGGCTTGAGGCTCAGTGGTAACGGGTTTTGCCACTTCGACAACAGGCGCTTTTTTAAGAGCGCGAACTTCTGCAATCGCACCAAATTTTGCCGGGCGTACGGAGTCGCGTAACGCATCTTCTACTGAGTAGGTGTTGCGGTTGATGGTCGTGCCCAAGATATTTTGTAGTTCCGCTGCGGAGAGTGTGTTGCCATTTTGTAAACGGGCAGCTATTTCTGTGCAGAATTGTAAAGCTTGCTCGCTGGTGCAACGGTCTTCTGCGCTTGCTTCCATCATGGCATCGAAAAGTGCGTATACTGCATTCTCTGCCGGTGTTAAATGATCGGTTTTGATTTTTCGAGTCATGTACGGTGGAATTGCCACGGTCGCCACCCTCAGCGCGCCATTTTCAACTATAACCCTCTGTTCCAGCTTCATGCCGATATCCAGTAACTCAGGGAATAAACAGCAGAGGATATAGCCCATACTAAACATATCGCTAGATAATTTCTTCGGGTCACCTTCATTCATATCAAGAAACATTGGTGACTTAACAAATTCCTTGGTGGAGTTAACCTTTTGTGTGGCGCCGAAATCGATTAATTGCATTTTGTCACGATCAAGGTCGAGGATGAAATTTCCTGGTTTGATATCACCGTGTAGTCGGAAATTTCGGTGTAGTGTATCGAGTTCGGTGAGGCCGTAAGTCAGCCATGCAAAACGGCGTGCAAATGAATATTTGGAAAAACTGTCATGATTTTTTTCCATTGCCTCAGACAATTCGTCAAGTGCCGTGCCGTGCTGCCAGTCGGCAACGATAACTTTACCTTTCTTATTGGTATACCATTGTGCACGGCGGCCGAGAAGTTGGTGATTCTTGGTTTCGCGAATGGCGAGGCTTTCTTTGGTTTCTGTGTATTCATCGTTTGGCAATGATAAGCGCTTGACGCTCATGCTCGGCTCTTTCGCTTCTGAAGAAGAGTAGCCGATGCTAATTGTACTCTGTCCACCAGAGGAAAATATATTGCGTGATGCACCTTTTTTCATGAAAAAAGTTGTCGAGTTATCAAGCTTATGCACACTGCCTTCGTTGAGTTTTGATTTTGACTTTTTTGATTCAGCGACTTTCGGAATGCGTTTGGAAACACGCTCTAATGCGGTGCCTAAGGTCTGGCTGTCGAACTTGCCGATTCGTTGCAGGTTTCCGGCGAGTTTTTGCAAGCGAGCGAAGTTATGCTCTGATAATTCGATGATTGATTTTTCAGTGGCGGCATCTATGTTGCCGCAAGAGTTTTTCCATTCAAGAATCTGGGCTTGTTTCTCATTATTGGCAGGGCGGTTTAACATGTGCTCACTCTCATTTTTATTAGTTATAATTGTTTAAAGGCTAGTTTGCGCAGGAATAAGTCAGCGCAGATTTTATCTGTGTGCATGATATCTTTGTGGGTTTTAACTGTCCACAGACATAGTTTCAGGCTGGTGTTGATGGGGTGGTTATAGTATTCTCGCGCGATAATTATTTATACATCGTTCATTCATTAATCACCTGCTTGAGAGATTAAATTTTCAATGAAAGCCAACCCACAAACCTTGCCACCATTCACACCACAACAAAAGCGCGTGCTCTTTCTTTCTTCGTTAGGCGGCGTGTTAGAGTTTTATGATTTCATCATTTATATTTTTCTCGCGCCTTTTATTGAAAAAGTTTTTTTTGCAACCAGTTCGGAATACATTGCCACGCTCAAAACCCTGGCAATATTTTCTGTAGGTTATTTAATTCGACCGTTGGGCGGGGTGGTGTTCTCGCATTTTGGCGATCGCTACGGACGCAAAGTTGTATTCATGCTGACGGTAATGTTCATGGCGCTGCCTTCGTTTGCAATTGGTATGTTGCCGACTACGGCGCAAATTGGCTTGGCCGCTCCAATCTTGTTATTGCTGTTTCGTGTGATGCAGGGCTTGGCATTAGGCGGTGAAATTCCAGCATCAATCACGTTTGTGTCTGAACATGTTTCTGAGCGGCGCCGTGGCCTTGCCTTGGCTATTTTGTTCTTCGGGATAAATTTAGGACTCTTGCTCGGTTCTCTCATTACTACCGTCATGACGGCGCTCGTCTCGCAAGAGGCAATATTGGCGTATGCGTGGCGCATACCATTTATCATTGGCGGATTTTTCGGAATCATTGCTATCTATTTGCGTCGGTATTTACGCGAAACCGCAGCGTTTTCAGCTTTGCGTCAGGCCGAAGTTCAGGCTGTACCGGTTGTCACACTGATGCGCCATTCATCTCTACAAGTGTTGCAGGGGCTGTTGCTGGTTTCTCTTGGTTCGGTAACCGTGTTTTTTTACTTATATTGGCCGCAATATCTACATCAATATATGAATTACGATCTCGCGCAAATGATGCGCGTGAATACTATTGGCACGGTGCTCTTGAATATCATGATTATATTTGGGGGGCTTGCAGCAGATCGTTACGGTCACCGTAACGTGTATATGGCGTGTTCCGGGTTTTTAGTGTTATTCACTTATCCATTGTTCCTCTTGTTTAATCAACAAAGCACAGCGCTAGTGGTGCTGAGTTATATGCTGTTTTCGGTAATCTTTGGATTTATACCGAGTGCTTACAGTTCGATTTTGAGCAGCTTGTTCCCAACTTCGGTACGCTATTCTGGCATTGCCATGAGCTACAATTTTGCATACGCAATTTTTGGCGGCTTGAGTCCGGTGATTTGTACGATTGCCATCCAGTATATTCATTCTGTGCTGGCACCGGCATTTTATATTATGGCGATAGCATTGTGCGCGCTAACGGCTTGCTGGCTAGGCAGGCATTCCTGGGTTTATGGAAAATAGAATCATAAAAAAGGGCAGGCCGTCTCAGGTCTGCCCATATCATTATGCAAAAATTTTCTAGCTGTTTGCACAAACACCATTCTTCAATACATTACAATACACGCCGTTGACAAAATAGAGATAAAACAAACCATTCGCCATGTAATTATAATAGCCGCCATTATTGTAATAGCGGTAGTAATTACCATTGTTTTGATAATTGTAGTATTGGCCGTTGTGGTAGTACTTGTAATTTTGTCCGTTGTGAGTGAAGTTGCCAACTCTTGCGTTGTTGATGTTGTCACGATTGACAACATTATTGCGTGATATTCCGGTATCTAGTTGACCACGGTTTTGAAATCCACCACGATCCATGGCTCGGCCACCAGCACGTCCACCGCGGGCTGCGTCGGCAATCAGCGGTAATGCCAATATGGCTGTTGAAATGATGAATATTGCCGTCCACTTATAATTTTTCTTGATCATGGTTGACTCCTCGAAGGGATTGGATTGTGACTACTTATAGTATACACCTGACATTAGTCTGATGTTTGCACAGTTCGAAATTTAAAATATGCAAATAATCATCAGCATCGAGCAGCCTTCCATAATTCGCGTGGATATAGTAACTTTGCAGCCTCGTTGCACCTTGCTGGCTAAAAAGGACGGTTATGGATAGTAGAAAAGGTAAGCTAGACGCGCACTCAACTGGGTTGATTACACCGGAAAATATCGGCGCACATCTCACTGATATTGAAATGGCCTTACACCTGGCACCGCAGAGTATAGCGGAGCTATTGCTGGATAATTGTCTGGTAGCCTTCAAAAAAAATCTCGATCGAGAATATGAAGATTGTAAAAACGTTGCCGAAAAAACTATTCGCAATGCTGTTTCGTTTTATCACCATGATGGCGAAGGCGCGGCACTTTACATGCAAAGGATGCAACTGAATCTGGATTTGCAGCTCAAGGAAGTGATGCAGGAGCTTAGGGTTAAATATGATCAATGTATTCACGAATACGAGCAATATGTGCTGGGTGTCCGCGATCAGTTCAGGCATGCAAAGGGGTATAACGAGGCAATTGTACTCGCGAATTTGAAAAAGGATATCAGTAGCGGATTGCAGCACTCTCTGGTTGCGCATCAGCCACTTGCTCTCGATAACTTCCTCGCCAAGAATCTGGAAGAGTTTCAGAATGAAATTGCCAGTGTTATAAAATCTACCAAGACTCATAAAAAGCAATTGGTACATGATGTCAGTAAATATGTAAAAGCTGCTAATTTGTTACGTGGAGATGAGGGTGTGCGTGCTGATGCTCTTATATTCCATGACAAGAATAGTTTAAGCTTTACGCCACGCGCCTTTGCGATCGAATCACGAGCTGCACAGCTCGCTGATGCAATTAAGAAAGATCTGGTGTCAATAAAGTCAGAGGCCGAATTCCGAATCAAAAAATTCAGTAAAGAGGTATTCATCCAGGATCATTTCGAAAAGATTCGTAAAAGTGCCTCCGACGTTGCTTATGGATTGCAGTCATTTAAAGAGATCTATTCATACAAAAATCGTCTTTCATCATTGATATTGCAAGATATAAAAGAAGTCACAGCGTTGATGGCGGTAAGAAAAGATCAAGATACCTTGTCGCAGTGTGCAACCATCCGCGATGGTCTTAAAAAGCTCGATAATGAGCTTCTCAGTCACTTCGATTCTGCTTTGCGATTGGAGGGCATCGCCTTGCCGGTGATGCTGCAACTGAATGTTATTGAGCAGCAGCGTGAGCGTTTACGTGAGCAGCTAACGCGTGTTGAGGAAGAGTTGAAAGTAAGGCGTCAGGCGCTGAATAAGGTTCAGAATCTGCCAGTAGTGAAATCATCTTCAACGTCAATTATCAATAAGAAATTACAAGGCTCAGCTGAAATGCAGGTGCCGGAAATTAAAATTAATGGTGAGGCGCTACCAAAGCAGTCTGAAAAACACGTAGTCGAGTACCAGCCTGATCCAGAATCAGCACTTGCAGCGCAGGTAACGTCTATGCGTAATAGCATATAGTGCTGACTTGAGATAAAGGTTCGCTGTTTTATCAGTTTGGAAGTCATTACAACTAGTAAAAAAATTAACGGGGTTATCCATGTACGGACGTCTATTAGAAAAATCACTTGGTGAGGATTTCGTAAAATCACTCGGTAATATGTCTAAAGTAGATTGGCTGGTAACAGCTGGTCTGCTTTATTCGGTGCTTCAGATTGGTCATGCTATTGTGCCGCTCTGGAGTCAATTTCGTGAGCGAAATATTCCATCACCAGCGGAATTAACACTGATTAATTCCGAGTATGATAGTGCGATGGCATTATATGAGGAAGCATTACATGATCTTAAAACCGAGTCGTACGGTAGTGCGATTGTGAAGATTGATTCTGCGCTCATGGAGTTGGATAAGACGGCCAGTCAGCGCAATATGGTTCAGGGTCTCGAAGTGCATAAGGTGCTTCAAGCCCGGCTGCGCTATCTCCGTGCCGAATCACTCTACTATCAAGGTGAGCTTCGCGCAGCGGAACGAGAATTATTAAAGGTGGTCAAGCTTGACCGCGGCCACGTTTCATCACGGAATTTGTTAGCACATCTCTACACATTTCATTTCAATAAACCTGTAATAGCCGGTGAGTTATTAGAGGCATCACTGAGCCTCAATGCAACGCAGTTATTTGCGAGATTTTATCAGGCGCTAGCCAGTAATGACGATAAGAAGATTGATGAGATTGCCAAAGAGATAATTGCCATTTACCAGCATCAGCTAGCTCATGAAAATGATGCGCCTGCGACACAACGCCTGGCGCAGTTGCAAGCCTCAACGCCTGCCGTAAATATCATGATACCGGTGATGCTGCTACAGTGGCTGGAGCGAAAAGTTGAATCTTCCGAGAATCAGAAAGATATCCTTAAGATGCTGAGTGTATTCACAGCAACACTGCAGTCGCAGATTTTTGCCAACCAACAACAGCTGCAAGTCATGATCAAAGAGGCTCGTATCAAGGCCTACTTGAAAATCGCCAGCTTGCGGAAAGTTGACGCGAACTTTAACGATCTGGATTTAAAGGATCTTGAAGCATTTTCTCTACGAACACTAAGTGGTGATAGATGGCGCCATTTTTTTGAATATGAAGCTGCGCATATCGACCGACATGTCACCAAGCTTTTTACCGAGGGAAATCGCAGCGCATATTTGCTTGATCAAGAATATCGATATCCTATGCGTAAAATCATTATAGGCTGGGCGAAAGCGGGGTGGATGAATGCGGATTCTAATCCACTGGTGCAAGTGCTACGCGACAAGTTATTACTGGCGAAGCAAGACATCTCAGGCTCAGATTTGCAACGTGAGATCGATGAACTCGCTGCCAGCGATGAGTTGATTACACACTTCCTGAAACAATATGTAGATGGTAAGGGGTGGGAGCCGTGGTTTAGGGTGGTGACTGATAGCGACTCAGGTGATGTTTCTGCTCTAATCGGTCTTGCTTGTAAGCGGCAAAATGTAAATATGCACATCTATGCGAAAGCTAAGGATGATAAAAGCGTGATTCATGAGGCCGAGAAGTTTGTGAGTGGCGAGCAGGGGATGCATCTCCTCTATGATGTTGAGCACAACCAACTTCAGATTCTCGATGAGATTAAATCGCCTTCACGCTTGTACCGTTGGATTGCGCTGCAGTCATGCTGGGATTTACTAAAACAAGACCCGGCTAATGCTGTGGCAATTAATCTTGCTGGTGACAAAGGTCTCGCGGTGTTGCCAGAGATGGCTCGTCAGTTTCTGGCGTCGGACAACTTGCCAAGGTCTACAGCTACAACCATGATTGCTGGGTTGGGTTTATTTGCCGAGCGCCACAAAGGCGAGTGTCAGGATGGTAGGGTCGCCGCTCAGGAAGTGAAGGACAAGCTGCAAGCCAGGCTGCAAGCAACCATGTTTACCAAAGAGCGTGTGCTTTCGGCAGTTGGTGCTGCTGCGCTTGTGGGTCTTGGTGCTTATTTCATTCGTAACAAGTAAGAATGTGGTGATATGCCGGGTGCTGAGAGTGCCCGGCATGCATTGCTTAATTTGCCAGTCTAGATTGTGCCTGTCGGTTATTCCAGTTGTGTAGATAAATTTCCGCGAGCTCGGGATATTTAATGATTATCAAATTTTCTGCATTCTTATACTGTGCTGCTTTCGTGAAATTGAATGAGCCAGTTATCACTTCGCTTCGGTCGATAATGATGACCTTGTTGTGTGCGATTGCCGGTTTGTAGTCTATCCATGTTGCAATATTATTATTGATTAGATAGGTTGCGGACGAGTATTTGTTATCTTTGATCTGACTTTTGTCGAGTATCACCTCTACGATAATTCCGCGTCGTTTGGCATTGACCAAGGCTTCCGCGATAGGTGCTGATGTGAAGCTGTAAGCTTGAACGTATATGGATTCTCTTGCTTGCGAGATAGCTCTAACGATCAGACCGGTGCAATCTTGTCCGGGAGTAAAGCAAACTTCATATGGTGTGTTTCGTGGGAAGAACGATTCTGCATTCGCTGCGGGGATGAATAGCGCGAGAGAGAGGAGCAAAAGCAGTTTGTGCAGTGGTTTGGTAAGCATATGAACGTAGCCTACCACACCAAACGGTGCTGATGAAGCTCATTCACTCAGTTTTATTTAAACGTTAGATGGCCATCTTTCTCTTGGGCGACCGATTTGGCTTCATTTGCCTGAGATGTGTTGCTAGCATTATTGGTGATCGTTTGCGTGCCTGTTGCCGTTTCTAGATAAATGATATCGCTGCTAACTAGAATGCCTACCACAGCAAATAAGCTGCATGCACCAACTAATACTTTGTGTTTTTTTTCATGACTCACCTCCTAAGGGTGAACACTCTTATAATTTATTCCTATTGTTAAGTATAGTCGATTTTTGTTCGATTATCGTGATTAGTGAAAATTCTAAGCCATTATAAGCAATCACAATGTCAGTTAATTTTCTATCTCTACTAAGCTATTCTATCGTTACAAATTCATCCTGACGCTGGCGCTTGATTCTACGGGGGTTATATAGCTTGTGTTGGCGTGCGTCGTTGCATGTGCAGCAGTCTCCTGACTTGCTGTGTTACTCTCAATTGTATCGGCAACGCCTACTTGCTCTATGTCATAATCAAGCGTACGGGCAATCGTTGCAGTTGATCCCAGTGATGCATCATTCTCAACAAGTTGAGATAGCAGTGCTATATGTTGATCACGCATTATTTCTAATTCTTGGGCCGACTTGCCCGGGAACATAAAAATATTTTCAGTATGAATGGTTGGATTGCGCAAGTATTTAAGCATTTTCACTTGCATGGCTGGCGGCATGTCAGTCGGTTTTTGGTAATGTTTAATCACAGCCTTTACATCAGGGTGAGTGTGATTGTCGAAATAATCCAGCACTATCTTTTCAATTTTGCCATCAATTTTAGATCTTCGCCTCGGGCTGACATTGTCTTCCATTTGCCCGACACCAAAGTCTGGTAATTGAAGAGTTTGTTGTGCAAATTGGTTTTGCATGGTTTTGGTAACTTCTGCATCGGTGGCAAAGACATCAATGCCGCCGGTAAATTTGATGGCGATGGCACGGATGATTGATTGTATCTTGCGACTAATCCAGCTTTTTTCCGGCGCTTTATTCCATAAGTGATTTTGATATTCTTGTGGGTATTCCACGCGCACATTCAGGCGCGACATATTATCGGTCACGCCTTGTTGTGATTTGAACTCGGACACGTCTTTGGGCGTGGCATGGCTAACCGGGGCATTATTGATGGCGCCGCCGTCAATATACGCTTCACCTTGCCATGATCTGGTTTGATAGTAACGTGGGAAGGTAATGGCAAGACGGGTTGCAAGATGAAGCGGCATGTTGGGTGCGTTATCTTTATTAAAGATCATTAGTGAATTGTCGCTTACTTTTACGGCAGTACAATAATATTCTTTAAACTTTCCCCCAGTCATGATTGATAGCTCGGCAAGATGCGCCAATGTAATCTCGGGGGTTAAAACCAGTTTCCCATCTTCCGCCTTGCCAAGACCGATTTGAATAATGCGATCAATGGTGAGCCTGCGTTCGAGTTTATCCATTTTGCTCAGAATGGCGTGCAAGCCCGCATGTGTATCTTTACGTATACGCTCACGAAGTGTGTTTTGCACTTCATCACCGTGATACACACCGCCTTTGCGGATGAGGTTGGAAAGGCCAGCATAAAAGCGCGGACTGGTCAGGCTGCTGGCAGCTTTGATGAGAGTGGCGATAATCGCAAGAGGAATGCCAAGAATTTTTCCCGGCAGAATTTTATTACATTGAGCAGCGATCCAGCCTAGACCTTTACCCAGCCATTCCAGTGGTTTTGAAATTATATATAGAGGTAGTGTGAGTGCTTGATAGATCTTCGAGCCAATTGAGTTGGTGTATATATCATAGCGATCACAATTAGTGACTTCATTCAGTGCTTCGGTACGCGTTTGCGGGTTCTCGTAATATAGTGCTCCGAATAATGCAGCGATGCTGCCAGATGAGCTGCCGCCGACTTCTTCTACGCTGTTTAATAAACCGTACTGATCGGCTACTTCTAGAAATTTCGTGTAAACGAATACGCGTGAGCCGCCACCTTTGAAACTAATGACGCGTACTTTTGGCGGGTTCATGTGAAAAACGTAGCGCATTCCAGAGGAGTTGGTTGCAGTAATTTCCGCTGGCCATACTTCAAATCCATGCGAGGGCGTATGTGCCATGTTTGGGTTCGGTGTGTCGTTTAGGTGACGGGTTTCCACGGCAATATTCTCAATATTGTTATTTTTATGCTCCTATTGTAGTTATTTAGCGCTGAATGACAACGCCGGTGATATCTTATTGAAATAAGATGAAATATCTTTAAAGGGCAAAGAATTCTCTTAACGCGGCGGCAACAGGCTCGGGGTTATCAAGGTGTAGATGGTGGCCGCCATCCAGATTGAAAATAGTGAGCGTAGGGAATGTTACGGTCTCCCAATTCCAGTTTTGGCTGGGCGGTGTGTGGGTAATGCCGCGGCTGCCGGCAATCAGTGCAGTATCGCATTGCACGCTGTTCAAGATAGTTTGTACTTGCTGCTTTTCAAGCATGATTGCCATTGGTGCTAAAAGACGTGTATCAAACGTCCAGGCGTAGCCACCATCGACTTTATGCATGCCGCCTTCGGCAAGAATGCGGGCTGACGCGAGGTTGATGTCGCGTGTAGGGTTGATTTTAGCGCGCATGATTGCTGCTTCGTCTAAATTGGCATATACAGAATGCGACGGAGTTTTTGCGCCGCTTTTGATGTGCTTTTGAAGCTGTGTCACAACTTCGTTTGCAGGATGTGACATCGCACCGTAAACATCAATCAAGGCTAGTTTTTGAATGCGCTCAGGCGCTACAGCCGCCATGAGTTCGCCTGCGACACCACCCAATGAGTGGCCGATGATAGAGAATTGCTGCCATTGCAGGGCATCGGCACATTGCAGCATGTGTAGGGTCATGTCGATAAGATTGTAGGTCGAGCATAGCGGCAGGTGATCAGAAAAGCCGTGACCGGGAAAATCAACCGAGACAAATCTTAATTCGGGAAGTAGTGGCGCGAGCTTGTCAAAAGTCGCGGCATTATCGAGCCAGCCGTGCATGCCTAAAACCGGTATGCCAGCTTCACTGCCCCATATTTTAGCGTTGAGGGTGAGACCAGGAATCTGAATTTTTTGAGTAATCGGCGTATTCGTCATGTGGTAGCCTGCTTGCTATCATGTGTATAATGATCGTAGCAAACATTAACCATCTAGCCTACCATTACTATTCGATACCGGCATGATGTGAGCTTACGGATAAGATCATAAGGATGCTTATGGCAGTGAATCTGAGATATGAGACCTGGAAGTTGTGGTTGTTTTGCTTCTTCAATATTCCTTTAATTTTCTGGCTGCGACCACGAATTGTCGCCGTTTCAAACACAGAGGCCGAGGTTGTTATCAAACTTAACCGACGCAGTCGTAATCATGTGAAGTCTATGTATTTTGGGGCTATCTGTGTCGGCGTCGATCTTGTGCCGGGTGTGCTAGCCATGCGTTTAATCAAACAGCAAGATGAGAAAATGAGTTTTGTATTTAAGGATTTTCACGGTGATTTCCTGCACCGATGCGAAGGTGATGTGCATTTTAGCTGTAAGGAAGGAGAGGTGATCGCCGCTGCAATCGCCAAGGCTAAGCAAACCAATGAGCGACAAAATGTAACACTAAATGTCATTGCAACCGTCCCGACAAAACTTGGCGCTGAGCCTGCTGGAAAATTTCAACTGACCTTGTCTATCAAAAAAAGTAAGGGCTAGGGATGGCAGAAGCACACGATCGTAGTTGGCCGAACCGATTACCTGCATGGGTATTAAAACTAATATTCAATCTTTATCCCCCGTATTTGGGTACGGGTATATATGTCAAAACACTTGCTCCGGATTTTCTTTACGCTGAAGTGTTGATGAGAATGCACTGGTATAATAAAAATTACGTTGGTACGCATTTTGGTGGTTCGCTGTTTGCCATGGTTGACCCATTTTATATGTTGTTGTTGCTGCGGAATCTTGGCAGTAATTATATCGTTTGGGATAAAGGTGGCCATATTGAATTTAAAAAACCAGGGCGCGGCACGCTTAAGGCCACATTTTCTTACACAAAAGAAGAAATTGAGACGATCCGCAAGCAAGTAGATGATCATGGCAAGTTAGTGTTTGATCGTAGTGTTGACATCAAAAACTCTGAAGGCGTGGTTGTGGCTAGTGTGACTAAAACTATCCATGTGAGTAAAAAAAATAAATAGCGGGCATTCTAAACAATTACTTACTTGATGCTCCAGCTGCCGAAAATAGGCTGGATGAGTGTAAAGTTAGTTTTGAATGTTTCAACCGGCGAGGTGTAGGAAAAGGTGTAAATTTTCTTTGCATTTGTTCCCGTTAAAATATATTGAAGCTTTTCGAATTTTTTTCCATCTTGAATGTAGGTTAGAACGAAATATTTACCTTTTAATCCGATGCGATGCGGGCGCGGTTCAAACTCGATATCTTTCTCAGCGATAAATTCAACTTCTGGAAGCGTTGCTTTTGCGTGTTGCTTTATGGTTTCAAGCACATCGAGTATGGTGTTCGGTCTTCCGTCATTTTTTGTGACTTGTAATGCTTGAATTGACACAGTTATAGGGTCCATGTGTGCTTTGTTTTTATGAGTGATCTCGATTGATGAGACACTTGGCTGCTTTAGTATCCAATCGGCTGGGTAGCTGATTGTGTATTGATCCTTCAAGCTTGAAAAGGTTTTGTTAGGGGTTGGTGTGGCCGGGTCTGAATCGGAAGATTTTTCTGTTGGCGATAATTCTTCATTAGAGCGAAGAACCTCGATATTCATAATTTTCCATTTACCATTTTGTTTCGTCAGCGTGTACAGAATTTCATTCTTTGTGCCGTTGTCAGCCGTGATCATGGCAATTACATTTCCTGTGTTGACGCCAATCACTTTTTTATTGATCAATGTGTCACGATTGGATTTGACGACGGGATATTCCTCGATAAATAACTTGAATTCTTTGTAAGAAATCTTGTCTTGAAATGACTTCGATGTCATTGAGTATGCGGCTTGATAGTCTCCAGACTTGATTGCTTTTAATTGCTTGTTGATTGTTGCGATCAATCCAGGTCTTGAGGTTAAAAGAATTGTGCAGGAGACAAGTATAACGGCGATTAAGGCATAGATAATTTTGTGGCTGCAACAATTGCTTTTTATTTCTGAGCTGTTGGCTCCGGGTGTTGCTGTCGTCACAATATCCTCCTTGGATGCTTAAGTGATGTTGGGTCAAAAAAGTGTTGTCCCGGATTCAGTTATTTTAATCCGGGACGTTGTAAGTGCCAAGGATTCTTATACTTTTGTATATGAGCGCTTGCTGTTGGCTTCCTTTTTGGTTGTCGTGGATTTTTTCTTCGCGGTGAATAATCCTTTTCTTGCTTTTTTTTCTTCGGTCGCCGGTTTTTCGGCTTTCGATTGCTTTGTTACGGCTCTATTAGTGGTCTTGCTCTTGCTGGGAATGGTTTTAGCCGGCTTATAATTGGCTAAATTATCGTTGAGTTGTGAATTGAGTTCACGCAACAACCCGGGCTCAATAAACTTAGGATTATGTGGCATCTTAATCACGACACTTAAATTGCAAGTATCACGTCTCAGTGCCTCTAATAGCACATTGGCGCCGGCGTTGGTGATATTGATTGCCGAAGATAAGTCTATGCTGATGTGTGCAGGAAAGCGTTTGTGATTCAAAGCTTTTCCCAGTAACACCAGACTTTCGTCAGTCAGGTTGTGGGTAGAAAGATTAAATGAAAATTTTTCTGGTTTGATTTTTCGATTCATGCTGCGTGTGATTAATGCTTCGATTATGATTTTAAATTGAGTATCTGAAATTTGCATTTTGTTGAAATCAAATACAAAGCCTGGTTTGCAGGTTCCGGTAATAATTCCTGCTGCATAGGCATTCGCAATACCTGTTTTGATGCGTTCGAGGTCCGGTTTTTTGTGGTGAGTCTCGCAGAAGGTGAGGTAGTCGAATTCGTATTGGATGCGGGCTTCCATTTCGTTTTTGGGTTCATTGGTTTTGTGTTTACGTAAATCCATGATGATCATCCTCGTTATTATTGTGATCAATAGCCATTATACACTACTGCCAAAGCGTCTATTCTTAACACGAGGATTAATAGTGCTTAATACGTTTTGTACTTTATAGAGTCAGGATGCATGTGCTTGTAACTAGTTGACCCTTTACATACTGAGTAATGTTAATTATTCAAAAAATTCATAGACAAGAATTTTATATTTTGACAGGATGATGTCGCTAATTATAAGCATTTAGAGTTTGTGCGGACGCTAGCAATATTACGTTAATTTGTTTCATTTAGTGACAGGGAGATTACTGTGAGAGCAAGAAACGGCAGATACCGCGAAAGTATACCAACCAAAATCAAAAATAAAATGACAGCAGTACGTCGCGCGAATTTACTGCGTGCCGTGTCAGAGGGTGATGTGGCTGCAGTAACTAAATACGTCACCAAATACGGTGCGGATAGTCATGAAATTAATTTTTGGGATGGTGACTACGATCATCCTGCTTCTAGGCCGTTAATGGCAGTTTGCGAACTTTTGGCCAACCCGCACTTTGAAAAAGACCCCGAACCATATCTGCAGATTCTTCGTGTGTTATTAACAGCATCAGCAATATTTTTGACGCCACATCATGATCATCAACCCTCGGCGCTGGATGTATTAGGCAGGCAAGTGACACCGTTGAGTCAGCAAGCGTTCGCGATTTTGTGGCAGCGTTGCTCGACTTTTGACAAGAATAGATTGCGTGGTTATGGCGCGCCGCTGATGGTAGCAGCGCAAACGAATAATATCGCGAATGTGGATCTGATCATGGCTGATCCGGATGTTATTGTTCCTGGTCGTATTCCCAAGGGTGAAGAATTTTATTCTAGTGACGCTTCTAGTTGCGCCATGGAAGCTTTATTTATTGCTGCGAGCAATTATCACCCGGAAATTTTCTGCAAAATGTATGCGAGCTGGGGACTTGAGCTTGACCTTGAACGTTGCCGCGCGGGTATGAGTTATTTTCTTTTCACGCTGCTGAACAATGAGCGTATTCCACGCCGCCTGCAAATTGCCGAGAAAATTATCCGGACTCATCATTTCGACATTAACACTAAAGATGAGCAAGGTCGTACGCTGCTGATATTAGCGATTCAGAAAAAGCAGGCAAAAATAATTCAAGCGTTACTAAGTAATTCGGACATTGATGTCAATGTGACTGATGCTGCCGGCGTCACACCGCTTTTGCACGCATTTAATAATGGTGATACAGCTACTACCGAAATGTTGATTGCCAGAAATGATATCCGAGATTTGCGTACAGTAGATAAAAATGGTCTATCTGCTTTGACGATGCCTGACGATAAGGTTTCGCATACCTACGTCGAAAAACTGATGGCAAAAGCAGATCTTGATATCAACACGCCAATTGATGGGCTTACGCCGCTTTTGTATTTAATAAAACATGGTTGCAGTCGTGTAGCGGAAAAACTGGCGGCCAGAAAAGATTTGAAAAATATTAATGCGGTTGATGAGCTTGGTCAGGCGGCGCTAGCTGCGACAATTATTGCGCGTTATAGTGGTGACTATAACATGCGCATCGCTGCTGAAAAAATATTCCCGCTGTTGCTGGCGCATCCAGAGATTGATGTGAGTCAGCCGGACAAAAGTGGCATGACGCCGCTGCTACATTCGATTAGAAAATACACGATGTATGATACTCATCCATTCACCTTGCCTTTACTGAAACGAGAAGATTTGCGAGAAATAAATGCCAGAGATCCATTTGGCAGAACAGCGCTTTATATGGCAATTTTCAATTTCGCGATACGATCAAAAGATTCTCGTAACCGCGACTACGATCTAGACTCAATTTTAAGCGCGTTGTTAGCAAAGCAGGGTATAGATATCAACCTGGCTGATAACGCAGGTGTGACGCCGTTATTACTTGCCACTACCATTAATGAATATCTTATTGCGCTTAAGTTACTGGCGAGACCCGAAATCACTAATTTAAATGCGCGTGATGCGCGCGGCAGAACTGCTTTTTATGTTGCAATTGAAAGCGGCTTCATGTCCCTTGCCGGCGAACTTTTAAAGCGAAAAGAGGTCGATGTCAGTGCGGCTAATGTTCATGGTTTTACACCATTATTAGTTGCTGTCAAAAATGGTCTCTTCGGTTTTGCGCTAAAAATTTTAGCCAGAGACGACGTGCAATCATTTAATGCTGTGGATGACACTGGCAAATCAGCTCTGCTTTATGCGGCAGCCAAGAATAATCAAGATATAGTCGATGCTATGCTGGCAAAGGAAGGTGTTGACATCAATCTGGCGGACAAGAGTGGTTGCACGCCTTTGATCGCAGCAATTAGCAAAGGCAATACTGCAATCGCTTTGAAATTGATAGAAAGAATGGATGCCGCTAGTCTCAATGCCAAAGACGAGAATGGCGTCTCGGCTTTGTTTGCGGCAGTCACAACAGAGAATGATGGTTTGATTGATGTTTTGCTGGCGAAAGATGGCATAGACATAAATACATGCACCAATGAGCAGAATACACCGTTTCTTGAAGCCTTACGTCTTGGCAATGTTGGGATCGCTAACAAATTTCTAGCCCGAGAAGAAGTCAATGTCACCGTCGTGAACAAATACAGCCTCAACGCATTGTTATGGGCGGTTCATAAAGGTCCGGAAATGCTGGATATCCTGAAGAAGCTCTTGCTGCGTCAAGATGTCGATATTGATATTTTGAATCAACGCACTAAAGAGGGGTGGTCTGCGCTCATGCTCGCGCTGAGGGCTTCTTATGCTGAGGCGGTCGAGCTATTGCTCGCAACCCAAAAGGTCAACACCAATATTGTTTCGGAAGATGATAAAACAGCATTGAAAATCGCGGCTGCGAAGAATGATATCAAGACGCTGAATCTGTTGCTCGATCACGGCGCTGATGTCAATCAGGCAGATGCTAAAGGTGACACACTGCTGATACACGGTGTGAAAAGTGATAATCGTGCGATCGTCAGGGTTGCGCTTGATCGCGGCGCCAGTGTTGCGCATAAGAATGCGAGCGGTGACAATGCGTTATTACTTGCCGTTAAGAACGGCAATACTCTGATGCTTGGTTATTTACTCGAACGTCTTGCTGCCGCACCGCAGCCTGAAGTAGACGTTAACGAGATTTTTCTTGCTGCAGTGAAGCTTGATGATGCGGCGTCGCTGAGGAAATTACTCGATCATGCCCGGCAACCTCAAGGCCTGAACAAGGATATCAACGAAGCATTTATTGAGGCTGTCACTCGCAATAATGAAGCCATGATTGATATCATTTATCAGTACGGTGTTGATTTGAACTATGCGTGTGACAAAACTGGTCGCACTGCACTTGAAACTGCACTAGATTTGAAGCTGAAAGTTATCTCAAGCAAGCTACTAAAATTCGAGAGCGATGCCAAGCTGCGTCTTGATGCTAAACCCGTAAATGAGGTTGCGGCTGATGTTCCGAATAATGCTGAACCAGCGCGTCAACCATCATTATTGAGCAAGCATTTCTTATTGCGCGTGAAAGAGGTGTTACCAGGGACTGGAGTTCCTGAATTATCTACGTCAGCTTCAGAGACGGGTATGGTAGTAGATGGTGATGTCACCATAGATTACAGCAAGGCGTTTTGTTAACACTCTTGCCGGGCTTAGGCGCTATGCCTAAGCCCGGTTAATTTCAACTGCAAACTTCCACTCGTGATGTATTTCGACCATGGTGATAATAAAACTCAGTGTGGCATCTTAAGTAACGGCCCGAGTGGCAATAGGTCACCTTCTTGCACGAGTATGGACAACAGCGTTGTTCGCAAAAGCCAGGTGAGTAGAGTGTCGAGGTATGGCGTGCTTTGTGGTGTTTTTGGGTTTTGCACACGCATGATTTTTTGCTGGCTGCATTGGCACTGAATGATGTTGTGAAGGCTAACATCAAGGCGAATATAAAACAGATGAGCGGCTTCATGGGCAACGTCCTCGTTGTTCTTATTATTCTTCTATTATATCAGTTTTGATGTGGCGACAGGGTTGACGCTAACTTGTTGATATTCTCATATATTTTTTAAGTAAAAACCTCATCATTTGCTCATATGCATTCCTTCAATGTCTTAATTCTGTATTAATATTGACCATATATAATGGCGCTAATTAATCATAATTATAAGAGGCGCGAGTGATGTTGCGGTCTAGTAGCACGATGTTTTCACAACCCGATCAGAATCACGATGAGGTCGCTGCTTTGCAGCAATTTTACGATGATGTTGCCGATGGTGAGGCAGTGTTACTGGTTGTTGGTGGCGGCACAGCTGCGCTTACTTATCTTTATACCCACGATATTGAGCCTGAATACACGCATATTGTGATACTGGGTGGTCGTGGTTACTGGCAGGCCGCGGCGCATCGTCTGGCCCAGCCGCATCATATTCTTGCTTTGCCGCATAGTCCTAGCGATGAATTCGTTGATCCAGCCGAGCACGATGCAAGTAAAGGTATTTTGCCGCATCAACCGGAATCAGCTTACGTCCATTCACGCGATTATCAAGCTCGAGTTGGTCAATTAGAGCAGGAAACTCTCGCGGCGCTGAAGGCATACGGTAAAAAGGTTTTTCTGGCCAGAAACGCACAGGTCGATAAGATTGAAAAAATGGCGGCAAATGACTTCCGGTTGAGGTTAACGCGAAGTGGTGTCACTGTTTGTGCTAATAAAGTTGTGGTTGCCAACGGCGCCGGTCCTGCGCGACGTTTGCCTGCAGATTTGAAACATGCACTGTTGGCTTCGGCGCACCAAAAAGGTCACAAAGACACGGCACATGTTGAAGAAAGAATTTTGGATTATACCGACATCTTGTCACCGGTTGCGGAAAAGTGCCGCGGTAAAAGAGTGATTATTTACGGCGGTGGAGCCACCGCAGCCTGGGCGATGGAAGTCGCCGCATTAACTGCAGCTCCCTTGGCCTGGGTGGCCAAAAGCGGTTTTGATGAAGCAGTGAATGCTGGTCCGCGTGTCTTTGAAATTATCCAGAAAAGTCAATCGTTGCAGTTGCATGGATTGATTGAAGAGATTAAATACGATGAGTGCTCGGTGACAGGCGCGCCCAAGCTATTGGTGAAAGTGGTAACTGCAGATGTCGGCAAAGGTTCATGCGTCAAAGAATATGAAGTAGACTTCTTAATTAATTGCATTGGTCAAGAGCAGTATGAATTAGGCGGGTTACCAGATGTATTTTGTCAGCAAATTAAAACTCAACTCGCACCTTTGCTGGATAATAACTACGTCACTGGCAGCGAAGACAAATTGATGCTTGGCTGGGCAACTGTTAATCATGATTTGATGATCATTGGTGCGGCTCAGGGTACATATTACAATCGTGACCAGCAAATCAAACGACCGGGCTCTGTGTCGATGTGCTTGCCGCGCAGCGGGCAAGTGCCAATTACTGTTGGTGGCGTGGTGTCATCTGTGTGCGCGATTACCAATTACATGCCGGTTCGTCAATGTCCGAAATCCGGAAAGGTAACCTTGGTGAGTTTAAATTTGCATGTGATGAATGCGACCCAGCTCGCTGCCTATTTTGCAGCAAATTTTTTGGGCGCAACTCCTGATGAGATTAATACCGCAGTCGTTGAATACATCGCTGAGCGCAAAAAAACCGAGTTTGGATTATCGCCGCAGCGTTTGAAAGAGTTTTTGCGCGAGCATTTTGGACAACATGCGCATGCTGTCTCATGTCAGGATCTGCGTAAGAAGCTTTAGGGATATGTTTGTGTTTTAAATTCATCTGTTCTCCCGCAACCCTCACCGCATCCTTGTGAAATTCTGTGGGCGGGAGAGGGAGCTTTCTTTTCGTAATCAGTGACGAGAGCGAGCGCGTTTCATCGGTGAATTAGCAGGCCCCCTCTCCCGCCCAGTGTGGCAGACAAGATTTCAGTAAATGGTTGCGGGAGAGGGACCGGGGTGAGGGCGAGCGGAAGTCGGGATAGCCGCGTTTAGTGTTGACGTCTAACCCCGGCCGCAAAGAGCGCGACCGGGCTACATTCGTTATTGAGGTCAATGTGATGCGTAGCCCGGGCGCGTTTTTTGCGGCCGGGATATCGTCATTGATAGTGTTTCTGACCAGGGTTGTGAAGCCGGTGTCATATTTCTGTTAAAGACTGACGGTCATTACTCGTTTTCTTTCATCCACCGCATAAATGTTCTGCATGTTTTCAGTTAATGACTTGATTGCGTCAAGGTTATCAATAGCAGTAAATTTTTTGCTTTTTAACCACTCGCTTTCAGCATCTTCAGGGCTCGCTAATACATAATATTCAACTGGTTTTGCATGCAAGCCAGTCTGCTCAATTTCAAGTTCAATAGTGGGTTCATCGATTTCTTCTACCTCATCGCCGCCGCTCAGTTCCGCTACCGCAACTATTTTGTCTTTGCTTTCATAGACAGAGATAAAGTCAAAATTCCAACCAAGGGTGGGCGTCATAACGGTCAGTGAGAGAGTTTGCTTTCTTTGCATATTGTCATCCTTTTTTATATACGGTTGGGGCTGACGTAAGTTCATATTCTTCTACCGAATACATCAACTCCATGTTTGCGGTGACATTCTTGATCGCATCAAGACTGTTGATAGCTGTGAAACTTTTGCTTTGTAGCCACCATCTACTGAGGTCTTTGTCGGTCAGTACATAATATTTAACCGGCTTTGCGTATAAACCTGTTTGATCAATCTCCAGTGTTGCTTGCTTATGATCGATAGCGTCGGCTGCGCTGCCACCTGAAATTTTTGCTACGGCAATAATCTTTGCTTTGTCTTCGTGTACTGAAATGAACTCAAACTTCCAGCCTAATGACGGGGTCCTGATTGTTACAGACAGGGTTTGTTGTCTTTGCATCGTTATCATCCATGTATTAAGTGTTCAAACCAGAAATGCGCAGTGAATTTATCATGAATGTGAAAATATTTCGAGGGGCAGCGTTGCACTATATTTTTTGGGGTTTCTTATTAATATCGCGCTCAAAAATTGCCATGCTGCGCGCTTTCTTGATTACGTCACGATACGATTTCGGCGTGAAAAAATTGAAGCCTCTGTTGATCTTCAATGCCGGAGTTAATCTTTTAATTAATAACACCGATTTCTGCAAGTCATCTATTTCAGCATTATCAAGTTCACGACATGATTCATTAAACTGATTGTTTAATTCTTGGTATTTATTCCGCGATGCCAAGTCGGTTCTTTTACGTATACGTGTAAGCTGCTCACTGATTTCTTGTTGAATGATATGATACGGATTATTTTTTCCCGGATACACCAGCATGTCGTAGTTTTTGTCTTGATATAAATACGACTCCAGTGTTTTGGGTGTACAAGAGGAGCGGAGGTGCGGGTAATATTTGCTTTTATTCTTGTGTAGCAAGCCACTTGATGGTTTGGTCGCGACTTTGATGCTTTGCACCACAAATTTCGTGCAAAACGTGTCTGGCGAGATGGCTTTATTCGCTGAGATTTCACGCTGTGGATTGAGATGCGAAACACGTAATACCGATCCTGCTGCAGTGTGAGCTCGGTATCGCAAATTCTTATTGGCATGCGTGTCGCCGGCAACATCTGAAATTTTATGGCTGATATCTTTATTCTTTGGTCTGTATACCATAAACGCCCGGTCGCCATCGCTGTCACGATTAATCATGTCTTTAAGTGGTTCTTGTACGTAACGCATAATTTTATGACCAGTCACATGTGCAATCAGCACGTTGCCGTGTTCATCTTTTCCCGTGCAAATCCCGGCATGCGTTGTGTCGCAGTGCCCGTGAGCTTTTCTGATTAACGATTGAATGAAGTGGATGCCATAACCAACAAGATCAGCACGGCGCACGGAACATCAGCACATCGCCTTCACGTAATTCTTCGAGATTCTTGATATATCC
>CAZWPD010000016.1:28315-41580 GCA_964636145.1 uncultured Coxiellaceae bacterium
CCCAAACACTCATCCATCGTCACAAACTCATAGCCATTCGCTTTGACTAGCGTAATCAAATCTTGAATCGCATCCACCGTTGTCGCTTGCCAGTCGTGATTCAAATCGAGAATGGATTTATTGAATACCGTGCCGGTTGCGTCTTTTTCCGTGATAAACGCCAACTGTTGACGGGCGAGGGAAAGAATGGCTTGCGTGGTGCGCGGGTCATCGCCAGGTTTGTCCCAATCGTAGCGATCGGCATTCCAGCGCACACTGGTGTAACCGTGGGCTTTGAATACAGTATCAACGTTCATATCAATGTTGCCGAATGGTGGCCTTACCACTTTGGTGGAAGCTTCGAGACGCTGTTTGTTTGGATCATGTTTGCCATCACCAATATTTGGATAAACAGTCTTGATCATCGCTGCCCGTGATTTTTCAATCGTTTCGATCATCTCTGCCGCGGTGAGTTTGGTGAGATCATCGTGTTGGTAAGTATGATTCGCCATGAAGTGGCCGTCAGCGAATGCTTGCCGAAACCACTCTGCGGCTTCTGGTTTTTGCAAATTACTACCAACGATAAA
This sequence comes from uncultured Coxiellaceae bacterium, assembly GCA_964636145.1. Taxonomy (GTDB): domain Bacteria; phylum Pseudomonadota; class Gammaproteobacteria; order DSM-16500; family DSM-16500; genus Aquicella. Next base: position 28,882 of record CAZWPD010000016.1, read on the forward strand.
GAAGGTGGCCTTGACATTATTTTGCCTTAAGATTTCCAATAGGCGCGGGTAATTTTTGCTCGGCCCATCATCAAATGTCAGCGCATATTGATTGTTCTTTTTGCAACTCACATGCAAGTCGACCGGCATATTACGTGCACGATGAAAATCCTCACCGTTGATGAGACGGCATGTGCCATTCGAGCAATACGAAAAATATTCGAGATCTTTTGCGTGCGCAGCGCCGGCAGCTAGGGTGATGCCGGCGATTGCGAACCAATAACGTAAACGCAAGGAAGAGGACATTATACTACTTCCCATCGTTGTGTTGCCTGGTTGTATGAGAGGGTTACTTCGCTATCGTAAATTTCAGATTTGTCACTGCGCTCCAGCATGGTCCGAGTCATGGTGGTGATATTTTCTTTCACATTGATAGAGGCAATCAGTTTGTCACCGATGACGATATTCACTGGTTTCTCTAGATCAAGGAGATCTGGATTCAAGAGCACACGAAATTTATCGACATTATTCACTTCAGTAAGTTTGATGGTATTCGTTGCCTTGATCACTTCAGCAACTAATTTACCTTTGTCAGGATAGTGGTCGGCTACTGATACATCTAACCAATAAAAGAGTGAAGCTGGTGCTGCCAAACGTGTATCTTGATCTCCGACTTGAGCGAGGACGGCAGAGCCGGTTTGATACGAGCGGCTTGGTGCGCCGACACTTAAATCCCAGACAATTTTATTTGGTACCGGATTACGCGCATATTGATTCAGCCAGTCAATTGCGTTGCTGTTTACAGTTTTTGTGTCGCGTTTGCCATCGAGCCAGGCTACAGCATCGGCGATAATGGTTTGTTCGCGGCGAGAGGCATCATTGTCGCGCCAAGTGTTGTGATAACCATTGTAGTGGATATAGGCATCGTGGATAAAACCACCGCCGTATTGCTGTTGCAGTTTATTTAAGGCGAGATTATTTTCTGCGGCAACTCGATTTCTTTTGTACGCCGAATCAAGTTCACCAACTTGAATTAGAAATGGTGTGTTATACAGGTTGTCGAAGCTGATCCAGTTGTGATGACCGGCCGACATATTGGCAGCTGCAAAGCGCACTGGCATTCTCGGTGTGATTTGATAAACGCCGTCGCCGCCAGCAGAAAAACCCATGATGTAAACGCGGTCAGGATTAACGTTGTCAAACAAAATGGCACTTTCAATCAGCTTATCATAGAGTGGATAAGATTCATCTTCCGAGTGCAGTTTCCAGCTGTCGCTAATGCCGCGCGGGGCGATATAAATTCCTTGTTTGACGCTGGAATTATAATACGTTGCCATGTCACGCCACTGACTGTCATTTACGCCAGATCCAGCTGCGCCGCCGCCGTGTAAGGCGATGTATAGCGGGTAGCCGCCTTCAGGTGCACTGCCGTGCTTTTCTAAGGTGAAGCGCATGGTCTTGCCCTTGAAGTGCAAGGCGCGATTATCATATTCCGATTTTTGTTCAGTTAAACTTTGTGCTTGTTTGATATATTGATTCCATAATTCCGTTTTCGCGTCTTGATAATTGAACGCTGTACCAGGGTGTGAGCCATGTGCATAAAGCGGACATGATAAAGAAAGGGTCAAGAGTGACAACATAAACTTGCTGGAAGTGCGCATTGAGAAAACTCCTTTTAATGATATGTCGTGATACTACTATCAGACATTACGCTCGACAACCAGAGATGGTTGTAGCATCATAACTACGCTCATCTCGCGCAAATTCCCCATGTTTTTAAAGCATAAGTATTATACAATTACAGGCAGAATTGACTCTAAACGGATTTAGAATATGAAAACTCGTGATGCGTATATTATTGGCAGCAGCAGAATCCCATTTGTTAAATCAAGAACGCTTTATCACGACGTGACGCTGCAGGAATTAATGACAGTCGTGATGCAAGATCTAGTGAAAAAAATGCATCTTGATGGGCGTGTTCTTGGTGATGTGGCCCTGGGTGCCATTATTAGCAGTGCCGCCAACTGGAATCTTGCCCGCGAATGTGTACTGGGAACAACTCTTGATAAGCATACTCCGGCTTATAATTTACAGCGAGCATGTGCAACTAGTCTTGAGGCGGCACGACAGATCGCTTTGAAAATTTCGAATTATCAGATAGAAAATGGCATCGCCGGTGGTTGTGATAGTAATAGTGATTTACCGGTATTTATCAAGCCATCTTTAACCAAAAAATTGCAGGCAATGAATAATGCTAAAAATATTTTCGGTAAAGCTAACGCGTTATTTTCAATTCGACCAGCTGATCTTGGTCTTGTTTACCCAAGAGTTGTTGAGCCACGTACCGGTTTGTCGATGGGCGAGCACACTGAGCTCATGGTGAAAGAATGGAAAATCTCACGTGAAGCGCAAGATGAGCTGGCTTTAGTTAGTCACCAGAATAGCGTCAAAGCTTATATGGATGGTTTTTACGACGACCTCGTTGCTGAGTTTATGGGTATCAAACGCGATTCCATCCCACGGTCTGAGACTTCAATGGAACGTTTGGCGCGCTTGAAGCCAGCGTTTGATCTTTCTGGTGAAGGCTCGCTGACTGCTGGTAATAGTAGTCCATTAACCGATGGTGCGGCTGCCATCTATATGGCGAGCGAAGAAGATGCTGAGCGTAGCGGCCACACACTGTTGGCCAAATTTGTCGATGCGGAAGCGGCGGCGGTTGATTTTGTAAACGGCGAAGGGTTGTTGATGGCGCCTACGATTGCTGTCAGTCGTCTTTTAAAAAGAAATAATTTAACCCTGCAGGATTTCGATTTTTATGAAATTCATGAAGCGTTCGCAGGGCAAGTCTTGTGTACCTTGTCGGCGTGGGAATCGAAAGAATATTGCCAGAAAGTACTGCATCTCAATGAGCCGCTTGGTGCAATAGATCGAGCCAAGATGAATATCAAAGGCGGTAGTGTCGCACTTGGTCATCCGTTTGCTGCAACCGGTGCGAGAATACTTGGCTCTCTTGCGAAAATGCTGCACGAGAAAGGCAGTGGCCGCGGATTGATTTCAATTTGCACCGCTGGTGGCATGGGCGAGGCGGCGATTTTAGAAGCAGTTTAACTCGTTTACCGTTGTTGGTGTTCTGTTCTCTTTCAAGTCATCGGTCGATATGAGCAGACATTATTCAGAATTGTCAGTTTATATACAATACAAAAAAAACAAACGTTTTACATAAAACAATTTTGATATATTCGCAGTATTGTTTGAGATGGGTGGGGTATCTATGCAGCAAGATCAAGCTTTCGATTTATTAAAAATGGGCAAAAATGTTTTCCTTACCGGTGCGGCTGGGTCGGGTAAAACTTACCTCTTGAATAAATATATTAGTTACTTAAAAGAACACGATGTTGCCGTGGCAGTTACGGCATCAACGGGTATTGCTGCTACACATTTGCAGGGCACGACGATACATTCGTGGTCTGGTATTGGTGTGCGCGACAGTCTCACGAAAAAAGATTTAGATAAATTAGTCGCTTCCAGTCGCATTAAACGTAACTACAAAAAAACCAAAGTGCTCATCATTGATGAAATTTCCATGCTGCACAAACATCAGTTGGAAATGGTTGATGCTATCGCTCGTTATATTTTAGTTTCTGGCCAGCCATTTGGCGGTATACAAGTTGTATTATGCGGTGATTTCTTTCAGCTGCCGCCAGTTTCATCAGGCAGTTCACCAGATGAAAAACAATTTGCGTTTGAGGCGGCGAATTGGGAGGCTGGCAATTTTCACGTCTGCTATCTGGAAGAGCAGCATCGCCAGGGTGATGATCCATTGCTAACTGTGTTGAATGATATTCGCAGTGGCACGGCTGGTGAACATACCAAGGTGCATCTGCGCACGCGTTACAAAAAAGAACCGGAAGGAGCAACTAAACCAACCAGATTGTATTCACGTAATATCAATGTTGATTCGATTAATGAGCGTGAACTCGCAACCATCACTGGTAAAGAAAGAATATTTCAGATGGAAGAGTCTGGGTTCAGTGCGTTAGTTGAGGGGTTAAAGAAGAGTTGTCTTGCGCCCGAGCAATTGAAGTTGAAAATTGGTGCGGAAGTTATGTTTATCAAGAACGATTCCACTGGCCGATATGTGAATGGTACGCGTTGTGTGGTGGTCGGTTTCGATAAGAGTGAAAACGGCTGGCCGATCGTAAAAACTTATGATAATCGCACGATCATCGCCAATTCAGAAGACTGGAAATTCGAAGATAATGGCATTGTGCGGGCGACGATCACGCAAGTGCCGTTACGTTTGGCTTGGGCGATTACCATTCATAAAAGTCAGGGGATGACACTCGATGCCGCCGAAATGGATTTGGGCGATGCGTTCGAGCCAGGTATGGGGTATGTAGCATTATCACGGGTGCGCAGTCTGAATGGCTTGAAGCTTATGAATTTAAATGAGATGGCATTGAAGGTGCATCCAAGAATTCTCGATCACGACAAGGTTTTTAAAGCTGGTTCAAGCGCGGTTGTTGCTGCTCTATTGGCACTGTCTTCTGAAGAGATAGAGCAATGTCAGAACGAAACGCTGTTAAACAGATTTGATGGCAGCAAGACTAAGCTCACTGGTGTGGCAGCAACAATTGCTAAAAAGAAGAAAGCTGTTTCTACGCATATGACCACCTTAACGATGTTGAAAGAAAAGCTCACCATCGAGGCGATAGCTGAGCAGCGTCAGCTTTCGGTCGGGACGATCATCACTCATCTTGAAAAGCTCAAAGGTTTGAAGTTGCTTGATCACGCTCATCTGGAACAATTGCGTGGCAAAGTGCCAGCAGGTGATTTTGATGTGATTCTGGCGGAATTGGCATTATCTGATGATGGCAGCCTCAAGACTGCTTATGAAAACCTGGGCGGAAAGTATTCGTATGCGAGCATTAAGCTGGTGAGATTGTTTGTGTAACTCTAACAGTCTTTAGTGTAAAATATGGACAAGAATCATGGAGGATCTTGTATGCCATTGTTACGGAAAGTTGTTACTTGTCTGCTATTGATTGTTTCCGCTTTGTGTTCGTGTGTCGTGCTTGCTGATGATGCCATTAACATTCCCATTCTTTGCTACCACAATTTCAACCCAACCAAGCGTGGCAGTATGAATATGACGCCGCAGAAGTTTGAGGCCGAAATCAACATACTTAAAGATAATGGCTTTACCATTATTCCTTTGCAGGAAGCCGTTGAGTATTTGCAAGGCAAGCGTGCAACCCTGCCTCCAAAATCAGTGGTCATTAGTTTCGATGATGGCTGGAAATCGGTTTATACTTATATTCTGCCAATTGTGAAGAAATACAATTTCCCGGCGACCTTGTTTATTTATCCGCAAACAATTTCCGAAGGCAAAAATGCACTAACCTGGGACGAGTTAAAAGAATTGACTGATACCGGTCTCTTTGATGTGCAAGGCCATACCTACGATCATCCTAACTTTAAGCATGCCAAGAAGAGGATGTCCGCAGAGAAATATGCGCAATACGTTACGATGCAGTTAGCAGGTTCCAAGAAAATACTCGAAGAAAAAACCGGTAAAAAAATCTCGTATTTAGCCTGGCCGTTCGGAATTTACGATGATTATCTGCAGCAGCAAGCAGCGAATGCAGGCTACGTCATGGCATTCACCATCGATGCGCTTCCTGCCAATAGAAGTTACAAGCCGATGTCGCAACCACGCTTTATGATTATAGATGGACAATCGCTGCTAGCTTTTACTTCCATAGTAAATACAGCGAAGTCGAAGCCGCATCTTGCCAGTGCGAATAATCATTAAAAGTTGAATATTGAGTAAATATGACGATGGTGCAGATGCATTTAAAAATAAGACGTCAGCTTCCGAAAAGAATATCAGCGTTGGTATTATCCGCCTTATGCCTGCACCCTTGCATTACTCGCGCCTCATTCATTGAATCAACGATTGGTACCGCAGTCGTTAATGATGCCACGGCATCGTATTACAACGCTGCGGCGTTGGTACTTTTGAAGAATTCGCAAGTCATCCCGCAAATAACTTTTGCCAGTTTAAATACTCGATTTAATGGCCAGTCTACATCTTCTTCGACAGGCTTGACTGAATCTGGTGTTTCCACAGCGCATACACATTATTTTTCTCCGACCTTATTTATGGCTATGCCCGTTACTGAGAAAGTGACATTGGGTTTGGCTGTGGTTTCTAATGCGGCGAATCGCGACACAGAAAATAACTCTGTTCTAAGATACGTCCAATCGAAAAATAACATTCAAGACTACGATGTGGTTCCGGCCATTGCTCTGAAACTTAATGATGTATTTTCTATCGGCGGCGGCATTAATTTCTCTTATGCGAATTTTCATCTTGAACCGGTAACCGGGATAGCTGGTGCTAACACCGCCGATAGCGTCAGTGATAATAAGTGTGATGGGAGCGGTATTGGTGCGAATCTGGGATTTCTAATCAAGCCTGGTCCGACAACCCTGGTTGGATTTAATTACCGTAGTGAAACAACGTATCGTCTTAGTGGGACAAGTGTATACGAGGGTAGTCCACGTGTGGTTTCCAATAGCTATCATTTCAAGTTATGGACACCAGCTCGTGGTGTATTATCAGTTAACCATTTTGTGACGCCGGTGTTAGGTTTTATTGGTACTGTGCAGAGATTTCAGTGGAGCAGATTGACTAATGCCCATATTTACGGAATCGCTAATGTATCTGGCTCGACACCTGTGATTGTGAATGGTGTTGTTCCTTATTATTTACGTGATACCTGGTTATTTACTTTGGGCACACATTATCGAATTACACCGAAATTAATTCTGCGCGTAGCAGGGAGTTTTAATCAATCACCTGGTAACCCGCATTATCAGATTGCAACCGGTAATAGTATTATTTTGGGGGCATCGATGGGGTATCAGTTGAATAAAACCATTTCTATTGACGGCAGTTACGCGCATGCCTTTATCAATAATGAGAATATTAATATTGATACAACCAGAAATCAGGTGGTTGGTGTCAATGATGCCTCACGTGATGCCGTTTCATTAAAATTCACTTTTAATGTTTAGCTTATAAAAGAATTTTAATTGCCCGGCTAATCATTTCTTCGAATGGGATCATAGTGAATGTTAGGGGTAGAAGCGGTAAGGATGTCAAAACTACCAGCTGCAGCAGCGTAGACATGCCAAATGGCGTGACCCCCATTTTGTTGGTGACCTCATAACTGTTAGCTAGGTCAGCTAACGATTGAATGTCAGATGAACCGAGTAGGTCAGCATTGGTTTCATTGTTGCTATTTAGCCACTTACGCTTGAAGTCATCGACATATTTACTCGCGACTGACCCGTATTGCAACGTGCCGGTGCGTTTCGCTCTCGCGAGTGGGAGCAGGAAGAAAAACAAGGGTAGGATCACTAGCAGAACAAGAAACCCAACCACACCGACTATTTCCAGTTTGAAATCAGTCAATTTGGCGCCGGTGTATGCAATGCGATTAGCAATTATGCCTGCGAGTAAAACGGTATGAGCGATCAATACGGGACTAAAGGCATAGACGCTTTTGGCGAGGAAGCCTAGGCCGCCAGCACGATCAGGGTGGAGGGAGTTCAGTTGCAACGGTAGGCGTGACACCTGCCACAGGAAGCGATACCAGATTGCAAAGCGAAAATACCAACGCATAATAACGAATTGAAAGATTGGTAGGCTGATGAAGAGATTCCAGCATCCAGCAGGCGTCAGGTCTACTTCACCGTCGTTGGTGGTGGCATACCACGTCGGCATGGCAAATACTGTGTATTGTTTCCAAATCCAGTGGCCGAATGTGAAGACAAATAAAATCAGTAATACTTCTATCCAGATAGATTTGCGCCAGGTCATCAATGATTTGATGATCTGGTTGAATCGTGGTTGATTGATTTCTGAGATAATGTGCCGCTTGCTAAATTGTGCGACGATTTCACCGATGCGGTTGTCAACGATACCCTCGGCGGCGATGAAAAGTGCGAGGGCGATGATTAAGCGGGTGTAAGTGCTGATGTCGTATAAAAATGGAATTTTAACGCCGCTGATGGCTGTGCCATCGATCAGGGCGAGGATTAATAGCGGCAGCCAGACTATCATCAGGGCTGCGAATATGCGCAGTTTCATCAAATCAGCGGGGCCATCTAGCTGGAGGGAAAAGTCAGTGGAGGTGGTCTGCTTGGTAGCCTTTTTCTTCATATTGCATCAATCCTTGATGTCATGCTGTTTAAAACAGACAAATTATACCTCCATTTGCGGTGAATGAAGAAGTTATTATGCTGTTCAGGCAGCTGAGCATTGGTTATCGTAGATTAGAATCGCAATTATTGTTAGATTATGAATATCAATCAAGTAGCAAAGGAGATGCTCTGTTGAAAAAGCCTGCCATCCCCGCAGACGAGCCAGTCAGGCTCACGTGTTTATTGAATACCGGACTGTTGGATACGCCACCAGATGAACGTTTTGATCGCATTACTCGCCTGGCGCAGAAGTATTTCAATGTGCCTATCACCTTGGTTTCATTGGTCGATAAAGAGCGTCAATGGTTCAAATCGAATATCGGCGTTGCGGTAAAAGAAACTCCGCGTGATGTCTCATTTTGCGGTCACGCCATTTTAGGCAGTGATATTTTTCTGGTTCCGGATGCGCATATCGACGAGCGATTTTCTGACAATCCGCTGGTGGTCGGGCCACCTAACATCTGCTTTTATGCGGGGCTGCCGCTTGCTGGTAATGATGGTTCTAAAATTGGTACGCTTTGTATTGTTGATACCTCTCCTCACGAATTGAATTCAGAAGATATATCCGTGATGCGTGATTTGGCTGATATCGTTGAGTCGGAAATTGCGCTTATCCATGAGAAACAGGTCACAGCCAAGCTGCGTAGCAAGGAAGAGCGCATGCGAGCAGTCATTGATTTAATCGGTGATGGTGAGATTACGTTGAATCCAGATGGTACGGTGAAAACATGCGGCTTAATAGCGGCTGGTGTGTTGAATAGTACTGCAGATCAGATCATCGGTAAACATGTTACGGCTTTAACTTCTATAGATCTTGGATGATGAGGTGATTTGATAAGGCCGTAGTAATGCGGCCTTGTTGTATCGAATGTTATTTAGTTTTTCATATCCTGTTTATTCACCATATCACGCAACTCATTTAACCATTTTTCCACTCGCTTTTTATTGACGTTGAAGTCGTAATATCCGTAAACGGCGGAGCTATAAATGGCGATTGTTGAGGTGTCGCTGGAAACAGGGATGAGTTTGACATTGATAATATCAGGGAAGCGAAATAGAAACGAGCGTTGCACATATTGATAGTTGTGTTCAGTATTATTCGCCGATAGCACCTCAATTCTAGCCTGCTGATTTATCAATTCCTGCCATTTTTTCTGCAGATTAATGACATTCAATTTGAAAACAGGAGAGATTTCATCAACTTTGGTATGACAATAATCTTTTGGGCACACTAGATATGAGTTTGGCTTTTCATCTCGTTGCAAAGAGGCGAAGTTGAACGATGTTGGTTGCATGGCATCACATCCTGTTAGTAAGAGCATCAGGAACAGCAATAAGTTGATTCTGAGCATGAGTGGTTTTCCTTAAAATGTTGGGTAGATTTCATGCCAGTGAGTTAGTGTGTCGAAGCGTGCATTATATAATTATTTGACGATCTGTGTATAGATTAGCGGAGGTGTTTGTCTATCCGCAATCATGATTCGTAGTCGCAGCAATCTATATGTTCGGATGACATTCTTTTTAGGAGGCATGGGTTGAGTAATGTCCCTTGGTGTGATTGAGGTCGATTGTCAGTATAATATTTTTGTGATTGACGAGGTTATGTTCGTACAGAGTTGTGAGCCGGCCACTACCGAGGGACACTCATGGATACGAGAACTGATCAGCATGCGTCACAAATCAAAGTTTACCTGCAAGCTGATGGTAGCGTTCACAAAGAGATCGGTCCGGTTACAACTGAATCACTTGTTTTTGAAGGTGGAGGTGTTAGAGGGATAGGTTATATAGGTGCGACTAGAGCATTGTTTGAGTGCGGTATCATGCCTGCCATCAAACGAGTTGCAGGAACTTCTGCTGGCGCTGTCACAGCTTCCATAGTCGCTCTGGGTTATCAACAAGATGGCATCGAGCGCATTCTAAAAAATAATAATATTGAAGAGTTGATGGAATCAAAAAGGCTATTCACACCGGCAAAAATATCTAAATTATTAAAGCATGGCTTCTTCAATGAGGGTGATAAGTTACTCGCTGCAGGCAGGCTAATAGGGAAAACAAGATTTTCTGAATTGATTGCTAGCTATCGATCTCTGCATGCGAATAATCAACATGCACTTGCTGAGCTTGATGCTTTAAAAATTAATGTAGATCGCATCACATTTCAGGATTACCGTCATCTCGCTCGTTTGTTGCCGGGTGCTGGCATTAAAGATCTGTATATTATCGCGGCCAAATTGACAAAAAATAGCAATGCTTCGTGCGAAATAAAAATATTTAGTGCCGAACAAACACCAAATGTAGAGGTTGCTCTTGCTGTGAGAGCTTCGCTTTCTATCCCAAAATTATTTAAGCCAGTTGAGATAGATGGTGAGAGGTATGTGGACGGTGGTGTTATCTCAAATTTTCCGATCCATATTTTTGATGATGAGAGATATGCTCCGGAAAATGTATATATGTATCAGGGGAACAATGGCCAGAATTTCTCTTCTCTCGGTTTGAAAATAGACACTGAGGATGAAGTCCGCGATTTGAAGTATGCACCAGCGAAAAAGCGCACGATAGATAGAAAAATTAAAGATAAAATGATTGATCAGATTGCCGGAATGCCAATTTACCATTCGTATAAAATGAATCATCGTAGTGTGCGTGAACATTATAGCCATCGCTCGCCACAGTTAAGTGATGAAGGAATAAAATCTACCCAGCTTACAATTACTGATGAGGAGGCGGAGCAATTAATTCAGCGCGGATATGATGATATGAAGCTATGGATCGATAACTATCATAATGGTGCGATTGAATCGAGGCGATTTTCATCTTTTCAAGTAATGTGTGAAAATATGAATCTGGATGAGCTAGAAAAATTTAATCATGAAATGGTAACCAGGCCGCATAACATAATTTTTTCTGCCAGCGAATGTGGTATGACAGTTGCCGACGAGATCATAGAACAATTCCAGAAAATTTTGAAGGTTATATTGAAAGAGAGGGCGGCCGCACAGTTGGTCATTAGGCAGAAATTGCCATTAATTGATGAATTACTAGCAAAATATAATACCAATTTAATTTCGATATATTCAAGGCTGGAACACAAGCATGAGGTTGGTGATTTGGGGATGTGGCTGATGGCTGCTGACGCTGCAATCCAGATAATAATCAGCTCTGATACCATTAATTCCATCAAGAAAGATGATGTGATGCAGATCACTGATTTTGTCAATGAAATAAAGGTTTGCGGCGATCTTGCCAGGCCTCGTGAGGTGGGTTTTTTACGGGCTTCACGAAAGATGGATAGATTTTCAATGCCGGCTAGTAGCGGTTTGAAAGAGCATAATCGCCCATAACGTTTATTTATAGCGATGATCTTTGATTCGAGTTAGGCATATGTGACTCGGCTTAGCGTGAGTATTGATATTCAATATGTTACGATAATTAACAGTCAATACAGTCTTGTTCAGGAAGAGCGATATGGTTACTACGGAATTCTTATCTACCATCAATATATTTTCAACGCTGGATGCTGAAAGATTACAATATCTCGCTGATAATCTGATGGTCCTTGATAAAAAAGATAATGATGTAGTCTTTAAAAAAGGTGCTCCCGGAAATGCTGTATATTTCATTCAAGAGGGTACAGTAAAGATCACCACTCAGGCATTAAATGGAGATGAGTTGACTCTGGCTGTTTTTCATAAGGGTGATTTTTTTGGCGAGCTGACTCTGTTCGATAATACCATTAGAACTGCTAATGCAATTGCTTATGGTCGTGTAACCTTGTTAGTGATGCCACGTAACAATTTTATTAATTTCATGAAAGAAAATTCCGATGTCGCTATAGGTATGTTGACTGTAATCGGCAAGCGCCTGCGCGATACCAATGAAATCATGGAAATGCAGACAACGCGTAATGTTAATGATGAAATGGAGATTAACCTCAATAGAGGTGAGCGTGTTGCGCAAACCATCTCTGGTTTTTTGGGAAGCTGGAAATATTTGCTTTGGTTTGCGTTTGCGATGTCAGCATGGTTGCTCATTAATATTTACGCTATTTTCATTAGACCGGTTGATCCATATCCATTTATCTTTCTTAACCTCGTATTTTCCTGCCTGGCAGCCGTTCAGGCGCCGATCATCATGATGAATCAGGCTCGTAACGAGAAAATGGGGCGCATTACAGCTGATCTGGATTATCGCGTGAATATTAAATCAGAATTGCAAACACAAGAGATTCGCATGCGCCTTGATAAGCTTAATGATAATGAACAGACTCTTCATCAGGAAATTCGGCATGATCAGAGCGAAATTATCAAAAATCAAAACATGATACTTGAAAAACTCAACCATCTTAAAGGCAGGGCGGGTTTCTAACTTATCCAATCTTGTTCTATTTAGTCTTTGCACTGTTTTCTAAATGAATAATTAGTCGAGGTTAGCGCTACGGCGCTAACC
>CAZWPD010000017.1:0-40632 GCA_964636145.1 uncultured Coxiellaceae bacterium
TACCCTTCCAGATTCGCAACTTGTTTGTGATTTGACAGTGCTTGAATCATTTCTTCAGAAACCGAATTCCCGCGAATAGTGAAATATTCAATATGGACATCTTGATTCAGTAGCGCCTGAATGCCGGAATCAGTGATCTTGTTGCGCGCAAGCAATAAAGAGTTGGCGTGCGGGTATTTGTGAAAAGTGGGAAGAGCTAGCATCATCATGAACCCATTATCAGTAATCAAATTATCTTCTAATACTAACGACTCCCATCGTTGATTCTGCATCAATACTGCGACACCTGCATCGGTAATATCATTGCCAGATAAACTCACATCAGAAAGGTTTGTTTGACCAAATATTTCCGCAACCTCATCGCCGTAATGACTGTTATTCAAGCTAATATTCATGAAATTATTCGACAGGATAATTTTGCGCACGCCAGCGAGTGTTATTTTATTGGCGCCGATGGTTAGATAAGCGTATCGAGGGCTGTCGTAACGCGCCAAGCGTTCAGCCGTGCGATCAGTCAACAGATTGCCTTCTAAATTCAAATAAGTATGATTGCTGTTTGTAGATTGAATGAGTGCTAATGCGCCAGAATCAGTAATATGATTGTAATTCAGTGACACTGTCTTGCTTAATTTTGCTAAAGCAATCGCACCATCATCACCAATATCATTATGATCTAGATTGAGATCACCTAAAAATGAAATATCAGCAAGCACAGCAGCGCCTTTGTCCGTAATATGATTGCCGCGGAGGTCGACTGTGTCTAATTCCTTGCGGTTCATTAACGCTTGCACACCGTCATCGGTAATATTGTCATTTGCCAAATTCATCCACCAAATATTTTTATTGGCCGCAATCGCCTTCAGTGTCTCATCAGTAATGTTCGTGTTATCCATTTCTATCCATTCCATCGTTTTGATGTTCACTAATGGAATTGCGCTTTTATCTGTAATGGGATTATCAGAAATATTCACGCCTTTGATCTTGTTTACATGGTTAATAATTTCAAGCAATCCGGCGTCAGTTAACTTATTTCCATTTAAAGCGACAATACCGTCAGCGTGCTTATTGATATATTTTATAATTTCTGGCGCATCTTCATCAGTTAACCCGCAGTGCGCCAGGTTTTCATGTTGTTGTATGCAATCTTCAACACGCGTCGCTGCAAATAAGTTGGAAGATAAAATGGCAAGGGTGCAAATTAATAGGAATTTTCGCATAGCAGTCTCATTATAGTTTTTATTTTTATTGGGAATTGAATGCAAGACATACCCGGATCAGTTTAATTGATCCGGGGTGTTCTGTAAGTTGTTGATATTCTCATAGAATTTTGTGTGCAAACTGTTAAACATTAAACCGGAAATGCATGACATCGCCGTCTTGTACAATATATTCTTTGCCTTCCAGGCGCCATTTACCCGCTTCTTTCGCGCCAGCTTCACCGTTGTATTTGATGAAATCTTCATAAGCGATGACTTCAGCGCGGATAAAACCTTTTTCAAAATCGGTGTGAATCACGCCAGCGGCTTGTGGTGCAGTTGCATTTTTATTAATGGTCCAGGCGCGTACTTCTTTGACGCCGGCTGTGAAATATGTTTCGAGATTTAATAATTTGTAACCGGCGTGAATGAGGCGATCGAGTCCTGGCTCTGTTAGATTTAATTCGGCCATGAACATTTCTTTTTCGTCTTCATCTAGTGCGGTAATTTCAGCTTCGATGGATGCACAGATCACAACAACTTGTGCATTTTCTGCAGCGGCAATGCGTTTCACTTCATCAAGCAGCGGGTTATTTTCAAAACCTTTTTCAGAAACATTCGCTGCATATAGCGTTGGCTTCAATGTCATGAGATGGAAGGAGTTTAATAATGGTTGTTCTTCTTTGCTGAACTCCAGAGCGCGCGCTGGTTTGCCTTCATTTAAATGTTTTTTTATGCGCTCGAGAATGCCATTTTCTATGATGGCAGTTTTGTCGTTAGACTTAACGCCTTTCTGAACGCGCTGCAGTGCGCGGTCAACTGTATCAAGATCTGCGAGCGCTAGTTCAGTGTTGATGACTTCAATGTCGGTAGCTGGTGAAACTTTACCGGATACGTGCGTGACGTTTTCATCTTCGAAGCAGCGGACAACGTGAACGATGGCATCGGTTTCACGAATATGAGACAGGAATTTATTGCCAAGACCTTCGCCATCTGCAGCGCCTTTGACAATGCCGGCGATATCTACGAATTCGACGGTGGTTGGTAAAATGCGTTCGGGCTTCACAATGGCGGCGAGTTTATCGAGGCGCGCATCTGGTACGGCGACAACGCCGACATTCGGTTCAATCGTGCAAAACGGATAATTGGCCGCAGCGACTTGTGCCTTGGTGAGGCAGTTAAACAGGGTGGATTTGCCGACGTTTGGCAGTCCGACGATGCCGCATTTCAAGGCCATGGGAAACTCCGCTATATTCAGTTTTATTGAGGAATGCGAAGTCTAGCACGATGCGGTTTTATTGCAATTATTGCTCTTGCGTGTGCAGCAGCTGCATGGCTTTCTGGAACTCGCCGGCTAGCAGCAAGGGCAGTGCATCGAGGCTCTGGCTGATGCAGAGATCAATTTGCTTGCGCTCGGATTTAGAGGGTTTATCGAGGACGTAATCAGCAGTATCTTGTCCTGGCCGCGGACGGCTAACGCCGATGCGGAGGCGATAAAATTGTTTGGTATTTAAATGACGGATGATGTCTTTTAAGCCGTTATGGCCGCCGTCACCGCCGTCGTATTTCAGTTTGATAGTGCCGACGGGGAGGTCAACTTCGTCGTGTGCCACCAGAATTTCTGCAGGTGTGATCTTGAGATAAGAGGCGACTGCGCGTACCGCTTGCCCGCTTAAATTCATGTAAGTTGTTGGTATTAATAAATGGCAGGTTTCGTGGTGTAGCTTGATTTGACCGTAGAAGCCATGAAATTTTGTTTCTTTGTGCAGGCTGCCATTGGCGTCATTGAGCAGCGCATTGACGAACCACTCGCCGGCATTATGCCGCGTGTCTTGATATTCTTTGCCAGGATTGGCGAGGCCAACAATGAGTTTGATACCGGATGACAAGGCATGCTCCCTGCAGCTTGATAATCGTCAACGCGGGTTGAGCCCGCGTTGAGCGACAGATGTTGTTACTTCTTTTCTTTAGCTTTTTTAGCAGCGGCTTCTTCAGCAGCAATTTCTTCTGGGCTCTTCTGTGCAATTGCTGGCACTTCGGCAGAAATTGGTTCAGCTGATTCTTCAACTACTGGTTCTTCTTCAATGCGTGGCATATGAATGGATACAACTGGCTTGTCATCATCGTGCGTGAGAGCAACGATTTCAACGCCTTTTGGCAGTTTGATATCTGACAAGTGCAGAATGTCATTCATGGCCATGCCGGAGATATCGATTTCGATATATTCTGGCAAGTCATTTGGAAGACACGATACTTCGACGTCACTCATGATGTGCGAGATCATGCCGCCTTCCTTTGCACCCGGTGCTGCTTCAGCGCCAACAAAGTGTAATGGAATATGCATGTGCAGCTTTTCATTCATGTTAATGCGCTGGAAATCCACGTGCAGGATAACTGGCTTGAATGGGTGGCGTTGTACGGCTTTCAAAATGACGCGGTCAGTTTCTGTGCCTGTTTTCAGGGTCAGAATATGCGAATAAAACGCTTCATTTTCGAGCGATTTTGCTAGTTCTTTATGTTCTAACGACAGGGAGGTGGCTGCTTTAGATCCGCCATAGACGACGCCAGGTACTTTCTTTTCTCGACGCAGGCGGCGGCTCGCACCTTTCCCCATATCGTGGCGAACGCTAGCTTCTACTTCAAACGATTGTTTCGAGGCCATTGTTTTTACTCCACTTTATAGATATTAGATAAAAGTTATTACCTCATTCCGCGACCAGAATGAGGACGGCATATTCTACACGGAAAATGGCAGGATGGAAGGCTTGGCGCAGTAGTATTTACTGCGCAAGAATCAGTGTTTTCTGTGCGCCCAGGATGATTAGTCCAGGAACATTCTGCTCAGTGAGCCGGCACCGCTGATACGGCGGATTGCTTCGGCAATCATGTTGCTTAAGCTGATGCAGCGAATGCGTGAGCATTCTTTGGCGGTATCGCTGAGTGGAATGGTGTCGGTCACGACGATTTCATCGAGCAGCGAGCCATTGATGTTATCAATCGCCTTGCCTGAGAAAACCGGGTGAGTGATGTAAGCGGCAACTTTTGAGGCGCCGTGTTCTTTGAGAGCCTCTACGGCGCGGCACAAGGTGCTGGCAGTGTCGACGATATCATCGACGATCAGGCAGTCGCGGTCTTTCACATCACCAATGATATGCATGACTTGCGCTTCATTCGGGCGTGGGCGGCGCTTGTCGATGATGGCAAGGTCGGCGCCATTGATGCGTTTGGCAATGGCGCGGGCGCGGATTACGCCGCCAACGTCAGGAGAAACGATCATGATATTTTTATACGGCCGAGATTGGATATCTTCCAGCATGATCGGTGTGCTGTAGAGGTTATCAACCGGCATATAGAAGAAGCCTTGAATCTGATCGGCGTGCAAATCAACGGTAACCAGGCGGCTGATGCCTACGGCAGCCATCATGTCGGCGACGATTTTTGCGGTAATTGGTACGCGGGCTGAGCGTACGCGCCTATCTTGGCGGGCGTAACCGAAATATGGTACGACGGCAGTAATTTTTGCGGCTGAGGCGCGGCGCAGTGCATCGGCGAGCAAGATAACTTCCATCAAGTTGTCATTCGATGGTGCGCAGGTGGATTGAATAATGAATACATCGCGTCCACGGACATTGTCTTGAATTTCCACCATGGTTTCGCCGTCGCTGAAGCGACCAATTTCGGCTTTGCCGATGGGGAGATTAAGATGTTGGGCAACCTGCTTGGTAAGATCTTTGCTGGCATTACCACTAAAAATCATTATTTCTGGCACGTGTGTGTCCCTTGGGTCTGGTTGGATGCGTTGAGTAGTATATATCAGAAATAATCCAAAAACGCCGGCTGCGCGGAAATTTTTGAATGGCTGGGGTGCTAGGGATCGAACCTAGGAATGTCGGGATCAAAACCCGATGCCTTACCGCTTGGCTACACCCCAACTATTTTTGTGCCGTTATGGCAGGGGGGTATTTTGCCAGACCGAAGCATTATGTCAATCAGTTCTATTTGTTCTCGTTAATGTTCCACTTATAAATGACGAGTTTGCTCTTGAATGTTGGTGAAGTAATGCTCATTCGTTGCGGAAGCTCCAGAGATCCGGCAGTTGTGTAGCCGCTATAAACAACAGTGAAGCCTTGCTGGGTGAGTGAGGCAAGGCGATGAGCTTCGTCAAAACGGCTGGTTTGCGGCAGATTCGGAACTGGTAAGCCGCGTATCCAGTAAGTTAAATAAGAAACAGGCAGGTGCCAGCCCCATTGTTGTGCAATTAATTGTTCGGCAGTAGCGGCGGAGGATTTTTGTCCGTTGCTTGTTTCCATGGTGACGTTAGCGGCATTGCCATTGAGGGTGATACCGTTTGCGCCTAGTGGCCCGTAAAGCGAAATTTTATAGTTTTGTGCATGCTGCGACCAGTCAACACTGGCGCTGCCAGATTCTTTTGTTGTGTTCACCGCAATTTTGCCGCTGAGTTGCCAGCTTTGCAGGCGAGAGAGCAGCGCTTGTCTCGATTCCCAGGTAACGGAAGATTGTTTGGGTGCTGGCGGTGTCATGGTTGTGCAGCTTGTGAGCGCGGTCAATATCCATACAATTGTTGTGCAGGTTGAAAGAGATTTAAGTTGGCGCACACGATATCCTTTGTTTTCATGAGGGTTTAAGAATAAAATATGCCCAAAATAATAATTTGGCAACCACACACATGTCGATTTTTGTCATTGGAATTAATCATAAGACAGCGCCTGTTACGCTGCGCGAAAAAGTTTATTTTGAAACTGAAAAACTTTCGCTTTATTTGCAGGATATTATTAAACGTGGCACAGCGCATGAAGCTGTGCTGCTTTCTACGTGCAATCGCTCCGAGCTTTACGTCGATGCTAATGATGTTGGCGAGGTCCGCGACTGGTTTTGCAGGCAAACTGCGAATCCGCGTGAGGAGCTTGAGTCAGCTCTTTACGTTTATCGTGATGACGAGGCAGTCGCACACATCATGAAAGTAGCGTGCGGACTTGATTCCATGATCATCGGCGAGCCGCAGATTCTTGGCCAGATGAAAGAAGCATTTTCAGAGAGCTGCAGCGCGGGTGCAGTTGGCGCACTGTTTCATCGTCTGTTTCAACAAGTGTTTACTGCAGCAAAAGAAATTCGCACGACTACTTCGGTTGGTGCGTGCCCTGTTTCAGTGGCATCATCTGCGGTGCACTTTGTGCGGCATAAGATAAAAGACTTTACCAATGCTAATGTTGTGTTGATTGGTGCGGGTGACACGACTGAATTAATGATGCGATATTTAAAGCCGTATGTCGGCAGGCCGTTGACGCTAGTAAATCGCACGCTGGAAAAGGCCTCGCAGTTGATAGAAGAATTCGGCGGCAGCGTTTATAGCTTGGAAAGATTGCCGTGTGCGCTCGCACGCGCTGATGTGGTGTTTTCTGCGACAGGCAGTGCATTACCGATTGTGACGAAGCAAATGGTGTTGGAGTCTATGCAGTCGCGCCGCGACAAACCATTAACGATGATTGATGTGGCTGTGCCACGTGATATTGAACCTGCCGTTAGCGAAGTCGAGAATGTAAGTGTGTTTTGCATCGATGATCTCAAAGAAATTATCGAAAAAAACCGCCGCGGCCGTGAACATGCGGGTGACAAAGCATATGAAATGATTCTTGCGCGCAGCAAAGAATTTATGCGCGGCGTGCGATCGCACGACAAGGTGACAAACGCAATTTGCGCGTATCGCGGACAAGTCGAAGATATTTGTCGGCTTGAATTAAGCAAGGCAAGGCAGCAGCTGCAGCAAGGTGTGCAGGCAGAAGATGTGCTGGAAATGTTTGCTAATGCTTACACTAAAAAATTATTACACGCACCTAGCGTGCAGCTGCGTCAAGCGGGTGCTGAAGGTCGTTTTGAATTGCTGCAGTATGCAAAACAATTGTTTTCAATTTCTGATCCTGAAGCGGAATTATCATGAAGCCATCGATGCAAGCCAAGCTACTGAATTTAACTGCGCGTCATGAAGAGATAAAGACTTTATTATCTGATCCAGACGTAACTAATGATATGAATCGCTATCGCGATCTTTCAAAAGAGTATGCTCAACTCGAGCCAGTTGTTGAAATGTATGCGCGTCATCTTGGATATATCAAGCATCTGGAAGAAGCGAAACAGCTGCTCGATGAGGGTGACGATGAAATGCAGCAACTTGCGCGTCATGAGATAAAAGAGATTGAAGAGAACATTATTAAGCTGGATGAGGCGTTGTTATTAACGCTGTTACCGAAAGACCCGCATGATGACAATAATATCTTTTTGGAAATACGTGCTGGTGCCGGCGGTGATGAAGCTGCAATTTTTGCCGGCGATTTAAGTCGCATGTATACGCGTTATGCTGAAAACCAGGGTTGGAAAATTGAAATTATAAGTGAGAGTCTTGGTGAGCACGGCGGCTATAAAGAAATAATCATGCGTGTTATTGGTCAGGGAGCATATTCGCGCTTCAAATATGAGTCTGGCGTGCATCGTGTACAGCGTGTTCCTGCCACTGAAGCGCAAGGCCGTATTCATACTTCAACATGTACGATCGCTGTATTACCAGAGCTCGAAGAAATCGACAGCATTGAAATTAATCCAGCGGACCTTCGCACTGATACGTTTCGCGCATCAGGAGCTGGTGGTCAGCATGTGCAAAAGACTGACTCTGCGATTCGTATTACTCATATTCCAACCGGCACGGTTGTTGAGTGCCAAGATGAGCGCTCACAACATAAAAATCGTGCGCGTGCCATGTCACTCTTGAAGGCGAAAATTCTCGCTGCTGAGCGTGATAAGCAGCAGAAGGCACAGGCGGCCACCCGGCGTAGTCTGGTTGGTACAGGCGATCGATCAGAGCGGATTCGTACTTATAATTTCCCGCAAGGGCGTTTGACGGATCATCGTATCAATCTTACTTTGTATCAGTTGCCGTATATTATGGAAGGCGATCTGGATGAAGTGGTTGGGGCGCTGGAGCATGAGTACATTGCCGATCTGATCGCATCGTTGGGCGATTAAGTTTGACTGCTACCATGACAATAGCTCAAACATTAAAAGCTGCCAGCACAGCTTTGTCTGCGTCTAGCGATAGTCCGCACCTAGATGCTGAGCTCTTGTTGTCATTTATTCTCAAGCAAGCGCGCACGTATTTGCGTGCGCATCCTGAAGTCGTATTAACTGAGTCGGAAGCGACAGCGTTTGCCGCAGTGCTGGCGCGCAGGCTGAAGCGCGAGCCAATTGCTTATATTACCGGTCATCAGGAGTTTTGGTCTCTCGATCTATGTGTGACTCCCGGTACGCTTGTGCCGCGTCCGGAAACAGAGCTCCTGGTCGAGTTGTCATTAGAGTTGTTCCCTGAAAAAAACACCCGTATTAAGGCAGCAGATCTCGGCACAGGCAGTGGAGCGATCGCTCTTGCGCTCGCCAGTGAGCGCCCCTCGTGGGAGGTTGCGGCTGTAGATGCTAGTGAAGTCGCACTTGGTGTTGCCAGCAATAACGCACAGCGTTTAGGGTTGGATCGCATATCTTTTTATTGCGGCAACTGGTTTACTGCTCTGCCGGCAGGTGAGTGGGATCTTGTGGTGACGAATCCACCTTATTTATCTGCGACCGAGTGGCCTGACTATGCGGCTGGTTTGGCATTTGAGCCCAGTTCAGCATTAATAGCGGGCGAAGACGGTTTGCGTGACATTCGGGAAATATGTGCCAAAGCTGGGCAGTATATTCGCCGTGGCGGGTACCTCATGATTGAGCATGGCTTTGCCCAAGGTCGAGCGGTGCGCGAGCTATTGATCGCGGCTGGTTGCGCAAAGGTCAGAACCGTGCAAGATTTAGCTGGTCAGGAACGGGTTTCGATGGGACAGTTTTAAGGTTGAGTTTTTTGGCCACATAACCGTTTTTAGAATCCATCGGGACATTTTATGGCCAATTACAGCCCTTTTAGATAAATAAATAGTGCAGCCCTCTGTTGGGCTGTTGATTTTAAGGAAAATTTTATTTGCTGAACTAGGGTGTTTTTTGGTATAGCTGTCAAACTTGGACTACAATTAATCTCAGGGTAGGAGATACTATTATGGCAACTAAAGAAAAAGACATTTTAGAACCCAGTTTAGATGTGTTGGGTATTGCGCCTTATAAGCCAAAGAAAACCGAAACATATATGAGCTCGCAAATGGAGGAGCACTTCAAATCCATTTTAATGGCGCTCAGACAACGTCTTCTCGAAGGCGGCGATAAAATCGTGACGCATATGAAAGAAGAAGCCATCAACTACCCCGACCCAAATGATCGAGCCAGCCAAGAAGAAGATTTTCGTCTTGAGCTGCGTACGCGTGATCGCGAACGCAAGTTGCTGAAGAAAATTGAAGAATCAATCGAGTTGCTGCGTGAAAAAGACTATGGATATTGCGAAGTATGCGGTATCGAAATCGGATTACGCCGTCTTGAGGCTAGACCCACAGCTACTTTATGCATCGATTGCAAAACACTTGATGAGATCAAGGAAAAACAACAGAAGCAGGAAGAAGAATACTAATGTATTCACCAGCCTAAATGTTTCTGCCGTAAATCTAATGTATAATGTGGTGGAGCCTATCGAACCAGACACGATGTAGCGAGGAATGCCATGGCAGGAGCTCCACAGCAAGGTCAGTCAGATAATTCTACAGGTATATTGTGGGGTATTGCTGCGATCTTCGCTACGATCGCATTTGTTTGGTATGGGTTTAAAAACCAGATTGTCAGTGGTTACCTTGGCGTAAAGTTATTTCAGTTACAGGCGATAAACGCCATGACTGGAAATAAATACGAGCCGTTAGCACGTGCTATTGCTGGGGCGCGTAATAATGCCGGTAGATTAACAGTTAACGATGTTGCCATGATTGGCGGTGCTGTCGGTGATATTAATTTAATTCGCTATCCTTTTGTTATCCTGATGTTCATTTTGGCCTATCTGGTCTATACACATAACAACACTCGCGTGTTCAGGCGCACTTACTCCATGAAGTCGCTTGCTGATCTTGAATATACCAATTGGCCGCAAATCTCACCGGTCATCGGCTTGGATTTAATAAAAGTAGATATTGATTCTGGGCCTTGGGCGATGGCAATGTCGCCGATGCAATTTTGCAAACGCTATAACTTGCTCGAAGAGGTTCGTCCGCAACGCACAGAAGGAATGAAGCGTTCAGATTGGGATCGTATTGATGTCGTCTTGAAGCGCGGCGAGGCAACCCGTCTTTTTATTATGCAGCTCGGACCGTTGTGGCAAGGCCCGGAAAGGTTGCCGCCGCACGCACGTGCATTGTTTGCGGCATTTGCTGCCAGGGTAAATGCGGATAGTGCTGGCAGTAAATTACTATTACAGATGGCAGCGACTTGCAGGGGCAA
This sequence comes from uncultured Coxiellaceae bacterium, assembly GCA_964636145.1. GTDB lineage: Bacteria > Pseudomonadota > Gammaproteobacteria > DSM-16500 > DSM-16500 > Aquicella. The sequence continues at coordinate 10,602 of CAZWPD010000017.1, forward strand.
AATTGATTACTCAGGCGCAGATGCCTTGCTGAAAAAGCATTACAACTCCAAACCCATTCAAAAAATTGTCAAATCTCATGCTTACATGATGACCGTGATGGCTTCTATGCTGGAACATGCCAGGGAAGACGGCGTGCAGGCATCTTCAGATTTTTTATGGCTTAAACCGCTTGATCGGCGTCTTTGGTATACCTTGAATACTGTGGGCAGGCAAACGCCTTTCATCGAGGTTGCGGGGATTTTCGCTCACTGGGTTGCGGAAAAAGAGGCGGGTAAGAGATTAGTCATGCCGCTAGTGGAAGAAGCAACGAATGCGGTTGAATCGGCACTCAAAGATATTGTTTATCGTCGCGATGAAGAGTAATCGAATATTTTGCCCTGACTATGTCGCAATGGTGTGTGTGTTAAATTTTCTGGAGCGATTGAAATGCGCGGTTTAGAAGAGCAACATGAACTTTCACCCCACTTGCTGCTACGCGACACGCGTACGCTAGGCATGAAGGTTGTCGATTTTTTCAAGGATCCTGTTAATAGTGCGATCTTGATGGCGGCATTTGGCTTATCGTGTTTTTTCCTGACACCAATCAATGAATATGTAGCTATAACTGGTGTATTAGTGTTTTTGTATGCATATACACGCAAGGCGACCTTACCATTTCGTATGCCGCAACGCTCCAAAGCTTTTGACTATAATGATCCTCTCCCAGGGTCAACCAAACCGCGCAAGGCGCGTGGCATCGCGTTTTTCGGTAACCGTAAATTAGACGGTGATGAGCTCTGGTTTAATAATGATGATATGCGTACTCACGTATTGATTTTCGGTTCAACTGGTAGCGGTAAAACTGAAGCGCTGGCGTCATTATCATTTAATGCATTGGTGCAGGGTAGCGGCTTTCTATACGTTGACGGAAAAGGCGATAACTCACTTTTTGCCAAGGTTTTTTCCATGTGCCGGAGCATGGGGCGTGAAGATGATTTGCTCTTGATTAACTTTATGACCGGTGCGCGCGATATTATCGGTGCACAAGAAAAGCGCTTATCAAATACCATGAACCCGTTTTGTAAGGGTTCTTCAAGTATGTTAACCCAGCTTGTGGTGAGCTTGATGGATTCGGGTTCCCAGAGTTCAGATGGTGATATGTGGAAAGGCCGTGCCATCGTATTTGTAGACTCCCTGATGAAGGTGCTGGTTTACATGCGTGATCAAGGCAAAATTTTATTAGATGCAAATACCATTCGTAACTATTTCGAGTTGCCGCGCCTTGAGGCGATAGCAATGGATAAAATGTTCCCGCGCGACAAACAAGAGCCAGTGAGTTTGGCTGATGCACCGGAACTGATATTGGAACCAATCATTAACTATATTAAAAACTTGCCTGGATATGACCCATCCAAGAAGGGTAAGCAGGGCTCGCAAGTACTCGAGCAACACGGCTTCATTACCATGCAATTAACCAAGACCTTCGGTTCCTTGGCTGATACCTATGGTCATATTATTCGTGTTAACTTGGCTGAAGTAGATTTGAAAGATGTAGTATTGAATCGACGTATTCTGGTTGTGCTGCTGCCAGCTTTGGAAAAATCACCAGACGAATTGGCTAACCTGGGTAAAGTGATCATTGCCTCTCTGAAAACAATGATGGCGGCGGGTCTCGGCGATGCTGTCGAAGGTACTTATCGTGAAGTCATTACGCGTAAGCCAACCAACTCGCCCACGCCTTATATGTGTATTCTTGATGAATACGGCTACTATGCTGTTAAAGGGTTTGCAGTTGTTCCAGCGCAGGCGCGTTCGTTAGGGTTCTCGGTTATTTTTGCCGGACAAGATTTACCGGCGTTCCAAAAGGCATCGAAAGAAGAAGCTGCATCCATCGGCGCTAACACTAACATTAAAATATGTATGAAGCTTGAAGACCCGATGGAAACATGGGAGTTTTTCCAAAAGACTGCTGGCGAATCATATGTCACTAAAGTTGACTCATTCCAGACAAATGCCGGCAGCTTATTGAATAATTATATGGATAGCCGTAGTGCTTCTTCTGAAAAGAGGCAGCGTATTGATCTTCTGGATTTGAAAGATCAACGCGAAGGTGAGGCGCACATCTTCTTCAAGTCAAAGGTTATTCGCGCCACCATGTTTTTTGCTAATCCTAAGCCCGCAGAAAAGATGCGTATCAATCAGTTTCTGAAGGTTGAGCCGCCCCTGAATCGTGTCTTGATCGATTTAGATGAGCGGGTGACGCGACTTCACGAGGTATTGTCAGTCGGCGATGAGATTTTCTCGGCAGCAAAAGATGAGAGTGAGGAGATTCAGGTTATTGCTTCTGTGATGAATGAGAATGCAGCAGGAAATCCTATTGAGCGCTCACTTGGCGCCTTGATGGCGTTTCATAATCGTCATGCAGTTGATGAGACGGTTGCGGAAGAGGCTGAGGAAGTGTCAGATGGTCGAATTAATATATTCAGCAAAGTTATTTTAGATGATTTCGTGGAAGCTTTAATAGGTGCCAATGCACTTGATTCATTTGGCCAGCCGTTACTGAACAAGGCTACGATTAAGGATAAAGTTAGTTTAATGGAGCGACTTCTGGGTCGTTCATCGTCACAAGCTGTGCCGATGACAGGCGAGATTTTGAAAGATATGACCATTGCCACAGACTATCCACCGGCTATTGAAAACATTCTGCTATCTGAAGAAGAAGTCGTGACACTTGCCAATCAGCTATGTGATTATGTAACCTCTTTAAAGGGTAACTCTCAGGAAGAGGGGCTGTAATCAAGTGGATAATGCTGTGACCTCAAGATGTGGCTCACCGTTTTTCTGTGCAGGGATGCGTTCTGCCTCTCTGTTCGTTGTGTTTGTTGCCTTCCTTTCTGGCTGCGCATCTTCAAATGTCTCGCGACATGCTGCGTCAAATATTGACATGGGTGTTGATAACGCGCAAAGGATGGGCAGCAATTTCGCGAGTGGCGATATTGCTGAATCGTATCAGAATAGCAGTCAGGCATCGAAAGGTGGTGTGCTTGGTGGTGCTGCAGGTGCGTTAGCTGGATCAGCCTCGGCAGTTGGATTTATTCCCGGTGTTGTCGCCGGTGCGATTCTTGGCGCGAGCTACGGTAGCTATATTGATTCAGAGCAGACCTTAGCAGATCAATTAACTAATCGTGGTGCAACCATGGTCGAGCTCGGCGATCAGCTGCTAGTCGTCTTGCAATCAGCCCGAATTTTTAATGGCATGACTGATGCAATCAAACCTCAGGCGTATTCAACCCTGAATCTGGTGGCTAATTACATCAATAGCTACACAACAACAATGGTGAAAATTTCAGCTTATACCGACGACATCGGCGAGAAAAAAGTAAATCTTGCTTTGTCACGGCAGCAGGCACGTGCGATTGAAAAATACTTCGCTGCCAAGGGTGTGAATACACGTTTATTGTATTCAGAGGGCTACGGGCCGACTAATTTAGTGATGAAAAACACCCTCGATTGGGGTAAGAGCGATAACTATCGCATCGAAATTACCATGGAAAAGCTTGAGGTTTAGAGGGAGTTAGCATGATAGGTAGTCGCAATGAGATTGCCCGTTTACAGAGTGATTTTTACCGCGACCAGTTGCGTAAAGTCGTGCGCTGGTTAATGGTTTCCGTTATCCTGATATTTGTCTTGATAGCTATGGTTATCTATTTTGTTCTGTTTCAGCCAAGCCAGGACTATTATGCAAATACGATGGAAGGAAGAATTTTGGATATGCCTTCTACCATCTAATTTCACTAGTCAGGAATATCGGGTATGGCACTGGATGCTGCAAAAGAAAAATATGTACCGAAAGATAATAATTTTTATCGTCAGTATTATAGTGTATTTTTTTATATATTAATGGCGCTTATCGTCATTCTTCTGATTGCAGTTGGATTGGTGTTATATCAGGTTGCTAATCGTCCACTCCCAGCTTTTTATGCTAAGCAGCCAGATGGTAAAACTATGCAGATACTTAGTTTTGACGAGCCCAATCTTCTGCCAGATACTATCATTCGTTTCGCCAGTAAGGCTGCAGTTACTGCTTATACCTTCGACTTTCTTAATTATCAAACCCAGATCGCGGCGGCAAGACCATTTTTCACATCAGGTGGATGGAGTGATTTTAGCTCATCTATTAGTGGTGTGATTAGCTCGATTGTTCAGAAACAGTTATTTGTTAGTAGCGTTGTGTCTGGGCCGCCAGTCATTTCAAATCAAGGCCCCTTGCCTGGCAAGAGTTATGTGTGGCGGGTGCAGATTCCATTCTTGGTGACGTACCAGAGCGCGAATATTGCAACTACACGTAAATATTTTGTAGTTGTAACGGTTGTCAGGGTGCCAACATCCGAGAACGCTCAAGGTATCGGTATTGACCAGTTTGTGATGAGATAAATATGAATAATAATGATGATGTTTTGTTGTTGATATTTGAGCGTAATCAATTTTACCGAAGGCAGTATTTACTGGCTCTCGGTGCGTTTGGCTTGTGTTTGATCGTGATGGCAGTTCTCTTTATTGTTCTGATATATGTTATTCGCAATCCTACGGCGCCTTTGTATTTTGCAACCGATAATGTTGGTCGCTTGATTTCCGTTGTGCCTGTCACTCAGCCAAATATGAAGACAGAGGAAGTTATGAAATGGGCTGTCAATGCGGTTGAGAAGGTCAATTCCTATGATTATGTAAATTATCGTGAGCAACTACAAGGAGCGCAGAAATATTTTACTCCTTATGGGTGGAACAAATATATGGACGCGGTCAAATCTACTAACAATTTAGTGGCATTAACGCGGGAAAAAATGATTTTCGATGCTAAGGTCATTGGTGATCCAGTCCTCGAGGTGCAGGGGATACTTGGAGGTGCGTATGCATGGAAGTTTAAGATGCCCATGCTCGTCACTTATTGGAAATCTCCTTATGATGAAGAGTCAAAGTTTGCAAATGCACAGTCAGTCAGTGTGATTGTTCAGCGCCAACCTATATTACAAAGCAGTGATGGTGTGGGTATCGTACAGCTTGTGCAAGATAATGTGTCGGCTCCGCAATCAGAGGGTGAATCTATCTCTAGTGTCCCATCGGGGTGAAAAAGTTCATGAAATGGTATATAGTGACTGCATCTGATTTTGCGGCTTTGCGTGAATTTGAGAGAGAGCATTATGGCTGAAGAAGGTGATGTAGTCCGGCTCGAAGACAATTTTTATCGCGATAGTTTTGGCAAAGTTATCTTTGTTATTTCTGGTATTTGCGTCTCCATTTTATTTCTTGTGGCCGTATCCCTCTACATTTTCATCAATCGCCCGCCACCAACTACATTTAGAGTGGCAAGCGAATGGAGGGTATTGGCACCGGTTCCTATTGACCAACCATACCTATCGACTCCAGATTTGCTGCAGTGGGTGAGTAATGTGGTTCCGAATCTATTTAATCTGGATTTTTTGCATGCTGATACCCAGAAAGCTAACATGAGGAAGTATTTCACCGAAAATGGCTATCAAGTTTATCTGAATCAATTAAACAATTATGTTGATTCGACCGTCATGACGAATAAAAAGATTTTTACCCATGGTGCGCCAACTAGAGCTCCAGCAATACTAAATCAAGGTGTGTTATCCGGTCGGTACGCATGGTGGGTGCAAATTCCCGTAGATATCAGTTATGCTGGGGGAGTAGAAATTGCACCGGTTTCCTTGACATTACATGTATTGGTTGTAAGAACAGACACAACTAATAATTTGATGGGGATAGCAATCGACAACATCATAGTAGATACCGGTGCAGATAAGCCATTAAAAGGAACTAGTGGGGCATGATAAACATTTCAAAAATGCTTTTTCCGTTACTGCTCCTGGCGATGGTGCCGGTTGTGCATGCGGAACAAGTCAGTGCTGTGAGCATGACAGCGCCGAATGTTACACGACAATCGAGTACGATGACTGCTGCTCAGTTTCATCAATGGCTTGCCACAATGAAAACGCAGAAGCGTCAGGCGCAATTGACGCGGCCAGTATCTCCGCCACCGCCACCGCCATTGACTTACGAGCAAGGCCAACAAGTGATGCTGGATACCTTGCCTAAAAATCCAGTTCCTGCATCAGAAGAGGCGAATGCTGCTTTTGAAGCGATGATGCAGCAAAATATGCCGATGACACCAGAGCAGATCGTCAAAATGCGCCAGCGTATTGATATCTCGCAACGAGCCAGTTCCGTTACTCCAAATATTCCGCCAAAGTCTGTGTCATCGACTATTATGGTGAATCTGGCGCCAGGTGCGACTCCGCCAGCCGTGCGCTTGGCGCAGGGTTATGTGTCATCACTCGTATTTGTTGATTCCACCGGGACACCCTGGCCTATCGCCTCCTTCGACATTGGCAATCCAAAATCAGTCAATATGCAGTGGGATGGGAAGAGTAATATTCTTCTAATCCAATCTGTGAACCCATATATAGCGGGTGATATTGTTGTGCGACTGGTCGGGCTTGCTACACCAATTACTCTGGAATTGGTGTCGGGTCAGCGTGTGGTTGATTATAGGGTGGATATACATGTATCGGGTATCGGGCCAAACACAAAAGAGTTACCTATCGGCACGGATTTGCCTAACAGCGCCAACCAAGTTTTATTAGAAGTGCTTGATGGCATTGGGCCTGCTGGTAGTAAACAGTTGAATATAACCGGTGCGAGCAACACTCAGGCCTGGATGTTAGGAGAGAAAATTTATTTGCGGACGCGACTTACTTTATTGTCGCCTGGCTGGATAGGTAAAATGGTCAGTCCCGATGGGATGATTGCATACGAGGTTCCAAAAACCTCTTCCATTCTGGTGTCACGTTACGGAGAGCCGGTGCAACTTAGGATTGAGGGGTTCTAATGGCAGATCTATCAAAGCTTAATTTTTTTAGTCGGCTGGATGCTAGGGCCAGGGTCCTAGTATTATTTGGCGGTTTGGTTGGTATTGGCGTTTTGATTTATGTGTTGGTTTCTTTGATGTCATCAGGAAGCACAACAACCGGTCCATCGAGTGTTGCTAATGCTCCTCAGGGATTGCAATCAGTGCCCGGTGGTAAGCTAACCCCAGAATATTATCGAGCATTAGCCGAAGCTAATAGACAGAAGGCGCAGCAGGCACAAATTTCGGGCGGCAGTGCCATGCCTACGTTGATAAATTCAGGACCACAAGTTTCAGGCAGCGGAAATTGTACCGTTCTTTGTGGTGATGATTCGGCAGATGTTAAAAAAGATTTGGATGATTGGGTTAGGCAGGGGAAAATATCGGCTGAAACTTCAAATTTTCTTCAAGAGTTAGCTGGTAAAAATGTTTCGATTGCCGAATATGCTGCCGAGCTCGATCGTTTGATGAAAGAAGGGAAGCTTACCCCTGAGCAAGCTCGTATGTTGCTGGAGCAATATAAAAAGCAACATGCGAACTCTGATGCAAAAGAAAGTGCTAAAGCGATGGATCAGTATATTAAAGACGGTAAATTATCGCTGGAAGCAGCTAATGAGTTATTGACTGCGCAGAAAAAGAAAGTGTCCCCTGCAGAATATTCTGCGATTTTAAAAAATTTGGTGAAGCAAGGCAAAGTGGATCCTGATACTGCTCAGCGCTTGATGAATCAATATTTGCAGCAGCGATCAAAAGAAATTGTAATGCAAAGTATCATGTCAATTAAAAAAATGGCTCAGGCTGGCCAGTTGACTCCAGATGTAGAAAAAGAATTGGTCGAGATGGAGCAGAAGATGGTTCCTGTTGATCAATACGCTGCGAAGTTGCAGGGTTTTGTTGATGCGGGCAAATTAACACCGGCTGTTTCAAAAACAATTCTGGATGAATTCAGGCAGCAAAAACAAGACATGGGCGGTGTTAGCTCCATCGACCCAATGATCAAAAGTGCAGAAGATGCCGCTTACGCTGAATTACGTGACTTACAGAAAGATGGCAAAATCACCCCTGATACCGCGAATCAAATCGGCGGGATGATTCAAAGCAACGTTCCATTTAGCCAATTTCAAGAAACAATTAGTAAATTGGTGCAGGAAGGTAAATTGACGCCAGAAATTTCCAAGTTAAAGTTAGCAGATTACAAAAAAGTAAAAGACCTGCGAGATATTTCTGCGAAGCTCTCTGATTTGCAAGCAAATAATGCCCCGTGTACTGATCATCAAGCATTCTTGCAAGAAGCTGTTGCTGCAGGTCAGGCAACACCAGATGAGGCTGCGCAGCTAGTGAAGGATTGTCAAAATGCCCAGTTGGCTGCCCCAGTAGTTCCAGCGGGTGGGGATGACGGTGGCTTTGCGCAATTGCAGGAGCGCTTGCAGTCGGCAACATCGACAACAACAGCAACAGCAGCTCAGGGATTAACTACTGGTGATACGGCAGATTCATTTGCCTTGGCGCAGTCAAGAGCAGCAGCAGAAGTGGAACAGGAAAGGCAGGCTCGTATCGAGGCGATAGCGACGAATATGCAAGGGCAGGCTGGTCAGTTAATCGCTGCCTGGCAGCCACCTGTTATGGCTCATAAAGAAGCGGCCCCAGTTATTATAGACAAGGACAAGGTAAAGGCTGCTGGTGCAGGTGCGGGTGGCGCGAATGGGGCGGCGACATCTACTACAACCACAGATAATGCAGCTCAGGCAGTCATGGTTAAGGCGGGTAGCATCCTATTTGCAGTGCTTGATACTGCCGCTAATAGTGATTATGTCGATAGCCCAATTATGGCGACTATTGTCGATGGTAAATTTAAGGGCGCGAAATTGCTCGGTAAGCTTGTTACGACCAAAGGTGTTTCAGGTCAGATGGATCGTGTGACACTGAACTTCACTATGATGAACATGGATGCCTGGCCAAAATCGAAAACTATTACTGCGTATGCGATTGATCCGGATACCGCGCGCACAGTATTGGCTAGCGAAGTTAATTACCATTACATGCAACGGTTCGGCGCGATGATGGCTACATCGTTCCTGTCGGGCTATGGCCAAGCCACTCAAAGCTCAGGTGGGCAATCAGTGACGAGTGCATTTGGTACAAGCAGTACAAATCCAACCTTGAGCCCATCGAATAAATTGGCGGTTGCTATTGGTCAAATGGCGTCGGCTGTAGGGGATGCAACCAAGAATTACGTCAACATGCCGCCAACGGTAAAGGTGGATTCTGGCGTTGGTCTGGGTATATTATTTATGTCTGACGTAACTTAAGGATTATTCTATATAAGTTATGTTCCAGCATAGTAATGGATAGACTATACTTAAAGATGGGCAATGTTAGTGCGGCTGGCAGGGACAATTAAGAGGCGAATCATATGCTGAATGATCGTAAAGATGACTACGAAGGATCTGAAGACAGCGAGTACCACTTCTCTGATGAAGAGGTGAGTTACGAGGCTGATGCAGGATCAGCAAAAAAAGCCACTGCCGGTTTTTCTGGCGCGATGGAGACTGCTGGCAAGTCCAAGAAAGTTTTAATCAGCTTTGGAGTTTTTGTAGCCTTAATTTTTGTTGTATATAAGATGGTTGCGCCTGGCTCATCTACCCCAACCACAGATATTGCTCCACAAGCTGCCGCACCCGCATCTCCAATGTCGGCAACCCCTCAAGTTGCCTCGGCTCCAGTGGCAGCGGCTCCTTCAATGCCTGTGGCTACTCAGCCGGCATCAGCTAATCCACCTTCTGCTTTGCAGCAAATGGCCGCAACACAAGATGTTCAGCAGACACAGCAAGCCATGCAGGCTCAGCAGGCGTTGCAGCAAGCCCAGCTTTCTGCCCAGCAAGCCATGCAAAACATGAATTCTGCGCAACAGGCAGCTCCTGCACAGCCAGTACAAGATGCAGCGCAAGCGGCACAATCGCCACAAGCAGTAGCGCAGCAGGGAACGTCTCAGATTCAGCAGGCAATGTCGCAAACGCAGCAGGCGATGGCACAGATGCAACAAGCAATGACCCAGCCTAAGCAAGCTCCGCAGGCAGAAGCTCAACAGCAAGACAGCAACGCACAGCCACCTGCTATGCCAGCTCAGTCAGGACAGTCCGCGGTTAATCAAACTGCACCAATAGCACCACCGGCATCGGCGATGAGGCCACAAACTCAAATAACTGACCCAGGTGCTGCAGCATTAGCCATAGAGAACGCCAGATTGACAAACCAGTTGCAGGCTGAATATACCCAGCGCATGGCTGATTACCAAACCCAAAATAAAAATTTGCAAACTCAAGTTGAAGCGTTAAGTGGTCGAGTTGCCACAATGGAAACTGAGATGAGTCAGCTGATACAAACGCTCACGCAGCAGTTTCAAGGTGGTAGTGTTCCTGCTGCTGGTGTTGCTAATATGCAGCCAAATGCAGCACAGGGTGTTCCTGTTGCTCAAGCCCCTGCAGCAGCTGTTGCTGCACCAGAACAGGCTGGCCCACCGCCGAAGGTTCCGTATAGTGTTCAAGCCATTATTCCAGGTCGCGCATGGTTGCGGTCAAATAACGGTGACACGGTCACCGTTGCAGAGGGTGATGACATCAAAGGCGTTGGTCGCGTGACTAAAATCGATCCTTATGACGGCGTAGTTGAAATCAATGTGCAGGGAAGATCGGTATCGCTGTCTTATGGCAACGGCACTTGATTGAAGCGGCTCTTGCTAAGATGTAAGAGGTAAACGAATCATGTGGTGGCCTAATGAATAGAAAAAATTGGATAAATTTATCTAGATTATTCTTGTTTCTAATCGGTGTGATGACGCTGGTTCCAGCAATTGCAGCAGATGAAAAAACTGTGTCAGTTACTAGTATTTCTGCTCAAGACATGATTAATCGAATTACTGAGCAGCTCCCCAGTATCATGCGCATGGTAACTGCAATTGCCTATGTGTTGGGCATGTATTTCATCTTTTTCTCATTGATGAAATTTAAAGAGTTTGGGGAGCAGAGAACAATGATGTCTTCCCAGCACCATCTAAAAGAGCCTTTAACCTACATGATAGTCGGCGCTTTGTTGCTGTATTTGCCCACATCAGTGCAGATTGGCATGAGTACATTTTGGGCTGACCCTGCTCCATATGGCTATTTGGAAGATCAGGATCAATGGAGCCAGTTTATTAATAACTGTTTCATGGTCGTACAGCTATTCGGGGTAATTGCGTTTATTCGCGGTCTGGTGATTCTGAGTCACACCGGATCCAGTCATGGCGGTCAAGGCCAACTTGGCAAAGGTGTTACCCATATAATTGGCGGGTTATTCTGTATTAACATCTATCAACTTATCAAAGTTGTTTTGTGGACTTTAGGAATCGAAACATAATAGACTAGTTGAATTGCTAGGGGATTTTCGGAATTTTTTATAAAAGGAGAGAGAGATGAAAAGAGTTATTTTGGTTCTGCTTGCCCTGTCATGTTTTGCAGTTGGTACAGCATCTTTAGCCGCCGTGTCAGGTATAGGGTCAGTTGCAACCAATGTTGCCAGTAATCTTGCAGCTATTGCAAAATTAATTACTGCTGCATCCTATGTTGCTGGTATGGCTTTCGCCGTTGGTGCGATTGTAAAATTTAAGGCGCACAAAGACAATCCAACACAAATTCCAATCGGCACACCAATTGCATTATTATTCGTTGGCGCTGCATTAATTTTCATTCCCACAGTATTCAAGGTTTCAGGTGCGACATTGTTTGGTAGCAGTGGTGCCACTGCTGGCGTATCTGGTATTGCTTCATTTGGTGCTCCTAAGGCTGGCTAATAGGGACATCATTAATGTATAAAGCATGATTATGCAGTCACTTCAACTGGCAGTGAATTTAATAGGCTGGCGTCAATTCGTCAGACGAAAGACAGATAAAAAATTCCTGTCAGTTGAAAAGGCCATTTTTAATCGTGACCAAAATACATGTCAATATTGCGGTTTTCAGGCTAAAGAATACCAAGACGTTGTAAATCTCGACGGCAATTATCAAAACAATAGATCCAGCAATATGGTGACAGCTTGCTGTTTCTGTTCACAGTGTTTATTTTTGCAAGCAGTTGGTCTTGATGAAATGAGTGGTGGCCAACTCATATATTTACCGGAAATGAGTCAGGCTGATCTCAATAGCTTTTGTCATGTCTTGTTTTGTGCGATGGGCAATAGCACTGGCTATCAAGAGTCAGCGCAGTCAATATATAGAAGTTTTAAATTTCGCAGTCAGATCGTAGAAAATAAATTTGGTTCAGGAACCAGTAACCCCGGTGTTTTTGGGCAAATGATAGTAGAATACCAAGATCAATTTCCCAATAAAGGTTCGGAAGTGCTAAAGGATTTACGGTTATTGCCTTCGAATGTAAAGTTCAGGGTGCAACTTGAAGCATGGGCAGCTGCTGCGATTGAAGAGCTCGAAGCAGAAGGGGCGGCAACGGAATAGCTTACACTGAAGGATTAGGTCATGCAGAATCGTACCTTTATAGATCCCTTATTAGATGGCATTGACTCAGTTCTTGCCTGGTTCAGCACGGAATTGAAACAAACAGTAGAGTCATATTGTGACATTGAGACTGCCGTTGACCCATATACTTTAGTTGCGCGCGATGGTTCTTTAGTTTCTGTCATCCGCGTCTACGGAGTCACCAAGCTTATTGGGCAGGATGAATTCGATTCCATTCATGCTGGCCTCACACAGGGGTTGCAGGCCACATTAAAACGCCCAGGGCACGGTGTTCAGGTGTACTTTGCATATGATCGTGAAGCGGTAAAGCCTGAAATTGCCGATATTCTTTCCCCAGCGAGAGCAACTGCAAAAAGATTGAATCTTGATCTTGAAGATTTGTTCAATGAGCGCGTCAATTACATCTCGCAGTATTGTGCTCACGAAGAATTATATTTTGTCTTGTGGACAAGACCGTATTCTTTGACCAATGAACAGCTTGGACGTGCTAACAAAGACAAGTTAAATTTTATTCGCGAGAATAAAATTCCACCATTTAAAAATGGCCAGAACTTAATAGCGGCCATTCCAGATTTACGCGAGGGTCATACCTCTTTTGTTCGCTCGCTAGTAACTGACCTTAATGCCTTGAATGTGTATAGCGAACAATTAAAAGTTCATGAGTCAGTTTATGCTATGCGCTTTTCTGCAGATCCGGAATTTACTTCCCCTGACTGGCGTGCTGTATTACCTGGGGATAAAATTCCAGTACATGAAGCACGTCCAGCTGCTGGTGAGCTTTCTGGTTTGATGTATCCACCGTTATCGCGGCAGATTTTCCCGCGCGATGCAAAAGTCATGGATTTGCGCACCTTGAGGGCGGGTGATCGAATCTACACACCACTGTATATTGATCTTTTCCCGCAAGAACTCAAATCATTCATTCAGTTGTTTGCTCGAACGTTGCCAACTAGAGTGCCGTGGCGCATCTCATTTTTGATCGAAAGTGGTGGTCTTGCTGCATTAAGATTTAAATCGATGATGGCAGCAATTCTGAGTTTCACGTCAGCCCAAAATGGGTTGATTCACGATGCTGTGCGTATGTTGCAGTATATTGAGACAAACACTGATGATGCCGTCGTCAAGTTACAAGTCAGTTTGGCAACTTGGGCGCCAGAAGGTAACGTTAAGTTATTGCGTACCCGAGTCGCTGAATTAGCTAAGGCAGTTGAAGGCTGGGGTTCGTGCGGTGTTACCGAAGTGTCTGGCGATGTATTTGCAGGTGTAGCATCCAGTCTGCTTGGGTTTACCGCAAACAGCATCGCAACACCTTCTGTTGCACCATTATCTGATGTCGTTTACATGCTGCCGTTTACACGCCCAGCATCGGCTTGGGAGCGTGGCGCATTATTGCTCCGCTCGCCAGATGGCAAGCCATGGCCGTATCAGCCTGGCTCCTCACAACAAACTACCTGGATTGATCTCATGTATGCCCGACCTGGTTCGGGTAAGTCGGTGTTGTCGAATGCACTGAATTTGGCATTATGCCTTTCAGGTGGCATTACACGCTTGCCGCGCATTGCTATTATTGATATCGGTCCATCTAGTAGCGGGTTGATATCGTTGCTTAAAGAGTCTTTGCCCCCCGATCAAAGGCATTTAGTTGCCTATCATCGTTTGCGCATGTTGCAGGAATATTCTATCAACCCATTCGATACGCAGTTGGGCTGTCGTTTCCCGTCGCCGCAAGAGCGTGGATTTTTGGTGAATTTTATTACTTTGCTGGCTACTCCATTAGGCGCAGAGCGTCCTTATGACGGTGTCTCAGACATGGCCGGGTTGATTGTTGATGAAATGTATAAAGCATTGGCTGATGATGGCAAACCGCACCCGTTTACACCGGTACTTGAGCCCATCGTTGACGATATATTGGCTGAGATTGGCTTTGTATTCGATGAGCAAACGACATGGTGGGAAGTCACAGATGCACTGTTCCTCGCTGGGTTTCAGCATGAAGCCTTACTTGCTCAACGTTACGCCATGCCTCTATTAGCTGATGCCGCCGCGATTTGCCGTACTCAAGTTATTGAAGATTTATACGGTCAGGTTACTGCCCCCACTGGTGAGCCACTTATTCAGGCTTTCGGTCGTATGATTTCCAGCGCAGTGCGTGAGTATCCAATCTTATCAAATATCACCAAATTCGATATTGGTGATGCGCGCGTTGTTTCTCTCGATCTTGATGAAGTTGCCAAGAGTGGTGGTGACGCAGCTGAGCGTCAAACAGCTGTCATGTATATGTTGGCGCGTTACGCGCTTGCAAGACATTATTATTTGACGGAAGACTCGCTGGTCGATGTGCCTGATGCTTATCGTCAATATCATCGCACACGAATTTCTGAAATTCGTGAAGATGCAAAACGAATTGTTTATGATGAATTTCATCGTACCTCTAAGGCTCGTGCTGTCAGAGATCAAGTCGTTTTAGATATGCGTGAAGGTCGTAAATGGAATGTGCAGATTGCTCTGATTTCACAATCGCTTGATGACTTTGATTCGGTGATGGTTGAATTCGGTACCTCAATCTTTATTATGGATGCAGGGCCTGAGCAAGCGATCAAGCGCTCAACCGAAATTTTTGGTTTGTCTAATACAGCAAGAATTGCACTTAAGAATCGTGTGCATGGTCCGCGAGAAGGCGGCGCCACATTCCTTGCGCAATTTTCAACAAAAAATGGCATGAATACACAGTTGCTGACCAATACATTGGGGCCTATTGAATTATGGGCATTTAGCACCACCGCAGAAGATGCGCGCTTGCGTAACAAACTGTATCAACGTCTTGGTCCTAAAGAAGGGCGTCGCGTATTGGCGAATCTTTTCCCATCTGGATCAGTCAAAAAACTGATTGAAGAGCGTCTTTCAGTGTTGAAGGAAAATCAGGGGATGATTGAGGAAGGGTCAAACCTGAGTATCGCCGACCAGCTGCTGGAGGAAATCCTTGAGGCATATTCCAGAAATCCTGACGTCAAGAGTCTCTCAAGATAAAAAAGATATTTTCAATTCTTTCTTGTCGGATTACAGTTGAGAGATAACGAAACTGTAGGAGGGATGCGATGCAGGGAAGAGCGAATGCTATCGTCGTAAAAATTAAAACCAAGAAAAATGGCGAAGAAGAAAAAACTGAAGACAGAATTATTGTACAGACTCCATTGCCCCCATTTACTTGTCTTGCCTTGGAAGGTGGGGGTGTTGCCTGTGCAGGGCACGCAGGGGCCATCAACGTCCTGGAAAAATACGGCTTATTAAATGACGTAAAGCATGTTTCAGGAATTTCAGGCGGTGCAATTGCAGCCGCTGCAATTTGTCTTGGCTATAGCGGCGAGCAAGTCACCAGTATTCTCTCTAATTTGCCCATGGAAAAATTCATGGAGCAGTCTGATTCATGGTATTACACCCCAACTGTCTTTTCAGCTATTCGTAAAGGTATATCTATCTTACGTAGCCCGCACTTTGCCTTATCTACAGGCGATGTTTTCCTGGCCTGGTTAAAACATATGGTTAAGGAAAAGCTCGGTGATGAAAATGCAACATTTGCCGATTTGGACCGAAAGATTGCAGAAGAAATGGCACAGTTTGGCGAAACCAAGCTGAAGCATTTATATATTGGTGGTACGAGAGTGTCACTGAATTTTTCCGAGGTGGAGACGTTTAGCGCTGAAACCGAACCTGATATGCCGATTGCACTTGCCATGCGTATATCAGCCGCTTATCCGGGAATCTTTGCGCCTGTCATGTGGAAAGGACGTATGTACGGTGACGGTGGCATTAAAGCTGTGTTGCAGACAAAAATTTTCGACAAAAAAAAATATCTACCTGAAGGTTATGATTTCAATGAAAATGGATTAAATCCAGCTGTTTTGGCGGTTAAGGTGGACACTTACGAAGAGATTATGCAAATAATTTGGGGTGTTAAAAACGAAATCGAGATAGTCAAGGCGTCACAATATTTATGGCAGGTGGGAAATGCTGCTGCTCACAATACTGATATCGATGAAATACGGCAGGGTCGTACCGTTATACCACTTGCTGATGCTGATGTTGATCGATTAGATTTGAATTTGTCTCCAAAAATGAAATTGCGCTTAGTGGATGAGGCTGAGAAAACCACGTATTCATTTCTGCAGGATTATATTAATGCATCATATAAGACAAATGTTTATTCATCGGGTAGAGAATGGCTGCAAGCACAAACCGATGAAACTATCAAAAAAATCAGGACGTCTTATCAAGAGTTATATCGTCAGTTAGAGGCGAATCAAGAAGAGGCGAAGGCAAGAGATCTTTTGGCGAATTTTGACCCATCCAGGCCTACACTGAACCAGTTGCATGAAATGATCGATTTCCTTAGCAAATACTTGCAACTAAGCGATGAAGAGCGCCAGGCTGAGCAGCTGCAGTTTCCTGACAGACACATCAATATCAAACCAAATTTTTCAGAAAAAAGCTGGCATGCGAAAGTGAAGGCAGATATGCAAGCCAGGCTTGATGTACTGAACGCAAAGATGGATTCAGCGACGAGTGAGTATCTCAATCTATTGAGTGATTTGACGGATTGTTTGCAAGCATATTCAGTGCAAGATCATTCAAGTGGACGTGTTGATCCATTTCATGGGCATAATGATGAGAAAGTTCAAGTCATCGCATCTTATCACGAGTATTTGAATAAAATCCGCGAAGAGCGTGATGATCTGGAAGTCAGGCTAGGAATCAATTGCCGACATCAGTCGCCAGACGCAGAAAATAGCAGGCAATATGCGGTGTTATCTGCCAGGTTAAGAGAGATGGTGAAAGACGTGAATTTGTCGAGTCCACTGCGAGCTGTTTTGCTCCCTACACTACCGATCATATCGTTTGAAGAGCGAGCCGTCTGTGATATCGATTTTCAACTGGATATGAGAAATGGTCAAGACCGAAAAATATATTTAATTGCAGCGATGATGTATGTAGAAAAAGCTGGTCCCGCAGATAAGACCAAGTTTCTTGATATTTTTCAGGAATTTTTTCCCGGCAAAAAAAGCCCGGTTAGTGCTGCTGAGTTAGTGGAATTGATTGGGTTGGATGGTGCAATATTACAAATATCCATGTTTAGACTGGAACGCCTATTACATTATTTTGAAAAGAAAGAGCGTCCCGGTATTAAGCCAACCTTTGATCTAGATGTGATGCTCGGCGTTTCTAAGCACTCGATTTTCGCCAATAAGAAAAAACCAGAAGACGGTGCAATCGAAATGCGTCTTGTATTTAAATCACCTGATTTGGATAAAGAAGAAGATTCCTTGCCGCTACTCATGAAAACATCGTCGAGTAGTGATGAAGAGATTTGTGATGACGCTTCCATAAAGAAGGTGATGTGAGTGAGATTCTCGCCGACGATCACTTAAAAATGCGAGGATGATTGCTTGAGTTTATCAGTCAGAGAGAGACTATTCCCGCTCGGGAACATTTCATCAAATACAGAATTAAAAAATGCTGCAATGAATGGCGATAACAACATGGTTATCACCTTACTTGCGGCAGGTTGTGAGGTTCAGGATTTTCCAGCACTAGCCGAAATTGTAGATGATCTTGGTCATCGCAAGACCGCTGCGATTATCAAAAAATACCACGAACAGCCTTGGTTGTTCAGCAACATGAGAACATGCAAATTTAAACATCTAGACAGCTGGTTTTCCAAAGTATTATCCATGTCACAAAATCGTATTATGATGCTGGAAAGGATTTCATTGCAATTACTTGCAAATGGTAAATTCGATGAAGAAACACTAGCGGCTGTAATAGCCAGGGTGGCGCAAAAAAACCCGAAGATTGTCTACGAATTTGTTGAGAAAACTAAAACAAATAATAGATCAATAATGAAATCGAGCGAAAAGATTTTATTTTATCAAAATCAACGAGCGATAAAGACAACTACTTTGTACGGTACGCGTGGAAAGGTAACCCAAGGATATTCTGATCAAAGCACAGCGCAACCGTTATTCGCAATTAAATGGATGGAGAGTACGATCTATGCCGTAGAAGAAGCGAGATGTCAACAACGCTTGGCACGTATGAATCCTTATGTGCTATTTTACAAGTCAAAGGTAGCGGTGGTGCTCGAGTGGCAAAAAGGAAAGAATCTAGGTCAATTTACTGAAGATGATTTTATAAACCATCCCTTGCTGAGACGCATCAAATGTCTGATTAGTCTGCTGACTGATATAAATATGTTGCATGCTAGTTTGCATTGCCATAATGATTTAAATGGCGGTAATGTGATGCTTGATTTTTCTGAGGATAAAATGTCATTAATTGATTTTGAGTTAGCGTGCAAGCCTCGCGATAAGCGGGACTGGCAGGGTGACATGTCGTCGGTCGGTGAAATCATCGAATTAATTTTTCCTGAAATAAAGATTTCTTCATCATCTAGCATCCATATTCAGGCGATTTCGATTTTGAGAGAGGCAGTGCGATGGCAAAACTATAATCTAGCAATCATGCCGACGAGTGAACAAGCGCTAGACTATTGTCGCGAAATTTTGATGCATGCAGATATACTGGACGCTGATATATTGAAATCGATTGCTGATCGAACGATCAATCGCAAAGTGCCAACCTTGGAGGATATGGTCCGCACCTGCGAGCGATCAAGGGTAATGAAATCAGTTTGACCTGCTATTTTATACTTTTATGATTTCTTGCCAGAAATCAATTTTCCACAACATCTGCAAATGAAAGGTGCCGCGAGTTTGTCTTCATTAGTTGAGTAATTGAAGGTGATTTCTTCATTCTTCTTAATGTCTCGAATGCTGACTACAGCATGTCGTTCACGGTCAATTTTGGCAGATGGGTCGCAACTATGATTCAATAATCCCGCAAGTGAATCTTCAATATGAATGCCATCACCAACTTGCACTGATGTCTGTGTTGGATGATCAATAAAGTCGCCGTGCATTTTGAAGATAATGGTGTTGTTGTTAATCGGCTCGATTGCGAAAACACCACGACCTTCTATGCCATTTTTAATAATAAGTGGATTTGAATTTTTTGTTTTAGTTGTCATGCCGAGATCCTCGTTCACTTTTTCCATAAAATTTATAGAGGAGGTGCTGGATCAATTCTTATTTGCTTATTTTACCATGGAGAGCTGATAGGATTTATTAAGGCTGGCCTAATGATATGTTTAATATAAGTTTATATTTTACCGGTCGTTGCTAGTAACGACCGGTTAATCAAGGGATGGTAGGTTTAGGTATCTTACATTGATGTATTATTTAAAAATCTCATTGAAAAAATCCAGCATGGCTTGCCATGAACGCATATCTGCCTTTTTACTATAAACCGTTCCAAAATCGGGGTCGTTGGCCTCTGGGTTGGTAAAGGCATGCATGGTGTTGCCATACATATGTAGCTGCCAATCGGCTTGTGCTGCCGTCATTTCATCACCAAATGCCATGACACTATCAGGAGTAACCATTGGGTCGTCATACCCGTGTAATGCAAGAACCTTCGCGGTAATGCGAGTTGGTCCAGATTCAGAGGGGGAGTTGAGTAGTCCATGGAAACTCACGACACCTGCAATATCCGCGCCGCTGCGTGCCAGGTCGAGGACACATAAGCCGCCAAAGCAAAATCCGATCGCAGCGATTCGTCTCGTATCTGCTTGAGGGATTTTTTTTACTGTGTCCACTGCTGCCATCATTCTGCTAAGCAGTAGAGTACGATCCGCAAGTAAAGGTTGTATTAAGGCGGATTTTTCTTCCTTGGTGCGGCCAACTATATTTTTCCCATACATATCAAGTGCAAATCCGATGTAGCCAAGTGAGGCAAGTTGATCGGCTTTGGCACACGCAAGAGTGTTCCTGCCAGACCAGTCGTGAGCGACTATTACCACGGGTTTTTTTTGTTGAGAATCTGTGTCGACAGACAGATAACCTTCGAGCAAGGTGCCATGGTCATCGTACTCAATAAATTGATTAATTGGCATTGCGTTTCCTTTTCAATGTTTACGGCAAGCGCATCGCGCCTGCCGTTGATAGAGTTAGAATCAAGATTCTATGGTGGTAATCTGCTTAGGTAAACTGAAATGATCAAGATTCATTGCAATGAAAGGGTTGTTTTTTCCTTGTGTCGAGAGCAAATATTGAGCGGCGTACTTTTCTTTTGAGAAATTTAAAATGATTTCTTTACTGGATTTTGAGCTTTCGTAGGCTTGGTTGATTAATTTGAACCAACCCCAGGCGCCTGGAAATTCCAGTTGTATAGGTTTCTTGTCGGCGAGAGCAAGTTCTACCGAGCTAAATTTTTCATCCATTTTGTACGGCCAGGTGAGTACGTACGGGTTCGCATTATTTGTATGTTTGTCGACGATGATTTTGCTATTGATATTAAGCGTGATGCTCTTGATATCTTTATCGAGTTTTTGTTGCTGTAATGCAAATGGGACAAAAAGAATATCATCATCGTTAGGGAAAAATGCGTGATGAATTTTCATCGCCTGCTGAATTTGATGCAATACGGTGGTTGATAGGGGCAGATCTTCCCCGTCGACTTTTTTCCACGTCCATTCTGGTTTGGATGTGTCGACAAGTGGTGAGAGCACATTATTATAAAAGCCGATGATTATTCCAGGCTTGCCGAAGAAATGAATAAACTTATTCAGCGAGACTTCATTTTGTGCCTCATTATTGAATGGGTAGCGATCTGCAATTTGTTGTTGAAATTGATTCGAAACTTTCTCAGCCCATGATGTGTCGAGATAGCGCATGGCATCTTTCAAGATGAAGCGCCACGTGTCATTGGTTAGCTGGTTGATCCAGTTTTTTAATGGGGCCGGACTTTGATCTGCAGCAAGCCGCAGTTTGGTAATTGCGTCAAGTTCA
Organism: uncultured Coxiellaceae bacterium; assembly: GCA_964636145.1. GTDB lineage: Bacteria > Pseudomonadota > Gammaproteobacteria > DSM-16500 > DSM-16500 > Aquicella. The sequence goes on from CAZWPD010000017.1 coordinate 31,917, forward strand.
CCTTGATGTTGCATGCGTGTTGTCATCAATTGGTATGCAGCTTTTTTCGGATCTTCAGCCCCAAGCACGGGTTGTAAATACTCGTGAAGAGCTTCAAGGCTTGCGAGTATTTGATAGAGCTGATTCCTGGCAGCATTATTTTTATCTATCAGTTGACCTATGTTTTGTAGTTGAGGACTCGCGGTTGTAACCGGCTCAAAATAGGTGTTTTCATGAATTGTATTTAATATTTTGAGTAGCGGTGAATCGTAGCTTGTCAAAGTGGTGATGATGGCATCTGCCTGCTCAAGATCACGCGGTGTTTCAAGCTGAATGTTAGCGATGGCTGCTTCCCAGGCATTAGCATAATTCTTCACGTAATTCATGCGCAGTGTTTCAGCTAGCTCGGCTGCATATGTCGGGTTGAGGCTGGGGTGGTAATCAGTACCAAGTACCCAATTACCCGTTGCTGCTTCGGTAGCAGCGATCTGGATTTGCTGCTCGAAAACGGTCATGAAATTACGGCCAGTAAACATAAGTGGAATGCCAGTAGAAGGATTACTGCTTATGAATGTGGCGTTAGTCTGTAAATCATCACCAAGTAGCGCTTGCGATTTCTTGGTGTTGCTATCAATATTTTTGAGAATAATATAGCTGAGTTGCTCGCCGCGCAGCGATAAGAGATAGCGGCGCGTATTATTAATGACGTTTTGATCGAGCTTCAATGGCTGATAATGTAAAAGCGCCGTGTCGAAGTGGTGAAGAAGTTGTTTGGTGTTGGCGAAGTTGGTCGGTAATATGCCGGCGAGAACGTTGCGAACATAGTCACTATTAAAATGAGTTGCATCACCCATCATTAAATAGGCGGTCATGACGCTATAAACGCTGTCTGAATCTTTGTTGATTGGGTTTTGCAGGTAATCTGCAAAGTAGTCTCTGAGCCCTGGCATTAAATATGCCTGTAGTGCGTGTTGATAGACAGCTGCTGCATTTTCCTGGGATTTATCAGAATAATAAGATAGTGCCGCCTGAAATATATTACGCTGTTCGTGAGATTTTACAGATTGCTGTAATGAATCAAGCAGCGTTAGTGTTTTGATTATATTTTCATTTGGATTGTAAAATTTCTGCAAAACATTACGATAATCTGCAAGTTGATGCTGAATTTTCTTTGTTTGTCGCATGCCAGTGCTAAAGTCGCGGCCGAGTATGACGCTAGCAAGAATGATTGTTGCTGCTGAGGCTGCGTAGGTGCCGTATTTTTTCCATGTTCTGCCACGTGTGAGTTGTTTAATTTCATCGTATCCGGGAGTGAGGCTGTGCAGGATGAATTGTTTGGTAAAATAAGCGCGTGATCTGGCACTGGGCTCACTAAATAGCTGCAAGGCGCGCTCAGTTTGATTGACATCTTCATCGATAACAGAATTTTGAGCTTCTGCCTTGGTTTGTAGTGCAGATGTTAAATAGACTCCCGATAACATCGAGTGTGCAGAGCCGTGATTCAGGCGTTTGATGAAATCCAGCGTGAATCCCTTAAGTTTTTCAACTTGTAACGGAAAGTCTTTAATATATGGGCGCGCCATCGGATTGCGTTCTTGATGGAGCCTCCACAGTAATTGTTGATTGAGTTTTTTGATCAAAGCATCAAAGCGATTCACAAATGCTTGTTCTACTTTAGCTGACTTTTGATTCCATGGCAGTGGAATGCCCCAACTTTGTCCGATTTCTTCATCAGTAATCTCGGAAAAATACTCATTAAAGCCAGTTATCAAGTCACATTTGGTGATCACAAGAAAGCAAGGTAATGGTTTTCTGAAAGTGTTTTGCAAATCATTGATGCGTTTGCTTAAAGAATGAATCATCGCGTAATAGGCTTTGGTGTCATTGCGTTTCATGATTTCAGCAAGCGGCACTGCAATTGCTATGCCGCTAATATTTTTTGCGCCGCCTTGTTTTTTAATGAGAGCAAGAAAAAATTTCCAGAGTAGTAAATGCATGCCTGGCTTGGAATCTTTGGCTTTTTTGTTTTCAAAAACATATTTGCTCGGGACATCAATAATGCCAACGTCACGTGTAATCCACCAGTCGCAATTCTCGGATGGTTCGAAGTGATCAGGTGCCGAAGGTGTGAAATGACGTTGCAAAATATAAGGAATTTTTGCGTGTGCCAGCAGCGCAGTTTTTCCTGCGCTGGCAGGCCCGATTAATAATACCCATGGCAATTCGGTTAGTTTAATCGTTTTGCTGTTCTGATTGATCTTGGTTTTTTGCATGAAAACCATGGCGCCACGAAACCGGTTGATCATCAGATCAATATGATGCCGTACGCGAGGATCGCTTTGTTGCCATGCCGTTGGAAAGTCGAGATCAAAAACCAGAAATTTCAGCAGCCACGCTAAAAAGCAGGCGAGTATCGCATAAACGCGCTTTTCTTGTGTCGCCAGCGGGGTGTAGCCATAGAATGATGTATGTGGGCCGTAGAACCAGATAATGCCGGCAGCTACGAGGAGTGCCAGCAGTGAGATAAGGGAGTCGACGTAGAGCTCATTGCTGGATATTGTTGCGACTAACCGGTTTTTGTATGTCCGTAAAATTGCTGAAAGCTTCATTAGAAATCATTTCCATTAGATAGCCGAGACTGATGAAGAGAGTCATGATAATACACGCAGTCAACAGGAAAACAGTCAAATGTGATGTCGGTGCGTGTGGTGAATGTTTGCTGGCGGGGCGTGGTGGCTTCAGTGGCGCTGGCGAGAGCACTTTGCTGAAATTACCCCGATAAGCGCGAATATGTTTGTAGAGCGCACTGGTGACTTGTTCCAGTTGCGCTTGATAGATATCGTTGCCGCGATAACGTCCGCGATAACCCATGCTGAGGCAGATATACATTAATTCCATGAGGTCTATATAGTAGGCGGGTTCTTTGATGGCGCGTTCCATGATCCCGAAGAATTTCTCTTGATGATGCACGTCTTGACCAAATGCTGCCAATAGCGAGTATTGATCCCAGTGATGCTCACCGCCCCACTCAGTATTACTGATGAGTTCATCAATCGCTGCGCAAATGATATAGCGGCAGACTAAAATGTATTCCTGATGGTAGCCGTGATTTTTAATGGTTTTTTGAAAAGTATTAATTTCTTGCAAGAGTTCTTTTTGCAGGCGCCCAAGTTGACGGAAATTTTGCGCTTCTTTGAGTTGGCCCATCACTGTGAATAGATAGCCGGCAGCGTCAGCAACAGGGTTTAATCCAGCGCGCGGGTGATGAGAGATGATTTGGTTATGCAGGTGTAGCTGCGCGGGTAGACCAAATGATTCAACGCTGCTGTGGGTGTGATGGGGTTCGGATAGTAAAGATGGGGCCGCACATTCTGGCGCGGTATTGTCGCCGGTTGCTCGCTGAGTCTGCGTGATAATCATCCTGCGATACCTCCCTGATCGTTCATTATATCCGCTATCTTTTATACGCCAAGGTTGCTGAAAATATTCCTGATTTTCGATTTATTATACACAAAAAATATCCCCGCAGAAGCGGGGATATGTTGAGCGATGTAATGTGATGCCTGAGTTAGTCAAGCAGACCGTACATTTTGAGTTTCTTTCTCAAGGTGCCGCGACTTAAACCTAGCACGATGGCTGCACGAGATTGGTTGTTCTTCGTGTATTCCATCACGCATTCCATTAAAGGCGCTTCAACTTCAGCAAGAATTAACTCATAAAGGTTGCTTGGCAATTGGCCTTTCAATTGAGAAAGATAGTTCTCAAGTGACTGGCGCACGCTGTCGTGCAACGGTTGATTTTTTTGCGTCAATTCAAATGACGTTTCTGATTTTTCTAAAATTGCGTTTGTCATAGTTTCCCTCAGTTTTCTCGGGATTGTTCACGATACAGCAAGCATTCTAGCGGTAGTTTCTCATTGGTTCAATCGTTATATGCACGAAAAATCAACAAGGATGCTATGTGTTGCAGTTTCTGAATCAATACACTTCGTTTTGGATGTTATCACATTTTCATATTGTGTAAAATTGTATAATAAATAATCACGTGTTGCAACTAAATATAGCTATCTATTGGTATTTTTTCCTACGTGCCATTTCGGTAGCTATTGAAATTTGTTATTTATCATACAGATAAATTTAAGCCAAACTGATCAAAATATGTCTATTTCTTAAGCAAATATTAAAATAATTTTATTATTTTTACGTTTTCGACGGTTTCAGCCGGTTCCGCCGGGTCTGAACCCGGCGGAATGAGCTGATTACATGTTCATCCATTTTTCCAGATAGTGGATATTCACCATGCCTTTTTGGAATGAATTGCCGCGCAAAATATCGTGATGAAGCGGAATATTGGTGCGGATGCCTTCAATCACGGTTTCATCGAGTGCGCTGCGCATGCGGGCTAGAGCCATTTCGCGGGTTTCACCGTGCACAATAATTTTTGCAATCAGCGAGTCATAATATGGCGGTACTTTGTAGCTGCCATATATATGTGAGTCGACGCGAACACCAGGGCCGCCAGGCGCATGGAAATAGCTGACTGTTCCGGGTGAAGGCAGGAAGGTGCGAGGATCTTCGGCATTGATACGACACTCGATGGCGTGACCGCGCAGCTTAATGTCTTCCTGTTTTAACGTCATCTTTTCGCCGGCCGCGATGGAGATTTGTTCTTTGACGAGATCAATGCCGGTGATCATTTCGGTAATGGGGTGTTCAACCTGGATGCGAGTGTTCATTTCGATGAAGTAAAACTTGCCATCTTCATACAGGAATTCCATGGTTCCCGCCCCACGATACTTCATGTCACGACAGGCCTTGGAGCAAAGCTCGCCAATCTCTTCGCGTTGCGCTTGCGTAATACCAGGAGCAGGCGCTTCTTCAATGATTTTTTGGTGGCGGCGTTGAATGGAGCAATCACGTTCGCCGAGGTAAATGGCGTTGCCCTTGCCGTCACCCAGTACTTGAATTTCAATATGGCGCGGGTTCTGGAGATATTTTTCCAAATAGACCTGATCATTATTGAATGCAGCTTTTGCTTCGCTGCGGGTTAGGGCAATAGCATTGATTAAATGAGATTCGGTGTGAACAACGCGCATACCGCGTCCGCCGCCGCCCCCCGTTGCTTTGATGATGACTGGATAGCCGATGTTGCGTGCCAGTTTAATGGTGAGAGCATCATCATCGCCAATCGGTTCGTTTGAGCCAGGTACGCAAGGAATGCCAATTTTACGCATGACCTTGATAGCGGTTACTTTATCACCCATCTGGCGAATGGTTTCGGGGTGCGGACCAATGAATATGAATCCGCTTTTTTCAACTTGCTCCGCAAAGTCCGCGTTTTCTGACAAGAAGCCGTAACCGGGATGGATCGCAACCGCATCGGTGATTTCAGCGGCACTAATAATCGCTGGAATGTTCAAATAGCTTTGTGATGCGGGGTGCGGACCTATGCAGACTGACTCATCTGCTAGGCGCACGTGCAGCAAGTCACGATCCGCGGTGGAGTGGGCGGCGACGGTTTTAATGCCTAGTTCTTTACAGGCTCGCAAAATGCGCAAGGCAATTTCGCCGCGGTTGGCAATCAAGATTTTATCAATCGTCATGAGGTATTCCTCTTCAGTCTGGTCGTGACGATTATTCGATGACGAATAAAGGCTGGTTAAATTCAACAGGTGTGCCGTTATCGACGAGGCGTGCGGTGATTTTACCGGCTTTATCGGCTTCGATCTGGTTGAACATCTTCATAGCTTCAATGAGGCAGATAACTTCACCAGCTTTGACGGTCTGACCGATTTCGACAAATGCTTTTGAGCCAGGTGATGAAGATAGATAGACCGTGCCAACCATCGGCGATTTAACAGTGTGCTTATCGTGATGCGAGGGTTTGGTCTCGGCGGCTGGCGCAGTAGCTGCTGGAGCTGGTGCAGCCGCAACCGGGGCGGCAGCAACTGGAGCTGGCGCTGGTGCCATAATTACTTGAGCGCCTTTATTGGCAACTTCACGTGTAATGCGCACAGACTCTTCGCCTTCTTTGATTTCAATTTCAGCGACGCCGGTGCTTTGTAAAAGTTCTATCAGTTTTTTAATTTTTCGCATGTCCATGGAAGCGTTGGCTCCTCTATTTGTGACTGATTAAATAAAATGAAGGAAAGCATTGTGCATGAATCTGGCAGTATTGTCCAGATTCATGCAAGATGTCGTATTTTAACGGTGAATTATCAGGAGTTTGCTGAAATTCTGCTTTTTGCCATCGCGAATAGTGCTGGCAGGAGTGAAATGCCAATAATTGCGTAGATCACAATCGAGAAGTTGTTCTTAATGATGGGCAGGGAGCCGAAAAAGTAACCTGCACCTAAGAGGCTGCCTGTCCAGAGAATTGCGCTTATTACATTATATAGGCTGAAGGTGCGCAAGCTCATCGCGCCAATTCCTGCCACGAATGGGGCAAAGCTGCGAATAATCGGCAGGAAGCGGGCGAGGATGATGGTTTTGCCGCCGTGCTTTTCATAAAAGATACGTGATTCAGTGAGATGCTTTTTGTTTAATAGCCATGAATCTTTAGCTGTAAACACGCGGGGGCCAACAGCTCGGCCGATAGTGTAATTCAGTTTGTTGCCTAAAATCGCTGCGAGGCAGAGCAGGACGAAGAGGGCTTGTATGCTCAGATCGTTCTCTGAATAGGCGGCGATGCTGCCGGCGGTAAATAACAGCGAGTCACCCGGCAAGAATGGGAAGACAACCAAGCCGGTTTCGCAAAAAATGATGGCGAAAAGAGCTGCGTACGTCCAAGCGCCATAGGTGGTAACGAAAGCGTTCAGATAGACGTCTATGTGAATAATATATTGAAATAATTGATGAATGGTTTCCATGGGTTACACCAAGTAAATGTCAAAACGGCTGCTTTTCCCTGCCAGCGTGTAATTCGGCGCACGCTCAGTTAATGTTGGCGCCAATCGTGGTCTTTTTACCACAACCCTGCGCAGGCTACAAGCGGCAGCGATATCAAGTAACTCGTGTGAGTTCAGGTCTTTTGCTAGCAAGTTCTGCAAAATTACCATCTCTTTTTTGACAGATGCTGACTTTTCGCGCCCAGGGAACATGGGGTCGAGATAAATGATGTCAGGAAGATGCTCTTTTGCTAGTTCTTTCAGCCAGATAGCGGCATCAGCGTGGATGAGATGCATGCGCGCCACAATTGGCCCGATATCGGCATCTGCCGCGGCCCGTGATAAGGCATCTCGCAGTAAAGCAAAAATAATTGGATCTCTTTCCAGTAGCGTTATTTCAAAACCGAGCGTCGCGAGAATGAAGCTGTCACGGCCGAGGCCGGCGGTCGCATCAATAATATAAGGTTGATCTTTGGGTTTCGCGCCCAGCGCTCTCGCTAACAATTCTCTTTTTAAACCAGCTTGATCACTGCGATAGCGCATTTTTCCGGCTAAAAAATCAATATAGAATGGTGCGAATTTGGTTTCCCGCACCGCTTGCAGGCCGAGGTAATTGGCGCTCAAGATCAGAGCGTAATCATATTGTTGGACAATAGTATCGCGATAGTCGGGGGTGAATCCGATGCCGAGTTCAATGGCTAACACGCGGGCGGCCGCTATTTCTGATGCGGTTGCCGCTGTGGCAATCACGCGTGATGGAGCAGCAGGTTGTTGATATATATTAGTCATTATGATTCAATTGCCAACAGAATTTGACCACATTATAAGCTAAAACTTAAACTCCGCCAGTCTGAGGATGCGAATGCCAAATTTACCCAAGAGAACATATCCCAACACCCGTTTGCGTCGTTTGCGTTATAGCGATTTTTCCCGCCGCATGACTGCTGAGTCACGTTTGACGGTCGATGATCTGGTTTATCCCATGTTCATTCTGGAAGGCGAAAAGCGTCGTGAAGCTGTTGCTTCGATGCCGGGCATTGAGCGGATGACCGTGGATGAGTTGTTAGTTGAGGCAAAAGAGTTGGTGGCGCTCGGTATTCCTGCCGTCATGTTATTTGGAGTCACAGGTCCTGAGCAAAAATCTGCGATGGCAGAAGCTGCTTACGATGCTAACGGTGTCATCCCTACAGCCGTACGTGAGTTGAAAAAATATTTCCCTGAGCTGGGGGTGATGACTGATGTTGCACTTGATCCTTACACGGCCAATGGTCAGGACGGTATTTCCGATGCAAACGGTTATGTTTTGAATGATGCAACGAATGCCGTGCTGGTTAAACAGGCATTATGTCACGCGCGCGCTGGCGCCGACGTAGTAGCGCCATCAGATATGATGGACGGCCGTATTGGCTTGATACGTGCAGCACTCGAAGCCGAAGGTTTTGTGAATACCCATATTCTCGCTTATTCAGCGAAGTATGCTTCCAGTTTTTACGGTCCGTTTCGCGATGCTGCTGGTTCGAAGGCAGCATTAGGCAAAGGTAATAAATTTCAATATCAAATGGATCCACGCAACAGTGATGAAGCACTACATGAAGTCATGCAGGATTTGCAAGAAGGTGCGGACATGATTGTTGTTAAACCGGGCTTGCCGTATCTCGACATTGTTCGTCGCGTGAAAGATGCTTTTAAGGTGCCAACATTTGTCTATCATGTCAGCGGTGAATATGCGATGTTGAAAGCCGCTTCTGCTGCTGGTTGGCTAGATGAAAAATCTACCGTGATGGAATCTCTGATTTCTATCAAGCGCGCCGGCGGTGATGCCATTTTGACGTATTACGCCAAGCAAGTTGC
>CAZWPD010000018.1:0-2235 GCA_964636145.1 uncultured Coxiellaceae bacterium
TGGTCCACCAACAATGGAGGCAGCGCTGCTGAAACGGATATGTTGATCAAATCACAACTAATCGGCGAGCTCAGCAAAAACTTTCCTCATCTCCCCGAAAAAGATATCGCTCTTGCGGTGAATCACATCATCGAACACATGAGCGACATTCTCAGTCAGGGCGGCAGGATTGAAATTCGCGGGTTCGGCAGCTTTAATCTTCATTATCGCCCGCCTCGTCGAGCTCACAACCCAAAAACTGGCGAAAAATTGGTCACAAACCCAAAATACGCCGTTCACTTCAAACCTGGTAAAGAAATGCGCGAACGCGTCAATGCGAACCGCAATATTCCAATTGAAGCATTGACTCGTGAAGAGATGGAAAGCGAAAACGATTAATTTCCAGATTTTCTTACTTGCTTGACCCTTCCGAAATCACCCCGCTTATGCGGGGTGATTTTTTTTGTGCTTACCGATAGAATACCCCGCACAATCCCAAGCCCTCACAATCAAAAATAACCGGGGACAGCATGAATCCGAGACTAGCCGAATTAAACATCAAACTACATTATGCCATCCAGAACGGCGACGCAGCCAAAGTCGAAGCATTAATCAATGATGGCGCCGATGTTAATCCCAACAAAGAAGAACGTCGCGGAGGCGACACCCCGCTAGCCATCGCCGCTAAAAATGGGCACGTCAACTTAGCTTTACTACTCATAAGGCGCGGCGCGACTGTTTATTCACATAACAACACTGGTATAGACAAAACCACGATGGCAGTCAAAGATCTGATCGCCACACACATGAATGCAGCTGACCTGCTATCGCTCATCGTGTTATTACAAGAGAGCGGCTTAAGCAATAGCTTGATCTCAGACTTACTGCCGAACAGGTACCACGCATTCGCTAACAAACTAATCAAACCAGAGTTATACGCTCTCATTGCCGAAACTACCGATGTCGCCAAACGCAGACAATTAGCAATTGATGCAACCAGTAAAGATAAACCGCTGGGGCATATCTTTTATCTTGCCCGCGGTAAAAAACCGTGCAAACCAACTAAAGGCTTCTTAAAAAAATTACACCGCCTACTAGAACAATCCGGCGGCAAACCAGTACCGATCGCGGCAACGGAAGCGCCCAGTGCAGAACCACGAACAGAGCTTGAAAATGCGGTGGCAAGCGGCGACTTGCAAGCGGTAGTTAGTCTGCTCAAAAACGGGAAACCCATTAATAACCTGAACGTGAAACTACGCGCCGACTTGAAAAAACTATTCGCAGCAAAATTGGATGCCAACACAGTATTTGAATTATGCGCTATCATCAAACAACACCGGTATTGGAATTCTCATTTTAACGAACTACTGCCAGATAAATATTCTGAATTCGCCAACCAACACCTCAAAAAAAATATTTACCAAAAAATTGCTGGCACTAAAGATATTTTACAACGCATCGACATGACGAACCTGGCCACAGCTGAAACGCTCGTAAAGCGGATATTATTCATGCAGCGCGGAATGATGCTTTGCACAGCGGAAACCGGCACAGCGGGAAAAATAAGTCGATTGCAAGAAAAAGATAAAAAACTCATTGATAGCTTCGTCACTGCGATCAACAAGAATAATGCAAAATCAGCAATCAAATTTTTACAAAGTCTGGATGACCAGTCGCTTGGCAGGCCTTCAATTCCTGGTAATTTAAAACATGCCGTGCTCATCGCAGCAACAAAAGGACAGACAGAAGTCATACGCCAGGCACTTCAGAAAGGATTACCTGTCGAATCGGGCGATGGCTATAACACCTCATTACTGATGTTGGCGGCTACTCATGAAAAAATTGATGCCGTAAAATTATTATTAACACATCATGCCAATCCACTTCGGACAAACGTAAATGGCGAGCACGCTATTGATAGAGCAGTTCGACAAGCAAACACACAACTTGTCGAAATCCTGATAAACGCCGCGCCAAAAGATCACCTCAGCGAGCACCTCGGACTCTCACTCTTTCTGGCCGCACAAAACAATTTAATGAATATTGCCGGCATCCTCATCGGCGCTGGTGCTGATTTGTCATATGAATATTCAACCACCAAAGAATCATTAGTTGCTTTCGGTGAAAAGCGACCAGCGATTCAGGAACGATTGGCTGCTTTCATCGCAGCGCAACCAAAACCCGACGCGATTAAGATTAGCATCCCAAAAATCGCCGAGTTAATGGGTAACACTGAAATTCTGGAATTTATTCAGC
>CAZWPD010000018.1:2335-22078 GCA_964636145.1 uncultured Coxiellaceae bacterium
ATCCCAAAAATCGCCGAGTTAATGGGTAACACTGAAATTCTGGAATTTATTCAGCCCTTCATCCAGCAAGCTGATGAAAAGCACACAGTGGCCGCCAGTGAACCCAAAAAAACGGGGCTTTATCCAGTTGCTACCAATATAGCAACCATAGAAGCAAGCCTGCCTGGTGTAACCAGCATGCAGCAACAAGCAGCAGTGATCAATGTACAACCAGCGCCACCTCCACGTGTACAATCGGTTGATGACTACCTGTTTAATGTCTCGGCTGAAGAACAACAAAACTTACGTCAGGCGCCAGTTCTCGCGACAACCGACACACGTGAGCCACTCATTGATATTAGCGAAGTGAAACCAGTCGCCGAGAAACCAACCTCAGTATTGGAACAATTAATTGCTCTGCCACCAGCCCCAACTCACCTGCCGGCACTATCCATGTTTGCCAGGAACCAGGAATCTGAAGCCCTCAAAGTAGAGCCAACAGCCAAAACTGAGGATAAAATAAAGCTATCATCATGAATTAATATTGCGTCGCAACCCATTGTTTAAAATGAGGTTACCTAAATTCTCGCGGGTGGATAACAAATTCCTCATCGTGTAAAATAGCACAACTAAAATAAGAAGCCGCACACACCGGCACGAGCGAAATAATGAATAACAGACCCGCAACAGACAGCGTCGATAAAAATGCCGCTCTAATTGAAGCAGCCAGAACCGGCCAAGTCGAGCGTTGCGCAGAATTATTAGGCGCTGGCGCTGGCACCGACATTAATGCGCAAACCGCAGGCGGCTCTACACCTCTGCTTCTCGCCGCGCAAAATGGACATTTCGCCGTCGTGAGAATGCTGCTCGCCCAAGGCGCCAGCCAACAAATCACGAATAGTAAAGGCGGCTTTCCCGCATATGTCGCCGCGCAATACGGTCGCACCGAGTGTTTACGCTTGCTGCTCGATAAGGGTGAAAACGTCAATCGCGGCTGCCCAACCGACCATGCCACTGCCGTCTATATTGCCGCATACTATGGACAAATGGATTGCGTGAAACTGTTGCTGGAACGAGGCGCCAATCCATTACTTAAGTGCACTGACGGCGAAGATGCCATATTTACCGCGAAACAACATAAGCACGCTGAAATTGTCACCGTACTTGAAGCTGCTGCCAGTAAATTTAAGACTGATACCAGCAAAAAAGAAGCTCCGGCAAGCAAAGCAAATACCCATGCTGGTAAAACACCACTGACAACCGCCATTCAAAACAGACAGTATAACCTCGCTCTCGATTTGATTAAACACGGAGTGGAAGACATTTCCGACGTGGACCTATATAACCTAAATAATACGGCGCGCGCATCGGATAACGCAGCAACATTTATTGAGTTATTAACAACACTGGAAGCCGCTCATGTTTCGAATGATCAGATCAAGCGTTTGCTACCTTCAACCTTTGAAACATTTAACACAGCAGGCCTTAAAAACATCAAAGATGTGATCTACACTCAAATCCTCGCTGAAAAAGACAAAGCCAAACGCGATGAACTCATTAAAAGCGCCCAAGACAAAAACACGTGGCGCGGGCATATTTTATATTTGCAGCGCGGTTACAAGCAATGCGACCCGAACAAAGGTGTATTGGGCAAATTAGCTGCTTTCCAGGCAAATCAACAGCAATTGAATGTCGACTTATTCTACGCAGCTGAATCTGGCGATGATAAAGAAGTCGAAAAACTGCTGGCTCGCGGCGCCGATGCCAATTACGTACATAAAAAAGCACATTATGATCGTGTCACACCTCTCTATATCGCCGCACAAAACAATCACGAAAAAGTCATCAAGCTCTTAATCGCAAACGGCGGCAACGTCAACTCCAAGTCATATAATCATGGCAAGACGACTCCACTATGCATGGCAACACAACAGGGACACATAAATATTGCCAGGTATCTCTTGGAACATAATGCGGATGTGAATGCAGAAAAAGATAACGGCAGTACCGCACTGCATGTAGCCGCACACAACAGAAAGACAGAAATACTCGCATTGTTGCTGCAGTACAGACCCGATGTAAATAAAAAAAATCATGACGGCATAACACCGCTCCACCGCGCCGCCGCAGCCGGTGATATTTACTCGATAAAGTTACTTTTACAACACAACGCAGACCCGCTGATCGCCAGTGATGAATATGGTTCACCTATCGATGCGGCAAAGAGAAAAGGCCACAACGAAGTCGTTGAAATGCTCGAACAACACATCAAGCAACATGCCAAGCCAACTGCAAAAACAGAATCGCCAGTAGTGCGCGAATTGAATCAGCAAGCAGTAACCGCCTCAGCGCAAACTATCGCAGATGCCGCGCCTAAAACCGCTCCTGTCTATCCAAACTTGAAGGAGCTGCTTGCCAAGTCGCCCGCAATCATCGCAAGCACACAAGTTCAAACTCAAAGGCTTGATCATGCCGCCGCTGCAGCATTCTATGATCAGGTGTTACCATCATCACTGCCGCGTGAATTAACCCTAGATCCAGCGATAATAGCCGATCCAGGTGGATACTTTGACAATATCATTAAACATGCAGGTAAGCTGAAAACCATCGACCTCACTGTTAAGGAATCACCTGTTGCAACTGTCGAGTCACTACTTACATTTCCAGCACCAGCTGACTCACTGATTTCATTTCCAGAACCCGTAGAGTTACTCACTCTCCCATCTGTTGATGACTACATATTTAATATTGATGCAGTGACTGCAAAAGCTTTACCTCAACCACTTACACCAATCCAGCTTTCACAGGTAGTCGACACGCAAGAACCAGTAACAACTAAATCGTGGCTTGATGAATTATATGCATTACCGCCGACGCCGACGCATTTGATTCAGCATTCCATCTTCATGGAGAAACGCGAAGAGGCAGCTGTTGTTGTGGATAAGCGGAAGGAAAAGAAAGAAGAGAAAAGGCAGGCGTTATTGCAATGAGATGTTCCCCGGGCGTTGGTTGGTTTAGCGCGCTTTTTGCGCTTAACCAAAAAACCACTGTCGCTCTCCGCACGTTGGGTTACGCGCAAAAAGCGCGCTAACCCAACCTACGACAGCTGGATTGCCGCGCCCTGCAAAAAACGCAGGGCTCGCAATGACGGCAACCTAAGTAATCGGCAGCGTCACACCTTTCTGACCCTGATACTTCCCGCCACGATCTTTATACGATGTTTCGCAGACCTCATCAGACTCAAGGAATAATAATTGCGCCACACCTTCATTCGCGTAAATCTTGGCTGGCAGCGGCGTGGTATTGGAAAATTCTAATGTGATATGACCTTCCCACTCAGGTTCAAGCGGCGTCACGTTAACAATGATGCCACAACGCGCGTACGTAGATTTGCCTAAACAAACCACTAACACATTGCGCGGTATACGCAGATATTCGACGCTGCGCGCCAACACGAATGAGTTGGGTGGAATGATGCAAACATCAGCGCAGACATCAACAAAACTTTGCGGCGTAAATTGTTTAGGATCAACAATTGCTGAATTAATATTGGTAAAAACCTTGAATTCGCTTGAGCAGCGAATGTCGTAGCCATAACTTGAAGTACCGTAAGAAATAATTCTACCACCTTCGTTTTCACGCACTTGACCAGGCTCAAACGGCGCAATCATGCTATGCTCGCCAGCCATTTTACGAATCCACTTATCCGATTTAATACTCATGTCCTACTCCGTTTTTTTATCTTGTTCGACGACAATCTTGGGAAAGCGTGACGAATAATCTTTCGTTTGCAGCGACAATTTGCCAGCCGCTTTACGCGCGATGTCGCGGTAAATGCCTGAATGATAACTTTCAGGATCGTGTGCCACCGGCGGCAAACCACTATCCGTCTGTTCGCGAATTTTCATATCCAATGGAATATGACCAAACACATTCAAGCTATATTCTTTGGCGAGCTTTTGCGCCCCGCCTTCCCCAAAAACCTTTTCTTCATGTCCGCATTGCGGGCAATGAAACATACTCATATTTTCTACTACGCCCAAAATCGGTACGTGTAAGGTTGCAAACATCTCACAGGCGCGACGCACGTCTATCAAGGCTAAATCTTGCGGCGTCGTGACAATAATCGCCCCGCTCACCGGCACTTTCTGGCACAAGGTTAGCTGAATATCACCAGTACCCGGCGGTAAATCGATCACCAGATAATCAAGCGCACCCCAGCTGGTTTCATGTAGCATTTGCTCCATGGCCTTGCCTATCATCGGTCCGCGCCACACCAGCGGCGCCGAACCACCCACCAGATAACCAATCGACATGGTCTTAATACCATGCGCCTCAACTGGCACAAAGGTCTTATCTTGAATAGTCGGTTTTTGGCCAGAGGTCGCAAGCATCGTTGGCTGACTTGGTCCGTAAATATCCGCATCCAGCAAACCAACTGCCGCACCTTCAGCCGCCAAAGCCAGCGCCAGATTCACAGCGACCGTGGATTTACCCACGCCACCCTTGCCTGAAGCAACGGCAATAATATTTTTGATATTCGGCAATGCTACCACGCCCTGCTTGCCGGCATGCGCCTCAATACGCGAAGAAAGACGTAAATTCAGTGATTTATCACCGAGAACTGGCGACAACCATTCTGAGACAGATTTAGCCATTTCGTCGGCGACACCGTGATTTGGATAGCCGACGGTAATATCAACCTCCACACGATCAAAATCGACGTGAACGCGCTTAACGGCCTTGGCCGTCTTCAGATCCGTACCCAATCTTGGGTCGTGATACTCGCCCAGCCTTAATTCAATCTCATTTTGATGCACAGCGCTCTCCTATCGAGCTTGATTTTGATATACTTCAGAGCCGATCTCCGAAGCAAACCGCCTACAATGGGCACGATATTAACAGGAATAAGCAATGCCAGCAAAACGCAAAATTTTAGTCACCAGCGCCCTGCCATACGCCAATGGCGCGCTGCATCTTGGTCATATGGTTGGTTATATTCAAGCCGATATCTGGGTGCGCACCCAGAAAATGCTGGGCAACGACTGCCTCTATGTTTGTGGCAGCGACGGCCACGGCACGCCCATCATGATTCAGGCGGAAAAAATGGGGATGACCCCGGAAGCGCTGATTGCGAAAAATCATGACGATCAAGAAAAAGACTTCAATGATTTTCACATTGCCTTCGATAATTACTACAAAACACACTCACCAGAAAACCAAGCGCTGGTAGAGAAGATCTACGCCAGCCATCAAGCCGCCGGCAACATCAGCCAACGCGTCATCAAACAAGCTTACGATCCCGTCAAGAATATGTTTTTGCCGGACCGTTACATTAAAGGCGAATGCCCTAAATGCGGCGCGAAAGACCAATACGGCGACAATTGCGAAGTCTGTGGCGCAGCTTACACACCAGAAGAATTAAAGAATCCATACTCGACACTTTCGGGTGCCAAACCAATAGAAAAAGAATCCGAACACTACTTTTTCAAGCTGGAAAATTTCAAGGAATTTTTACAGGAATGGACGCACAAAGGCCATCTACAAAAAGAAGTAACCAATAAATTAAATGAGTGGTTCGAAGCTGGCTTAAGAGAATGGGATATTTCCCGCGACAAACCCTACTTTGGCTTCCCGATTCCAGGCGCCGAAGATAAATATTTTTATGTCTGGCTAGACGCACCCGTCGGTTATATTGCTAGCTTCAAAAATCTCTGCGAGAAACGCAAAGACCTAAATTTCGATGAATACTGGAATCAACACAGTCAAGTTGAGCTCTACCACTTCATCGGCAAAGATATCATTTATTTTCATGCTCTATTTTGGCCCGCAGTCTTGCACGGTGCAAAATTCAGAACACCGACTGCGATTTTCGCGAATGGATTTTTAACCGTCGACGGCCAGAAAATGTCGAAGTCACGCGGCACGTTTATCAAGGCGCGCACCTTCCTCGACAATCTGCAGCCTGAATATTTACGTTATTATTTTGCCGCAAAATTGAGTGACCGCATTGAAGATTTAGATATCAATTTTGATGATTTCACGCAGCGCGTGAATGCAGATCTCGTTGGTAAATTTATCAATATCGCCAGCCGTTGCGCGCCATTCATTACCAACTTATATTCCGGCAAGATGTCTAAAAATCTCAGCAAACCAGAGTTATACGATTCCTTCGCATTCGCTGGCGATGAAATTGCCGAGAAATTTTTGAAGATGGAATACAGTCAGGCGATTCGTCAAATCATGGCGCTAACCGACCGCGCCAATCAATATATTGATGAACAAAAACCCTGGCATCTCGCCAAAGACACCGCAAACAATCAAGCCGTGCAAGATGTTTGCACACTCGGCCTGAACTTGTTCCGTGTGCTGATGATTTATCTTAAACCCGTGTTACCGCAAACAGCATTGGAAGTTGAAAAATTCCTCAATATCAAACCACTCACATGGGAAGATAAAGACACACCACTGACCGATCACACCATCCATGAATTCAAACCATTGCTCAACCGCATTAACCCAAAACAAATCGAGGCATTAAAAATGGCAGCACAAGAAGATATACAACAATCGACACCAGCCGCAGCAACAACACCTGCCGCGCCGGCAGCAGCTGCTGCGCCAGCGGAACAATCATTCATCTCTATTGATGATTTCAGCAAAGTTGACTTACGCGTTGCCAAAGTCATCGAAGCAGAAGCTGTTGAAGGCGCTGATAAATTACTGCGACTGAAAGTAGATCTTGGCAGTGAAACCAGACAAGTATTTTCTGGCATCAAATCATCGTATCAACCAGAGCAACTCATCGGTCGTCACGTCGTGGTCGTTGCCAATCTCGCGCCACGCAAAATGCGTTTTGGTATTTCAGAAGGCATGATCCTCGCAGCAAGTTCTGACAAAGGTGAGATTTTCATTGTTGAGCTGGACGACGGCGCTGCAGCAGGAATGAAAGTTAAGTAATGAGCAAGCTGACACCCGAAGACATAGACGCCGTTTTGCCGCAAACCCAGTGTGGGTTATGCGGCCACGGCGGCTGCATGCCGTATGCGGAAGCGATGATATTTGAAAATGAAAGTATTAATCTCTGCCCGCCTGGCGGCATTCCAGTCTTGCATCAGCTCGGGAAATTATTAAATAAAGATCCATTTGTCCACGAAGATGAGGTGCGCGCAAAAGCCAAACCAAAACTTTTAGCAGTGATACGTGAAGCTGAATGCATAGGCTGCACCAAGTGCATACAGGCCTGCCCGGTTGATGCGATTCTCGGCAGCTCGAAAAGCATGCATACCGTCATTAGCAATGAATGTACCGGCTGTGAATTATGTGTAGCACCGTGCCCGGTAGACTGCATTGATCTTGTTGAAATTGCACCACCAAAGCTATCAACCGAACACACATCTCAAGATGAAATAGCCAGCAAGTATCGAGATAGATTTAACGCAAGAGAGACACGACTTGCAAAAGAGAAATTAGCAAAAACACAAACCCTGGCGAAAACAAACATCAACGAACGCAAAGATTACTTACAAGCCGCGTTAGCAAGAGCTGCCGCCAAAAAAGCCGGCTAAACTCTATAATTTATTTTTCATCACCGGCTGAAGCTCATCTATCGCGTCTTCCACAGGTGCTAGACTTCGAAATGCATTTAAAAAAAGATGGAAACGTTTTGAATGACGCGCAGCTACTGCAACATCATTCTTAAACAGCCTAAATCTTTCAATTTTACCAGTATCAGACCCTTCCGCATTCAACACTGAAAACAATAAGCTACTCGCATAAATTTTTGATGCGTGGATCGCTTTTTTCTCGCGCGACTCCAGCTCATTCAGTCTCACCTCATCTAAAGAAGCACCATTCATTACCGACTGCCTGGACTTACGCTCCGAAATTTCGCTCATGTAACGCACCAACATGCGCTTTAATACCGACTCTACAGCCCGATGGTCGTTGTTTGTCATCAAGGTTTTTAACAGCTCCGTGCTTTGTGCTTTTGGTAAGTCCGGAAATGCGCCAGCGCGCAGCAACGCTAATGCAGCTTCTTTATGCCCTTTCACGACTGCAATTTGCAGCGGCGATGCCCCATCAAGTGTCCGCGCCTCAATCTGTGCACCGCTTGCTAATAAGGCATTGATGGCATCGATATTGCCGCTGACGCACGCACAATGCAATGGAGTCATGCCGTTGGAATTTCGAAAATTGGGGTTAGCTGCTTTTTGCAATAACTTAATCACCATCTCAGCATGGCCGTACCAAGCAGCAATATGCATGGCTGTTTCTCCACTCCTTGTCGTTAGGTTTAGATTTGCCCCTCTTTCCAAAAGCAAATCAACAAGTGGCGCCGAAGATTTAAAGCAGGCATGCATTAAGGGAGTCGCACCGGCAGAGTCTGGTAAATTCACATCAACCTGCAACCGTAATAGCTCTTTTACAATGTGCAGACAATTATCACGAGCAGCCACATGAATGACGGCCGTACCTTTGACATTCAGAGCAGACAAGTCGTGGACAGAACCAAGCAGGGCGTCAATCAATAGATCGCCGTGCACGTTATTATTACGAATATAAAACTCTCTGGTTTCTTTGGCCAATTCAAGATTAGTGACATCAGCAAGCAAATCGACCAGGAATGCTGGCTTGTAGACAGGTAAGAGCCTGTTGATAATGAGCGACCATTGATTAGGGTAACACGCCGCAAGATACAGTAGCACATTAGCGATACCGTCAGAATGTTGTTGATCGAGAGGGACATCTGCAGAGTTCAAATAGCGAATAATATAATCCACTACCTCATGATACATCTCGGGGTGATCAACAATAATCTCATCCAACACATTCATTTCTGAAGATTCGTTCATTAAAGTATTAACAAAAAACGGCAAGAATGGCTGCTTGCCGATTTTGGTTTCGACGTAGGCGAACTTGAGGGTCCGCAATGGTAGCCAGTAAACCCTGATATCATCTTTTTCGCCCAACAGCTCAACAGAACTAGCTGTCAGATATTGACTCGCGACCATGCGCTCAAATAAATTCACATACAATGCATACTCTGCGCTAATCGATAAGCCTTTAATTTCAGCCATCTCATCGGTAACCAAGAGCCTATCAACCTCAAGATCGCCGGGCCCAAATCGCAGTAATTTATCGCCCAGTAGCTTGATAGAGTCGTTATAAGCGTTCAAATTATTCGATGATAGAAATTTTATAAGCTCAGCCACCCACTCTTCTAAATTTAACTCATTAATTACCTGATCAAATAAATTATCGACGGTGATATGTTTACCGATATCAGCTGAAAATAATCCGGCGAGTTTCTCAAGAGCAACCTCATCACAGCATCCGCGCACGAGCAAATCCTCGATACGTTGCAACCCCAGCGCATCGTCGTAAAGATTGATGACTGCATTTGAGTAATGAATATCATTACCCGCGTAAATATTTGGACGTAATTTCAATATTTTTTCTGAAATTAACTGCTTTGCCATTTCTGTACGATACGACATAAAGTAATTCTTAACCTCAAGAAACGAGGCCAATCGTAAATATGTATCAGATATATGCGTGTAAATCCCTGGCGAACAGACATTGAGTTGACTGAAGAGATTTTTTACGCCAGTTTTCCGGATCGCAAGCGGAATATCATCATTTTTAACCAGCTGTAGAATACCAGCTAGATAGAGCACCCCTTGCTGATACAGCGGCATGCATATTTCCGTGAACCCAAGATCCTTGCCATCATTGTTAATATATTGTTTCACAAAAGCAGAGAGAGTTGCGCTAATGACTGGATCGTTGATCTCCAGAAAATCATAAAGATTCTTAAGCAAGTCACAGAATCCCAATCTGAAATTCACGCCATCTTGTGAGAACTGAAAGGCATTAAATTCACGTGCCGAAGATGGCAACGGAAAAGTTACCAAGTGCTTTAGGTCATCAAGCGTATATGTTTGCTGTGGTATCTCGAAAAATCGCTCATTAAATAGTGGATCAACTTCCAACAACTGTCGTTCCTGCATCTCATTATTCCATTAATTGATACTTTATTTTATTAGGTATTATGATCGCGGCGCGGCACTCCACGTAGGGTTCGTCCACGAACCAGAAACATTATAGTAATATGTAGCAACTTTACTAACTTGTCCACCAATGACATTATTCACTGCCCAGGCTGCCAAACCAATCACCGGTTGACCGGTCAACAATGTTGCTGCAACGGGAATACTTGAGGTCACATACGGTGTGACACTCAGTATTAAATCAAAATCTTTTTGCGCCAAACCAATCTTGCCGCGGATCTCGACACGTGCAATAGGACCATCGAAGCGCATATTATTAGTAATTACTGCGCCTTTACTAAATTTAAAATCACCTTTCAGGCTATCAAAGCTGTAGCCTTTCATAGTCACATCGCTAAAATCAAGACTCAACCGACGTGGGATACTTTGCAAGCTAAACAGATTTAACATCCGGCCTAAATCCATTTTGGCGTCACTAGCCTGACTCACTTCAACAATGCGCCCCTTACCCATATTCAGTGAAGCAGTACCGCTCATACCTGCTAATGATAATGCATATGGAGCGTCACTCCAGTTTAAATCGAAATCGAGACTTCCGTTGCTAGAAACAAAATTATGCACATTGAACCCTAGCTGACTTAGGAAGGAACTGACGTTTTTGGAGGATGCTTTGCCATGCAAGCGCGTGGAATTACCGCGCCCCGACTGCACCCAGTCGCCAGATGCTTTTAGATTCATATCTGTTGATTGAATGGAAAGTGATTGTATCGCCATACCATTGGCACTGCGGGTTGTATTAATTTCGACGTTACGAAGCTCTGCATCACCGTAAGTAATGCTACGGGCAGAAAATTCAATTGATGGCAAACTCTTTGGCTCAACAGACAAAGGAGAACTTTTATTGCTTGATAGCGAGTTGAGATTGAGTTTATCAAGGTCGACAACCAATGTTGCAGAAGAATTGAATTCAGCGGGCACAGTCATTTTGCCAGCAAGCTCAGGACTCGCAAGCGTAATCGACCAACCCTGGGGCAGCGGTGAAACTTGTATTTTGCATTGTGTCAGATCAATACTGCCAAGCGACAAATTCCCTACAGTGAGGTCAATTGAGCGCAACGGTAACTTACTGTTGTTTTTACTATTGGACATATCAATATATTTTTTAACTTTATCCGTATTCAATTCCTTCAGTGCACCGGTGATATATAACCCCTTGCCCTGCGGCCATGCTGGATCACCACTACCAAGCCGTAAATCAGCACCAGTCAAATCAAAAGAATTTTTACTGCGATTTAATACTAATGCCGCATTCAATAGCTCCGCATAATTGACCTTCAATTTCAGCGGCTGGTCCTCATCGACAATAATATCCGCCTTTAACTGACGAATCTCATCTGCATTCTTGGCATACTGTTCTGGCAAATCGAGAGAGACACCACTCAAATCAGAAGCCACATGAATCACTATCGGCTTATCCATCGCAAGATCAATCTGTGTCGTGGCATTGGTTACACCCTTGGCCACTGTAGAAAATGGCACCTTCAACCATTTCTCAAGATCCATCAAATCTATATTGTTCGTAATGGTCGCGCGTACAGTTGGATGCGCATCAGTCGGATCCAATGTTTGCAAATCAAGCCTGAGCGGCTTACCAAACAACTCACCTTTTATTGCTGCTGCATGAATCAAGCGTTCTGTAAAATTTAAACTCCCGGTTAATTGGGTCACATCAAGCTTCCACGGTGTTAATTGCAGCTTATTACCGAATAAATCAATCACACCTTTTAACGTCGTATCATCGGGCTCATCCAAAGGAATGGTAAGCGAAATCGTCACCGCAATCGGGCCGCTCAAGGCAACATTCTTAAACATTTTGCCAAGAGATTTCTCAAGCGGGCTCTTATGCACAAAGGTCATTGCCGGTACAAAATCAGTTCTAATTGGCGCACTTACTACCGTCAAGACCGGTGATTTCTTATCGCCTAGATACGGAATTTCAGCATGTGTTTCACCAATATCAATACCGCCAATCTGCGCATGATCAACATCAATTAAAATTTGACGGCCAGAGAACTGCACCTTTCCAGAAATATTTTTCAGATCAGGCCATTCTGGCGCGTAATGCAAGCGCACATTATTGACAGCAGCAGCCACCATAAAATTACCGTTCGTACCATCAAATGGAAATTCGGGTAAAGGTCCACGCAGTATCAACGAACCAGATTGTGCATCGCCAGCCAGAAACGCTCCTCGTAACCACTGACCAAGCTCCTTGCTGAATATTTTTACCGGCAAATACTTAGTGACGTGCGCCGCATTGTGCAGCGTGAAGTTAGCGCCTAAATTCGCCATTGGAGCTGTTTTTGGTGACACCACCAAATCACCGTCGACGTTGAGAGCAAGATCCTGATTGAGAACCGAGAGAGATTTAAATACTATTTTCCAGTTATCGTTAGTATCTCGTTGCCACAACACATCACCCGTCAACTGATCAAGCAAAATCGGCTGATCGAAAATCTCTTTCTGATTAAAGACAGTTTTACGACCTTGCAGCGTCAATGATCCCTCTGCATCTTTCCAAATAAAAGCACCAGAAAGATTTTCGATCGCTGGAATCTGGCGATATGCCTGCATACCAACACCGCTGAAATGACCTTGCACCAGCAATGGTTTCAAGTCATCAGCTTGACCCGAAAATGTGATAGAAACATTCTCAAGGGCACCATCAAGATTTACTGAGGAAATGGTACTGGCAATGTCAGCAGGTAAAAATTTCGGGGAAGAAGCGAGAATAGCGCGCATTTCTGCGATATTCAAATAACCAATATTAGCGATAAGCGGCACTAGTTTTTGATTTTCATCAGGAGTGAGCTTGAGATAAAAACTTGTCGCCGGCCAAAGTTTCGAAGACCAATCCACGAGGATATCATCGCCAGCGATGATTTGATCATGCCCCTCTTGCTTCCAACCAACATCGCCACTCAAGCGATTAATTCTGCGAATGGATTGATCAGTACTGGAAAATAAATCCAGATTTAATAACTGAAACGAGGTTTGTACACGCTTGATTCCACCGTCACGCCACGTCGCCCAGATTTTTGCGCTGACTAAGCCTTTTTTGATTTGCCAACCCTTCCAGGTCAAGCCTTCAAACCACTGCGCAATAGACATGCCAGAAACATTAAAATAGATTTTACCATTTATTTTATTGAGATCAGGCTCGCTACCCTCCCAACGTGCGGCAACCGCTAACTCTGTTGAAATATCTTGGTGTAAAATGGCTTTGCCGAGAATGACATGCTCACTACCAGAATTTTCAAGACGCAAATTATAGAGAGTAAGAAAACGTTTTTGGCCAGTAGAGCCCGTAAAACGAACATCAATATCACGAAGAATAATGAGCTGCTGGGATGTCAACCATCCCAAAATATCTTTTATTTTACTTTCATCCTTGAATGGCTCTTTGTCGTAACCACCGATAGCTGGAAACCCTTGCACGACGAACTCGCCAGTAGAAGTCTGATGAACAACGATATCAGCACCAGAAATCAAGACGCCGCTCATAACCGGTTTAAAGTGCCAGATTGATTTTGGTATAGAAAAGAAAACTTTTACCGTTCGCAACTGCAACACTGGCCCACTGGAGTCTTTATCCAGAACGCTTACATTTTGCAGGGCAACGCCCGGCTGATATTGAAACCATGAGACACTAGCTTTTTCGATGGTAACAGGCGCTTGCAGCAAATCTGACGCCAGCTTTTCCATTTCCGGGCGACGCGCATCCAGATAAGGAGTCATGACACGACTGACGATTACAAGAATCGCTGCCAATATGACAATAACCGCGAAAACATACCCTGTCTTTTTCGCTACAGAAACTAAAATTGGTTTCACCGCGCATCCCTACTATTTCGTCAGGCCTATCCTGACCCACTTGGTGTAATCTCGCAGTAACACATACAGCCACGGCCAAAGCAACATACTCGTAAGCGAAGACAACCAATACAAATGACTAAGCGGCGGCTCGCCGACAAACCCTTGAATACAATATATGATGAATTGGTAACTCATCACAAAAAATAAAATACTGAAACTCTGCTGGATCATCGGATACATATTAATACGCATGTGGGAACGGTACGTCAGGTAAACCACCACCGTAAGCGCCAGAGCGTGCTCGCCCAGCATCGTACCTGTGAGCACGTCCAGTATCAAACCCATGGTCCAGGCAATGCCAACATTTACCTGATACGGGATAGTCATGGTCCAGTAGATCAACACCATCAACACCCAAGCCGGTCGCGCCCAACCTGTCCATTCAGGCATGGGCAAGAGTGTCAGAATCAAAGCCACAACAATAGTCGCCAATATCGCGGGGAAATTACGCATGCTTTTGATACCAAATTAACAACACTTGTCTGCTAGAATCGAGATGCGCACTTGGCCGCAAATATATAACAGCAAACTGATTAGTGGGATCTTGCTTGACCGATACAACCCGTCCAACCGGATACCCGCCAGGGTAATGATCACCCAAGCCAGAGGTCAAAAATAAATCGCCGATTCGAACATCTGCCGTTTTAGGAACATACATCAATCGCAGGCGATCAGAATAGTTATCCCCTGCCGCTACCGCACGAATGCCGCTTCTAACATTTTGCACGGCTATACCGCTACGTGAATCATTAATTAGCAATACACGACTGGTAACAGGTCCAGCCTCAATCACCTGCCCCATGACACCGTTTGCATCCAGCACCGGCTGGCCTATGTAAACACCGTCCCGACTACCTTTATCCAGTATCACCTGATTGATGAATGGTTCAGATGCCACCGCCAGCAAATCAGCGATAAGCGTTCTACCACTTACGTTTCGCGTGGATTGCAGCAATGATTTCAAATATGAGTTTTCAGATTCAATCGCAACCAGACGTTGCAGACGCGTACGCAAGATTAATTGCTCAGACTTCATTCTGGCATTTTCTTTGAGTAATGCCGCACGCGAACTGAGCGCTGTGCTCACCGAATCAACAAAGCCAGTCGGCATGTTGACAACGTATTGTAGCGGCGCAACGGGTAACGTCAACGCAGAACGCGCCAAGGAAAAGCTTGGCATATGCTTATCCATCACCATTAAGGCAATGGATAACATGACAAGAATCAAGGCGCGCAAGCCAAGATTTGATTCACTCGTAAAAATGGACCGAATAACCCCCTCCAACTACTCCTTTAAGAGGAAGTCTGCACTGGAAGCGCTAATCATTTCTAACGCTTTGCCACCGCCGCGAGCCACACAGGTTAATGGTTCATCAGCAACAATAACAGGCAATCCAGTCTCTTCCATGAATAAACGATCTATATTTCGTAACAGCGCACCGCCACCAGTCAAGACCATGCCACGCTCGGCAATATCAGCAGCAAGTTCTGGCGGAGCCTGTTCGAGGGCAGCACGCACGGCACCCAAAATACCTGACAATGGTTCTTGCAGCGCTTCCAGCACTTCGTTACTGGTGATGGTAAATCCACGAGGAATACCTTCAGCAAGATTACGGCCGCGCACTTCCATCTGTAGCATTTGATTAGCTGGATACGCCAAGCCAACTTCGTGTTTGATACGCTCAGCAGTTGATTCACCAATCAAAATTCCGTAGTTACGACGCACGTAGCTAACAATCGACTCATCAAAACGGTCGCCGCCAATACGAACTGATGCGGAATAAACGATACCATTTAGAGAGATAATCGCGACTTCAGTTGTGCCACCGCCAATATCAACCACCATGGAACCACGTGGCTCTTCTACCGGCATACCAGCACCCATGGCAGCAGCCATCGGTTCTTCGAGCAAAAATACTTCGCGTGCGCCAGCACTGATAGCTGACTCGCGAATCGCGCGGCGCTCAACTTGAGTTGAACCGCAAGGAACAGAAACCAGTACGCGCGGACTTGGACGCAAAAAGCGGTTTTCATGCACTTTATGAATAAAGTGCTGCAACATTTTTTCTGTGACGTAGAAGTCAGCGATCACACCATCCTTCATTGGACGAATTGCACTGATATTACCTGGTGTGCGACCAAGCATCAGTTTCGCTTCACTGCCAACAGCAACAACGTGCTTATGACCCGAGTTTTCATTACCCTGCCTGATTGCCACAACGGATGGTTCATTAAGGACTATGCCCTTACCGCGAACATAGATAAGTGTATTGGCAGTACCAAGATCGATAGATAAATCGTTTGAAAAATAACCACGCAGCTTCTTCAGCATAGCAGACAAAGTTCCTTTGCAAATGGTATGAAAGATGACTAATTCTAATGAATTTAAATCGGTCCGCATAGAGCTAAATGAAAATTTATAATTACCCTGCCAAATCCAGCAGAGAAAGCACTTTTAGAGGCTGACAACATTTCCCATCACCGTCTTCTTCCATTATAATGCCACGCACTTTCTACCCAATCAGAATATTATAAGGAGCGGCTCACCATGTCCCTTACCCCGGAAGATGTCAAAAAAATTGCCCATCTTGCGCGCTTAAATTTGTCAGATAACGACATTGCCGTCTATACACCGCAGTTATCCAATATTCTGCAATTTATTGAACAAATGAATCAAACCGATACCTCGGCAATCGAACCGATTGCGCACTCGCTCGAAGTTTCCCAGCGCCTGCGCGCCGATAAGGTCACAGAAGCAAATTTACGCGAAAAATTCCAGGATATTGCCCCTCAAGTTGAGGCCGGCCTATACCTTGTTCCCAAAGTCATCGAAGAGGCTTAATGACTATGCATCATAAAACTATCGCCGAACTGTCCAGAGATCTGGCAGACAAGACAATTTCCAGTGTTGAACTCACCCAGCACTACCTGGAACGCATACGAAAACATGATGAGCAATTAAACAGCTTCATCACTGTCACCGAAGAACAAGCGCTGCTTGCAGCTAAAAAAGCCGACGAGTTACGTGCGCAAGGCAAAGCCGGACCACTGACAGGCATCCCGATTGCACAAAAAGATATCTTTTGCACCGACGGCGTAAAAACCACGTGCGGTTCAAAAATGCTCGATAATTTCACCGCTCCTTACGATGCCACCGTCGTCAAAAAGCTCAAAGAAGCTGGCACCGTGTTGCTTGGCAAAACCAATATGGACGAATTCGCCATGGGCTCATCCAATGAGACCAGTTTTTACGGTGACGTGAAAAACCCATGGAATCATGCTTACGTTCCTGGTGGATCATCCGGCGGCTCAGCAGCAGCCGTCGCAGCCAATCTCGCACCATGCGCAACCGGCACAGACACTGGCGGCTCCATCCGCCAACCTGCGGGTCTTTGCGGCATTACTGGTTTGAAACCAACTTATGGACGCGTATCGCGTTACGGCATGATCGCATTCGCTTCCAGTCTCGACCAAGGCGGCCCATTAACAAAAACCGCTGAAGATGCAGCAATTATGTTAAACGCCATGGCCGGGTTTGACGAACACGATTCCACCAGCATCGATGAGCCTGTACCTGATTACACAAAAACGCTGAATGACTCCATTAAAGGCTTGCGCATTGGCTTGCCGAAAGAATATTTCAGTGAAGGCTTAAACAGCGATGTTGCGAAAGTAATTGAAGACGCCATCAAGGAATACGAAAAGATGGGCGCAATCATCACTGAAATCACACTGCCAAATACGGCGCTTTCTGTTCCCGCTTATTATGTCATCGCCCCAGCAGAATGCTCCTCCAACCTCGCCCGCTACGATGGCGTGCGTTACGGTTATCGCTGCAAAGATCCCGTGGATTTGCAAGATCTCTACAAACGCTCGCGCAGCGAAGGCTTCGGCAGCGAGGTCAAACGCCGTATCATGATAGGCACTTACGTATTATCGGCCGGTTATTACGATGCGTATTACATCAAGGCACAAAAAGTCCGTAATTTGATTCGCAACGACTTCGTGGAGGCATTTAAAAATGTTGATGTCATCCTGAGTCCGACCTCACCAACACCAGCATTTAAATTCGGCGAAAAAAAGAGCGACCCAGTCAGCATGTACTTGTCTGACATCTACACCATCGCGGTCAACCTTGCTGGACTTCCTGGCATGTCCGTACCAGCTGGTTTCGTCAATAATCTGCCGATCGGCCTGCAATTAATTGGCAATATTTTTGGTGAAGCAAAATTATTAAACGTGGCGCACGCCTATCAAAAAGCCACTGATTGGCACAAACAAGTTCCGGAGGGTTACTAATATGGAATGGGAAATAGTCATAGGTCTCGAAGTACACGCGCAATTGATGACCAATAGCAAAATTTTTTCTGGCGCCGCCACCAAATTTGGAGCTGAGCCTAATACACAAGCATGCGCGATTGACCTAGGCATGCCAGGAGTATTGCCTGTACTTAACAAAGAAGCCGTGAAAATGGCCATTCGTTTTGGGCTTGGCTCTGATTCTGAAATTACCCAGAAATCAGTCTTCGCACGCAAAAATTATTTCTATCCAGATTTACCAAAAGGCTATCAAATCAGTCAATACGAGTTACCAATTATCGGCAAAGGCCACCTTGATATTCAATTGGATGATGGCAGCACCAAGCGCATCAACATTACACGCGCACATCTTGAAGAAGATGCCGGCAAATCATTACACGAAGACTTTCACGGCTTAAGCGGCATCGATTTAAATCGTGCCGGCACACCACTGCTGGAAATCGTTTCAGAACCGGATATGCGCAATGCCAAAGAAGCTGTTGCCTACCTGAAGGCATTACACACTTTAGTGCGCTATCTCGAAATCTGCGACGGCAACATGCAGGAAGGCTCATTCCGCTGCGATGCGAACGTTTCTGTCCGCCCCAAAGGCCAGGAAAAATTCGGCACACGCGCTGAGCTGAAGAATATCAACTCCTTCCGCTACGTTGAACGTGCAATCAATTACGAAGTAGAAAGACAAATCAATTTAATTGAAAGCGGCGGCAAGGTTATACAAGAAACACGCCTGTACGACCCAGGCAAAAATGAAACACGCTCGATGCGCACCAAAGAAGAAGCAAACGATTATCGTTACTTCCCCGATCCAGATTTGCTGCCTGTTGTCATCACTGATGAATTAATCGAGCAAATTCGCAGTGAGCTGCCGGAACTGCCGCAACAAAAATGTAAACGCTTCATCGAGCAATATCATCTCAGCGCTTACGATGCGACCATCCTGATTAGCAGCCGTGACATGGCAACGTATTATGAAAATCTCGTCAAGGAATCTGGCGACCAGCCAAAATTAGCAGCGAACTGGTTAATCAGTGAGTTGCTCGGCGCGCTTAACCGCGAAAATCTCGATATCACTGAAAGTCCAATCAGTTCAGCAGAACTTGGCAAGCTGGTTTCCCGCATCGCCGATGACACCATCTCAGGAAAGATAGCCAAAACCATCTTTGAAGCACTTTGGAACAAGGAAGGCGGCGTTGATGAAATCATCGAGAAACGCGGCTTGAAACAAGTTTCGGATAGCGGCGCCATCGAAAAATTAATTGATGAAATCATCGCAGCAAACCCGCAGCAGGTTGCCGATTACCGTGGCGGCAAAGACAAATTATTCGGCTTCTTCGTTGGTCAAGCCATGAAGGCATCTGGCGGTAAATTGAATCCAGGTCAGCTGAATGAGTTGCTAAAGAAGAAACTCGCCGGCTAGGTGTAGCCCGGTCGCGCTTTTTGCGGCCGGGGGGTAGTCAAAGACAAAGTATGATGTTAGAAACTTTTAACCCCCCCC
>CAZWPD010000018.1:22088-28419 GCA_964636145.1 uncultured Coxiellaceae bacterium
GGTCTTGGGGGGGGTGTGTTTCCCTCCGCCCCTTTGACTCTCATCCCCCCCGCCCCCCCCCCCAAACCCCCGCGACCGGGCCACACTCGAGATGACACAAGTCGCAGCAAACCGTATAATCAATCTCTCTATGACAAGAATCGTGTGTCAACATGACCTCGAAGCAGACCTTAAAGCTAAACGGCTTCACTTTCGATGAATTATTTCATTCCGAAGGTTTGCAGCGTCTTGACCAAAAATTCATGGATTCACTGCAACGCGATCACCAGTCACTACACCAGCAACTTCTTGCCTATCGCGCCCGGAATTCCACACAGACAGATATCGAGCAAAGCGAATTACTCATTGCCGTCGCTCACATTCTGGAAGAGTTTCTAGCTGATTTGTTTAATATCAAAAATGAAGTGGCAATCAGCCAAGCACTGACAACATCATTCAATCCTATCGCCGTTTTCAAAAAATACTATGTTTTGAAACGCGCCAAAAAAGAAGTTAACAAAGCCGTAAATTTCCCACCGTTTAATGAGTTAAACGCTTGGCTTGGGACGGCACTCACAACCGCACCATTGCAAGCAAAAGATCATGAACTTGCTATTGCGCTGCTGGGTCAATTTTACCTGGATAACCCGGAACAGCACGCCGCTGAAATCGAAAAACTCGTGCAATGGTGCACGCAAGCAATTGCCTCACCAGAAGGCAGAGCTTACGTACGTGAATTCACAAGCTTCCATATTCCCGAACGCCTCGATTTCGCCAATCTTGTCCCAGTTGTGCCGCTCTCTGAAGATAAATGCGGTCGCACTCACGCTCCCGAAGATACTCTGCGTTTACGTGACGGCTTCAAATTGACTGATGAACGCATGACGGCCAAACAAGTGCAAGATGAAGTCAATTACTGCGTTTACTGCCATGATCACGACGGCGATTTTTGTTCGAAAGGTTTTCCCGTCAAAAAAGGCGAACCTGATAAAGGATTTAAAACTAATCCGCTGGATGTCATCTTAACCGGCTGCCCGCTGGAAGAAAAAATTTCCGAGATGCAATTATTAAAACGCGACGGCCACACACTCGCCTCACTGGCCATGGTCATGGTTGATAATCCCATGTGCCCCGCCACCGGCCATCGCATCTGTAATGACTGCATGAAAGCCTGTATTTACCAAAAACAAGATCCCGTGAATATCCCACAAATCGAAACGCGCGTTTTAACCGATGTGCTCGAATTACCGTGGGGTGTCGAAATTTATGATTTACTAACGCGCTGGAATCCGCTGCGCCAAGCGCAATTCGTTATGAAACCCTATAATGGCTTGAAAGTTTTAATCGCCGGCATGGGTCCTGCGGGCTTTACACTCGCCCATCATTTATTATTGGAAGGCTTCGCAGTCGTTGGCTTTGACGGCCTCAAAATAGAACCACTGCCCGAAGCATTCATTACAAGTCCCATCCATCGTTTTGCAGACTTAAAAGAATCACTTGATGAGCGCTTGATGGCTGGCTTTGGCGGTGTTGCTGAATACGGCATTACCGTGCGCTGGGATAAAAATTTCCTGAAATTAATTTATCTAAGCTTAATGCGCAGACCATATTTCCAGGTATTTGGTGGCGTACGTTTCGGCGGCACCATCACAGTTGAAGATGCCTGGAGTCTTGGCTTCGATCATTTCGTATTAGCAGTTGGTGCCGGCTTACCTAAAGCATTACCAATTCCTGGAAGCCTAGCGCCAGGTATGCGCCAAGCAAATGATTTTCTCATGGCTTTACAACTAGGCAACGCTGCAAAAGCCAGCAGCCTGACCAGCCTGCAACTGCGCCTGCCAGCCGTCATTATCGGCGGCGGCCTTACCGGCGTGGATACAGCAACGGAAGCACAAGCCTATTACATCGCCCAAGTCGAAAAAATACTGACGCGCTATGAAATACTCGCCAAAGAACACGGCGCCAAGGCAATTAACGAATTATTAGACCCAGCCTCTCATGAAATCCTCGCCGAATTTCTGCGTCACGGTGAGGCAGTTCGTCATGAGCGCGAACAAGCTAACAAAGAAAAACGCCAACCTGATTTCATCAAACTCATACATGAATGGGGCGGCGTCACGATTGCTTACCGACGCTCGATGCAAGAATCACCCGCCTATGTGAACAACCACGAAGAGTTAAAAAAGGCTCTCGAAGAAGGTATTTATTACCTCGAAGGCATGGAGCCACACGCTGTCGACCTCGATGAATTTGGTCACGCCAAGACACTGGTTTGCAAAAAGCGTATTCGCAATGAAGACAAAGAATGGGTCACGACTGACGAAATGGTAAGATTGCCGGCGCGTTCACTACTGGTTGCCACCGGCACACAACCGAATACCGCTTATGAGTTTGAACATCGCGGCACATTCAATCGCCTCAATCTGCAATATCAACATTACGAAGATGAAGACGGCAAGCTCGATGTCGCACACGGGGTTGAACACTGCAAAGACCCACAATTCGGACCGTTCACGTCATATCACAAAGATGACAAACGCGTCAGCCTGATTGGTGACACACACCCAGTCTTCCACGGCAATGTTGTGAAAGCGATTGCATCCGGTTTACGCACGTATCCGAAAATTCTTGAGATCTTGCGCGATAAAATCAAAGCTCATGCGAATACTACCGAATACTCCGAATTCGCTGATAAAATGAAACATTTATTCAGCTCCCGCATTAAAGAGATTGCTCGCAAGACACCAACGACTATTGAAATTTCAATTCAGTCGCCGCTTGCCGCAAAGCACTTCAAGCCTGGACAATTTTTCCGTTTACAAAATTTTGAAACACTGGCGCCGCACGTCGACCACACCCTGTTCCAGATGGAACCACTGGCCCTGGTTGGCGCTGAATGCGACCACAAAGACGG
Source organism: uncultured Coxiellaceae bacterium (assembly GCA_964636145.1). GTDB lineage: Bacteria > Pseudomonadota > Gammaproteobacteria > DSM-16500 > DSM-16500 > Aquicella. Next base: position 24,982 of record CAZWPD010000018.1, read on the forward strand.
CATCATCCACTTCATCGTTCAGGAAAATTCGGCGACGGCAAAACTCTGCGCCACCCTCAAACACAATGAGCCCGTTTCATTAATGGGACCAACCGGCGTGCGCAGCCGAGTTCCTGAAGAACATGAAACCGTGCTAATTATCGGCGGACCGTCCAGCATGAGCTTTTTACGCAGCTACGGACCGGAAATGCGTGCCGCCGGCAACCGCGTTCTATATTTAGGGCAATTTAATCAGAAAGAAGACGCCTATTGTCATTCAAAACTGGAAAATGCTGCTGACGTTATCGTTTATCAAGTTAAAAATGGTGAGCCGGTTGCCGTGAAACGGCACAATGATTGCAGCACGACCGGCGACAGCATCATCACCGCCTTGCTGGCTTATGCCAACGGCGAATTAAATGCCACTCCACAGATTTCGCTCCATGATGTCGACCGCGTATTTGTGGTTGGCGGCCCGGATTTACTGCGCGAATTTCAGAATGCGCGCAAAATCACTTTAAAGCACCAACTCATCAAAGACCCGAAAGTATTCGGATCGGTATACGGCAATATGCAATGCATGCTCAAAGGCGTATGCGCGCAATGTCTGCAGTGGCAAATTGACCCTGAAACCGGCCAACGCACCAAAGCAGTGTTTGCCTGCTCGTGGCAAGATCAGCCACTGGAAATTATCGACATCAATCACATCGATGAGCGGCAAATGCAAAATCGCCTGCACGACAAACTGAACTCACTATGGGTCGACCACATTTTCGCCAACTACCCGGTTTCGCGCGTCTAAAACTGTTACGGTGACCATAGTTACCTACCGCATAAATAATGATACAATTTCTTTCTATCAATATTGAATTTCCATGAAGGAGCGTTGAAATGTCATTGATTATTCTCATTATCCTGGTTGCCGTGGCTGGCTTTGTCATGATCACGTACAATCGCCTCATCGCGCAAATTGAAGCCGTACGCAACAACTCAAAGCAGATCGACATTCAACTTGATCGCCGCTTTAAGGTTTTTGAATCATTAATCAATGTCGTTAAACAATACATGGATTATGAAAAAACGACGTTAAAAGATGTCGTTGCTTTGCGCAGTCAGGCACAAGCTGCTCATGCCAGTGGCGATGAAGCCGGACGCATTGCTGCTGAAAACAAAATTTCTACCATCGCCAACGGCATCAATCTGGTTTTCGAACAATACCCAGACTTGAAAGCCAACCAGAATTGCATGCAGTTGCAGGAAGAAATTGTCAGCACTGAAAATAAACTCGCCTTTGCCAAACAATCCTACAATGACAGCATTGAAATCTATAATGCCAACAAGAAATCTTTCCCGGCGAATTTCATTGTTTCCAGTTTCAAGAGTAATCTTGATATCGACTTCCCGTACTGGCAACTTAGCAGCGATCAAGTCGCCAAACATGAATCTTATACTGTAAAATTTTAACCTATGAGCGATGAATTAAATAACTTCTCCGCCAGTTCAGTGAACTGGCGGAATACATTGGAACAAAACAACCGTCGCACCTACGTCGTTATTTTCCTGTTTTTTGCAATTTACTGTGCACTGGGTCTATTGGTCGATACCTACATTGACGCCGGCCGCTACCCCAACGCCCCGCTTTCCGCGATCTTTCACGCACTCATTACCCTGCAACTATTTCCATTGGCAACACTGGTCATGCTTGTCGTTGCTGGCGTATCACTATTTATTACTTACACCTTTGCCGACCAACTCATGCTGCTCGGCACCGAGTATCACGAAGTGACACCTGAAACCGCACGCAGCCCGGAAGAAAAACGACTTTATAATGTCGCTGAGGAATTAAAAATTGCCGCCGGTTTGCAATACATGCCGAAAATATATGTGATCGATGCCGATTACATGAATGCGTTTGCCAGCGGATTCAGTCAAAAATCTGCCATGATGGCCATAACTCGCGGCTTGATGCAAAAACTTGACCGCGATGAGTTACAAGCGGTGATGGCACATGAGCTAAGTCACATTCGACACATGGACATCAAGCTCACTCTGACGGCTTCGCTGCTCGCGAACTTAATGGTGATGGTTCTTGATATGTTTTTCTATCAAGCCATGTTTGCGCGACGCAGCAATGACAACAACAACTCCCGCAATAATCTCGCACTGGTCATCATCTTACTGCGTTACCTGCTTCCCATTATTAATATCGCCATGCTGCTCTACCTTAGCCGCACGCGCGAATTCATGGCCGATGCCGGCTCCGTAGAATTAACTCGTAGCAATGAACCTCTAGCTCGCGCCTTAATTAAAATCTCTGGCGATTACACACAGCATAGCGATGAATATAACAACGCAGCACAGCAAAACACCCATGAAAACATTCGCCGTGAAGCGTATATTTTCGACCCATCGCAAGCCGGCATCAAGTCCATGACCTCCATTAACGATTTATTTTCAACGCACCCCAGCCTTGAACAACGACTTGAAGCCTTGGGATATAAGCGCAAACACTAAATGAGCTTAGAAATGAACCGTAAAATCGGCGTATTACTCACTAACTCTGGCACCCCTGACACACCTACCACCAAAGCTGTCAGACGATATTTGCGGGAGTTTTTGTCGGATAACCGCGTCGTCAAAATTCCGCGCCTGATCTGGCTGCCAATTTTGTATTTATTTATTTTGCCACTGCGAGCAAGCAAATCCGCCGCTTTATATCAGAAAATCTGGACACCTGACGGCGCGCCCATGCGCGTCCTGATGAAGCATCTGCGCAAAAAGCTACAAAAGAAATTTGATGTCGCGCATATGCCTGCTATTGTTGAAATCGGCATGAATTACGGCAACCCTTCCATTCATGATGCGCTTGAAAATCTGCGCGCTCACAACATCGATGAATTGATTGTATTACCGCTCTACCCACAATATTCCAACACGACAACCGCCTCCACTTTTGACCGTGTGTGCGCTGAACTACAAACGTGGCCTGCACTGCCAGCACTCAAAATGTATCGCGATTACGCTAACCATCCACAATATATAGCGACGCTTGCTCATTCTGTACGCGAATTCTGGCGCGAGAATGGCACCGCACCACATCTCATGATCTCTTTTCACGGTTTGCCTAAGCGGTTCGCTGAAGCTGGCGACCCTTACCCACAGCAATGTGAAGAAACCGCACGCTTGCTCACTGAAGAATTGGAACTGACTGATAACCAATGGACACTGTGCTATCAGTCACAGTTTGGCTATGACAAGTGGCTGCAACCATCAACACAGGAGTTACTTGAAGATCTACCCAAAAGCGGCAAAACAAGCATTGATGTTATCTGCCCGGGATTCTCTATCGACTGCCTGGAAACACTGGAAGAAATAGCTAAACGCGGCCAGGAAGATTTCCTCGCCGCTGGCGGCAAACAATTACGCATGATTCCGGCGCTCAATGATAGCGATGAGCAT
>CAZWPD010000018.1:28519-40102 GCA_964636145.1 uncultured Coxiellaceae bacterium
AGAGATGACTACACCGCCATCACATGCTAAGATAAAAAAATCATGGTACATGGAATGTTACCAACGCAATGATAAAACATGGAAAGTGTTTACTACCAACCCTGCTGCTCATTTCTACTATCTGCTATGCAGAGCCTCATTACGGCGCAACATTTTCCGTGCCGGCCGTGGCGAAAGAACCATCGCAACTACACGGCTTTCAATTAATGTTCAACTACGATCCGCAGCGCTATCAATGGCGACAATTTAATGTCTATGTTGACGGCGGTTTTTCACGCTTCTATCAAAATCAAACACCGCACAATACATCGATCAATATTTACTCAATAGCGCCAGTCGTACGCTATACGTTCAAAAAGCATGGTCCAGTTTTGCCGTATCTTGAATTAAGTGTTGGCATGGCTTACATGAACCAAACCCGCATCGAAAACCGTAATTTGGGCATCCATTTTGCATTTCAGGATCGCATGGGCATTGGCGCATTACTGGGCGGCTCGGAACGTCTCTCTATTGGAGCACACGTTTTACACTACTCTAACTCCCATCTTTCCTCGCGCAACTCTGGGATATCAATTCCACTTGTGCTTGATATCGGCTATCGATTTAGCTAGGCATTTATTGCTAAATTTCATATCAAATCAGTTTCAATTTTCGCTATAGTCGTTAATATATAGTCATATTATTTTGTGATATATCATGCGCAAACGAATCCCAGTCAAAAATCATTATCAAGAAATACAGCTCACCGCGAGCCGTTCGCTGATTGCTATGCTCGTCATCGCCATTCTGGTAATACTGCTCATCATCCGGCTAGGCTGGCTGCAACTCCACAAAAATGAAATGTACACCACCCTTGCCACGAACAACTGGCTAGATCTGGTTCCAACTGAACCGACCCGCGGCTTGATTTACGATCGCAATGGCATTTTACTAGCAGAAAACTCACCCATCTTCAGTCTTGATATCGTGCCGCGCGAAGTCCAAAATCTGAACGAAACAGTCAATCAAATCAGCAAAATTATTGCGATCTCTGATAACGACTTGGTGCAGTTCCGCAAGCAACTCAAACAACACCGCCGTTTTGAAGAAATTCCGCTGAAATTACGCCTCACCGAAGAAGAAGTTGGCCGCTTTGCCGAAAACCAATATCGCTTTCCCGGCGTGACCGTTAATGCCCGCCTGATGCGCCATTACCCATATGGCGAAAGCTTTAGTCATGTGATTGGTTATGTTGGCCGCATTAATACTCAGGAATTAAATGAAATTGATGCGACCAATTACAGTGCCAGTCAATACATCGGCAAACTCGGCATCGAAAAATATTACGAGGAAGAGTTACACGGCAAAGTTGGCTATCAGCAAGTTGAAAACGATGCCAGCGGAAAATCCATTCGCATTCTCAAACAAATCAAGGGAACACCGGGCAAAAATGTTTACCTGACACTTGATAGCGGCCTGCAATTCGTCGCTGAAACAGCACTGAAAGGTCATCGCGGCGCGGTTGTTGCAATTGATCCTGCAACCGGAGAAGTGTTAGCCATGGTTAGCCAGCCCGGTTACGATCCCAACCCGTTTGTTGTTGGCATCAGCCAGCAAGATTTCCAAGCCTTGCAAGAGTCCAGCGAAAGACCGCTATTCGATCGGGCTACACGTGGACTTTACCCACCCGCCTCCACCATCAAACCATTTCTGGCTTTACAAGGCCTCGAAACCGGATTTATCGATGAAAATACCCAGATCTACGATCCCGGCTGGTTTGAGCTCAGCAACAGCAGCCATCGCTATCACGACTGGAAACACGGCGGCCACGGCACCGTTAATCTCAACACCGCCATTTTAAGTTCATGCGATATATATTTTTTCCGCCTGGCTGATCGCATGGGCATCACCAATATGGATAAGATGCTGGCACAATTCGGTTACGGAAAATTAACCGACATTGATCTCGATCACGAACTACCAGGCGTTTTAGCCTCCCCCGAATGGAAACGCGCCACAAAAGCTGCGCACTGGTATCCGGGTGACACCGTCATCTCCGGAATTGGTCAGGGTTACATGCTCGTGACACCGTTACAGCTGGCCGTTGCAACCGCAACGATGGCAAATCGCGGTCAAAAAATAAAACCGCACTTACTTTTAGGCGAACAAATTCCTGGCAATGCTTACATACCATACGAAGAAGGGGAAGCCGAAACCATCACGTTACACGATAGCGACAACTGGGAACGTGTCATCAATGGCATGCAAAATGTCGTGTCATCACCGCATGGCACAGCTTATCGCTACGGCAAAAATCACACTTACACGATCGCCGCAAAAACTGGCACCGCACAAGTCATTGCCAAGAAAAATCCTGATGAAAAAGATAATCAGGAAGCCTTGCCCGAAAAATTCCGCGATCACCACTTGTTTATTGCTTTTGCACCCGTTGATAAACCACGACTAGCGATCGCTGTCATCACAGAAAACAGCTATAACACTATTGAAGTCGCACGCGCGATTTTCGATTACTATCTAGGAAGAACGCCGAATGCTGATCGACCAACTCAGGCACAAGTTCAAAAAACCGGAGCATGACACACGATATCGCAGCTTCTGGCAGTACATCCATATCGATGTTGCACTCCTGTCATGCATCTTAATGCTATGCGCTGCAGGTTTAATCATACTTTACAGTGCCAGCGGACAAAGCACGCGCACTATTGAATTCCAAGCCATGCGCATGTTGGCATCGCTTGTTATCATGTTCATGATTGCGCAAATATCGCCAGCAACTCTCCAGCGCGTTACACCATGGCTTTATACAGCCGGCATTATCATGCTAGTGATCGTTTTGCTGATTGGACATATTGGTAAAGGCGGCCAGCGCTGGCTCAATCTCGGTATTATGCGCTTTCAGCCTGCTGAATTAATGAAGCTAGCGATCCCTTTATTGCTGGCCTGGTATTATCATCAAATACATCTACCCATCACCTTTCGTAATGTCCTGGTAGCCTTACCGCTCATCCTCATACCGGCAGCCCTAACCGCCAAGCAACCAGATTTAAGCACAGCCAGCCTGCTAGTCATTTCCGGCTGCAGTGTATTGTTTCTTGCTGGTTTGAGCTTTCGAATTATCACTGCCGCAATTTCACTTGTGGCCGTTTGCGCACCGATTGCCTGGTATGCGTTATATGATTACCAGCGCAAACGCATCCTTACCTTCTTCAACCCGGAAAATGATCCACTAGGTTCCGGCTATCACATCATCCAGTCGAAAATCGCGATCGGTTCTGGCGGGTTATTCGGCAAAGGCTGGATGAACGGCACTCAATCACATTTGCATTTCTTGCCAGAACATACAACAGATTTCATTTTTGCAGTGAGCGGCGAAGAATTTGGATTTATCGGCGCATTAATTCTCATCACACTCTATTTGTTAATTATTGCCCGCGGCTTTTATATTACTATGCATGCACAGGACACCTTCACCCGCCTGCTTGCTGGCAGTATTACCATCACTTTTTTTGTTTCATTTTTCATCAATACCGGGATGGTAACTGGAATCATGCCAGTTATGGGTGTGCCGCTATTATTAGTTAGCTACGGCGGCTCATCGATGGTGACGATCATGGCAAGTTTCGGTATCCTAATGTCGATACAAACTCACCGCAAATTGGTAACAACCTAAAGGACTACAGATGTTGCGCTGTTTATTTTTTACATTACTCTCTTTACTCTTATCAGGACTGAATCTGGCATATGCAGATTCGTCATTCACGAAACGTGCAGATGTTCAATCATTCATCAACATGATGGTGAAGAAACATCAATTCAAGCGCGATGACCTGACCCAGTTATTCGATCAAGTCAAATATCATGAAATTGTTATCAAGCATGTTAACCAGCCACTCGAAGCGAATCCATGGCGCACCTATCAGCGCCTATTCGTCAATGAATGGCGCATCAAGAATGGTGTCAAATTTTGGGAAAAACATGCCGCAGCACTAAAAAAAGCTGAAGAAATTTACGGCGTGCCAGCCAGCATCATTGTTGCCACCCTCGGCGTCGAAACCAAATACGGCGAGCGTACCGGTGAATATCGCGTCATTGACTCCCTCACCAGCCTTGGCTTCAGTGAATCGAAGCGCGCACCATTTTTCCGCAAAGAGCTGGAAGAGTTTTTAATGCTGGCGCGTGAACAACACTTGAACCCCATGAAGATCACTGGCTCATATGCCGGCGCCATCGGCATGCCGCAATTTATGCCGAGCAGCTATCGTTATTACGCAGCAAGCTTCAACAAAACCACATCGATTGACCTCATGAAAAATCATAATGATGTAATTGCCAGCATCGCTAATTACTACAAACAACACGGCTGGGTGAGGAATGAGCCAGTCGCCGTACAAGCGATCTTCAACGCCGCGCAATTTACCAAAATGCCCGTTAGCAAAAATCCGAAGCAGAAGTTAACACTGAAGATGCTGGAAGAACACGGCGTTTACCCTAAAGAGCCAATCCGCGACTCTGCCTTGACTGCAAAAATCATTACGCTCTCGAGCGCAAAAAGTAATGAATACTGGATAGGATTCCATAACTTCGACGTCATCAAACGCTACAACCCTAACGATTTATACGCAATGGCGGTATACCAATTAAGCGATGACATCAAAGATCTCAAGGAACGTAAATAATGTGCGTGCAATGGATTGCATTAGCTCGTCGCTCGACCATAGCTATTTCAAAGACAGCTTGTGTGATCCTGCTATCTGCCGCTGTCACCAGCTGCTTCCACACACGCAGAGGCGATGGCCCACCCAATTACGATGTTGATGTTTCAAAAATTCCAAACCCGGTACCCAAACCAGAACCCATGGCAAAATACGGCAACATGCCATCGTATAAAGTGGGCGGAAAACGCTACTACACCATGAAATCCAGCAATTACTTCCAGCAGACTGGCGTGGCGTCGTGGTACGGCACCATGTTTCATGAGCGACGCACATCAAGCGGCGAAAAATATGACATGCTGGCAATGACTGCAGCACATAAAACCCTACCACTACCAACTTATGTCGAAGTCACTAATCTGAAAAACAATCGCACTATCATCGTGAAGGTCAACGATCGCGGACCATTTTCCTCCAACCGCATCATTGACCTCTCGTATGTAGCTGCTAAAAAACTCGGCATGCTCGGCCGTGGCACTGCCGATGTACGCATCCGGGCACTCAACCCGTATACTTATGCCGCAGCACCATCCCGCGCACTTGGCAAAAGCATTCGCCAGAACGCTCCCGCTATTGCAAGTTCCATTAAATCTCACGCCACAAACTCTGCGCGGTATGTGTTTTTACAGGCCGGCGCATTCAAAAATAAAGAACGCGCCATTAAATTACAAAACCGCCTGGCAAACATGATCACTTTCCCGGTGCGCGTCTCCCACCCTGTTGTCAACAGTAACCTCTACCGTGTGCAGATTGGCCCGATACGTGACAACACATCTGCCGAACAAGTTTCACGCGATCTAAAAAACATTGGCATTCACGCAAACAAAGTGCAAGGAGCTTAATGTTGCATCTACTCATCTCAGTCATCGGCATTATCGTTACCATTTTATTCGTTGTCGGCACACATGAAGCCGGGCATTTTCTAGCAGCACGTGCCGTCGGCGTCAAAGTTCTGACTTTCTCGATAGGATTCGGCAAGGCATTATTTAGCTGGCGCGACAAAAGCGGCACACAATACGTATTCGCCATGATTCCACTCGGCGGTTACGTTCGCATGCTGGATGAAAGCGAAGGCACGGTTGAAGCAAATGAACTACATCGCGCTTATAATCGCCAACCTTTTTACAAAAAATTTATAATTGTTATCGCCGGACCGCTCTCTAATTTCATTTGGGCATTTTTATTATACTGGTTAATCTTCTCGCTCGGCTTCTTCACCATTAAACCGGTTATTGGCGCGGTGACCCCTCACTCAATCGCTGCAGAGGCAGGCCTGAAGCCCATGCAGGAAATAATCAGCATTGATCAGCAAGACGTGAAATCATGGTCAAACATACTCTTTAAACTACTCGCGCATACTGGCAGCAAAGATCAAACCACCATCGGTGTCAGAGCTATAAACGGAGAGCAAACCAAGGCTCAAACCCTGGATTTAAGCAACTGGAAGATGGATAACCTCAACCCTGACCCACTGCAAAGTCTTGGTATCATTCCTTATGAACCGCCGCTTCAATTAGAAATTGGTTTTATCCGTAAAGATTCGCCAGCTGCGCATTCATCATTAGCCGTTGGTGACAAGCTGAAAGCAGTTGATCATCAGCCGATAAAAGATTGGTCTCAGCTCATGAAATTCATTCAGTCACACCCCGACCAGGAAGTAATATTTACGATTAGCCGCGGCGGCAAATCAATGGATATAAAAGTTAAAACTGGCAGTCAGCGCGACTGGCGCATGCGCAAATCCGGAATACTCGGAATCGCACCACTTGTTAACATGCCCGAAGAACTTCAGCAACACGTACAATATACATTCATCACTGCCGCTCCACGCGCATTACAAGAAACTATCGATTTCGCCAGCTTCAACCTGCTACTGTTTGGAAAAATGCTGACTGGCAAACTCTCGCTTGAAAGCCTCGGCGGTCCAATTACTATTTTTGATAGCGCCGGCGACTCACTCAATTACGGCTTTTTGCCCTTTATCAGCTTCCTGGCTTTCCTCAGCGTGTCGCTAGGTGTTATCAACTTATTCCCCATCCCCGGATTAGATGGCGGTCATTTATTTATTCAAATTATTGAAACCATCTTGAGGCGCCCGATAGCAGAAAATACTATAATCTTCATGTATCGAGCGGGCTTCTTGTTTATTATCTTTATCATGCTGCAAGCCTTAATTAATGATGTGCTGCGCCTGGTTTAAACTACAAAAAGCACACACAAATAACTAAAAAGGAATAACCATGCTGACTTATGCATTAATTGGATTAAATGTACTGACTTTACTAACGCTCATTACCATCTTCTTTAAACTCGCCAAACAAACGCAGTCATCCGAACAACAGCAACGAGAAAACTTGCTGGTACGTCTTGGTGGCGTTCAAGAAGCAATCGTCGAGAAATTTGGCCAATCCCGAATTGAACAAATGCAGCAAACCATGGAATCGCTAAAAATGCTGCAAGAAACCTTACAGAAAGGTGTGCAAGACAGCCGCCAACAAGTGAAAGAAGCTTTAAGTGATTACGCAAAAGAATTAGGTACGCGCGTCAATGAACTCACCAAAACAACCGAAGAAAAATTACGCGAAATCAACCATCAAGTCGAAAAGCGCCTGTCCGAAGGCTTTGAAAAAACCAATGAGACTTTTGGTGACGTCATCAAACGCCTTGCCTTTATTGATGCCGCACAAAAGAAAATTACCGAGCTCTCTAGCAATGTTGTCAGCTTGCAAGAATTGTTGAATGATAAGCGCTCACGCGGCACCTTCGGTGAAGTGCAATTGTCTGCACTGATACAAAACATGGTACCCGAGCAACACTTCAGCTTCCAACACCAACTCAGCAATAACCGCCGCGCAGATTGCATGTTATTTCTACCTGAGCCAACCGGCAATATCGCCATAGACGCCAAGTTCCCACTTGAAAACTATCGCCTGATGATCGACTCCAGCCTTGCTGAATCCGATCGCGTTGCCGCAGAACGTCAGTTCAAGCAAGATATCCGCAAACATATTCAAGATATTGCCGAGAAATACATTATTCCCGGTGAAACCGCAGATGGCGCCGTTATGTTTATTCCCGCCGAAGCCGTATTTGCTGAAATCCACGCACATCATTCTGATCTCGTTGAAATGGCGCAGAAAGCCAAGGTATGGCTGGTATCCCCAACAACCATGATGGCGATCCTGACCACGGCGCGAGCAGTCCTCAAAGATGCAGCCACACGCAAACAGGTTCATGAGATTCAAAAGCATTTGCATCACCTTGGCGAAGACTTTGAACGCTTCCAAATCCGTATGGACAACCTGGCCAAACGCATCGCCCAGGCCCATTCCGATGTTGAACAGGTCCATATTTCATCACGCAAGATTTCACAGCGTTTCGGTCAAATCGAAAAAGCGGATCTGAATGACATCACGCTAGGTAGCCCACTGGTTGCCCTGGAAATTGAAGCCGTCAGCTAAATCTCGAGTACGGGCGCAGCAATGCGCCCCAACCCACCTTACAGCCCCATGTTTTTATTGGTTTTTTTACCCACTTTGAGCATAAAACACCACTATTGGCGTAGCCGGTCTTTTTTTGTATAATGGGTCTACTATTTACTAGTACAGATATGTACTTGGGAGGAAAAAATGAGAAAGCTAGCCGTAATTTTTAGTGCTCTGATCGTCGGTTTAACTGGTAGTTTCAGTGTCGCTGCTTCTTCCAAACTTTCATCTCTCAGCGCTCTTCCAACAGCGTATAAAGCCAAACAGACTCAATCCTTACAACCCGGCCATGGCATCAATATTGTCTATGGCGGCGAAGATGTCTCTAACAAGACCATCTTGATTGCACCATCAATGACAGCATAAGCATTACTCCTTAATGTTAGACTTTAAAGCCCCTACCAAGGGGCTTTTTTTATGTTCGCGACTGGCCCGAACGATAAGCGATGTACCCTGCTCACCCCGTGCTGACGCAAAGCCTCTACATGCGCACCAGTTGGATAGCCTTTATGACCATCAAACCCATATTGCGGATAGCGTCGGTGCAGCATCATCATCAAACGATCACGTAACACTTTTGCGACAATCGACGCGGCACTGATGGCCGGTTCTGTTTGATCGCCTTTAATAATTGCTACCGACTCACAAGGAAAAATGGGGCTGCGATTACCATCCACCAACACTTTTACCGGCGCAATTTTCAACTTGGCAACGGCACGCTGCATTGCCAGCAATGATGCCTGCAAAATATTGATTTCATCTATTTCCGCCGTCGTCGCTCGCGCCACAGACCAGGCTAATGCATGTTGACGTATTTCCAAGAATAATTTTTCACGTCGCTTTTCCGTCAGTTTTTTGGAATCGGCAAGACCTTGAATAGGACGCCTGGGATCAAGAATAACAGCTGCGGCAATCACTGGGCCCGCTAATGGACCACGACCAGCTTCATCAACGCCAGCTATTAGATACTCGCGGGAAACATCATCCTGCATGGTGCAGCACTCCTTGTGAGGTGTAACGCGGTAGTAAGTGATTAGCTCCCGGACACAAATGCGTGTGTCCGGGCTACAAACTAATTTGCATTTTCGGAAGTATAAACCGCATTTGGCGTAAATTCTGTAGGCGCCTCAATCACACGACGCACCACAAAACGCGGGCGCTTTCTAACTTCTTGATAAATTCGGCCAACGTATTCGCCAACAATGCCAAGACCAAACAAAACGATGCCACAAAGGAAAAAGAGAATCGCAAACAGGGTAAATACACCTTCAACTTCAGGTCCAATAATCAGACGACGTAGACCCAGGAACACCACAAATGCAAAACTACAAAGCGAAATCAAAAGACCAATCATGGTGAACACTTGCAGAGGGAACACTGAGAATCCGGTCACGAGATCAAAGTTATAGCGAATCAATTTATATAAATTATAACTAGATGTGCCAGCACTGCGCTCAGCATGCGCGACGCCAACCTCAGTTGGATTAGAAGCATAAGTTAGTGCTAACGCAGGAATGAATGTTGTGCTTTCACCGGTGGAAGCCATCAAGTCAACGATATCACGACGATACGCACGCAACATGCAGCCTTCATCTTTCATGACTAATTTTGGCATCATCCATTCGCGAATGCGGTTATGCCATTTCGAAACTTGTAAACGCCAGGTAGAATCCTGTCTGTCCATACGATGGGTATTAATAACATCATGGCCCTTTTCCATCGCCTCAACGAGCTTGTAAATTTCTTCTGGTGGGTTCTGCAAATCGGCATCCATGGTAATAACAATTTCACCGCGCACGCGCTCAAAACCAGCCATGATCGCCATGTGCTGACCAAAGTTGCCATTAAAGTCAATCACGCGGATTTGCTCGGGACGACGGCGATGCAATTCCATTAACATTTCAGCAGACTTATCGGTACTGCCATCGTTAGTGAGAATAATTTCATATGTTTTACCGATCTTGTCGAGAGCGGCCGTCAAACGAGTATACAATTCCTCGAGGACTTCCTGTTCGTTGTGAACGGGAATGACGACACTGATATATGGCTGCTGCATGATATAAACCTTCGTTATCGCTACTAAAATGGAAAGGAATTATATTATGATTGAGCCTCTGAAAACAGCATAAATGTGCAAAAATTGCGATATGACCCCTAAAACGATAAATGAGATTTTTGAGCGCTTTCAAAAAGCCAATCCGCACCCGACCACAGAATTGATTTATAACACAAATTTTGAACTACTGATCGCCGTCATCCTCTCAGCGCAAGCCACCGATACTTCCGTCAACAAGGCCACCAGAGGCTTATTTGCGGCTGCCAACACCCCTGAAGCCATCATCAAGCTGGGTGAAACCGCTCTCAAAGCCCATATCAAGACCATTGGACTTTACACCACCAAAGCCAAAAACATCATGGCCACCTGTCGGTTACTGGTCGATCAATTCCACTCAACAGTCCCAGATGACAGGGAATCTCTCGAATCACTGCCTGGTGTCGGCCGTAAAACTGCAAACGTCATCTTGAATACTTGTTTCGGTCAGCCCACTATCGCCGTTGATACGCATATTTTTCGCGTCGCCAATCGTATTGGTCTCGCCAAAGGTAAAACACCTCTGGAAGTGGAAAAACAATTATTGAATAACATTCCCAATCAATTCAAACAAAACGCACATCACTGGTTAATCTTGCACGGACGTTACGTGTGCATCGCACGCAAACCGCATTGCCCAACGTGCGTGATTAAAGACTTGTGTCGATACAAAGACAAAACCGCCAGCAAATAAGCCGCCGAGGATCAGCAATGTATACCGATGACAGAAATGCGTATAGAAAGATGTTTTTTCATGTCTGGCAAAAGCATTTAAAGAAATTGTTATTAGAGCCTGTAGAAGCACAAGTCTTGAATGTAATACTCGCACACCCTGAATATCACGCTATGCTCGATGACCCAAACACCTTCATGTCACAAGAATTTGAACTGGAAGAAAATCCATTTTTTCATATGAGCTTGCATATTGCAGTGCGCGAGCAATTACAGCTCGATCGACCGGCTGGCATCAAACATGTTTATCAAGCTTTATTGCAAAGGTATCCATCTGCTGGCGATGCAGAACATCAGATGACAACTGTTCTCGCACAAGTGTTACATCAAGCTCAACAGACTGGCCAGCCACCGGATGAGAACACCTACTTGATAAAGTTGAAAGGACTGTAGCCCGGTCGCGTTTTTTGCACACGGGAACATAATAAGTATGTTTGGTGATGATGAAGTATGTGTAGTGCGCAAGCTGGATATGGGTAAATAATCGTATTTATTTTGAAGAAGCAGCGTAAGTTGTGATGTGACTCGTCATGGCGAGGAGCGCTTTTCGCGACGAAGCAAT
>CAZWPD010000019.1:0-13246 GCA_964636145.1 uncultured Coxiellaceae bacterium
GTGTTGACGCCGTAGCACCAGGTATCGCCTGTTGTGACTGAGACATAGACATTGGTATTGCGCTTGACTGCTTCGGTGCGGGCGTATTGCAGCATCGTGTAAAGTTGTTCTGCTGCCGTGGTAACACGGTAGGTTTGAATCAGGCTGGTGAAGAGTGGGATAGCAATCATTGCGAGAATGGCAGCTATCAATAGCATCACGAGAACTTCTATCAGCGTTAATCCTTGGCGCTGGCGTATGTCAGACAAGTGTAGTTATCTCCAGTAATAGTATTTATAATAAAGGTTTAGCTGTAACAGTCAAATGCGGCTTTGCTATACTCGCTTATTAGTGTTTGCTATTTAGTGTTGTTGTTAAAGGTTCAAGGAGGAATCTTGCCGGCAAAGAACTGGAAGGAAACCGTTTCAGAATTGCGCAATAATGACAAGTATGCATCATTATTCGGCAATATTAAGCGGGTATTGTCATCAATCATGAATTCCTCGCCAGCAGGGGTCGGTGATATTGTTGGGCTTGATATTGGCCCTGAGCGCATCAAACTTCTGATTATTCACTCCAACTCACTACCCTATCAGGTAGTGGAGTATGATGCGGCGCCTCTGCCATCTGGATCAATCGTCAAAGATGAAATAAAAAATCCAGCAGCGATCGGGGTCGTTTTGCGTGACATGATGCGCAAATCCGGTATCACTGCCAAGTATGCGGCAGTCGCTATACCAAGAACACTGGCTATGATCAAAAACATCACGGTCGATAAGCGTCTAAGCGCGGACGATATTGAATCACGTGCCTGGATTGAGGCAAATCGACTCTTTCCAGATCTCGTTGGTAACATTTATCTCGATTTCACTGTCACCGGCCCATCTATTCAGGTTCCAGATCAAATGGAGCTGCTCTTGGTCGCGTGTCGCAAGGAGCACATTAAACCATACCTTGAAATCATGCAGATTGCTGGCTTGATTCCCAAAATTGTTGATGTCAATTGCTATGCACTGGAGCGGGCATTGCAGCTCGCAATCAACAAAGAGCAAGAATTGAAAACCGTAGCGTTGTTAAATGTTAATGTGAGCCAGAGTTCGTTGGTTGTCTTGCATAACAAGCAGTTGGTGCATGCGCACGATCAAACCTACGACGGTTCGCGTCTCATTAAACAGGTTAATGAATTTACCAAGAACAAGCACGCTCAGCCTGGCATGGAAGATGCCATCATTACAGTGGCTGACGCCGCGTATCTGGCATTGCTGCAGGAAAACTTCCTTTCTCATTTGCGACATACGATTCATTTCTTTTATTCAAGTCGTTCGAATATCACCATCGATAAAATTATTCTAGCTGGCGATTGCACGATTATTCCTGATTTCGCAGCATTTATAGAGAAAGAAATTGGAGTAAAGACAGAACTTGCTGACCCATTCGCTCAAATGAAAGTGAATGCGCGTCTGAATACAGAGGAAATTTCCCAAACTGCTTCTACACTGATGTTGTGCAGCGGTTTAGCGTTAAGCAGTATGGGGGGATGAAGCATGATTCAAATTAATCTATTACCATGGCGTGAACAGGCGAGAAAAGACCAGCAGAAACGCTTTGCCATAATCGTAGCGATTGCGGCAGGATTAGGTTTGATTTTTGCCGGAATTTTTCATATCCAATATGCGGCTAAAATTAATTTTCAGTTGAAACGAAATGGAATTTTGCAAACTGCACTAGATGAATCATCAAGTTCATTAATGATAATGAATAAGCAAAAAACAGAACTCGATGAAGTTGATAGCCAGTTACATTTCATTTTTGATTTGCGTGAGTCGAGTTATCGAGCAGTCAGGTTGTTGAATGAGTTGGCAGTAGCCAATCCTGAATCGGTAACCTTGTTTAAGCTGGTGCGTAACGGAGATGATATAACTGTGTTTGGTAAAGCAAAATCAAATCTTCAAATCACAATGTTCATGGATAATCTTGAAAAAGCCAAGATTTTCACCCAGCCAGATTTAACGGAAATTACCGGTAAAGAAGGTGAGGTCGGCGATGAGCGAAAATTCGAATTAAAAATGCAGCAGCTGAGGTAGTCTGAACATGAAAAAGATGACCTTAAACAATATTTATGAATGGCCGTTGATGACGCGGCTATTATTGCTCGGCCTCGTATGTTCGGCTGCATTTTATTTTGGGTATCGCTACGACTTAACCAAGCAGATGAAGTCTTTGTCGCAAGCTGAACAGCAAGAAGCCGATATCAAGCAACAAATTGAACTCATAATTGCTAAAAATTTGGCAATCAAGAATGAGGTGGCACGTCTGCCGGAGTTACGGTCTGAGTTAGTAAAGTGGAAAAAAGAGGTGGTAACCTACAATGACCTTCCTGAGCTGCTTAATAACATATTGAAATTGGGTGGTGACAATCATCTGTTCTTCAGTTTATTTGCGCCAGGGGCATCTGTGAAAGTGGCGTTACCGGATCCAGTTAAGGATATGGTTGCAGATTCTTCATCAGCTGCCGCAGTCCCAGCGGCACCTGCACCTGCACCGACAGATCCAGCAGCAGTTGAGCCACCAAAAAAATATTTATTTGCCAAGGTGCCAATCAAGGTTGTGCTAGTAGGGAATTATCACCAAATTGCAGATTTTATAAGCCAAATTGCAAATATGCCGTCACTGATCGTTGTCGGAAATTTTACTATTACCAATGAAGCATCAAGCGCTGTTCTTGGCGAGAAACTCGCACAGCAAGCAGAAGCGCAACATTTACTTTCCGCTGAATTGACATTAGATGTCTATCATGCGCTGGAGAATAAATAAGATGAGAACATGTCAAAGAGTTATGTATACCGTGATATGGGCTGCATCTATTGTCTTGTTGTCATCTTGCGATGGTGATAGGAAATTCAAAGATCTACACGTTTATATTGAAAATCTTAAGCAGTCAAAAGCGCTGGCAAATAGCACTTCTCGGCAACTGAAGAAAATTTCATTTCCAGTCTCTGCTAAATACGAAGCTGCAACGAAGCGCTCCCCGTTCGCTGGTGTAGAATCAATGCCGGCAGGAAAAGGCGTTGTATCTTCAAATCCTCTACAGGCGTATCCTTTAGACATGTTGAGATTTGTTGGTACAGTTACACACGGTGATGAAACTGTCGCATTTGTAACTGCACCAGATAATAAAATATATCAAGTCAAAGTTGGAGATGTGCTCGGCGATCATCAGAGTCAAATTGTTTCAATAGATTCAGATAGTATTAGTCTCACAGAAAATGTTACTGAAAACGGAAATGCATCAATGAAGCGTGTTGTCACTTTACAATTGAAGGAAGCTAGCCAATGAATGTACGAGCAGCTACCCGTAAACCATTGTTGACTAAACTAACCAGATCTTTAATTGCGATACTGGCTTTTACACCGATTTTGTTGACTAGTGGGGCGGTGTATTCAGCACCAGCTGATGATATCTCAGCTGCAGTCGCGAGCCCAAGCGATGTGGTTATTAGTAAGAATAAATCTCTCTCCTTCTATTTTCAAAATATAGAAGTGCGCTCGTTATTGCAGCTAATCGCAAAAAGCTCAGGATTCAACTTTATTATAAGTGATATGGTTAAGGGTAATGTAACGCTAAATTTAAAGAATGTAACTTGGCAGCAAGCGCTATCAGTCATTCTGAAAACGCAAGGGTTGACATCAAGACAAGTTGGCAATGTTATCTATGTCAGCACCATTGAAGATATCACCACCAATGAAACCAAATTACTGCAGTCTGAAGTGGCAATCTCTAATATACTGCCGCTCAAATCTGCATTTGTGTCACTTAAATATGCCGCAGCGAAAGATGTTGCTGAAGTGTTAAAGGGTGCTACTGGCAACTTGCTATCACCACGTGGGCAGGTGTCACTGGATAGTCGCACTAACAGTCTGATTATCCGCGACACAGCTGAAAATTTAAAATCTGTTTTGCCGGAAATTAAAAAGCTTGATGTTCCCGCCAAGCAGGTTCTGATCGAAGCCCGTATCGTTAACATCGATATTAATTACGAAGAACAACTCGGTGTTAGATTCGGTACCAGTAATACGCGCAGTTTGTCTGGTACACTGGCTGGTGCTAATCAATTAGCGCAAGGCGTAAATGTTAATGATATCGTTCCGGTAACAGATAGGTTAAATTTTAATGTTCCAGCTACCGCATTATTTAATGGTAGTACTCCAGGCAGTATAGGTCTCGCGCTTGCTCATTTGGGCAATGTCTACCTTGACTTGGAACTCTCGGCACTTGAAGGTGAAAGACATGCAAAAGTTATTGCCAGCCCGCGTGTTGTGACCTCGAATCAACAAAAAGCCATGATTCAAACTGGTGAGGAAATCCCATACCAAGAGGCTTCTTCGAGTGGTGCGACAACGGTCGTCTTTAAAAAGGCGGTATTAAGTCTCGAAATTATACCGCAAATCACTCCGAACAATAAGATTGTTTTGAGTTTAAAGGCAACGCAGGATAGTCGTGGAACGAATACAGCAGTTGGTGCAGCAAGCGATGGCACACCTATTACCATTCCTGCTATTAACACTCAAGAAGTTCAGTCAAACGTTCTTTTAAATGATAATGAAACTATCGTTGTTGGTGGTGTATATAGAGAAATTAAAATCAACACGTGGGATCGCATTCCATTCTTCGGTACGTTACCCATCGTTGGGAATTTCTTTAGCCATAAAGGCGTTGCAAATGAGAAGCACGAATTATTGATATTCATTACCCCAAAAATTATTAATGCCAAAAGCAAGCTTGCCGAGGCCAAGATGGTGCCGATTGACGATAAAATGAGAGGAGAAGGTTAATTTGATGTTCAAGCCTACAAGAATAATTATAATTTCAGTATCACTCTGCCTGATGGCAGGCTGTAAGATGACGCAAGAGAATTCACAACAGAGTGCTGGTATCACTGCAGACGGTCTTTCAACATCAAATCAATCGGTTCAGCGTGCCAGGGCTGACACTGCTAAAATCAACGCTCAGTTGGGTATCGCATATCTCGAACAAAAAAATGTTCAACGAGCGAAACAAAAACTCTTACTCGCTTTGAAGCAAGATCCAACTATCCCCGAGCCTTGGTATTCCATGGCTTATTTCCTCGAGGCAACTGGTAATAGTGTTGAAGCGCAGAAATATTATCTCAGGGCAGTTGAGGTTGCTCCGGGTCGCGGTGATGCACAGAATAATTATGGCACTTTCCTTTGTCGCTCCGGTCAATATAAAGAATCCATCAAGCATTTTATGGTTGCCGCCAATACTTCTGATTATTTGGATCCAGCTGCTGCATATGAGAATGCGGGTCTATGTGCGATGAAAATTCCTGCCTATAAACAAGCAGCCGAGTATTTCAATCAAGCTTTGCTGAAAGATCCTGCACGTACACTTTCTTTGCTAAAGCTTGCGGATGTCGATCTCAAACTTGGCAAATTACATGATGCTAAAGGACTATTAACCCAATATTCCTTAGTGGCAACTCCAACACCTGAGTATCACCAGCTCGTTGCGAAACTAGATCAACAGTTATCTAAACAGACAGGGTAAATTCCATGGACTTAACAGATTTATTAAGACTAAGTGTGCAGGCAAAAGCGTCAGATTTACATCTGTCTCCAACCTTGCCACCTCTGGTGCGAATAAACGGTGATTTGTCACCGTTACCAGATCAGCCGGTGAATGATGCCGAAGCGCTTAAAAAAATAGTCTATGGCTCCATGACTGAAGAGCAAATTAAACTGTTTGAAAAAGATTGGGAACTTGATTATGCCGTTGCTGTCCCCGGTCTCGCGAATTTTCGTGTGAATGCATTCCGTATGAACAATGGTATAGCCGCTGTCTATCGCGTCATACCTGATAAAATTCCAACACTGGATGATCTAGGATTGCCACCAGTTTTCAAACAATTACTTGATTTGCCAAATGGATTAATTTTGGTAACAGGTCCGACCGGCTCAGGTAAAAGTACAACTCTTGCAGCAATGGTTGATTATGTGAATACACATCAAAAAGAACATATCATTACCATTGAAGATCCGATTGAATTCACGCATAGCAGTAAGCAATGCCTCGTCAATCAACGCCAGGTGCATCGAGATACTCATGATTTTGCTGCTGCTCTACGTTCAGCTTTGCGTGAAGATCCAGATGTTATTCTGGTCGGTGAAATGAGAGACCTGGAAACCATCAGGCTAGCATTAACTGCTGCCGAGACTGGGCATTTAGTTATGGGTACTCTGCATACTAGTTCAGCGCCGCGAACCATTAACCGTATTGTTGATGTTTTCCCGGCTGGTGAAAAGAACATGATTCGCAATATGCTGTCTGAATCCTTGCAAGCTGTTATCTGTCAGACTTTATTGAAAAATACTTCTGGTGGTCGTGTCGCCGCTCTTGAAATCATGCTCGGGTCAACTGCTATACGAAATTTGATCAGAGAAGACAAGATTGCGCAAATGTATACCGCTATTCAGACCAGCAGTGAAATGGGTATGATCACACTTGATCAATATTTACAGATGCTTGCATCTAAGCAGTTGATTTCATTGGAGGTCGCTAGAGAGGCGGCCATGAATAAAGAAGCTTTCGCTTAAAGAACAATGGTTTCAATTTGTTATATAATATTTATACATGTGCGTAATATTATCTCATTGTAAAATGTTATAATAATATTGTGCAGTAAAGGGAAAGTCATTCATCGTACGCAAGGAGCCTATGGTGTGGCTAAATTTATCGTAACAGGAGGTGTCAAATGAAGTCCACTTCAACACAACGCGGTTTTACCTTGATTGAGTTGATGATCACCATCGCAATCGTAGGTATTTTAGCCGCAATCGCAATTCCATCGTACCAAAACTACACCCGTAGAGCGTATTACACGGAAGTTGTTTCAGCAACTTCACCATACAGAGTTGGTGTTGCTGAATGTGTACAGACTCTGAATACGTTAACGGGTTGCAATGCTGGTTCAAATCGTATCCCAGCAGCAATTACCACAGCGACTGGTGCTGTTACCAGCTTGGCTGTAGCTAACGGCGTCATCACTGTGACACCAGTAGCTCAAAACGGTATTGCCGCAACAGATACCTATATCCTGACTCCAACGCTCCAGGCTAATGGTACCCTTACTTGGGTTGCTAGTGGCGGTGCTGTAACGAATGGATATGCGAACTAGTTGGTAGTTTAGCTTCAGCTTACGATGATGACGGGTACTTGCCAGGATGGTAAGTACCCAGCTCGAAGGTATAAGCTCGACTGGCGGTAAGCGAGGAATTTCTTCGTGAACACCAGTATAAGAAGCAGGTGCCTCAATGGAAGAATCCTCATCCAAAAGCGTATTGAGTGGTTACGCGTATTATCTAGCCGAGCAAAATCTGCTAGATAAGGACGCAGCGCTGAATGCTTTACAGCAAGCTAGTGCTAATGGCACCTCTTATATTGATCATCTTGTTAAGCAGAGACTCGTTGATGAATATCATGTAGCTAAATCGACGTCAGAGTATTTTGGCTTGCCGTTGTGTGATATCGCAGCGTTCAACCCTGATTTGATTCCTTCCGAATATTTGAATATCGCGCTGGTCAAGCGCAGGCTGGCTTTGCCACTCTTCAAGAAGAGCGGTTTATTGTATCTGGCTATCACCGATCCTACGATTCAGGGTCTCTATGAACTTCGATTTTTAACTGGACATGATACGCGCTTGTTTATCACCGAAGCCTCGAAAATGGAGCAGGTGATTGATGAGCTGATGAACTCAAAAATCTTGTCTGAAATTAGTGATACTGGCGATGACAACTTAAAAAATATTGAAGTAAATGCATATAAAGAAGAAGTGGCGGATCTTGGTGCTTATGACGTTGAAAGCGCGCCTATTGTCAATTACGTTAATCGTGTATTGGTCGATGCGATTGATAAAAAAGCATCTGATATTCATTTCGAACATTATGAGAATTCTTACCGTATTCGGTTTCGCCAGCACGGTGTCTTGTATGCAATTACACCTCCGCCACTGAAATTAGCTAATTACATTCTTGCTCGTATGAAGGTTATGTCTGACCTTGATATCACCGAACATCGCATGCCACAGGATGGTCGTTTTAAATTGATTCTTTCTAAAAAGAAAGCGGTAGATTTTCGCGTGAGTGTTTGCCCGACCTTGTTCGGGGAAAAAATTGTATTGCGTATTCTCGACGCCGCAGGTGCGTTACAAGGTGTAGAAAAAATCGGTATGGCGCCACAGCAAAAAGAACATTTCATGAAGGCGCTGTCACGTTCACAAGGTATGATTTTGGTCACAGGTCCTACAGGTAGTGGTAAGACGGTGACGTTATACTCTGCGCTGCATCATTTGAATACGCCCGAAGTGAATATTTCCACGGTTGAAGATCCAGTCGAAATTCCTGTCCCAGGCATTAATCAGGTACACGTCAATCTAAAAACAGGTTTAACATTTTCTGCTGCTCTGCGTTCATTTTTGCGTCAGGATCCTGACATTATCATGGTCGGTGAAATTCGTGATCTAGAAACCGCAGAAATTGCGGTAAAAGCATCACAGACAGGTCACTTGGTGTTGTCAACGTTGCATACGAACAGTGCGCCTGAAACCGTCACGCGATTAATGAACATGGGGATTGAGCCTTTCAATCTTGCAAGCTCACTTGCAATTGTAATTGCACAGCGCCTGGTGCGGGTGCTATGTGATATTTGCAAACAGCCGGAAGATTTGCCGCCAGAAGCACTAATAGAAGAAGGCTTTACTCCGGAAGAAGTTGCAGCAGGCTTAAAGATATTCAAGGCGGTTGGTTGCGATCACTGCATACACGGATTCACTGGACGAGTTGGTATTTTTGAAGTTATGCCGATCTCGCCAGAGATGGCGCAGTTAATCATGGCTGGTGCGAATGCTCTGCAAATTGTAGATCAGGCTAAAGCAGATGGCGTAGCGACATTACGTGATTCAGGACTAGATAAAATTCGAGAAGGTGTGACTAGTCTTGCTGAATTAAATCGTGTGTTTAAATAAGCGGGAAAAATAATGGCTGATACCAAGACGTTTCAATATACAGGTCTTAATAACCAGGGTAAGCGTCTGGATGGTGTCGTTCAGGCTATGGATATGAAGGATGCACAAGGCGAATTATCCAAAATGGGAATTGAGGTTATCAGTCTGCAGCCGAAAGCGTCCTTTGGTCTCGAAATGCCAGCAATGTTTGGCAAAAGAAAAAAGAAAATTAAACCTAAAGATATATTGATATTCACGAGATATGTATCGACGATGTTAACGGCTGGTATGCCTATTGTTCAGTCTTTGGATCTCATTTCAAAAGATTCAGAAAACCCAGCAATGCAGGAAATGATTATTAATATAAAAAATAATATTGCGGGTGGTAAAACTCTTGCCGAGTCTTTCAAGTTATATCCCGACTACTTTAATGACATGTATTGCAATCTGGTCAGCTCTGGTGAGAAATCTGGTACTTTAGAAAAGATCTTAAAGAGACTTGGTGATTATCTCGAGCGTTCTGAAAATTTAAAGCGAAAAGTCAAAAAAGCTTTAATTTATCCTGCCGCAATCATGACTGTTGCTCTCGGCGTCAGTCTTGTCTTGTTAATTTTCGTCGTGCCACAATTTGATAAAATGTTTGCGTCTTTTGGAGCGCAACTGCCTATATTCACAAGAGCAGTCGTCAGTCTTTCCAACTTTCTGCGCAGCTATTGGTGGCTCCTTGCTGCTGGTATAGTTGGTTTGGTGATTGGTTCAAGAAGATATATCGAGTCTTCTGAGTCAGCTCAATTTACGATTGACCGCTATGCGTTAAAAGTTTACATCGTTGGCACTGTATTGCAAAAAAGTACGGTCGCGCGCTTTGCACGTACGTTGGCAACGACACTTGAAGCGGGTATGCCTATTGTTGAGTCGATGCGTGCCATGGCATTAATCATGGGTAATAAAATCTATACCAAAGCAATATTGGATATCTCAAATGATGTGGTGAATGGTAAACAGCTTTCGGTTGCTATGGAGCAAACAAAATTATTTCCAAATATGGCGGTACAAATGATTGCTGTCGGCGAGGCATCTGGTTCTCTCGCTGCGATGTTAAACAAAGTCGCAGATTATTACGAAGAAGAAGTAAATAGCATCGTTGATAATCTCAGTAGTTTGTTGGAGCCTGTGATTATGGTCGTGTTGGGATTGATTGTCGGCGCATTTGTGATAGCAATGTATTTACCAATTTTCAAAATCGGATCTCTATTCTAGGTGGGCTACTCATGCAAACACGGAAAATAAATGGATTTACACTGATTGAAGCAATGATCACGGTTTTGATCATTGCAATTGTCGCGATTGTGGCAGTATTTTCATATGCCGATAAAGTCAAGCGTGGTCGCAGGATGGATGCAGTTAATGCAATTCTCTCAATTTCACTAGCTGAAGAACGATATCGTAGTAATAACACGAGTTATGGCACGCTGGCGCAAGCTTGGGGCGGCGTTTCAGCTTCACAGGAAGGCTATTATACGTTAGCTATTTCGAATGTAACTGCAACTGGCTATACCATTACCGCTACTGGTACTGGTACACAAACTTCAGACTCGGAAAATGGTACAAGTTGCGCAACACTGACACTTTCTGTAAGTAATGGTACGGTTACTAGATCTCCAGCCGCATGTTGGCCGACATAAAAGTGAAACTCTTTTACTCGTTACTGCGATTTACGTACAATGAAATGATGGATAGTGCGAGTAAATATTATGTCTGAATCAGAAGTCATCAGCTACGTGATCCGGGATCCTCTCGAGTGTAATCTCTCGTACATGCCATTCATCAACGACGGTGGTCTTTTTATTCCTACTATGGATTCCTACGCGCTCGGCGATCGTGTTGTGGTGGATTTGTTGTTGCCCGGTAAAACCGACAGCCTTCGTATTGAAGGTAAGGTCATCTGGATTACACCCAAGAACGCCTTGCATCATGTGTTACCTGGTATTGGCATTCAGTTCATGGGCTCGAATACCAAGCAAGTACGGGCGCAAATTGAAGCACAATTAGATACAAAAACTGAAGTTGGCGGTTATACCTACGGTATCATTGAGGATATGAAGAAAGATAAGTAACACGATTTAACAGCCTTTTTACCGCGTAATATCCCGCTCCAATCAATGCATGTTGCGTATTCTTTAAGACACCAAGCGGGTAAGCGGTGCGCTCATGCAAATAGGCGGGTGATGCTTTTATGCCTGCGGTAAACGACGCTTGAGAAAATATCTCAAGATTTTTCGACGCGACCCCACCAGTGATCCAAATGCCGCTTTCTGGCATAAAAATTAATTCGATACTGCCAATGAAAACACCTAAATACCAGGCAAGCAAATCGAGTAATTCCGGCATATTACCATTTGTCATCTGTATGCTAACTGCTTCGGGTGTCAATTCGCCGGTGGTGGGATATAAGAATTGTTGCAGGTGAACGAGCCCGCGACCTGTGAGAATATTTTCCAGCGTGATCGCCTGCTGTTTGTTTTTCTGATTATTGTAAAGGAAGTGTATGAATTCCTGGTGTTGCGTCAGGCGCTGACTATCGGTGTGCGGCGGGTTGATGATGCCAATATGCCCGACCTCATTCTTACCCAGCCAGAAATCGCCGTTAGGCATCAATACCCCGTCTTTCATGCCAAGGCCGGTGCCAAGACCAAGTGCGACACGACGTTTATGCGGCTGCACTGGGCAGGAATTTAATCGCAAAATATTATTTTCATCTTGCATGTAAGATGTGAAGGTTGCGCAAACTACGGTATCGTAATCGTGAATAACAGCGTATTGCGGCCAATGTTCGGTTGCTGCGATAGCCGCAAACGGCATGGGATAGGGGTATACACCGTCAAGGTGCAAGAGTTCATGGCCGTTGTATTGCCCAGCCGCGCCGATACAAACCGCATCTGTATCTCTGAAGCGAAGATGCAGCTGTGCTTCGATTTGACGAATGAGATCAGTTAGTGATTGAGTTTCTGTTAATTGCACATTGCAGAATTTTTCACAGATCAACTGCCCGGTGGCATGAATGTGTGTGATGATGGCAGCAGCGCATTTAGTGCCGCCAAGATCCATAGCTATGATTGTGTCAGCATTCATTCGCTAGCCCGCTTTCACTTTTTGTCACAGGTTGGCCAATGTTGCGCAGCGGTAAGCGTTTGCGAATATTGTTTTCGATTTGTTCGAGTGTGATGCCATTGGTTTCCGGCACTTTGTAATAACAAAACACCAGACTCAATGCGCACATGACGGTATATAACAGGAAGGTCATGCTGGCGCCGAGTTGATTGAGCAGTGTTAGAAAGGTTGCCGAGACAATGAAATTCCAGAACCAGCAGCTCAAAATAGCAATACTCATAGCAGTGGCGCGTACATCAAGCGGAAAAATCTCTGAGACTAGCAGCCACAACATGGCACCGAGACTAAAAGCAAAGCAGATGATGTACAGGAACGTGCAGCCCATCGCGACCCAGCGCAGCATCGGGCTGTCAGCACCGATGTAAAATGCGAGACTTAAGGTTGCTAGTGTTAATCCCATGCCGGCAAGGCCGGTCAGCAGTAAGGGGCGGCGGCCGATACGATCAAGAAAGAAGATCGCCGCAACTGTCGCCAGTACGTTCACAACACCGATGCCGACAGTCGCCAGAATTGAGCTCGAGGCGTCTTGAAAGCCGGCAAGTTGGAAAATAGTCGGCGCATAATAAATGATCGTGTTAATGCCGGTCACTTGTTGGATGAGGCCCATCATCGCGCCAAGAAATAATACTGGCAGTACCCATGGAGAAAATATCTCGCGGAAAGAAGTCTGACGAATTTGCAGGCTTTTTTGAATATCAGCGATTTCGGCGCTGACATCTTGCGTGTCACGTAATTGCTGAAGAATTTTTTTTGCTTTGCTGGTCTGATTAATTTTCACCAAAAATCGCGGACTTTCTGGCAAGAAAATCATGCCAAGACTCAGCAATAAGGCTGGAACAAAACCGATACCAAACATCCAGCGCCATGAACCGTCGATGTTGGTGAAGACGTAATTGATGATGTACGAGCATAAGATGCCAATGGTAATGGCGAGCT
Organism: uncultured Coxiellaceae bacterium; assembly: GCA_964636145.1. GTDB lineage: Bacteria > Pseudomonadota > Gammaproteobacteria > DSM-16500 > DSM-16500 > Aquicella. Next base: position 13,108 of record CAZWPD010000019.1, read on the forward strand.
GATTCAGTGTGACCAAGCCGCCGCGTAATTCGAAGGGAGCAATTTCAGCAATATAAAGCGGAGCAGTGTACGAGCCCATGCCAATCGCAAAACCAATTAACAGGCGTCCGGCAATAATGCCGTAAACGTTGACCGCGAG
>CAZWPD010000019.1:13346-15849 GCA_964636145.1 uncultured Coxiellaceae bacterium
GATAAGGTATAAACATAGAAACGCGATTTACCTGTCAAGATTAACCCCTTAACTGTTCTCATAAAATCCAGTGTTTTATTAACACGATTCGGCGATGACAGCAAGTTACACAATGCCGTCCGGCTATGATTGCTTGAATGGCCGTTATATATCCAGTATGGTATGCCCCTCATCAGCCGGAGGTGGTTTATGCTGTTATGTCTTGATGTTGGTAATACCCATATATTGGGCGGTGTCTACCGTGATAATGAATTGGCGGCGCGCTTTCGTTACGCCACCCCGTTACTGGGAACTTCCGACCAATTTGGCGTATTTTTGACCAGTATCTTGCAGGCTAACCAGATTCAGCCGACTGACATAAAATCCGTTGCGGTGAGCTCGGTCGTGCCGGGGTGCGACTACACCCTTAGGCATACGGTGTTGAACTATTTTACGGCCGATTATTTCGATCTGAGGGGTGATCAACAGCAAGCTCTCAAGATTCATTATAAGAATCCCAATGAAGTGGGGGCAGACCGGATTGCTAATGCGATTGGTGCGCTGCACCTATACCCCAATCGTAACCTCATTATTGTCGACATGGGGACGGCTACGACCCTGTGTGCGGTCACCAAGAACCGCGATTACCTTGGTGGCGCCATTTTGCCGGGTATGCGCCTTGGTATGGAGTCGCTGCGGTCCAATACCGCCAAGCTGATGGAGGTGAATATTGAGTCACCACCAGACTGGATCGGTAAAACCACGCGCGAGAGCATTCAGTCAGGATTATTTTACGGGCAACTCGGAGCGTTGCTGCAATTGGTTGCTGGTTTCAAGCAGGAAGCGTTTGCCGGCGAAGATGTGCTAGTCATCGGTACTGGTGGCTTCTCACAATTATATAAAGATAAATCACTGTTTGATGTCATTCTCCCAGATCTCGTTCTGCAGGGTTTGCATCATGCATATGAAATAGCTGTTCGATAGGACAACATGACAAACGATAATAATAAAAAAACATTACAGTTATTCGCAACAACACCAAAAGGTCTGGAGTTATTACTGGTTGATGAACTGCGTGCACTCGGCGCGACCGAACCAAAAGAAAAATTAGCCGGCGTCAGTTTTCAGGGTGATTTGGCCCTCGCTTACAGAGCATGCTTATGGTCACGACTGGCGAATCGTATTTTACTCTCACTCGCTTCCTTTGCATCTGACACGCCCGAAGAATTATATGCTGGCGTACAATCTATCGCCTGGGACCAACACCTCGATCCGAATGCAACATTAGCCGTACACTTTGTCACAGCGAATTCCAATATCACGCATACCTTATTCGGCGCTCAGAAAGTGAAAGATGCAATCGTCGATCAGCTGCGTGAAAAGCACGGTGTACGTCCTGATATTGATCGCGAACAACCAGATGTCAGCGTGTACGTTTATCTGCAACGTAATGTTGCCACTGTTAGCATCGATTTATCTGGCGAGAGTTTGCATAAGCGTGGTTATCGTTTATCACTCGTCACCGCGCCGCTCAAAGAAAATCTCGCTGCTGCAATTTTGAAGCGCTGCAACTGGGATAATATCGCTAAAGAAAATGGTAGCTTGATGGACCCAATGTGCGGTTCAGGTACCTTGTTAATTGAAGGTGCGATGATGGCAGCTGATATTGCTCCAGGTATACACCGCGAATATTTTGGTTTTCTGGGTTGGAAGCAGCATCAACCAGCTTTGTGGCGTTCGATTTGGGATGAAGCACAAGCACGTGCAGAAGCTGGCGTGAAAAAACTTCCTTCTATCATTGGTTATGATCACGACCCTGAAGCAATTAAGAGTGCGTTTGAGAATATTGAGCGCGCCGGCTTGCACGGTAAAATTCACGTTGAAAAGCGTGAGCTCAGCGAATTCGCACCCTTAGCAAAAATAAATCCTGGTTTGGTCGTTGTGAATCCTCCTTACGGCGAGCGTCTTGGCGAACTTGAAGAAGTCATGCCTTTATATACGCAATTAGGTGCGCGCCTGAAAGAAGCGTTCGCCGGATGGAAGGCTGGCGTATTCACCAGTAATCCTGATTTAGGCAAGCAAATGGGTTTACGTTCCAAGAAACAATACGCGTTATTTAATGGCGCGATTCCCAGCCAATTATTGTTGTTTGATGTTGAGGCTGCTTACTTCGTTGATAGAAGTCCGGAAGCTGATAATGCAAGACGCATTCGTTACGCACAAAAAATGGCGACGAATGGCAATCAGCAAGCGGTCGAAGCTTTTGTTAATCGTATCAAGAAGAATTTGAAACGCCACGAGCGTGAAGAGTCTGCTAACTATCGTTTATACGATGCTGATTTGCCTGATTATTCGTTTGCGATTGACATTGAAGACGGCAAAGTTTTTGTGCGTGAATATCAAGCGCCAAAAATCATTGATACGAAAAAAGTAGAACGCAGACGTCATGAAGCTTTGTCAGTGTTGCCTGGGCTGCTTCTCGTAGAGCCTGAAAATATTTATTTTGAGATTGTGCCGAGGGATT
>CAZWPD010000019.1:15949-17648 GCA_964636145.1 uncultured Coxiellaceae bacterium
TCTACTGAAAATATTGCAACACATGTATCAACGACACCACAATCATCATAATAATGAACGGTGCAATCGGGATCATCAACATATTCGCAGCCAGCGAGTATTTGCGCACCATGCGGTATACGCTAAACACAACAACCGATAAATAAATTAATACTGCAGCCACAATTGTGGCAATGCTGCTGTCACCGCGATGCATAATGAAAAGCCCGAGTAAAAACGAGGCGAGGGTGAACGTGAAGATGGTTTCCGACGTGGCTAATATATAGCGTTTCCACGGCACTCTGTCAGCTTGTGATGATTTCATGGGTAAGCCCCCTTCGATATTGGCACGACTATAGCAGATCTCTGGGCGGCGAAATAGTCTATGTAGCCCGGGCGCGTTTTTTGCGGCTGGGATCATTAAATGATTGCGCGTGCAGTGTGTGCAGCTCACCAAAAAAAATCCCCGCGTCAGCGGGGATAAAGGGCGAAGGGAGAAGTATTAAGATTTCATAGCCTGCCAGTTACCATCAGCTTGTTTGCATGCAACGCCATCAATCACTTCTTGTTTGCCATCTATCATTACTGTGCTGTGATATTTGCGGCAATTGTTATGACCAGCGTAATGCATGGTTTGGCTCATTGGTGTCATGGTGTATTTTGCACCGGTGGTATTGTTTTGCCATTTAGATGTTTTACGTACCGCATTATGATTCAAGGTGTTATTCATTTTGGTGGAATCTGAACTTTCCATATTGTGGCCAATTGCGCCGCCTAATAAGCCACCGGCAATGGCGCCAACACCAACCGCAACTAATTGTCCTGTGCCCGCACCAATCGTGCTGCCAGCAATGCCACCAAGTACTGCGCCAGCAACTGCACCAGCTGTGGTATTTTGTCTTTGTGTGTTGGTTGTGCAGGAAACGAGTGCAATCGTGCTAAAGCTAATTAATAGGGCGACGTTTACTAAAGAATTCTTCATGGTGGTCATACTCCGTAGGATGTTGGCAGCTGCGAGCTTTTTATTATGCTGTTCTAACATCCTACGACTTTGAGTATGTTTTTACATTTAGGGAAACTACTATCTCTTGGCGACGCTGCGTAACGCTAATGCTGCCATGGTGTAGGCGAGGCCGCAGAAGAATAAATCAATACCAACAAATAAACCGATAATGAACAAACTGGATTCTGGCCAGCTCATTAAAATTAATATACCAATCAACAGGGTGACGGCACCGTTAGCCAAAGTCCAGCCCCACTGTGGTAAACGTGCCATCACTGCGAACATGATACGTAGCAGGCCAAGGAAGCTGTAAATTGCTCCCAAGAGGAAGGTGATCGTAACCGAGCCTTCAACCGGGTTGCTGATTAACAATAGTCCGCCTGCGATATAGAGAACGGCTGCCAGTAAGGCGAAAACGAAGCCATGGTCTTTGCCGCGCCAAAAGGTAATCGTGTCGAGCAGGATCACGCAGCCGCTGAACAGGATAAAGAATCCCAAAACCATGACAGTCAGCAATGTGGTGAATGTGTCGGCTACAACCGCAACCAGGCCAAGAGCCATTAAAACCACACCCCAAATGAAGAACAGGCGTGAATTTTTGGCATACTCGGTAATGTATTGATCGAGAAAGCGTGAAGTAATACTCATAGTGACATCCTTGTTAGTTAATTCCATGACTGTACAAATATATCACCGAAAATTCCCGGTAGATAGTTG
>CAZWPD010000019.1:17748-25809 GCA_964636145.1 uncultured Coxiellaceae bacterium
GGCATTACCGTGGAAGAGCTCAATGCTCTTGACGCCGATGGTCATGGTGCATTGTTTATGCTCGCGGGTTATCAAGAAAGTAAAAAGAAGTCATCGAGGTCCGATGTTAAAGTCCTGTCGTTTCGGCCCGGCCAGGAATCGGTTGAAGAGGCTGGCATTCACAATCTTCAAGAATTGCTCGCGGCAGATCACGACTTTCGCAATAAAATTACCGCCAAAGCGTTTTGTGCGATGGATGAGCAAGGGCGTTCGGCCGCGCATTATGTGTTTGGCCGCTTTCATGGAATGGATCTTCTGGTCAGTTACCCTGATATGCGTATGAAGCTGACCGCGGAGTTTGTCAATCGTCGCCCAAGTCTTGATGAGATACCGTTTGTGTTTCGGCTAACTATTGAAGGCAAGGGCGAGGCAGTGTTCTCAGATCCTGCCATACGTAATCTCATCAACAAAAAAGGCCTGAATTTTTTGTCTATGCATCGATCCACACTTTTCTTGTTATCAAAAAATGAAAAGACAATCGGCTATTTTGCAGATAACAATCTGTTGGCGAAGGCGGGCAAGAAAGCCATCAATTGTCTAAGCGAGACAGAGGGTCTGTCTGTTGTTAGGAATTTTGTGCAATCACCAACGGGTCTGCAGATCATGCTGGAAAATCCTCGATTCATTAAAAAATTTAATGCGGCTGCGTTTAACGCGCTCGGCAAGAATGGTGTGTCACCATTTTACCTGTTACTGAAAAGTGAGGAAGGCTTGGCGATTTTAGCGAAGTACCAGCATCTACGTGACTTGATTGATATCGATAGTTTAAACCGTCAACCTAGATACGGCGATGATAAAGGTATTACGCCTTTATATTTGTTACTCTCGACTCAGCAAGGGCGCGATATTTTAATGCATATGCGAGATCTGCGCAGCATGATTGAAGTCAGGGATTTGTATACGCGACCTGAAGGCAGTGATGTGACTGTTGCGCATCTGCTTGCTGCTCCAGAAGCGGTAAATGTTCTGCATTTGTTGAGCAAGGAGGTCCAGGCAAAAGTGCCGGAACTTATCCAGCAGATTGAAAACATGAAAGCGGCAAGACAGTCAAAACTGGGAATGTTTGCTCCGCAACCATCTCAACTCGAACCTGTCGAGACAGTTGCAGAAAAAACAGAAAAGCGCTGCGTGATCTTGTAGTTACATTTTTTCACTCATGGCGGGTTTTTTGTTGGCGAGTTTGCCTTTGCAGATAAACAACACAATCGAACCTGCCAGCAGGAATAAGTAAACCGGATAGAGTGCGGCAAGATTCCACATGCTGATTGCAAATAACTGCAGAGTATTGGCAATGAAGAAAATCATCCATGCAGTTAAATCTTCAGTTTCTGGTTCGCGGTAAGTTTTGACTAATGTTGGTATCGCACCAGTGGAATCGATTGCCAGATTAATCAAGAGTGTCATGGTGGCATTGTCAGCTAAAATCCAGGGTATGATACTGATGGCAGCAGCGACAATACAAAAGGTATCAAGTCGCGTCCATTCTGCGTAGCCGTAACGCAACGATAGAATCGCGGTGATTAAAGGCCCGAGAAAATATCCCAGTGGCAGCCAGATTGAATTTTGGTCGCCTTCGGCGATGTATGAGAATGCCAGCAATCCACCAACGATGGTCCAGATAAACCAGGTGGCGCGATTAGGGCGGGTTTTGCCAGCAAGAATACTGTAGATATAAGGTATATAGCCGCCAATGGCTAAGATACCGGCGATAATTCCAATGGTTTCGTATGACATAACACACTCCTTGCGGTTGATTAATGTGATTGAGCGGCCCTGAGATCTTTCAGATATTTTCCATATCCGCGTTTTTCCATGTCTTTTTCGGGAATAAATTCCATCGCGGCAGAATTCATGCAATAACGTTTACCAGTTGGAGCGGGGCCGTCGTCAAAGACGTGGCCGAGGTGCGAGTGTCCGATGCGAGAGCTGACTTCAGTGCGAGTCGTGAAAAAGGTGTTATCAGGCTTGAGCACAATGTTAGTTTGGTCTATCGGTTTGGTGAAGCTTGGCCAGCCGGTGCCGGAGTCGTATTTATCAGTAGAAAGAAATAGTGGTTCGCCAGTCGCAATATCAACATAGATCCCGGGTTCTTTATTATCCCAATAAGCATTTTTAAACGGTGGTTCCGTCGCTTCATGTTGGGTGACGTTGTATTGCAGCGGGGTTAGCTTGGCCTTCAGGCTTGCATCATCGGGTTTTTGATAGGCGGGATCTGCGACAGCCTGAGCTGCGAGCAGTGTGAGTGCAATGATGGCGAGGAGGCGAGTTTTCATCCGAATATTATACCCTAAAAAAGTAGGTCATTATTTGATCATTTTCAGCATGGCATTGATTATTATTAGCATACATTTATTTAAGGCGTAATTGATGATATAAAACGCAATACGCTTATCGCGTAAGACATTCATTTTTAACTTCATGGAGCAGAATAATGAAATTATCAGCAATAGCAGTGTTAATGGGACTTGGCATGCTGTGCGCCAATGTTTATGCAGACACGACAACAGGAACATCAATGAATACACAGACCTCCACCTCAACTACCGCTAATTCTGGCGAAGCATTTCTCGCTGCTAACAAGAATAAAGAAGGTGTTGTGACCCTGCCAGATGGCTTGCAATATAAAGTGATCACCGAAGGCAAGGGTGCAAAGCCAACCTTGAATGACGTTGTGACCGTGCATTACGCCGGTACGCTGGTTGATGGCAAAGAATTCGATAGCTCTTACAAGCGCGGTGAGCCAGCAACATTTCCAGTTGCAGGCGTGATTGCCGGCTGGACCGAAGCGCTGCAATTAATGCCAGCTGGTTCGACTTGGGAATTATTCATTCCAGCTAAATTAGCTTATGGCGATCAAGGTGCGCCACCAGCGATTGGCCCAAATGAAACACTGATTTTCAAAGTACAATTAATTTCCGTGAAGAAAAGCTAAGAACGTTGTTATTGCCTGCCCCGCGATCATAGCGGGGCGCGGCAGTGCTTGTGGGCGCATTAAATTTTCAATGTAATGGCTGCAGTTGTATGAAGATGAGTGCGTGGTCGTGACACCTCGAAAAATGTTCCCGGATGTCCGTGCGTAAATAATTTATCTTCAATTTCCATCAAGCTCATCTTGCAAGCGCCAAATTCTGATAATCTACCGGTAATAATTAACGGTGTGACGCGTTCCAGCTTTTCAATGTCTTCCATGCTTTTTGAGCGAACTCTCGATTCTGAAATTTTCCCGGCCAGAATTAATGGCGTGAGGCGTTGCAGTTTGAGAATCTCATCTGCACTAAAATGATGTGTGTTTACCTCGGTAATTTTCTTCGCGGCAATCAGCGGCGCTACGCGTTGTGTTTTTTCCAAGTCGCTCATGATGTGATGTGAATGCATGATATTTTCTCCGAATATATTCGCATATATCCATCATACAGATGCGGCGTATAGAAATGTTGATCATGACAATACTGTCATGTTGGTGTCATTGGGGTGATGACGCTACATCGTCATTGCGAGGAGGCCGTAGGCCGACGAAGCAATCCAGCCGATCACGCGGCACCGTGTTTTCATGGAAACTCTGCTGCCAACGATGGGCTGGATTGCCGCGCCCCGCAAACAACGCGGGGCTCGCAATGACGAGCAAGGCCGGTTCAGTAAGAGGATTTTTAATCCTCTCCACCCACTTTCCCGCGCAATAATTTCCGTTTCCCTGCCTGTTTTTTCTTATCTAGCCTGCGGTGCACAGAAGCGCGTGTAGGTTTGGTCTTGCGGCGTGGTTTTTGCGGTGTCGCGGCTTTTTGCAAGATCTCGGCCAGCCTTTCCAGCGCGTCTTGTCGATTACGCTCTTGAGTGCGGTGGCGTGTGGCTTTGATGATCAGGTCACCGTCCAGAGTCAGGCGGCTTGCCAGCACATCTAACAGTCGGGTGCGCACGTGCTCTGACAGGGAGGCCGAGGTCCGAACATTAAAGCGCAGCAGGGCTGCTGTGGCGACCTTATTCACATTCTGGCCGCCAGGCCCGGGCGAGCGTATGAAGGTGATGCTGACTTCATTTAAATCCAGCCAGACGGCGGGGGTGATTCTGAGCATGTATAGTTCCTATCCAGAGCTAAAAGAGGTAAACTTTGCCGCCTTTCCTATCATACGTATGAGACATTGCGCTTGATCAAGCCGCTGACACTGGGTAACAAGACGTTTCCCGTCAACATTATACAGGGACCTCTTGCCGGCGTAAGCTGTGCCCCGTTTCGTCTGCTCACCTGGCGTTATAGTCGTCCGGCGTTCAGCTGCACAGAGATGATTTCCTGCAAGACCATTATCCATCAGCCTGAGCATGCGAAACAGCGTTATATTGAGAAGGCGGCGGCTGAAGGGCCGGTTTGTTTTCAATTATCCGGTTCAGATCCGCAAGAGTTGGGTGAGGCGGTAAAGCGCGTCACCGACTACGGCGCCGATTTAATCGATTTAAATTGCGGTTGCCCGGTGAAAAAAATCCGCAGCCGTGGCGCAGGTTCCAAGCTGTTAACCAATCCAGCCTTGTTATATGAACTCATACGCGCCATGAAAGACAATACTAGCGTACCCGTCTCAGTAAAAATCAGAGTCGATAGCGGCGATGAGTCATTTAACCACGAAGTTGCGCAAGCAGTCAGCGATGCCGGTGCTGATTTTTTAATTGTGCACGGCAGGCACTGGACCGAGCACTACGAAACACCGTGCCGTCACGATGCCATCCAGTATTTTGTCGAGACTATGAAAATTCCTGTCATTGGTAATGGCGATATCGCCGATCAAGCTTCTCTGCAAAAAATGCTGGCGACTGGTTGTGCGGGTGTGATGATAGGTCGTGCGGGGGTGGGACAGCCGTGGCTGATTGGTCGTTTGATTGCTGAAGCCGAACAGAAACAATTCGTGTTACCGGATAATCGAGAGATCGCAGCGGTGTTGCAGGAACATGTTCAGTTATTGATAGAATTATTAGGCAGCGAAAAATTCGCCATTCTGCAGGCGCGTAAATTTGCCAAATATTATGCGCGTCACTTGCCAAATCGAAGCGAGTTTCATACGGCTGTGAATGGTTGCGAAGACTTGACTGAGTTAACTGCAATCTGCGATCAATATTTCTTGTAGTCGCCCAGCAAGTTAAATGTGTGGCGTGCTGGTCTTTGTTGGCGCGATGTTAATTTTAGCCCCGGTTGCAAGTAATCTGTTGTAGATCTCCAGTAACATTGGCGTTGATTTGATGTCATTGAGAGTGTTTGCATTAAGCGGGTAGTCAGCAAAATTTATCGCCTTGGCGAGCGATAATGCATTATTTAACTTGTCCAACGTGTTGCGGAAATTTTTTTCCCAAAAGAAGAGTGATGGTGACTGCGTCCCGGTGTTATCGCTCGCGGTCTTTTGCGCTGATATATAGCGATAGAGATCCACAATCGCCAACGATTTTTCATCTGGCTCTTGTGATTCAATGAAGACAAGTATCTTCAATAATAGATCATATCTATCTGACAAAATTATTTCGTGACTAAGACGTAACAGTTGATCGACTGAGGTTTTGTCTTGTTGTTGGGTTAGTATTTGGTAACTATCAGTTGTCTCGTTGGTTAATAATTGATGTTTCAGTTGTTGTATAACCAGCAAGGGTTGCAGTTGGTTGATGAGGCTTTGCAGGCTGGGTCTTTCATCAGGGTTGGTTTTTAATCCCTGCTCAATAAAGCTTGTAATGCAGGGAAATTCTTTATTGAGGTTGGTGAATCCAGGGTGCAGTGTTTTGCGACGTTTGATCATAAAATCAATTGTCCAGCTGAGCGTGTAGATGTCCTGGGCGACGTGTGCGCGACATGTTTTAGGTCGACAAGTCGCGCATATTGCATCTGAACCGTGCGCTTTACACGGTTGCGGATAAATCCGTTCCGGCGGCATGTAGGTTTTACTGGGGTCGGCAAGCTCAAAAGTACGAATTTTTTTGCCTGGTTCGCGTGTAAAAGAAAAATCGATCAGACGGATGGCAAGTGTCTTTGGGTCCACAAGGATGTTAGACGGTGAGACATCACCGTGGACAAGACCCAAATTATGTAGCCGTTGTAATTCAATACAGGTATTTAGAATAAGGTGCGCCAGTTCACGAGGGTCGGCCATCTCTTTGCCGACATCGGAAATAATCGCTCCATTAATAAAAGGCATGATCTGGCGATAGTCGAGTTCGTTTTCATTATCTACAAATTTAATTAGTCCGTAAGGTCCGCCGGGATAGGCAATTTTTAAATAATCTAACTCTCTATCTAGGTCGCGAATAGTTTTGCTGATGTCATCAGTAGACGTGCAGACGGAAATTGGTTCGTGTGGCTTTTTCACGACAAATATGGTGTTGTTGTGGCCGAATTTTCTCACGTTACCGTAAGCACCTTTGCCAATCTCACTGATAGCTTTGAAGGTTAGCGGCTCACCGGTAGCAGTCGGATCAACTAATTCAATGAGCGAAGGTTGCTTCTCAGTGGCACGACGATACGTGAGACTGGTTGAATTGTTGCGGGTATCCATTCTTGTTATTTTATCCATTAAAATCTGTTGTTGATCATCTTTTTGATTCTTTATCCGAATAATTTCGGTAAAAAACCAAATAAGCTTTCTTCAGCTTGTGGCGATGCTATCAGATTATTTATCAGCAAGTCTCGATGTAATTTGGCTAAATACGGTGTTTCGCGAATGATGTCTTCGTGTATGCTAAATTCGTCATCATCTTTATTGCTTGGCGATAAAATTTGCTCTATTAGATAGTATGCCGCATGTTCAATATTTTTTTTATGTTGCGCGGTATTGCCTCGAAACAACTGATTGCGTCGCCCATCTGTTGCCAAATTCTTGAATTTGCATAGCTGAGCCAGTATGTGCAATGCTGCAGATTCGGGAGTCGTTGAACCCGATATTTTTATAGCAGCCATTTCACTCAGCAGCTTCGGTTGTTCTTCGAGTTTTTCGATGAGGTAGCTTAAGCGCTGGTTTTGAACCATGCCGCGCAGTGCCGTGATGCCATCATGATTTTCTTTGGTGATGACTGCGATTAATTGATTTTTGGGAATATAATCGAGCATTAATCCAAATTGGTAATTATCCATTTCGTTGTCGGCGGCGGCAAGAGTGAAAATGTGGTCTCCATTCACGTCTCTGTCAAGCGGAATGCCCTTACGCAAGCTCATGAGTTTTTCAGCAAGATCATACGCTTGATTTTTAATGAGTCGATAAAGAACCGGGGTTAGTTTTTCCCGAGTGTAATGACTGGATTTGGCTTCCAATAATTTTCTTGCAGCGGACATATCATCTGCTTCCAGTGCCAAGACTAGATTGAAAAGGTCTGCGGGTAATGTTTCCTGGCAATCGATATGATTTCTTAATTTCACAATGAATTCAGGCAGGCTTGGACGGTTCACCGGGTTTTTGTCGGATCCGGTAGTGATGAAGGATTTGATGAATGGGTATTGATTAGCGAAGTTCTTGCGCCAGGTTGCGCGTCGATGTTTGATCATCTTGTTAAGGGTTTTTGCGAGTGAGAAAACATCTTGTCTGGGGTGCGCCTTCAATTTACGATTCGGAAAACGTTCAGGAGCCATTTCCGTGCTGGATGCTTTTTTCCCGCTTTTCGTGGTTGGTTTATGGCTCTGGAAATTAACCGTGGCATAACCATTTTTTTTGTATGCCATGCCAAAATCAATAAAGTGAATGACGTAATCGCGGTTGGATTTACTGTGCCTGACCATCACGTTTCTCAAACCAATATCAGCATGAATAATGCCGACATCGTGTATGCGTTGTAATTCTTCAGCGAGACGCAGCATTAACTTTGCCATCTGTACTTGAGTAACGATTTCATCTTCCGCGAATACACCTAGATTTTTGCCATCTATGAAGGGTACGGTCATGCGATAACTGGCATGAATGCCAGGGTTCCCTTTTATATATTTGTTTGGTTTCGATTCATCATCTGACTCAGATTTGGTTTCTGCATTTTTTTCACTTTCTGTTATTTCCAGCTCAGGTTCCGCTA
>CAZWPD010000019.1:25909-37481 GCA_964636145.1 uncultured Coxiellaceae bacterium
TTCATATAGCGTCACCAATCCTTTGATTTAGCGTTTCATCGAGTATAACTAAATTTACTTGTTTGCACAGACTGCCTATTGGTTGCCAAGATAATAATTAAAGCTTGACCAGCGAAAAACCTGAGTTAATACTGATTTGTTCTGGGTGTGGAATCGATATGCGGTTATCGACGTATTTTTCAATATTCTTCTTGTCATGCCTGCCAGCGGCATTGTTTGCTGCTGCTGATCGCGTGCCTAAGACTGTCCGTTATAACAAACATGATATTAAAGTCACGAGTTACGTTGTTGGCTCGTATAATTATTTGCAGCGTAGTAATTATTTTGTCAGCGGTGTACCTGATCGAGTGAATGACTTTGCGGAAAATGGCGCGCGGCTGCAACAAGTCTTTCTTGCTGTGGATATGTTGCCCCACGAAGGTTTGGGCGCTTACTTAGAAACAGTCGCTGGATATGATGCATATATCATCGCTCCCAACGGCTGGAATGCCAACATGCTCAACGTTCAGAATGTTGGGTTTGCAGTACGAGATGCCTATTTACAGTATTCGTTCCCCTCGTCGCAAGTGTTGGTTGGCGTGGTGGATGCGATTGCCGGCTTTGAATCATTTTCCTATCTGGAAGATACCAATTTTTCCCATGGTATTATTTTCGGCTATGTTGTGCCTGGTGTGCATACCGGCATTCGAGCCAGTCATGATGTGAGTGACGCGGTGTCACTGATTCTCGGCGTTACCAATAGCTGGACGACGATTCGACACCCGACCAATATTAACGGCGTCGAGCTAGGCGCAGCATTGACCTTAAGTAAGCAATTATCCATGCTCGTCGATGCTTATCTCGGTAACGCGTATCTTACCGATTTTGTCTACAGCGGGCCGACTTCTCGTCGTATATTGTTTGATTGGTATGGTACCTATAATGCCACCGAGGCCTTGAGCTTTAACTGGAACCTTGATTACGCTTTTCAGATTCAAGCTGCTTTACCCTATGGCGAGTTCGGACGAGCAACTTGGGCGGCAGCAGCAGGTTACGTGAATTATAAGTTGAATGACAAATGGCGTACGTCCGTACGTGCAGAAGTGATGAATGATGGTAATGGTTTTCGTACTGGTGTGCCGCAAGTCTGGAAGGAGCTGACCTTGTCGTTTGGTTATGCGCCTATCAGGCATTTCGAGATTATCGCGGAAACACGTCACGATATTTCTAATGTCGATGCGTTTGTGAATAAGAGTGGTGCGGCAACCGGCCCCAGCCAGCAATCGTATTCTCTCAGTGCGCTCTACCAAATCCTCTAGCTAATTGTTACCTCACATACCGTTTGAGTGCTATGCCCGTTAATACTCCGGTTAAGAAGAGAACAGCGGCAAGCGATACGGTCGGTAAAATCAGATCAGGCGAGTTTTTGATAAAATCCAGACTGCTCATCTGTGTCATGGAGCTGACATCAGTCGGGCTATAGACACAAATTTCTCCGCTGCCACCCTGTATTGAGCAAAGCTGTTCGGAGGGACATCCTGGTACTTCCTTGGCTGCAATGTCTTCGCCGCAACTCATGTTGGCACCTTTCAATACCTTCACAACTTCTTCCGGGTGCTTGGTGACAATCTCTGGCATGGCAATCTTCCTTGATGTGTAGTCTAGATATTCTATGTCTAATCTGCCTGGCCTTGCTACTGTGGCTCATGTTTGATCATCTCATTTGAGCACAATTTATCCAGGATAAAAATAATTTTACCCCGGGATTCGAACATGTGTTTTTATTCAATGAGCTACGTGAGTTTCCTAAACCATTCATAGTTTGTGGTATTAAATAAAAAAGTCTATAAAACAACATCATGCAGAGAGTTAGTAAAAAAATGGTTTAACAATTCGCATCGGTTCTGGGTTAAAATGGAGGTAGAAAAATAAAAAAAAGGAGAGGTGTTATGCGAAGCTTAGAATCGCGCATGGTGAAGGCAGCTATATGTGTGGTTGCTGCAATAACCTTAAGTTCTTGTGCAAGTTACCATTCCAAGGGCACTAACTATTCTGACGCTCAATCCAGCAAAACCTATAGCGCTGACTATTCCGCACGATTACCCCAACAAATTGCCACCAAGGGTGAACGAGTTGTCTTAGTCGACCCAAATGTTCATGCCTGGGGTGCTTACGATCGTGATGGTAATCTGGTGAAAGCCGGCCTTGCCACTGCCGGTGCCTACTATTGCCCGGATATCAAACGTGGTTGCAAAACCGGGGCGGGTACTTTCCGAATTCAATCATTAGGTGCTGCGAGCTGCAAGTCGAGCAGATATCCATTACCGAGAGGTGGTGCACCAATGCCTTATTGCATGTTCTTCAATGGCAATCAGGGGTTGCACGGCTCCCAATATGTGATGGAAGGCAATGCTAGCCATGGTTGTGTGCGCTTAAGTGTTTCAGATGCCGAATGGCTGCGATTCAACTTCGCCAACTACGGCACCAAGGTAATTGTCCGACCATACTAAGTCATAACTTTGCCTGCCCGGCTAACCGTGACGGTGATGATGACCGTCACGGTTTTTTTATAATTATTTCGTATGACGTACAAGTGCTGATAAGATGATTTGATGCGAAGTCATACACTTAAGAAGTTGCAAAGACATTCAATCTGGCTTTCTCTGCTTTTGCATTTATTGCTCTTGCTGGGATTCACGACGGTATTGTTGTTGACGCCGGAAAAAGAATTGCCTTCTAATTCACCTGAAGCATCTGTGCCTTCTTATTTGTCGCCAAGTCCAGAGGCGCCGCCGGCTCCTGTTGTCCAGGAACAACAGCCTGATCCCAGACCCGAGCCCAAGCCTGAACCGAAGCCTGCTCCCGAGGTGAAAGCGGAGCCCAAGCCGGAGATTCAGCCTGAGCCTAAAGAAGTTGATAAAAATGGTATCGAAAAGCCGCTAGCTAAAAAATCACAGCCAGCCAAGGCGGCGGCAAAACCCAAGTCTTCTCGAGATGCGCGCAATGTCAGCTTTGCGCGTGATGCCGTTCCTGAAAATATTACCGACCCACGTGATCAAGAACCGCTGCATCTGGTCGGCGAAAGTAAAATTATCAAACCGCTCGTGAAAATTTTAGCCCGCGCCTTATCGCGACACCTGACTTATCCGCGTGTCGCCGCTGATTTTAATTTACGTGGTGTGGTGTTGGTCGGCTTTGTCTTGCATCCAGAGGGTTATGTCACGGAAGCGCGCGTGGTGAAATCTAGTGGTGCGGGTGTGCTGGATGATGAGGCACGTGACGCTGTTGGTGCCATGTCGCCGGTTGGAGATGTACATGAATACGTCAGTGAGCCAGAGTTTTTAGTGGTTGGAATTATTTTTGGGTAAACACTCTCGCTTTAAGCAAGATTTGCGATACCTCTGAAACACGCATACTATAAACCCATCACACAAACCATAACGAGGTGATGAGTATGGACTCGAGACTAAAAGAAAAAGACGATATTGACTCACCTGGCAGCGAACAGTTTCAGCAGCGCCGCGAAGCGGTGAGGCAGCAGCTTGAAGAACAAAAGCGTCGAGAAGAGCAAAAACGGCAAGAACTGAGAATCCAAAATGTCATTAATGAGTTTTTGACATTACAAACGTCGTGTCACAATAAAATTGATAGCTTTGTTCGTGCCTTTGATGAAATTTCCCCCAATTTACCTATTCAACAGCAAGACTTACTACAGGTTCTGTTGAAGCCTTACGGCACATTAATTGCAAATCCTTTCAATGAAAAACCGTCTGGTAATATTCTCGAAGACATTACGCATATTGTTACGGTGATCAATGCCCGCAATGCCCATTTTATTAGAATTCTGCCGGCAATCTCGCGTGCGGCGATGAAGATGCAAGAGTTCACCGACTTGTTGGCCTCAGTCAAGGCAGACCCAAAATTGAAGGAAGCTATGTTAAAGGGTATTCAATCTTCGAGCTGGATGGATGTTGAAACCCGCATCATGTTGCCTAATCAGCGTTTAATGCAATACCGATTATTGCTGACAAGAATTGAAGAAGAAGTAAATAAATCTGATTGCACGGATAAGCCAGCGATGCTTGCCGGCTTGAATCAAGCACTTGCGTATATTCTCCCTGAATTAAAACACATTGATAAACATCGTGAAGTATTGGGAATATTAAACGATGTTGAAAAGGTGCTAGATAAATTAGCAGCGATGGAGGTGTTGGCTGATCACATTCTTCCTGGCGATCAACACACCGGGCTCACTTGCGCGACGAAAATTCATACCGCTAAACTTTGTATTGATAGCATCACACCCAAAATCATCAAAAAAGAAGGTGCGCAGCAAGATCATCTCAGTATGTTGATAGATTTATTGCAAGGCATAAATGAAAATGCGGCGGCTACTTTGTGGGCTGAGCAGAAGGCGCGTGAGGAGGCACAAGAGCGTGAACGCAGTCAGGCTTATTACCTGCAAGGTTATAATCTTCTCTCGACTGCCATTAGTGCCACCTTATTTGGTAGGTCTGAAGAAAAGACAGAGCTTGATCCACGCGAGCAATTACCACATTTGATGAATGCGCTACAAATCATCGTTCACAAGCTGGAAGCGGCGCGTAATGCTTATGATTATTTGGTGAGCCGATCTGGCGGCACAGAGCCGCCAAATCTAAAGCTTTAGGCGTGAATAGGTGGGTTCTTGTTCACGGGAACTAACAAGGCATGGATGCCGTCTTTCTTCTGGGTAATCGTCGCGCCTTTGACATCCGGGTTTAGCTTTTGCAGAGTCTTGATGTTGACGCCAGATGTTTCTGCAACTTTATCGAGTGTGACGGGTTTTTCTACTTCCACTTTCTTGAAGTAAGGTTCGTTGCTGACTGGTGGTAATTTGACGCCGTATTTTTCCGGGTTTTCCACAATTTCAGCGACGGCTAACAGTCGTGGTACATATAATTTTGTTTCAGTTGGTAAAGACATCTGGAAGAAATCTTCACTGCCGGCACGGCGTTTGGCAGTCAACACACGGCCTTCGCCCGAGTTGTAAGCAGCAATAGCCAGATACCAGTTGCCTTTAAACAGGGTGCCCAAGTCTTTGAAGTAGGCGAGAGCTGCCTCGGTCGAGGCGATAATGTTTCTGCGGCCGTCGTAACCATTCTTCACTTTCACGCCTAGTCCGCGCGCGGTATCTGGCATTAGCTGCCATAAACCCAGTGCACCGGCATTGGAGTGATCGTTAGGATTGTATTCGCTTTCAATGAAAGGAATCAGCGCGAGTTCAGCTGGCAAGCCGTAGGCTTCCGTCTGTTGATGAATGAAATAGATGTACGGTGTCGCAGCTTTCAGAATTCTGACGAACTCATCCTGGTTGGCGAGCAACTTGTGAATTTCAGCCTGCACCTGACGTGACTGCGTTTTATGATCCAGCTTGAACTCGCTGCTCATATTACGCCAGATAGAGGTTACCTGTGCCGGACTGTAGTAGTGGCTCATTGAGCTGGAAACATCGTTTGGATTGATGCTAGTCCAGGTGATCAAGAAGATGCTACTCAGTAAAGCTAGAAGTAAATATTTTGATAAATTAGTAATCATTTGCATAGCGGCCACTATACAAGAAAACTGCGCCGAGGTGAACCTTTTCCATGAATTTTTATCCATTTTTTGACCTAAGTCGTTATAAAATATCAGAAAATTTCCACCCATGGGCGGTTGTAGAATCAATAACTTACGTGAAAAATGGCCGAGAACTGGATTAACAGAATCTGAAGAAAATCGCCTGATGGGGGTGTTTGCGCCGGTAAATATGGAGGTTTTCTGTGCAGCTTTTACGGTGAGATGGACGCACATATTTCATGTCATTAAATGGCTTATTGAGGTCTTCTCGATTAAAATGTGCCCCATACTTATAAAAGCTAACTCCCATGAAGAAATTGTTACCCACCATTGTGCTTTGCGCCATGCTGTCTTTACTGCCAGCGATGGCTGTGGCGAGCCCAATCTTGAAATTTGAAGTGCGCGGCGTTGGCGGGGTTATCAGTCAAAATGTGTTGTCGCGTCTTGAGATTGAGCGCAAAGAGATAGATAGCCATCTTGGTGCGGCAGCAATTGAGGATTTTTCACGACAATCAGTACAGGCAGTGCGCGATGCGATTGCGCCCTATGGTTATTACAAGCCGAGTGTTGAGCCCGAGGTGGTGCGGCACGGCGATAAGTGGTTAGTGATCTATCATGTACATCTTGGCCAGCCAGTACGTATCAAGCGGGTAGACATCAAGATCATTGGTGCTGGTGTCGATAACGAAAAAATTCGCCGTTCAGTCAAGATGTTTCCACTCAAGGTTGGCGACATTTTTAATTCCGTCATTTACACCGCAGCACGTGACAAATTATTTGATGTCATTAGTAATCAGGGTTTTGTGAAAGTGGTTTCCCCGCATAGTCAGGTGACGGTGAATGTGGACACTGCTTCCGCTGTCGTGTCTTTGACGCTGGACACCAAGGAACGTTATTACTTCGGTAAAATTACATTTAATAAGAATGAGTATTCACCGGAGTTCATGAGTCGATTTGACTTGTTTGACAAAGACGAACCTTTTTCCAGTAATAAGCTGCTTGAGTATCAGCAAGAGATGAACAATAGCCGCTATTTCAAGCAAGTGGTTGTGATTCCGGATATTGATGGTGCTAAAGATACTTATATTCCCATGCAGGCATCGGTGGTTCCCATCAATGCCAGGCGCTATGCGTTTGGTTTGGGTTACGGTACTTTTACTGGTTTGCGTTTTACTGCCAGTACTAATTTCAAACGGCTGACGAATACTGGCCACGCACTCGATGCGCAATTGAAACTATCGTCGGTTTTATCCGGCGTGGGTCTTAAATATTATATTCCTGGTAAAAACCCATTAACCGAGCAGTGGGAGATTGGTGCGAATTATCAAAAATTCGTTCCTAAGAATGGCTATAGTCATTCCAAGTCACTGGCATTTGGTTACACGCGCAAGATGCATCACTGGTCACTCGCGAGCAATCTCAATTATCTCTGGGAGCGATACCGCGTTAATGATTTGCCGAAACGCGATAGTATGCTGCTTTATCCAAAGTTAAATTTGAATTACATCAAAACTGATAATATCGTTCAGCCAACGTACGGGCGCTCGTTTAATATTTCGCTGCTCGGGGCGTCAAATAATTTATTATCATCGACCAGTTTTTTACAAGGCGAGCTGCAGGGTAAATTGTTTATGACACCGGTTAGTTTTGCGCACGTTATTTTACGCGGCGATATTGGCTACACCGTCGTGAATGATTTAAATGATTTACCGCTTAGTATGCGCTTTTTCGCTGGTGGTATGACAACGATTCGCGGATTTCCAGATAGCAGTATTGGTCCTGGCAAGTATTTGGGGGTGGCGAGCGTCGAATATCGTAATCATATTGCCTATGATATTTCCGGTGCGGTGTTTTATGATATTGGTACTGCGACCAATCACATTGGCGGCTCATCGAATCAAGATGAAGGGCAATTAAATCGTGGTGCAGGTGTAGGTCTGGTGTACGAATCTGTTGTGGGCCCGATTAAATTATATGTAGCGCGCGCACTCAGCAAAGACGGCCAACCTTATCAGGTAGAAGTGAGTATGGGGCCGGAATTCTAATGAAGATCTTGCGCTGGTTTTCAAGGCTCATGTTGTTGATCGCGGTGATCGCAGCGCTCGCGTTGATGACATTATCATATTTTGGTGATACAGAGCGCGGCATGCAGATTGTATGGGCGTATGCGAAACAATATGTTCCGGAAGATGTGAAAATTGGCAGTCTCAGCGGCAGATTATTTTCAGAAATCGAATTGCATGACCTCGCCTATAAGAATGAACGCATTGATGTCAAAATAGAATCGCTCAAACTGCGCTGGAATGCCTGGAAACTAATAAACAAACATATATCCATTCAAGATATTGATCTGGATGGTGTGCGTGTACGTGTGCAGGCAGCAACTGGTACATCCTCTAAGTCATCATCTACGCCCGACACTCGGCGATGGCTTGAGTGGTTGAGTCGCGCCACACTGGATCGCGCTACTATCCGTAACACGGAAATCGATATTGGCGATGCTCGTATTATCGGCGGCGGTACACTCGATGATACCTGGCATTTACAGTGGTCGGTCAATATTCCGGATTTGCGCCAGATTCTTCCTAATGTTAGCGGTAAGGTGGTGACAACAGGCACGGTCACGGGTCAGCGCATGCTGCCAGCGATTAATGCCACGGTTTCTCTTAATCATTTTGTTGCGGGTTACGTCAAAATTAATGCGTTGTCTGCTGATATTGATAGTCAGGTGAAAAAGCATCTCACCAATAATGGCAAGATTGACGTGACAGGTTTAAGCATCGATGACATGCGTATTCCTGATTTCAAAATAGAAACGAGCGGGCAATTGCACGGCGAAGATTATCTGCAGCTGGTAAAAGTGATGTTGAGTCCGGTAAACAAAATTACGGCACAATTAACCGTTCCCAAGATCACATCTGGCGTGAGTCTCGATCAAACTTTCAAGGCAGCAGCGCAAGTGAATGTTGCTGATTTTTCCCAATTCAACACCTTGTTTGCAGATGTGCCGCAAGTCCGTGGGTTCAAGGGGGTTGTGACTGGCAGCTTTCAGGCAGGCGGAAAATTCACGCAGCCGGTGATTGATGGTGGTCTGGATGCCGTGCGCGGTAGTGTTTTCGTGCCAGCTGCGAATATGACTTTCTCAGATATCGTCTTACATACACATTACCATACTGGCAAACTGGTGGACTTAAGCGGAACATTTGTGGCGGGTCAGGGTAAGGTGAGTCTGACTGGTACTTACGGCATTGAAGAGCCTTCTTTGCCGCTTGAATTGACCGTGCGCGGCACTGATATTCTGGCGGTCGATACTAAAGAATATACGGTTAAAATTTCCCCGGACATGACGTTGTCCTATCATGATAATGATTTGTTTCTCGGTGGCAGCATCATGATCCCATACGCTGACATTCGTCCTATCGATTTTAGTTCTACCGTTACGCTGCCGAGTGATGTGGTGATTGTTCATCAGAAAGCGATACCAGTTTCAGCGCCAACCAATATTTCCATGCGCTTGAAGGTGGTGCTCGGTGATAGCGTTAACCTTAAATATCATGATCTGCAATCGAAGCTGCAAGGCAGCATCAATATCGCTGGTATCGAAGGAAATCCATTCACTGCTACTGGAGAATTTAGTTTAGTAGGCGGTGGTACGTATCGTGCCTATGGTCGCAGATTGAATATTCAGCAAGGCCGATTAATTTACGCTGGCAATTTATTGTCGAATCCTGGTATCAGCTTGCGAGCAACACAAACCATCAAGGTGAAAGGTTTTGGTGGTAATAGCCAGTTTGAAGATAATAAAGACATGCGCCCGGTTTATGTTGGCGGTGAAACCTTAGTGGTTGGTATTGCGGTGAGCGGTGTGCTCAATAAACCGCGTATTAGTTTGTTCTCGGATGCTGCTGGGTTGAGTCAGGGTGATATTCTTTCGTATCTGTTATTCGGTTACCCGCAATCGCAGGTTAAAGGCACAGGCAAGTTTGCGATATTGAATGTGGCGTCTGAAATGTATAGCGATTCCGGTAAGCTGAACCCGGTTGACGATCTGCAAAAGAAATTGGGCTTGACTGAGTTGAGTGTCGGATCGACAGAGTATTTTGATTTTGCCAACAATGCCACGCAAAGTACCACGACGGTAAATATTGGTCGCAATCTCGGTCATAATTTATCGTTGCATTACAGCTATGGTCTCTTTCAAGAGATTCAGGTGTTTAGCTTGCGCTATCAAATCAACAAGCACCTCGCGGTTCAGACCGAAACCAGTACCCTCGAAAATGGCGGTGATTTGTTGTATCAGTTGGAGAGTGCGCATTAGATGTGAGGGGTGTTCGGTAATTTAGAGTGGTAGCCCGGACACGCTTTTTGTGGCCGGGGCTTTCGCGGGTATAGTCCCGGCCACAAAAGGCGTGACCGGGCTACATATTCTCTATAAAAAATAATTATATCAACAGCTTACGATAACACTAACTTAATACCCCCTTAAGCTTGCCCCTGTAAAATGTACAAATAATACACATACCCTAACGAGGTGAGGTAGTATGCACGGCAGGCAAAACGAAAATAATGACTTGGCGTTTTATGCATTTACGATGACGATGGGCGCAGTACTTCTTGCCGTCATTTACGCCTATGCTAAAAAAATTCTGACAGGCAAGCGAGAAGTGTTGCCTGCCGAGCTCATTCTGCGCAATCAACAGAAAGCGGCGAAAAGAAAATTAATGGCGTCGGCCAAGCCGATTGCCAGCGAGCCAGAGCCCGCTTCTGCTGCACCGCGAGCGACAGTTGCTGAGTCGCGTGAGAGCCGTGTTGTGTCGAATTCACCACCGCCTTCTCCCAAGGTTGTAAAAAAGCGAGAAAAGCGTACTGGTTCAAACGCTGAAAAAACCAATGCCATACAAGAAAAAATTTTGGCTCGTCAGCAAGAGAAGCAGCTGAAGAAAGAGCAAGAGCTGCAGCAAGCGGAAGCGGCAAGCAAAGAACGTGCGGCACGTTCCAAGCGTTTCAGGCAGCAACGCGCAGAGATGAAAGCACAACGAGATGAAGAGAAGGCCCAGATGCAGGAAGTCTTGTCTTGCAGTCCTGTTGATAAGTCGGAGGATGTGGTTGTTAAGAAAGTGTTTCCATCGGTTATCGGCGAGGCAAAAAAACAAATCGTCGCGCACGCATTATTCATGGCCGAGTTTGATTATCGTCAACCAGACGTTGGTGGCAACGCAGCGCAGCATTCTATTTCGCAAACTCTGGCCTTTTTATATAACTTTCATCGTTACAATATGTGTCGCCGTTTGCTGAGAGACAAAGGTGAAGATGTTGGCAATGCCGTACACTTAAGAACGCTGCTAGTGCACTTGGCAAACAAGGTTGATTTAACCACTGATATGATTCTCAGAACCAAGGCCCAGATGTGTTCTTTCATGGGTGGTGAAGTGGTGAGCAGGGTGCAGCAATACAGTTACACCAATGTCAAAAGTGATGCTGGCGTCGAGCGTCTCATTGCTGCGATTGGCGATGGTAAAAATAAGTTGAACTTCAACTCCATGCAATCACTGCCTTTATATGTCAGCTTATATGAGCTGCGCGATGAGCTTAATGTGCATCCGTTGGCGCCGCACAATATTACCGCAATTGATTTGTGCAAATGGATGCATGAAAAAATTATTCCATACATGAATGCGCTTTGTGTGCAAAAACCCAAGCATTGGCAGGATAGCATGAGGATGTTGGTGATTATATTTGGTGAGTATTGTGATTCCGACCGTCTTGCTGCAATGGGCGATGTTTTTGCTGGTGTGGGGGTTGAGAGTCGCACGGCGTTAGCTAATGTGCGTACTTTCATGGATGCGTGTCGTCAATTTCGCAATCATTTGTCACATAATATTTTCGATGTTAGGGAAGATCATCTATTGGCATTGCAAGAATTTGCTTCTAGCAATATTTCAGCCGAAGTTGCTGATATGGCGATGATGGATGATATTTTAGTCCCGCAGACGGT